>JACQBQ010000011.1 GCA_016201905.1 Candidatus Melainabacteria bacterium | reverse complement strand
ATAAAGCTTCTATTTTGTGAAAGACCCGTAAAAGGTCTTTTTCGTTAATTAAAATCATATGCCTGTCGTTACCTCCAAGTACTTGACAGGCTTTTTTATTAAAAAGTGGCCTTTCGTGAATTATTCACATCTCGTTATAGTCTGGCTAGTTTTATTTGGGATTTTACTTATTATTAGTCAAACATTGCCATATGATTCATTTATTCCATATGCTCTGAAAGCAGCATATATAGATAATTCACCAACACCCAGCGGGATTAAGCCAGAGTGGTATTTTTTATTTTTATATTACCCGCTTGAGATTTTACCAAAGACATTTGTAATCATAGTTTCACTTGTTATTTTTCTTGCAGTTTTATTTACACCGTTTCTCTTTAAAAGGATTTCCATGAAAACACATATATTAATTGCAATTTTTATCTTTGTTTATTTATTTGTTTCAACAGTTTATGGAGGAGATATTGTCCAGATTATTAGAAAATAAATTGTTTCTTGTCATCGCTTTGCTCCTTGCAATGACACTTCAGCCCTCTCAAGTTTTTGCTTTTAATGAGTTTCAAGCTTTTATTGAATTAAAGTCAAAAAAACAATTAAATTGTGCATATTGCCATACTAATGCAAATGGTCCTAATGGCAATGATAGTGGACAATTAGGATCATTGAGTGAAGATGAAAAACAATTAACAGCCTATAATCAGTTTTTAAACTCAAACAAAGAGTTGGTTGATAGTCCAATCCTAAACGAATTTGGAAATTATTTAGTGAAAAAGCTTGGTTATGAAAAAATCACAAACGCTCAAAGTGATCTAGAGTTGCTTGTTAATGAACTTAAAGATTCAGATTTAGATCATGATGGGATAAGTGATGCTGAAGAGTTATTAGATGGAACTTTACCAAATGATTCATTAGATGGTAATCCTTTAAAATTATTTATAAATAATTTTAAAAAGCAGTGGATTGAAATTTGTTTTCAAGTCGTTGCAATACTGTTATTAATAATATCTTTATTTAAACTTAAAACTTAATGTCACTATTTGATATAAAACCCACTTGGCATAGCTGTTTGGTCATAGAGTGTTTTTAAGAGATCGACTTCAGTAATAATTCCTATAAGTCTTCTATGTGGACTTACTACAGGCAGGCAACTAAACCTATTAATAATCATCATATCAATTGCACCTTTAAGCGGGGTTTCAGGCTCAACAGCTTTTACTTCTCTTACCATGATATCTTTAACCTGTACTTTGTCTAATTTTTTAACTAAAGCTCCTATAATCTCTTTATATGTAACTAATCCAACTAATTTATGTTCTTTATCAACAACAGGAATATTTCTAATCTTCTCAAGTTTCAAAATATCAGCTATAGTAATTACCTGATTTTCTGCAAAGTAAAATAATTTTTTACTCATTATATCTTCAACACGCATATAAACCCACTTTCTAAGAAATCAAAACTTAACTAAGCCTTCCCTCATTGCTTTTACTGCAGCCTGTGTTCTATCATCGACACTTAATTTATTCAATATACTACGGACATGTGTTTTTACAGTGGCTAAAGTCACAAAAAGTTTGCTAGCAATATCCTGATTGCTTTTACCATCTACAATCAGCTTTAAAACTTCTAGCTCACGCTCAGAAAGTGGAATGGTAGGAATATAGCATGTAGATCTTGTAGGATCTTTCTGCTGTATATTTTCTACCTTTTTACTAAAATCAATTTGTTTAATCTGATTAATATCTTTCCCGCAAAGATTTCTTAGAACTTTTTCAGCAACCTGACTTGATAACCATGCATTACCTTCATGTACAGATCCTATAGCAGTATAAAGCTGATCAGGTGCCGTATCTTTTAAACAATAACCATCTGCACCACTAGCCAGGCTCGCTAATATTTCGCGTTCAGATTCGTGACTCGTCAACATAATAACTTTTATATTTGGATTTGCTTGCTTAATTCTTTTAGTAGTTTCAATTCCATCTAATTCAATTAAACCAATATCCATAATTATCAAATCTGGGGCTTTTTCTTTTGCAAGTTCAACTGCTTCTCTACCATTTGCTGTTTCAGCAACAATTTCAAGATTTGAATATTTTTCAAGTGAGACTTTAAGACCAATTCTTGTTAGCACATGGTCTTCCACTAGCATTAGTTTAATTTTTTTTGATTCATCTTCTATCATTTAACTAAACCTTACATAGGTTTTTATCATAAAACATCATTCCTAGGGCTTAGATTACAGCAGTTTTCAGGTTATTGCAGGTATTTTAAAGCTTATAGTTGCTCCTTTTCCACGTGTACTTTCTGCCCAAATTTTACCTCCATGTGCTTCTACAATTTGTCTGCTTAAATATAGCCCAAGACCAGTGCTGTTTGAGCTTGAATTAGATCTTGTGGATTGCCAGAATCTCTCAAAAAGGTTTGGTAAATCTTCAGCAGATATTCCAATGCCATTATCCTGGACACTAATTATTACATTTCCATCTTCGTCTTTAACTGCTTGAAGCTCTATTGTTTCATTATTTTGGGTATATTTAATTGCATTTGTAAGTAGGTTTACTATTACTCTTTCTATTTCAAATGGATCACATATAAACTGAAAGTTTGTCTTTGTAACTTTTAAATTAATTTCTTTGTCTTTAAGAAATGGTTTAACTTTATCATGTGCTCTATCTAAAAGCTTAGAGACTTCTATGCGTTCTAAAAGAAGCTTGTATGACTGTGATTCATATTTAAAAACAGACAGTAAATTATTTACCAGCCTTAAAGTATGTGCATTACTTTGAGTCAGCAAAGTTATAATTTGTTTTTGATTTTCAGTTAGTTTATCAAAGTATCCTTCTTGCAAATGTTTATAGCTGGTTTCTGCAGCAATTAAAGGAGTTTTTAAATCGTGTGTCATCGTACTGACCAAATCTTCAAGCTGCTTGGCTCGTCTTTTTGCTGCTTCTTCTTGTGCTTTACGTTCACTAATATCACGGATTACACTGATGACCAGCATGCCATTTTCTGTTTCAATGGGTGATATTGTTATGTCTGCTGAAAATTCGGTACCGTCTTTTTTTCTTCCATAAAGATCAATTCCACTACCCATTGGTCTTCTTGCTGGATGCTTAGAATAATTAGTTCTATGGTCTATATGTTTACTTTTAAAGCGGTGAGGAAGTAATATTTCAACAGTCTGCCCAATCAACTCATGAGGATTGTATCCAAATGTGTTTGTAGTTTGAGAATTTATATATCTAATTTTTCCTTCGTTATCTACAATTACTATTGCATCAGGAATAATTTCAATGAGTTTGAGGAAATCAGCTTGTGTAGTTTTAATATTTTCTAAATTAAGCATTCTAAACCTGCAATTTTACAAACTGCTTCTATATAATATCACTTTGCAGGTTTGACTTTAACTTTAAAAATATTTGAGTTTTGCCCTATTACATTAACAATTTGAAAGGTATGAATGCCGGTATCACTAAAAGTAACTGTTATATTAATTTTCTTCGAATTAATAAATACTTTCTGAACATCATTGGCTTCACTACTATCAATTTTCAGGACATCATCACTTGCAAAATTATTACCTAAAACAGTAATTTTTGTTTCTTTGCCAGTAAAGAGCACTGCTGGCTTAATACGGTTAATCCTCGGTGACAGAGCTTTTGCAAGATCAAACAGAGCTGGAAACTTCTGCCTAAGGTCATTTGTGATCCTGTGCCCATTTGAATCAAATGCTTTTCCAAAAGTATTTAATGGACCACCTCCGCCCGGTGATACATGACAAACATTGCACATATTTTTCATTTCTGGCTTAGCAAATTTGTCACTATCATATATGTCTAAGTATTGTGGCAGAGCATTTGCTCTTAAAAAGCTAAATCCGAATAATAAAACAATCAAAACAAAAACATTTTTTTTCATACTTTTTTATCCTTACAAATTTGAGATATAGTCAATCAACATTTTCATCTGATCATCCTGAATAGGAACTTTATATTTATTTCTCATCAAAACAATTATTTTTTCTAACTGCTCAGGAGATTTTTTCTTACCTATGCCTTTTATTTCTGGTATCTTCTTATCGCCATCATCACTTATTTCTTTAGCTTCACTGTCCCATCTGCCTGCACTACTACCACCAGGATGACAGGTATTGCAGGTACCATAAGGCCCTTTTACTTTAGAAAAAATATCTTTCCCTGATAAAGTACTTTCTGCAAAGTAAGCCTGCGTAAAAGCCATAAATATAATTAGAAACCAGATTAAAAAAATTGTTTTTATCATCTACTTACCTTCTTCATTTAAAAAAAATTGTAACGGTAGTTCTGACTTTACTGGAAGTCTGTACTTTATAAAAGAGAAACCTGTCGATTGATGACAGCCATTACAACCACCTATTGCTGATTTAAATGACTTATTAAATGCTAAAAAGTTCTTTTTATTTATAGCATCCTGAAGAGTGCCTTCACTTGGATTTTCTGCACCACCAAGAAAGCTTTCTTCAAAGGCTACAAGAGCTTCTTTTCTCTTAGGTCTTGTAATCTCCCCGACTTCCTGAGCTTCACGCAATTCTTTTAATTCATAACTGGCAAGATCCCAGTTCCCGGCTCTAGCTGCATAATAAATAGCTGTAAATCGTCTGCCAATTTCCTGCATAATTACACCTAAACCTGGCTGAATATCTCCTAGAACTTTTAATTTATCATCGCTAAAGTTTGGATCACCATAGTTATTTATCCACGTTTGTACCTGAGTATATGCTTCAGCAAAAATCGGCTGAGGTTTTAAAAATCCATAATTAACAAATGCAAATAAGCTCAATATTATAAGAACAAAAAATAGTGATCTAAATTTTCGTATCATTTATTTTTTACCTCCAAGAATTAGAATACCCCTGAGGTAAGAAAACAAAATCCTTCTTGTGGCTAATCAAAAGGATGATTTATTAATGCACAGTTAGTGGCTATTACTAAGTATTTCAGCCTTAGGAGTAAGTTAATTCTACTTATTTAAAGGTATGTATTAAGTGAGAGGGTTTGCTTAGAAGTATCAGCTCTAAAAACTCTCATGAGAGAAGGTATGGAAAAATGCACAATGAGCTTAAAAAATTGTTTCATTCTAATCTGGTAGTAATTTATTTTATTATTGCTTTTGCTGTACTTTCTTTTGCACTTATAACCTCTTTACCATACATTAAAGGTTTTGCTTTACAGACAAAACATTATCCTCTTAAGATCAATAGAACTTTAGCCCAAGAGAACTTGACTTCTAGTTTATTACCAGCTTTTAAGTTCAATAAATATTACATTGAGCTTAAAGAAAAAACAGAGATTGAGTTATTCATTACCCCAGATAGTAAGAACATAAAAGTAGAAGTTATTGGTGCAGAGGGTATTGGCATTGCACTTGACAGTAATAAATTAATTCAAGGAGGATTAAAAATAATTAAACCAAAAAGACCACGGAATAGTATCAGTAAAAAAGAGGCTTTTATTGAGTCCATGATATTTAGAACAAAAGCCTTTTTTGATTTAAGGAAAATAGAGAACAAAGCCCAGACAATTAGTGCAATCGATTATAAGATTTATAAAATTCCTGTAGAAGCAGTTTTGCCTGGTTCTTACACAATTAAAGCTACTGTTGATGGTAGCGGAATTTGTACCACAAATATTCTTACAAAGCCTGAGTTTAGAGCAGATTTTATTAATCCAAGTACTATTGAATGTGGAAGCGGGAACGTTATTTTAGTTTCAGGTAAAGGTTTAAATACACTAACACAAATAAAAATAGAAGGAACAGGCATTGAAGTAAAAAATATAGATGTCTCTGAAGAAAATATTGCAAAGGTAAAACTTTTAGCTTCTAGTAATATTGAACCTGGATTTAGAGATGTAATTGTTAGTTCTCCACTACTAGGAGTAACAGAAACATTGGTAGGTGCACTTGAAGTAAAATGCTCAGCTATTAAAGTAGAAAATTTACCGACAATACAAGGACCACAGGGACTACAAGGTGAAAAAGGAGAAGTTGGACCTCCTGGTATGGATGGTATGGGTATTTGTGAAAATGTAAAAGATACACTTATGGTTTTTGCAAATAATTTATCTCCAGGAAGCCAGTCCAGTGTATTTTTTGATCCTGTTCTTTGCAATCTTACCTTTGGTATTCCAGTTGGTTTTAATGGTGTAAATGGTGGTAGCGGTAGCAATGGTATTAATGGAGCTGATGGAATGAGTGTTTGTACTGATATGACTTCAACACTTTCTATCTCTTCAATTACGCTAGGAGCAGGCTCTATGGCAACATCAACCTTTGATCCTGATGCATGTACACTTGTTTTAGGATTACCACAAGGGGATAAAGGTAATACTGGAACAAATGGTTTAAATAGTCTAGTAAAAATCACTACTGAATCTGCTGGTGCTAATTGTGCTACTGGCGGCAAAAAAGTTGAAAGTGGTTTAGATTCAAATAATAATGGAACACTGGATACCATTGAAGTCACTTCTATCAATTATGTTTGCAATGGATTACAAGGCAACATTGGTGCTACTGGTGCAAATGGAACTAATGGATTAATTAGCCTGGTGAATGTCAGCAATGAGCCTAGAGGAAGTAATTGTGAAAAAGGTGGAACTAAAGTTGAAAGTGGTTTAGATTTAAATAATAATAATATTTTAGATAGTAATGAAATTACCTCAACAAGCTATGTATGTGGGAAATAACTTCTTGTAGTTAATCAAATAGATAGCTCAGTTTCTTTTCTTCTAATTCTGAGTCATTACTTAAAGTACTTAAATAACCACCAGCTGCAGTTGCTCCTAAAACTACAGTAATAAAAGTTAATCCACCTTGGGTGAGTTTCTTTACTGTATCTCCAAACCTATCTAATATATTCGTAGTATGAACACCTGCCGTTAAAGCTGTTGATGCTAAAAATGAAATTAAAATTGCTGGCAATGTTTTGTTATTATCAAAGAAAGAATCTTGTGGTGGTCCACCATCTTTAGTTGAAGAACTTGAATTAATAACTTGTTCTTGAACAGGCTTTAATCCATGTTTTGATTTGTAATACTCAGAGAAATTAAGAATTTGTGACATATATCCATTATTTACACTGCATAAGTTTTGAATTGCTTTGACTTGCATATTCATTTTTTTACCTCACTTTTTTAGTCTAGCTAATACTGCAAAGTCAGACATCCTTCAAAAGATAACCTAAAAGAATGATCCTTAATAAATAATTTACTTATTACAACTTAATCTTGTTTTTGTTCAGTGTTTAATGATTTTCTTTTTTCACCTGTTATATAGCCGATTACAGCTATAACAACAAGAACTATAGATGATGATTCAAGTATTGCAAGTAGTCTGGATAGCCAGCCAACAGGATGCGGCGTCCCATAGCCCAAAGAAGTACCAGTTACAAAACTAAAGTAAAGAGCATCAAAAAAGTTTTTAAGTTCTGGGTTAGTCATTGCAATTTCTGGGGTTAAGATACCTAAAGCTCTATATAAGATTGCAAACATAACCATAAGTTCAATAGCATTTAATATTACAAGAAGTGTAATTCTATTTACCGAGGGCCAATCACCTTGCTTTCTGTAAAAACCTTTCACAAGTATAGATGAAAGTACAAACATAAGATCAGTTAACCTAAAAAGAATAAGAGAAGTAAATATCCATGTTCCGGTACCTTGCCAATGAAAATAATTATTACAGAGAACAATACATAAGAACTCAAGCAACCACCAGCTCCCAATATAAATATCAATTGCTAGTGCAGACTCTTTAGGTAACCACATAGATGGAGACCAGTATTTATTGGTCGCTAAAAGTCGCCATGCAAGTGGGTACCAAAAACCAAGATGATGTCCAAATTGTGGATCTTTATGATGTGTCTGTTCTTGCATAGATTACAAGACGCAAGTTGTTTAACTTTGTATCAACTTAAAATTTATTTCAATAAATAGAGCTCTACACTTGTGTAATTATCATCACAAATGTAAAGCTCCACAAAAAGTCAAGGCTACTTTGTTACTTTTACCTTGACTGTTCCTTCTTTCTTTTCATCTTTAGGAATCGTTATTTTTAAGACACCATCTTTATAGCTGGCATCTGCTTTATCTTTTTTTACAGCATCTGGCAGAGGAATTGTTCTTTCAAAAGAACCACGCCTGATTTCTTTGCTGTAATAGTCCTTTTCTTCTGTTTCTTTCTTTTCCTCTCTTGAGCCAGAGACCTTTAGATAATTTTCCTCAACAGAAATATCTATCTTTTCTGGATCAATACCTGGAAGATACATTTCAGCTACAACATTTCCATTCTTTTCATAGACATCAGCTGCTAAATCAAGGCCAAACTTTGGTAGTGCCATAACTGGAGAATCTGCATCAAAGAACCTGTCTAGATCTCTAAAGGGCTTCCATCTGAGTAATGGAAAATCCTCATCAAGGAACCTTGATAATCCATTAGATGGTTTCCATTTTGTTAGTGTCATATCGTTACCCTCCTTTTTAGGTTTTTCTACAATATTAAAGAATACTCCCTTGAAATGAAAAGAAAATCAATCCTAAGAGAATCAAAAGGATGATCTTTCCAATTAAAGATCATCCTTTAATTAATCCTATGGGTTGATGAATCAGCTAGTAATTAGGGGCATTATATAGATAGAGCATAAATAAAGAAAAACCTAGGAGAAAAATCATGACATTAGCAACTGAAACAAAAATAAGTCAAATTATGCAGACAAATTTGGTAACTGTAAATCCAAAAGACAGTGTCTATGAAGCAGCTAAATTAATGGATGAAGAAAATGTCGGCACAGTACTTGTAGTAGGTGAACAAAAAAGGCTTTTAGGGCTTGTTACTGACAGGCAAATTGTAACTCGCGCAATAGCACATAAGCGTGATCTTTCAACAACGACTGTCGATGAAATAATGACCAGATGGCCTATGACGATTTTCCCAGAAACTACTTGTAAAGAAGCACTGGACATTATTGGAGATTATGGATACAGAAGATTACCTGTAGAAAAAGATGGGAAACTGGTTGGCATTATTTCAATAAGCGATCTTGCTCCTGTAGTTGAGTTTGATGATGAGTGTATTGAAGATATGGTTAAAGAACTAAGCAATGATACAAGGTATAAATAAGTCGAGATATTTGTGAAAAATATTGAAAGGATAAACTTATGAAAAGCATTTTAATAGCAATGGATGAATCAAAATCAAGCGGGTCTGCATTAAATGTAGGTATTGCACTAGCTAGAATTTGTGGTGCAAAAGTAAAAGGGCTTTATGTAGAAGATATTATGCGTTTACTTGAATGGCAACCTGTTGAATTAATGGGTGCAGCAGTTGGAGTTACTTCGGGTATACCTCATTCACGTCCGACATTGGAACAGGTAGAAGTTGAAAAACAATTTATAGCTGAAGCAAATAAATTAGAAAAAAGCTTTAAAGAAGAGTGTAAGAAGTTTGCTGTAAGCCATAATTTTTTTACTAAAAGAGGAAATGTCCACGAAGTAATTGAAGAAATGGCAAGAACAGTGGATATGGTAGTGGTTGGCAGGAGAGGGAAAACTTATCCTGAAAGTTCAAAAGAACCTGGACCAGTTACTGAAGATTTACTTAGAGTTACTACACGACCTGTACTAGTAGTGCCAGAAAATGCAAAAGTAAATAATAAAATCTTAATAGCATATGATGGTAGTCAGAATTCACAACGTGCTTTAAGTATAGGAGCTACATTTGCAAAACTTTTAAACTCTGAAGTAATAGTTATAAGTGTTGCCAATGATATTGATGCAGCACAAAAGCCTTTAGATGAAGCAGAAGAATTCCTTGCACCTTACGAGTTAAATACTAAATATGTAGTGGATTTTGGGGCTGCTATGCCATGGATAGGAATTGCTAAGCAGATAAAGATTTTTAATCCTGGATTAATTGTCATTGGTGCATTTGGTGAAAACAGATTTATGGAATTAATTTTTGGAAGTACCACAAAAAATGTGTTAATGGAGGCGACTTGTCCAGTGTTACTTTGTAGATAATAGTAAAACAGATAAAATAATAAGAGTACAATTTCAATTTCTTCAATTTCGGGCAAGCTCCATGATATGAATGAAACTATTGAAAAAACAAATTGGTATATTATAACCGGTGGGCCGTCAACTGGTAAATCAAAAACTATTGATCATCTTGCATATTTAGGTTATCTGATTCGTCCTGAAGTTGCACGAATTCTAATAGATGATGAATTAAGCAAAGGGAAAACTATTGAAGAAATCAGGGGTGATGAAAAAAGTTTTGAGCATAAGATCTTAAAGATAAAAATCGAGACAGAAGAAACTGCACCTAAAAACGATCTTATTTTCTGGGAAAGAGGTTTACCGGATAGTATAGTTTATATAAAAAGATGTTCAGGTGATCATAATCTTGCAGTACAAATAAGTAAAAGAAGACAATATAAAGGAGTGTTTATCTTAGATGTGCTGCCTGTTTATGACAAGGACTATGCAAGAACAGAAACTAGTTCAAAAGCTAAAGAGATTCATGAAGCTCTATATAACTGTTACACAGAGCTAGGCTACAAAGTTATAAGAGTACCAGTTGCACCAATATCTGAAAGAGCAGAGTTTATTATTAAACAAGTTCATAAAGGTAATTAACCATGAAACTTTCATTTCACGGAGCAGCAAGAGAAGTAACAGGTTCATGCCACTTGATAGAAACTGGAAATATAAAGATTTTAATTGATTGTGGAATGTACCAGGGTGAAGGTGGACTTGCTGAAGAAAACTTAAAACCATTTGGATTTAAGCCAAAAGATATTAATTACGTTTTACTTACCCATGCTCATTTAGATCACTGTGGAAGAATACCACTTCTAGTTAAGCAAGGCTTTCGTGGTGAAATCATTACTACTAGTGCTTCTCGTGAATTAGCAAAACTTGTAATGCTTGACTCTGCTCATGTTCATGAAGAAGAAGCTAAAAGAAATGCAAAGCATTTTAAGAGAAGCTACAAATATAGTAAAAAAAGTAAGCATCATAATACTCAACCACTCTACAGTACCTTAGATGTGCTTAATTCATTAGATTATTTTGGACATAATGCAATATATGAAAAACCAATAAAACTTTCAAAAGGAATTCAAGCAACTTTCTTTGATGCCGGACATATCATTGGTGCTGCATCAATATTGTTAGAGATAGAAGAAGGTAAATCAGAAAAAAGAATTATATTTTCTGGAGATATTGGTAATAAAAATAAGCCAATTATTCGTGATCCTGTGCCTTTACCACAAGCAGACTTTGTAGTTATGGAAACGACTTATGGAGACAGAGCTCATAAATCAATTGAAGAATCTGTTAGTGAGTTATACTTAGCAATTAATGATACTTTCAAGCGTGGTGGCAATGTTTATATTCCTACATTTGCTCTTGAACGTGCTCAGGAACTCCTCTTTTTCTTAAGAGAAGGAGTTGAAAAAGGAAAATTGCCACATAATATGCAGGTGTTTCTTGATTCACCGATGGCAATTTCAGCTACAGAAATATATAAACACCATCCAGAATGTTACGATGATGAGTTTACTAAATTATTTAGGAATGACACTGATCCTTTTTATCTGCCTACTTTGACTTATACAAGAGATGTTTCTGAATCAATAGCAATAAACAATATAAAAAGCGGAGCAGTTGTAATGGCTGGATCAGGTATGTGTACCGGTGGACGTATATGTCAACATTTAAAACATAATTTGTGGCGAGAAGAATGTAGTGTTATTTTTGTTAGTTTTGCAGCAGAAGGAACACTTGGAAGAAAAATAATTGATGGTGCAAAAACCGTTTATATATATGGAGAAGAAATAAATGTACGGGCAAAAGTTTATACAATAAACGGATTTTCATCTCATGCTGGGCGAGATGAGTTACTTGGATGGCATAAAAATATTGGTAAGACAGAAACTACTTTTTTAGTTCATGGTGCTCCTCTTGCTATGGCTAGTATTGCTAGTGAGTTGAAAGCAAAAGGGTATCAGGTAAAAATGCCAAAGCCTCATGAGGTATTTGATTTATAGAGGAATGTTTTTATAATCAGAAACTAACTTTCTTGTAAAAGTAAACTTTGACTAATTCTGCAACCAGTATATGAACCATAACAATTGTTCCTAAAATAACAATAAAAAAATTGGGGACAAGTGTAAAACCAAATACCTTTGATAAAAAAGGATCCCATGTAAAAATAAACACCAGTAAAAGTGCAATTATTGATGCTGTAAACAGATAAATACTCGGCTTGCTTTTCCAGAAAAATCCTCTGGTCCTTATAATTAGAGCTATTACAACTGAACAGATTACCGATTCCATAAACCATCCTGTTCTAAACTCCTCAGGCTTTGCATGAAGTATGAAATATAATATTCCAAATGTAAGATAATCAAAGAATGAACTTAAAAGTCCAAAAGTTAGCATAAACTTTTTTATAAAATTTATGTTCCATCTTTTAGGCAGATTAACAAAATCACTGTCTACATTATCGGTAGCAATTGCCATCGAAGGAAAATCAGTCAGCAGGTTATCTAAAAGTATCTGTTTTGGAAACAATGGGAAAAAAGGAAGAAATAAAGATGCTCCAGCCATACTGAACATATCTCCAAAGTTTGCACTTGTTGAAATGAAAATATACTTTAGTGTATTTGCGAAGGTTTTTCTTCCTTCTTTTATGCCGGCAATTACCACTTCAAGATCTTTATCCAGAAGTACAATATCAGCAGCTTCTTTTGCAACATCCACAGCAGTATCAACAGATATACCTACATCAGCAGAATGTAAGGCGGTAGCATCGTTTATTCCATCTCCCATATAGCCTACTACATTGCCAACTTTCTTTAGAGCAAGAACTATTTTTTCTTTTTGATTTGGTTCAATTTCTGCAAATATATCTATCTCTTGTACTGATTTTTCTAGCTCTAAATCATTTATGTGCTTTATTTCATCTCCACTTAAAATCCTTGGATTTATTAAACCAATTTGTTCACAAACACTTTGTGCAATCAGCTTATTATCGCCAGTGATTACTTTAAGTTTTACTCCAACTTTCTTTAAGTCATTTATGGTATTTAATATCCTTTCTTTTGGTGGATCATAAAGGGTTATAAATCCTAAAAACACCATCTCTGATTCATGCTCTTTAGTTACATGCACTTCTTTCTCAAATCTTCTGTATGCAACCCCTAAGGTTCTAAATCCTTTTAAACTTAGTTCTTTATACATCTTATCTACTTTTTCTTTTAGAGCTTCTAAGTCTACTATTTCACCTGATGGAGTCTCTGCTTTTTTACAAGCAGCCAAAATATTGTTGACGGCTCCTTTAGTTATTAATAGGTAGCTATCCCTTTCTGAAACTAATATACTTAAGCACTTCCTATTGAAATCATATGGTAGCTCATCAATCTTTTTATAAGCTTTCAGATCAAAACTTAAATCTTTACGAACTGCTTCATCTATTGGATTTATGTAACCCCTTTCAAAGAAGGAATTTAAATAGGCAAACATTCCTACTTTTTCACTTTTGTTGTTATTAATATCAAGAGTTCCTTGCAGTTTTACTTTTCCTTCTGTTAGAGTTCCAGTTTTGTCAGAACAGAGTATATTCATTGAACCAAGATTTTCAATTGAAGAGAGTCTCTTTACAATAACTTTTTGTTTTGCCATATTTTTAGCACCGTGAGAGAGATTTATGCTAATTATTGCTGGGAGTAACTGTGGAGTAATACCTACAGCAATAGCAAGCGAAAACAAAATAGAATCAATTAATGGACGGTGCACATAAATATTGAACAAAAGAATAATGGCTACTATTACAAGCATTATTTTCATTAGTAGATAGCCAAATTGTTTTATCCCATGTTCAAATTCAGTTTCAGCTGCTCCTTGTCCAAGTTCTTCACTAATTTTCCCAAATTCTGTATCCTTGCCTATTTTTACTACTATAGCTTTTGCTGTTCCACTTATAACACTTGTCCCCATAAAGATTGAGTTTGTACGTTTTGAAATCGGGATATCATTTGGTGTTAGACCAATATTTTTTTCAACAGGATATGTTTCACCTGTAAAAGCTGTCTCATTTACAAAAAAATCTTTTGTTTCTATAAGAAGACAATCAGCTGGTATTAAGCTCCCTGCAGAGAGCAGGATTATGTCTCCAGGCACAACTTTGTCTGAATCAATTTTTATGGTGTTTTTATCTCTTATAACGTCTACTTTTATTTTAACCATAGATAGTAATTTATCTACAGCATTTGAAGCACTGTATTCCTGGAAAAAACTAAGTACTCCGCTAAAAAAAATAATGATTAGGATAATTAAACTATCAGTAAAATCACGAAGGAACAAAGACAAAACTACTGCAAAAATAAGAATTAGAATGATCGGATTTTTGAATTGATTTAAAAATATAACCAGAGCATTGGTTGCTTTTCGTTTACTTAGAAGCTTATTTCCCAGGCTTTCTAATCTTTTGCTTGCTTCATTTTCTGAAAGTCCACTAAGTGAAGAATTTAGATTGTTTAGTAATTCACCGGGATTTATACTCCAAAAGTTTTCAATATCATTTTGCATGTTTGCCATATAGATTGTTATTTAAATGAACATCACTAACAATATATGCTTTTTAATTTATTCCATATATTATCTGTTTTGTCACTAATCTTAAAATCTCATAATAAATACTTCAATATAAAATCATACTCTTGATAATCTTAGGATTGATATTAATTCTAAATGAAAAAGGATACAATGTACCTTGGTTTTAAACTATATTTTATGGGGTTGGGTGTATTTTAATAATCTTAGGAGGATAAATTATGAAAAAGTATTCATTTCTAGCAATGGTCTTAGCGGTACTGCTACAGGTTAATAACTATGTTTTAGCTGAAACACAAACAGCAAGTCATAAAGAAAAAGCTAAGATTGCAACTGAGGCACATAAAGTTGCTGCTGAGGCAGCACATGTTGCATCAACAGCAGCACATGAAGTAGCAGAAGTAGCTCACAAAGTTGTTGCTCCTGCACATAAAGCTATAGAAGCACACAAGGCAGCAGCTGATGCAGCTCATAAAGCAGCAACTGCCCACGAAGAAGCTGCACAAAAAGCACATGAAGCAGCAACAGCACATGAAGCTGCAGCAGAAGCTCACAAAGCAGGAAAATAATCAATTGCTTTAGAGTTCATTTCAAAAACATCAATAGACAAAATAATCAAGCGCTAATTCAAATAAGTTCTGGCTTAAGCATGAGTTGCTATTTCTAAGTCACGTTCTATTTAAAAGATAATGTAATCCTTCAAGTTAATTTACATTACCTTCTAGTTCTTTTTTAATTTGATCTTTGTTTTCAATATCAGCTGTAAAAGCTGGATTGTAACTTTTAAGTCTTATATAGATTTATGAAATATGTTTTAGCTTATAACTATGTTTTATTATATTGAATTTATAATTAATGGAACTTATGAAAAACTACTGCTGTATTTCTGCAATTTTATTTATCTTTGTCACCTCATGTATTCCTGCATTAGCAATGGATATTAAAAAGGACAAAATCGAGAAGGTTTTTAAGCAGACTTCTGGAGTAATAGCTGGAGCTGTTGTAAATCCATTAATTGGTTTTGTAAGAGGTGGTATATGTGGATGGACACAGGGCACAAGACAAACAGCTAAATCTTTTGGGGACGAAGATTTAATCACTTATAAAATTGCAGGTGGATTAACATACGGTTTAATTAAAGGAACTGCAGGCGCTATTATAGGAATATTTAGAGCAGAAGGAAATGCTTTTAAATTTGGAGTAAGTTCCCCATGGACAAAGGAGAACTTTTGTTTATCTGGTAATAATTTTCTTGATTACGATCCTTTTGGGATTGACTAGTCGGCCTTAAATAATTTCCATGCAATTAATCTGATTCATCTGATTGAAGTTCTGTTAAAAATTGTCTTTGAAGTAAATTATCTATAGAAAGTACCACTGCATGTGCAGAGAGCATTACCCATAAAAAAAGTAAACCAGCAAGCCCTCCGATTATATAATTAAGAACATATTTAATAACCATGTAAGTAGGACTAACATTAATTGACATAAGTGCATATTTTAAGCCAGTGAGTACAGCTTTAACCAAATATGATTCGGTTTGATTAAAAAACTTGATACTCAAAGCAAAATTTAGATTTTCTTAATTATTTAAATACACTGTTAAATTTATAATTTGACTAAATAAATGTCCTCAAAGTTATAGTTATAGCTAAACTAATTAAAGAATTTTTTAACATGCCTATAAGTCCCACAGTTGATAGCTTATTGATGACTTCAAAGAAATTGTCAACAAAAGCACCCATCCTTGAAAAGGACACAATACCTCATGCAAAGCTGGAAATAAACTTGGCTAATAACACGCCAATTTCTGGAGTGCCAAGCTTAATTGACTCATCGATAAGAGGCATAGGAAGATATTTTGAAACCCTTATCGACAATTATTTTATAAGAATACCTTTTCGTTTTATTACAGAAACATTCAGATATGGTTCATCACGATCAATTCAAAACATTCTTGAAAATAAAAAAGCTGATAAAGAGCTTTGGATAACAGGGGTAAAAAAATCTCTTGAAATAACAATAGGAGCAGCTATCATAGATCCAAACAGACAAAGTGGTTATCTGGCAAGGGCAGGAACAGGTTTTTTAAATATGGCTACCAGATTAGGCGCAAGAGCAGGAATGACTGCATTGAAAATTTTAAATAAAAAGCAGCTTAATTTTAAAACACTAGTCGATGAGTTTTTAAGTAGAACGTTTTGTAGAATAGTTTATTTGGCTTCAGAGAATCCAGTTATTGGTATAGGCTGTCGTACCATTGAACAGTTTCTTATTAATGAGTGGGTAAGGCATCTGCCTTTTGCAAATAAAATATTGCCAGGATTATCAAAAGAGCAAGCAAACAATCATTAGAGTGAGGACTTACATAACGAATTCTGGTATGTTAATTTTTCCGGGTAACTGTCATTGCAGCGACATGCTATCCTCGATTTGTTAGTATGCCCAATTTACAGGTAAGTTTTTTACTGCTGCAATGAGACACAAAAAGCCAGAGTAGCAACTTATTTTATTTTGCGCCCCACCTTACTAAACAACTCTAATACTGGATTTGATCCGTAAAATTCTTTTTCCCGCTGTTCGATGTTTTGCTTTAGATTTACAATGTGTTCATCATGTCTTTTTTGCAAAGTTAATAGCTCAACTTTATGTTGTTCACACAAACGAGCATAATACTGATCCCACTCTTTTTGCTTTTTATTAACTGCACTATCTATTTGTTCCCGGAGGTTTGTAATTTTATCTTTGTATTCCCTCTCTACATCTTGTACAACCTTAGTAGTCTTACCTTTTGTAATCTCAAGTTCTTCTTTAAGTTCCACGAATTCTTTTTCACTTCGTTGGAGCTCCTCTAATAATTCCTGATTTTTCTTCCTGGTTTCGAAAAGTTCAAAATCTCTTTCGTTGGCAGAATAGTAGCGCTCTTTACCTCTTCCAGGATAGTAATCAGGCACAACGGTTTTATTTCTTTTATATGAATTTAGCTGTTCCCCTAATTGATCGTTCAACGTAAGAGCATCATCTAATTGCTTATTTTGGTTCTCTATAATTTGATTTTTATTGTCTATAACTTGCTCTTGATTGTTTATGACTTGGTTTTTTGTACCAAGTTCTGATTGAAGTTGGAATATTTTATTTTTTAGTTTAGATGCATCTTCTTGTGTTTTTTCCAGTTTTTGTATATGACTTTTTAAGTAATGTAATTCTTCACGAGCAACATTTAAAGCCTGTTTTACTTTATAGGCAGGTGATATTTTAACTAGATTGTTTATTCCTCCCACATCATCAAGTATCCCTTTTAATTTCTCAGAGAAAGAGGCTAAAAAATTTATTTCAAAAGAATTTAAGCCTGATTCTCGAAGTTTTTGAGTTATTTCAAGCGGGGCTACTTCTTCATTATTATTACTGTAGTTAGTATGGTTTCTGTAATTTTCTGAATCAGATGAATTTTTGCCCTCCATTACACGCTCAAGTGAAGACAAGGTATCCTCTGTAAGATTAAGTTCATCCAGAATCTCTTTATAAGATAATTTTTCTTTCTTTAACATCTCATTTGTCCTGAATCTAATTTTTCACGGGACTTCCGAGTCAAGTGTTTTTGCTATAGCTTTTTTGCCACCAGCTATAAACTCCTATACCCACACAAGAAGAGCAAAATTCACATATAAACACTAAAGTTAATATTAATTAACAATATTAATTAACAAATTAAGATAATAAAGTGCCTTTACTTTAATTAATTTATAAAGGTTTCTTTAAGCCTAAAAGAACTATTACCTTCTCTATATCTGCAAGATCTCCTGTTACTTTAGCAATAGGCATAGGATTAGACTTAAATAAAGTAGGAGTAACCTTGACATCCACAGCTTTAGCCTGCTCCCAGTTATCTAAAATATCAAGTACCTGTAGATCCAATTCATATTCGTCCCCATATCTTTCATCAATAATTCTTCTAAAATCCTCAAGAAATTTTGGTATTTGAGGGGTGTTTTTATTTATGAATAATAACAGTACGATTTTTTCTTTCATTTGTTTTTGTCTCTTTAAAAAAGATTTCAATACGCTTGTGGACCCTCAAGAACACTCTTTACAATTAGGATTATTTCATCGACCCCAACAGGTTTTTCTAAAAGCTCAAAAACCAACCCTTCTTCACTTGCTAATTTAAGGTTGCTAAAAAATTCTTTATGAAATGCCGTTAAAATAAACACTGGTATTTTTTTACTGATTTTCCTTATTTTCCGTAATGCTTCCACTCCATCCATTTCTGGCATTTTAAGATCAAGGAAAAGTAAGTCATATAAATTTGTTTTTATTTTCTCTAATGCCTCATGTCCTGATTCAGCTGTATCAATTTTATATTCTGTACCCTCAAAAGCTAAGATAAATGATTTTCTGATTGCTTCATCATCGTCAATGCTTAAAATCCGCTTACTCATCTCTTCTTAGCCTCAATTTTATTTCACGCTCAGCTTATAACTTCAAGCTCACAAGGGATTCTAGCACAACTAGTGTTTTCTTCTTTCAATTGGTAATAAAATCGTAAACTTAGTTCCTATTCCCAATTTACTCTCACAAAAAATACTCCCGCCATGTACTTTTATTATATTGTGGCATATACCAAGTCCAAGACCTGTACCTTTTCCTACAGGTTTTGTGGTAAAAAACGGATCAAATATTCTATGAAGACTTTCCTTAGATATACCACAGCCAGTATCTGTAATTGTAATTTGAACAAACTTGTCTTTCTGAGATAAATCAATATCAATTTCTTTTTTATTGCTTTCTTTTAAAGCATCCAGTGCATTATTAATAAGATTAACAAACACTTGTTCTATATTATTTGCTTTCATCCAAATTTCAGGCAGTCCTTTAGTGCCATGCTTGTTAATAAAAACTTTTTCTTCTGTTATTCGATAAGATAGCAAATTCAAAGCATTGTCTAAAATAATGTTGCAGTTTTTTTTCTCATACCCACTTTCCATTTCAAGACCAGGATGGGAAAAAAACAAAATATCTTTTACAATTTTAATACAGCGATTTATTTCTTTTATTGCATCTTGCAGAATTGAATATTTATTATCATTTTCAGGTGTATGCTTCAAACAGTACTGAATGTAGTTTAGTATTCCCATCATTGGATTATTTAGCTCATGTGCAATTCCTGCAGACATTTGTCCTATTATTGATAATCTTTCAGCCCGAATAAGTTGTTCCTGTGTTTTTTCTAATTCATCTTTTTGTTTAAGTAAATCTTTTTCTCTAGCTAATAGTTTATTTTCTTTTTGATAGAGTTCCCGCGTAGTATTCTCAATCATATTCTCAAGGATTGAGGCTTTTTGAAGTGCGATTTTCAGTTTTTTTTCAAGGATTTCTTTTTCCATGAGATTATTTTTACTTACTATGAGAAAGTTAAATCGAATTCACAGGTTTTATTACCATTTAAAGTACAGCTCGTTTGTTTATATTTAATAGGGCTTTTAAAGTAATCTGCCACACCATCAATTAATCCTTCCATAAAGTGGCAGAGTTTTCTCTTGGAGCTATATTCAATGATTAAGCGGTTATCAGCAGGTTCTTTATAGAAAAAGTCAGGTGGCTCTGCATCTCTGTATAGCTTTTTTACTTCTATATGGACCATAGAATGTACTGATTTAAGGAATTCTTTTGGATTTTTATATGGTGTGACAAGGTTAGGGTATTTTTTTGCAAACTTTGGGAAACAAAATCTACCAAAAGAGTGTAGAGCTTCAGTTAAAGTAATGCCTAATTTTTCAGTTGTTTTTGTAACAACAGCCATTAAATCAGAATCAGGATAGGTCCCTGGAGGCTATCTCAAAACTCTGTAATGAAAGGCCACTATTTTTCTAACAAAACATCATGACATGTGGGAGGATAAAAATATGCCACGTCGTCATGAACTTTCTGAAAAGCAATGGAGAAAAATCAGAAAATATTTGCCT
>JACQBQ010000010.1 GCA_016201905.1 Candidatus Melainabacteria bacterium | reverse complement strand
ATGTGATTGGTATGTTAAAGCGTTTCAAGGTGATTTCTGAACGATATCGTAATAGAAGAAAAAGATTTGCCTTAAGGTTTAATTTGATTGCAGGAGTTTACAACTATGAATTATTTAACTGAGTTTCGAAAGAGCTCTAATCTTTCTTCTTCTGAAAAACAGAAAAAATAAAAGCAGAGTTAAAAAGAAAAAATACAAGCAGATCTGCTCTATGTGTTTAAAATAAAATGTTGCACTGATTAAAACTCCAGCACAAAAAATCACAATAGGATTTTTATATTCAAGTAGAGACGCCATTAGTTGCGTTTCTACTTTTAGCTCACTAGAACGCATTGATTTTTATTTAACAGAGCATGCCTGAGCAAAAACTAAGCCTTCTTTTTTCATGCGTAAAATACCTTCTTCAATGCGCTTTTTATCAATGGTCAAAGCAATTCTAAAGTATCCTTCACCGTATTCGCCATAACCGCTCCCTGGGGGAACTACAATCCCACACTTATCAAGCATTGCTGATGCAAAGTCGGTAGATGCTTTAAAGGAAGGAGGAATTGGTAACCACAAATAAAAAGTCCCTTTAATAGGATCTTTTATATTCCAACCTAACTCTCTTAATCCCTTTATTGCAACATCTCTTCTTTCCTTGTATAAAGAAATATTTTTTTGGATGATTTCTTTTGGTGTGTCAAATGCAGTGATGGCTGCTCTTTGAATGGCTTTAAAAACACCGCTGTCAATGTTTGTTTTAACTGTACTTAAGGCTTTAATTACTTTTTCATTTCCTACTGCAAAACCTACACGCCATCCTGTCATATTGTAAGTTTTGCTAAGACTATGAAATTCAAGAGCTACATCCTTTGCTCCTTTTGCCTGAAATATAGATGGAGCAACATAGTTATCAAAAGTAAGTTCAGAGTAAGCATTATCTGAAAGTACAATTAAATCATATTTTTTTGCAAATGCAATTACTTCATCATAAAACTCAAGTGGTGCAATTGCGCCTGTTGGATTGTTTGGATAGCCAACCATTATGATATTTGCCTTTTGAGCAACATCACTTGGAATCTTTGTAAGGTCAGGCAACCAGTTGTTTTTTTCTAAAAGTGGAGTGACATATGGTTTGCCACCAGATAAAATCGTAGAACTTTTGTATACAGGATATGCAGGATCAGGTAGTAGAGCAATGTCTCCTTTGTCAATTGTGGCAAAAATACAGTTATGAAGAGCTTCTTTTGAACCAATTAAAGAAACACATTCTTTGTCTGCATCAAATTTTTGACCAAAACGTTTTTCAAACCATTTGACTACACCCTCACGAAATTCTTTCATGCCTTGATAGGGAGGATAATTATGAGTGCTTGGATCATCTAGAGCTTTATGCATTGCGTCTACAATATGTTTAAAAGTAGGTTGATCCGGATCTCCAATACCCATATTTATAATGTCTACACCACGAGCTATTGCAGCCTGTCTCTTCTTATCAATCTCTGCAAATAAATATGGTGGTAATGATTCTACACGGTTAGCAAATTTCATTTTTTCTCTCCTGGTGATTTTTAATAATAACTTATTAATTATATCTTACTTATAAACAGAAAGTATATTTAACCCAGTTGATTCCTTTAATTTATATTCAATTTCTTTAGCTTCTTCAGGTGTTAATTGCTTTAAAGGCTTTGTTTCAAATTTTATTTTCTTAGCATCCTCTCCGTGTGCTCCTCTTGTAATAATGTCCCAGCCACTTGGGTAAGGACGAGTTGGGGTGTTTAAAGCGACTTCATCAGGTTTGATTTCATTTAAGAGTTTTGCAAGCTCTTTGATTTGATTTTTGTTTTGAGGCATAAACATAGTTTGAATTTGTAATTTTCCATGAAATTCTTTCTTTAGCTTTTGTACTCCGGAAAGAATTAAATTTAGATTTATTCCACTTGCTGGACGATTGATTGCTTGAAGGGTTTTGTCGTCCGGTGCATCGAGTTTTACTGAAATTACACTGGCACCTGCAACAGCAGCTCTGACAGAGGGATCATTAAATAAAGTTGCATTGGTTAATATTCCAATTGGTTTATTAGTAATTTTTTTTATTTTAGTAATAACCTCACCAATATTTTTTGCTAAAGTAGGTTCACCGCTTCCACTAAAAGTAATTACATCTGCACTTTGCCAGTTGCTTGCTCTAAAATCATCTAAGACTTTTTTTGTTTGAACAAAAACTTTTCTTTCAGTGGTAATCTTTTGAATGAAACCAAGCTGACAGTAAGTACAGTTAAAAGAACAAGTAGAAGGATCCATAATCAAATCAATTCCAAGCGACTTTCCAAGTCTCCAGGAATGAACTGGCCCATAAATAGAAGATATACTTGTTGTTGCATTTTTATTCATTTTTAATTAGCTTACAGCTTATAGCTTAAGGCTTACAGATGTATTGACCGGTTGTGAACTTATTGTGAGTTTATAAACTTGATATCATTTACTCTTATCAATAAAGAACGTTAATTATATAAATGACTAAGGAAAAATTGTGGCTCAAATACGGTTTTTCCGGGACAAAAAATTGAGAGATCCTCGAATTGTTTCATGTTCTCCTGCACACAGCGAAATTGTATGCTTGCTTGGGAAGCAGGATTTACTTGTAGGCAAAACAGCATACTGTGATTTTCCAAAAGACTTATTAAAAGAAAAGCCTATTGTAGGTTCATGGATAAAACTAAAGTTTGAGTTTATAGAAAAATTAAAGCCAGATATAGTTATTACAAGCAATATTGTTCAAGAAAAAATTGCAGTCAAGTTAAAGGAAAAAGGGTTTAATGTATACCACTCTGATCCGTTGACCTTAAATCAAATATATTTAGATATCTTAGAAATCGGAAAAATAGTTAATGCAAAGAAAGAAGCTGAAGAGTTGCTTGAAAGAATGAAAAAAGAATTAAGCCAGATAGAAGGTAAAGGTGGTAAGTATTTTAAAAGAGCAAAAGTTTATATTGAAGAATGGCATGACCCACCTACAATTTCAGGAAACTGGATACCAGAGTTAGTGCAAATAGCAGGTGGTGATTATAAATTAATTGAGCCTGGTAAGCGTAGTATGCCAATTAGCATTGACAAGCTTTTTGAATACAATCCAGAAAAGATTATAATTTCCTGGTGTGGATTTGGCGAAAAAGTAGATATAATTCAAGTGTTAAACAGATCGGGATGGGACTTGCTTAGCGCAATTAAAAATAAAGACATTGCAGTTATTGATGATAGTTTATTAAATCGTCCGGGTCCAAGAATAGTAAATGGTACAAAAAAATTACAAGAAATATTTTTTAGCAAGGTACCTGCATAAGTAATTTTTATAATATTGGTTTTTTGCTTTGAAAAATGAAAAAACGTGAACAAAAAGATCTTCTAAGAGCTATTCCACTTGGTGGTCATGGTGAGATTGGGAAAAATTCATGGATTTTTGAATACAAAGATGAACTCATCATTGTAAATTTTGGAATGATGCTCCCAGGTCAGGATTTAACTGGTGTGGATTTGGTCTTACCGTCAGCTAATTACCTTGTTGAAAATCAGGAAAAAATTAAAGGATTAATACTAACTTCTGCACATGATGACTCGTGTGGCGGTGTTTTTTATCTTTTAAATAAAGTAAAAATCCCTAAAATCTGGGGTACTAAGCTTGCTATTGAAACAATTAAAAGACAGCTGAATAAAAATACAATACTTCCTGAATATGAAGAAATTGAATCCAGATCAGAATTTCCGATTGGAGAAAATTTTAATATAAAGGTTCTTGCAAACACTTCAACTCTTCCAGACACATATGGTTTATTTATTCAAAACTCTTCTGGAAATGTTTTGTATACAGGCTCACTTAAAGTTGATCAAACACCTCCTGATAACAAAGTTATGGATTATTTTAGCTATTCTCAGGCAGGGGAAGATGGGGTGGATTTATTGATTAGTGACTCAACAAATGTGGAAAGTCTAGGTTACAGTCAGTCAGAGCGTTCTATAACTAAAAGATTTGATGAAATATTTAGGGATTCAGCTTCGCGTGTGATCGTAGTAGGATATGCAAGCAATCTGCACAAATATCAAATAATTTTTAATTTAGCTAAAAAAAACAATAAAAAAGTTTTTCTTTGTGGTGAATATCTCATAAATAAAATTCAAGCAGGTATAGAAACAGGTTTTATTAAAGTAGAAAAAAATTTAATAGTTAGTGAAAAAGAACTTGAAAGTATTAAAGATAAAGAGCTTATTATAATTTTATCGGGTAAGTATGGGGATTTTCTGTCTGCACTGATTGAAATTGCTAAGCAAGAGCACCCTTTAATAAAGCTAAAAGCAAAAGACACTGTAGTAGTAAGTTCTAATCCACCTCCAGGGACTGCAAGAATTCTGGCGCATACTATAGATCAGTTATTTATACAAAAAGTACAGGTAATTGGTGGGCGAGGGCAAGGTGTGCATGCATCAGGTCACATAGCTCAGGAAGAAGCAAAGTTTATACTGACAGTAACAAAACCGCGCTCATTTGTGCCATCGCATGGTGAAGAAAGGCAGCTGGTGATTTATGAAAACCTTGCAGAATTAATGGGCATAAGTCCAAATGACATTCACATTCTTAAAAATGGTGATGTATTAGAGCTTAGGGAACAAGTTGCCAGGGTTGCTAATAAAATACCAGCTCAGTCCATTTACTATAATCATGCAAAAGGCTTAGATATAGATGAAGTTACTATGAAAGAAAGGCAGGCACTTTCAGAAGAAGGCACTATTACTATTGCATTAACGTTGGATGATGAAAAAAATATAATTGCAGGTCCTGAAATTTTAGCTGAAGCATGTTCATTCGCAAAAGGAAAAGACTGGAGAGCTTTCTCTCTTGGAACAGTTGAGCTTATAAAAGAAGCAATTAAACAATCAGTTGAAAGAGATGAAAAAAATATTTTAAATCTAAAGTCAGTAGTTAGAGACACTGTAAATAAAGCTGTTTTGGAACTGATTGGAAAAAGGCCGTTGATAAGCGTTGCTATTCAAGAGGTCTTGAAGTCAAAACACTAAGTTCTTATGACTGAAGAAAGAGAAAAAAAACTTAAAGAATATTTTTCGTGGTTTCATCCATTTGGAGTAGCTGTATATAATATTTCAAAAGAATTTAACATAGGCTCACTTCTTAGAACAGCGCACTGTGCTAAGGCAAAAGATTTTTTTTTAATTGGGGAACAGAGCTATAACACTTATGCATCTGTTTCAAGTGAAAAATGGACTGATGTGCATTACTTTGAAAACTTTGAAATGTTTTTATTACAATTAGAAAAAACAAAGTATAATCTGATATTAGTAGAACAATCAGAGAATTCAAAATCGTTATTTGACTTTGACTACCCATCGAATCCTTTGTTTTTACTGGGTGCAGAAAAAGGTGGTCTGCCCGACACGATAAAAAATCAAGATTACCCTGTCTTGGAAATACCACAGTTTGGGTTAGTGCACTCGTTAAATTTATCTTGCTCTGGCAGTATTGTTATATATCATTATCTTTACAAACTGTATAAGGAAGCTAAATCTAAACCACAAGGACTAAAACAGAAGACGTGAAAATGTTAAACTTAAATTTCATGTTTGGTATCTTGCTCAACTTATTTTTGAAATGAAAGATCCATATCTAAAACCTGTAATTTTTGGCGGACTTTTTATTACAATGCTTTCAGTAGTATTTGCTCCAGGAATTTTTTTGTGGGCAATTGTCGGTGGTTACATAACGGTTAGATTAGCTAAGAAGCTTACAAAGGAAACTATTCCCCTTCTTGAAGGCCTATTGCTAGGCTTATTTTCTGGGGTAATTGGAGGGACCTGTCTGGATGTGCTTACTGTAATTTCATTTAAGTCACCTGAAAACCAACAGCTTTTAATTAGAACATTAGAGAAAAATTGGCCAAGAGAAATACACCCACCGGCTAATTTTCACGACATCTTGCCTTCCATATTTGTTACCACTTGTATTTTTGTGGTTCTTATTTCAATCCTATTTGCTTCTATAGGTGGATATATTGGAACTGTAATTTCAAAACAGACTAAGAAAATTGATAGCTAGAAGTTAGATCTTTAGTTTTCCGTTTTTAACTACTTCGTTTTTTGTCCTTTTGTTTTCCAGAAGAACTTCTAATCTCTGAATCTCTTCTTTTAGGAGGGATAAAACTTTTGTGGCTCTTTGTTTTATTGATCGATCTTCAAGTATTGCTTGTTTTGATTCGTGTGAACAGGTTAGATTTGCTGCTATTGAAAACAACAGCTCATTTGGTTCTTTTGGGAGTTTTAGTTTTTTGGAAAGTTCTTGCTCTGAAACCAGATCAAATATATTAAGTGCTTCACTAGAAAGTTTTCTTATTTCTTTAAATGTTTTTTTTAAGTTAGTATCAATCTCAGATTCAGTATCCTCATATATTTGAACGTTTGCAATGTAGTAAGGCTCCTCGCTTATAAAGTCAACTATTTTAAACCTACTTTTTCCCTCAGTAAAAATATTCATTTTTCCGTCTTCCAGTTTTTCTACATCAATTATTTCAGCTGTTGTTCCAATTTCAGCACACATAGAGCCTTTTGCAAGAACCACACCAAAAACCTTAGTGGTTTCTAAGCAGCCTGAAATCATTTTTTTATACCTCTCTTCAAAAATATGAATAGGTAAGTTCATGCCAGGAAAAAGAACAATTTCAGGTAATGGAAAAAGTGAGATTATTAAATTGTTATTTTTGCTTTCTTTAGGCATTGATAATTATTTTAGCTTATGTCTTAAATTATGATTGGCAAAAAGGTGCTAATTTTCTCCAATACTTTATTAATCGTTAAATTTGTACTGTCAATAACAATGGTGTCCTGTGCTTTGCACAGAGGGGAGATCCTTCTGCTACTGTCGTAATTATCCCTGCCTTGTATTTGTTTTATGAGTTCTTTTATTGAAATCTTTTCATTTATTGTCTGTAAATCTTTTTGCCTTCTTTTGGCTCTGATATAAGGAGATGCTGTTAAATAGATTTTCAAATCAGCATCTTGAAAAACAGTACTGCCAATATCCCTGCCGTCCATTACGATAGAATTATGCAAGGCAAAGTCTCTTTGCCTTTTTACAAGCTCTTCTCTTATTGCTTTTCTTGCGGAAACTTCACTTACATGCTTATTTACGGTAGATGACCTGATTTTGTTTGTGACATTTGTATTGTTTAAAAACACTAATTGCTTAGCATTCTTTTTGTAAAATCCAATTTTTATTTTCTTAATATGTTTGCTTAATTCAGTGTCAGACTTTGTGAGCAGTTTTTTTTCAATCATAAAAAGGGTAAGTGCTCTGTACATTGCACCACTATCAATGTATAAAAAATCAAGCTTTGCTGCAATTGATTTTGCAATTGTACTTTTACCAGAACCGGCTGGTCCGTCAATTGCAATCTGATAGTATTTTTCATTTTTTTTCATTTTTTTAACTCTAAGCTAGCTATAATTCGATATTATCAATCAATCTTACGCTTCCAATTTTTGCTGCTAGTAAAAAATAAAAACCTTTTGTTTTTGTATCATCTACATCATCTAAGTTTTCTTTATCTCTAGCTTCAAAATATTCCATTTTTATTTTTGGGAACTGAGATAAAAAAATCAGGCTTTCTAATATTGCCTTTTTTATGGTAAATATGCCACTTCGAATATTTTTTTTAGCTAAACCCAGTGATTTATAAAGATTTGAAGCAATCTCTTTTTCTTCTTCTGTTAAATAAACATTTCTGGAACTGCAAGCCAAACCATTGGACTCTCTAATAATTGGACAAGCTCTGACAAAGGTAGAGATTTTAAATTCTTTTGTCAGCCATCTGATTATGTAAAGTTGTTGTAAATCCTTTTCGCCAAAATAAACATAATCGGGTTGAATAATATTTAGAAATCTTTTTATGACAGTTGCTACACCACTAAAATGATTTGCTCTTGTCTTTCCACATAGGATATTTGCCAAATCAGGTGGAGGTGTAATAGTCTCGCAATTTATATTTTCTGGATAAATTTCTTTTTCATCTGGCGCAAAAACAAAGTCTATTTCATGCTCTTCGCAAACTTTGAAATCATTTTCTAAATGCCTGGGGTATTTTTTGAAGTCTTCATTTGGTCCAAACTGAAGTGGATTAACAAAAATGTATGCGATTGCAGTTTTGCAATCATTTCTACATGCCTTGATAAGAGAAATATGTCCAGCATGTAAAGCCCCCATTGTTGGAACCAAACCTACAGATCTATCAGATTTTGCAAGTACATTTTTAATATCATTAATTGATTTAATCAATGTAGTCATTTTGCTAGAAATATTACAAGTTCAACTGTACTGTTTTTCTGGGTATTCAGGATATTACATTACTATACTCTGGCATATCATATGATATCGTAATTTAGGATAACATAGAAATATATTTATGATTAAACTTTTGGAAAAACTATTTGGAGAAAACAATGAAGCAAAAGTAAAGGCTATTCAACCAATTGTTGAAAAAATAAATAACTTAGAGGCTGAGTTTAATAAGCTTAGCGATGATGAATTAAAAGCAAAAACGCCTCATTTTAAAAATATAATTGAAAATAAGATAAAAGATGTGGTGAGTACTCCTTTAGTTTCTGAAGAAACTCCTAAGATTCCCGGAATCATTAGAAATACGAAAGATAAAGCAACATATGAAATATTAGAGCAAATCCTGCCTGAAGCCTTTGCTGCGGTAAGGGAAGTTTCAAAAAGAGTATTGAACATGAGGCATTTTGATGTTCAGCTCGTAGGCGGAATCACACTTCATCAGGGAAAAATTGCAGAGATGAAAACTGGCGAGGGGAAAACCCTGGTAGCTACTTTGCCGGTTTACTTAAATGCTCTTAGTGGCAGAGGGGTACATGTGGTTACAGTAAATGATTACCTTGCAAAGCGAGATGCAGAATGGATGGGTAGAATCTATAAATTCCTTGGTATGGATGTTGGAGTTGTTGTGCCACATCAAAAAAAATCTGAAAAGTTTCATGCTTATAGAGCTGATATTACTTATGGGACTAATAATGAATTTGGGTTTGATTATCTGAGAGATAACATGGAATCAAATTTAAAAAACTGTGCTCAAAGAGATTATTTTTATGCCATAGTAGATGAAGTAGATAGTATTTTAATAGATGAAGCAAGAACACCGCTTATTATTTCAGGTATGCCAGCAGAGGGACAAAGGGAAATTTATATAACAATGGCTAACCTTTCCACAAGGTTAAAAAAAGGAAAAGACAAGGATGATCAAAATTGTGATTACTGGGTAGATGAAAAAGCAAAAAACGTAATCTTAACAGACAAGGGAATTAACAATGCAGAGAAATTATTAAACGTGGATGATCTCTGGGATATGAAGTGGAATCTTGCACATCATCTTCTACAGGGACTAAAAGCAAAAGAATTATTTAAAAAAGATATTGATTATGTGATAAAACCAAACCCCGAAGCAAATAATAAACCTGAAGTTGTAATAGTGGATGAATTCACTGGAAGGCTTATGATGGGCAGGCGCTGGAGCGATGGGTTACACCAGGCTGTTGAAGCAAAAGAGTCTGTTCCAATTCAGGAAGAGACTCTAACACTTGCAAGTATAACCTTTCAAAATCTATTCAGACTTTATCCAAAGCTAAGTGGTATGACTGGTACAGCACTTACTGAAAGAGATGAGTTTAGAAAAATATATAACCTTGATGTAGTATGCATGCCTACAAATAAAAAAAATATTAGAAAAGATTATGACGATCAGGTTTATAGAACGGAAAAATATAAGTTTTACTCTGTTATAGAAGAAATTGTTGAAGCAAGTCTTATTGGTAGACCAGTACTTGTAGGTACGACCAGTATAGAAAAATCAGAGCTGATTTCTGAATTGCTTGCCAAGCCACAGGCAATGACAAAAGTAATGCAAGAAAAAGCCAACAGGGTCTTAAAACTTTTAAAAGATAAAAAAATAGAAAATGAATACACGGAAAAGCTGCTGAAACTTTTAGATAGACCAGGAAACCTAAAAGACAATGATTTGAAACCATTACTGCTTCAAATGAAGGAAAAGCATGGCGGTGGTGAATTAGAGTTTGCTCTGGATGCGCTGGAAAAATCTGTTATTGTTGTTGAAGCTATAAGAAATAGAATTTCTCATAATGTTTTAAATGCAAAGAATCATGAAAAAGAAGCATATATCGTAGCTCAAGCAGGAAGGCTCGGTACGGTAACCATTGCGACAAATATGGCTGGTCGTGGAACAGATATTATTCTTGGTGGAAATCCAGAGTACTTAGCTAAAGAAGCTATTGCAAAGTTTAAGCTGGATGAAAATAGTGCAGAATATAAAGAAAAAATGAAAGAACTAATTCAAAAATTTAAACAAGAATGTGATGCAGAGCATGAAAAGGTTATAGAGGCTGGTGGTTTACATATAATTGGGACAGAAAGACATGAAGCAAGAAGAATAGATCATCAGTTACGTGGTCGTGCAGCAAGACAGGGCGATCCTGGTTCAACAAATTTTTTCCTTTCACTAGAAGATAATTTAATGAGAATATTTGGTGGAGACAAGATCTCAAACGTGATGACATTCTTAAAGGCTGAAGAAGATTTACCGATAGAAGCAAAAATGGTAACAACAGCAGTTGAAAGTGCGCAAAAAAGAGTTGAGGCACATAACTTTGACTTAAGAAAACATGTTCTTCAGTATGACGATGTAATGAATACGCAAAGAGAAGTAATTTACCGTGAGAGAAGAAAAATATTAGAAGGAGCAGATATTAGTGATTCAGTAATTGAAATGCTGAAAATATATCTGGACAATGTTCTTTATTCTCACATAAATCCTGCAACACCTCAGGAAAGTTGGATTGACGAAGCACTGCCGAACTTTTACAAAGCAATGACAAGTGAAATACCAGGTATAGTAAAAGTTCTGACTTTAAATGATTTAAACAACCAATCATTTGAAGAAATAAGAGAAACTTTAAGTGAAGTAGTAGAAAAAATTTATTTAGAGAAGGCAAATGCTCTCGGTAAAGAAAATATAAAAGAAATTGAAAGGCAGGTAATGCTGCATGTTATAGACAATAAATGGGTAGAACATCTTCATAATATGGATGCTCTTCGCGAAGGTATACACCTTAGAGGATATGGACAAAAAGATCCACTTATGGAATACAAAAGAGAAGCCTTTGATATGTTTGAACAATTACTGATAGATATAAAACGGGATGTAGTGGTTTTACTCATGCATGCTCAGATAGAACCACAAGAACCACAAGAAGAAAACTCAGAAGAGGAAGTAGAAGTATAGTGTACGTTATAGTTAAGCACCTAGTGGTTATTTCCGCTAGCTTATAGGGCTTACCCGATAAATAAAAATTAAAATAAACAAATTCGTTTCCTAAAAATAAATCTTTTTAGGGATATCCTTATTCAGGTTCCATTTTTTTTTTTTCTTTCGATAATTAAATTAGAAGCCGCTTCAATTCTTTAGAAGGATTAGCGTGCTTTTTATTAGATTGATTTTTCTTTTTAACGGGACATTTGTTCCAGGATAAAAATATGCCTATGTCAATAAAAATCAGACAACTTTTACTGTTTCAATTATTAGGATTGATAGTTATTGGTTCATTGGGAGTTACCTGGTTACTATCTGTATATTTTCCTAACATAAAGATAGTAAATGAGTCTTTAAATGCCACACTCAATGTAATCGGTACAGGAATTGGTGTTGCAGCGATAATTTCTACAACCTTTCAGGAGCAAAGTAGCAAAGATGATTCAAAACTTTATTTGCTTTCAATTGGTTTATTAATAATGGGTGTTTTTCGTTTTTTTGATGCTGTGTCTGATGCTACTAACACAACAATCTTTTTAAAAAATATTGGTTATCTTGCTGGTAGTTTCTTTTTTATGCTTACTTATATTCCTGAGTTAGATAATTATCTTCTAATAAAAAAGAGTAGGTTTGCTTTATTTGTTTTTACAGCCTCTGTTTTATTAGGACTTTGTTTCTTGTCTTATCCAGATGCAAGCCTGACTATGGTAAATGATACAAAATTTACAAGGTCCAATATTGTAATTTACAGTATATGTGGAATAATATTTATTTTCTCTTCACTTGGGTTTTTATATGATTTTTTCAAAAATGACAAGTTGGAATCTTACTTTATTTCCAGTATGTGTATTTTATTTGGTTTAAGTGGTGTACTTGTCTTTTATTCTAGTCTTTGGAATCCGGTCTGGTGGCTTAGAAATATTCTTAGTGCTATAGCTTATTTGATTGCAGGTGTTTTTATAATTAAAGCATATTTAAATAATTATGCAAATGTAAAATTTGCTGTTCTTGAGCATGAGCGAATGCAGGAGATAGTTAATGAAGTAAAAGAGTGGAATCAATTGGTTTTTGATTCGGCAAATGAAGCCTTTATTTCTTTTGATACAAATGGCTTAATCCAAGCCTGGAATCATAAGGCAGAGAAAACATTTGCTTGGTTAAAGCCGGAAGTATTAGAAAAAAAAACAATAGAGGATATTATTTTTCTTCCTGAAATAAAAGAAACAAATGGAAATGGAAATAATATTTATGATAAAATCATGTCATTTATTGATAAAAAAGTTGAGCTTACTGCATTACATAGAGATGGATATAAATTTCCTGTAGAAAGCATATTTCATGTAGTTAGAATTAGAAATGCTATAAGATGTTTCGTTTTTTTGCATGATGTTACAGAACTTAAGCAAAATGAAAAAGACAAGTTGTTTCAGCTTACTCTTGGGAAAATACTGGCTAAGCCTCCTATTACAAGTGAAGCAATGACAAAGCTTCTTAAAGTAATTTGTGAAACTACAAAATGGAGTATAGGTGAATTTTGGGAAGTTGATCAAAAGTGCAATGTATTGCGTTGTGCAGAGGTTTGGTATGAACCAACTTTAATGCCTACAGAATTTATAGCAGAGAGTAAGCAGATAGCGTTTTCACCTGGTGCTGGAGTACTGGGTCAAGTTTGGACAAGTGGAAATCATCTTTTAGCTACAAGTCTAGCCATGGAAGAGAACTTAAAAAGAAAAGAAATTCTAAAAAATCTTAAATTATCCAGTAATTTTGCTTTTCCTATTAAAGCTTCAAATAAAATTTTAGGAGTGCTAAGCTTTTTTAGCAGTGAAGTTAAAATACCTGATGAACATCTCACTAAAATAATTTTAAATACCTGTGATAGAGTTGGTGAACTTATTCAATATACAAAACTGGAAGAGCTAATAAAGATAAAAGCTTGAACTAGAATATTTACCTCTTCCTGCAAAAGACCAACTGAAAAGTACAAAATATTTCCTTGCAATCCTAAATTTGCAAAAGTATCACTTTAGTAGAGAGCTTTAGTCACAGCCTTAGGTTTTATATAAACTTTCAACAGTCTTTGCTACTGCATTTTTACTGGCTAGAAGTGCTAAAACCAGTACACCAACAAATAAAACATCAGCCTGTAGTTTTGAGAGGCTTAGATGTCCTATAAACTGGCCTAGTGAACCTATAATTGGTGTGACTAGCTGGCTTAATGCGGCAATAAATGCCAAAACATTAACCGCAACCTTTGCTGTGGTTGCAAAGTTGCCTTTTGAAACAGTGCCAACTATAACTGCTGCTAAATTAGAAACCATTGAGCCGACAGCAAGTATTAGTGCTGCGATAAAGACACTTGGCAAATATGACAGTATTTGATTTAAGAAATTAATCACACTTTTCAAATCTGCTAAATCTAAGGCAGCAATTAGTACTGTACCAATCAAGAACCATTTTATCGTTCCTTGAATCATGCTAGAAGAATTGATTTTTGTTCCTGTTAGTTTTAAAACAGGGGCAAAGATTCTATCCAACAGATCATCTAACTTAGCTTTTTTAACCAAGGCGCCAATTTTATCACTTAAAAAATTTGCAACCCAAAGTCCAATAGATAGAAAAACAAGGATTAGAATTAGGGGTAGCAAAATCGGTGATATCTTTGACCACAGTAGGTTGAAGCCGTGATGCAAGCTGGTTACTGTGTCAGTTGTTACTGCTTTTAAGATATTCATAATTTACTCCTTTTTCTCTTAACAATCTCTTATTAAGAGTGCATGTTACTGCGATTTATATATGCCAAGCTCTCTGACTTTTGTAACAAAATTAAGTTTCCAAAGGGTAAAACTATTGTTTTTTTACTCAAAAACAGGTGAAAACCACTTTTCATGAGGCTTTCGTCATATTTAGACTTTGAACTGTGTGTCTTAGAGGTTAGTTAGGTTTATATGTTCCTAGCCTTGCAAATAAAGTGGCCAATTCTTATACAAGTGTTTTGCTCTTCGTAAACTTTGATAACTATTTAAGTATAAATATTGCTTACACTTCTTACAAAGGTAACTGCCCTAATCCGATATCTAATTGTGCAGGTGATGGAACTTAGTGTGGTGAAAATCCTGTAAGTGTTGTGGACTTTATGCAAGCGGAAAATAAAAAAGATTTTTAGTAAAGTGAGTCTATCAAAATGTGACTGTGTGTTGATGAGTTGTTGATGTTTGCAATATAAGTAATTTTGGCTAAGATAGTAGGGATAAATTATAGTTTACCCCTAAATTTTTAGTGTTTATTTAATATTTAATGCTAACCCTAAGTTAAAGTAAGCATTAATGAGCATATTTATTTTTAGTCATAGTAAAAACAAAGATAGAAAAAAATTTGAAAGGGTAATAAGGTGAGTAAAATAAAGATCATTTCAATCTTTTTATTTGTTTCAGTAATAAGCTTTAATTTTTTAAGTCCGTCAGTTTTTTCTCAAACGCAAAATCCTGCAGGCAAGGTAGACACCTTTACTATTTCTTTAAATGGCTCCACATTAAGCTCAGCAAGTGGTTTAAATATAACGATTGGTTTACCTTCCGGTGCTCAGCTTGATACAGGACTTACTTTTATGGCTAATGGTGCATCGCAGTTATTAACTGATGTGAATGTTTCCACTGGTTTACTTACAGTTGTATGGAGTGGAGCAGTTTCAGATTCTAAAGTTACTATTACTGGTATGTTAAAACCAAATTCACAAGTGGACAATGCTTCTATTATGATTATAAAGGTTGAAGCATCTGGAGGTAGAGATATAACAGGCTCTGTAGTTGCTAATGTTACAACATTAAATTCTTTAGCAACTCCAACACCTACCCCGACTCCAGAAATGCCAACTCCAACGCCAACTGCTACTCCACTTAGTGATGCAGGGTTGACTATAATTACACCAGACTCGCTTAGCTTAAAACCAAGAGGATTAAATGTATTTAAAATAAACATAGTTGGCTTGAACTTTAAATCTATAAGCAAATGTCAGGCAACAAGCTCTGACGATTCACTTATAAAGATAAAACCAAAAATATTTGTTTTAAGTCCAGCTAGAAATAAAAAATCGGTTCTTGTAAGACTATCTCGCAGTTTAGTATCTGACATCATAGATAATGGCTCTTCGGAAGATATTACGGTAAGTGTATCTTGTGTAAATGGTGCTGGAGATGAAAAAAATGTAACTCTTATACCACCTATAGGTGACTAGTGCTTGCTCTTAGTCGTTCTTTTGTGTAATACCCTGTGCTCTTGCCACAGGGATAGCAAATTAAAGTGAAGGCGCTTTATTATGAAGGAGCGTAATACTCCGTGGCTTGCCACGAGAGATATAAGCGACGAGTAACAAACCGACTTTTCCGACGACTGGTGACGAAGTCATTAACTTTGCGAAATACCCTGCGGGCTTGCCCCAGGGATAGCGAAGTTAAAAAGAAGTCGGTTTATTTTGACACAGCTACTAATTGAGGTTAAACTCATTAGTAAAAGAGAATGTCATAGATGGATGTCTTAAATTATCTTGTATTTGGGCTACTTGCTATATTAATATTTTTTGTTTTATTTGCCTTGAACAAAATAAATGAAACTTTAAATCAAAAGCTTTCTGAAGTTAAAGATGATTTTACAAAACACTTAACCAGTTCTCATAATACATTAAATACAGTTACTGAAAATGTTTCAGAATTAAAATCTGCAGCTCAAAATATTCTGGAAGTTGGAAAGGATATACAAAGCCTCCAGGATATTTTAAAACCACCAAAGCTTAGAGGGATGCTTGGAGAAATATTTCTTGAGCAAATCCTTGAACAAATTTTGCCACCACAGCACTATACGATTTTTTATAAATTTCAAACAGGTAATATTGTTGATGCAGTTGTGAAATTGAAGGATTCGCAAATGCTCTGTATAGATGCAAAGTTTCCTCTGGATTCAATAAGAGAATATATTAAAAATGACAACAATAAAAATTCTGATGAAATCCCGAGTCAATTTGTAAGAGATGTAAAAAGACATATTGATGCAATTTCAAGTAAATATATTCTGCCTAAAGAAGGGACACTGGATTTTGCTCTTATGTATATTCCTGCAGAAAATGTTTATTACCAAATAATTCTGAGAGACGATAAGATTATGAATTATGCAAGGGAAAAACATATAATTCCTGTATCGCCTCTTAGTCTTTATTCTTATTTGTCTACGATTTTAATTGGTCTAAAAGGGATGGGAGTTGAAAAGAATGCAAAACAAATATTGGGAAAAATTGGAGATTTAAGAAATAGTTTAGACGTCTTTTCTGTGGAATTTAACACTCTTGGTAGCCACCTAAATAATGCAAGAGCAAAATATGATTTAGCCAGAGAAAAAGTAATTAACCTTTCAGAGAAATTAAAAAATATAGATGTCTCAAGATATGAAGAACAATAATATCCGGTTTTTGTTTTTAAAACTTTTGGGAGCAATTTATTTAATTGCATTTGCTTCCTTAGGGGTCCAAATCCCTGGCTTAATTGGAAGTAATGGTATTTTACCGGCTTCACAGTTTCTTGAGATGCTTTGTGCTCAGATGGGATATGAGCGATATTGGTTTGTACCAACGCTTTTTTGGCTTAACTCAAGTGATGTTTTTTTGATTTTTTTATGTTGTGTAGGAATGCTCCTTTCAGTTTTATTAATTTTTGAGTTTTTTCAGCCGGTGTGTTTGCTTTTTCTTTGGATATTTTATTTGTCCTTTGTAAATGTGTCGGGAGATTTTTTTAGTTTTCAATGGGATAATTTATTGCTTGAGGTTGGTTTTTTATCAATATTTTATGCACTGTGTCCGTCTTCAAAGATAGTCCTTTGGTTATTACGGTTAGTTTTATTTAAACTTATGTTTTTTTCTGGAATTGTAAAATTATTGAGCGGTGATGTTGCATGGAAAAGTTTTACAGCTCTTACATATCATTATGAGACTCAGCCCTTACCGAACCTGTTTAGCTATTACTTTCATCAATTCCCAAACTGGTTTCACAGTCTTTCTTGCAAGCTAATGTTTGCAATTGAATTAATCGTTCCGTTTTTTATTTTTATAAAGAGAAGATATAGGGTCTTTGGAAGCATTATTTTGATAGCTTTTCAGTTAATTATTATGGTTACTGGGAATTATTGCTTTTTTAATTTGCTGACAATATTGCTTTGTGTTTTATTATTGGACGATAATTCTTTATTACAAAAATTTACAGAAAGTAAAAAAGATCCTATAAAAATAGATCCCAAAAAACAAAAATGGATTACTGTACCTATTGCTTCTTTAATTTTAATTATTACAACTATGCAGTTTTCAATAGTTTTTCAAATACAGATAGATTGGCCAATGCCTTTAAAACAGTTATATTCATTGGTCTTGCCGTTTCGTAGTGTAAACACATATGGTTTGTTTGCTGTTATGACTACATCACGTTCTGAAATTATTATTGAAGGTAGCAATGATCTTAAAAATTGGTTTGCATATGAATTTAAATATAAACCAGGTGACTTAAAAAAGTTTCCTTGCTTTGTTGCACCACATCAACCCCGACTTGATTGGCAAATGTGGTTTGCTGCACTGGGAAGTTATAGAAATAACCAGTGGTTTATAAATTTCTGTGTACGGCTGCTTCAGGGATCAAAGGATGTTCTTAAATTAATTGCATACAATCCTTTTTCTGATTCACCACCACATTATTTGCGAGCACTTATATATGACTACAAGTTCACTGATATGGATACTAAGCATCGGACAGGCAACTTGTGGAAGCGAGAGTTAAAGGGGCTTTATTTTCCTGTTGTAACTCTGAAGGAAGACAGATTGCTCCCAATTACTCTAAATAATTGAGCAAATATAAAATTCTTATAAAAATTCTTACTTATTCTGAGATTGCACGTCATCATTACATTGGATAACTTAAAAGTATGGATTTAATAAGTTCAAAGATAAGAAACATTGCCATTATTGCTCACGTTGATCATGGGAAAACTACCCTTGTAGATTCAATCCTAAAATACACTGGTGCTTTTCGTGCAAATCAGGAAGTAGCAGAGTGTGTGATGGATTCAAATGAGCTTGAACGTGAACGTGGGATTACAATTCTTGCAAAGAATACAGCAGTTAAGTATCAGGATTATTTAATAAATATTGTGGATACTCCTGGGCATGCTGATTTTGGAGGAGAGGTTGAACGTGTACTTGGAATGGTAGATGGCTGCTTGTTAATTGTAGATGCATTTGAGGGTGTAAAGCCTCAAACACGTTTTGTTTTAAAGAAAGCGCTTGAGCAGGGACTTAGACCAATTCTTGTAATAAATAAAATTGACAGGCAAAATATTGATGCAAATAAAGTCATTGATCAGGTGTTGGACCTTTTTATAGAACTTGGTGCTGATGATGATCAGGCAGAGTTTCCTATTGTTTATGCAAGTGGCTTGAAAGGTGCAGCAAAATTAAAATTAGAAGATGAGACAAAAGATATTAAGCCATTGCTGGATATGATCATTCACCATGTACCACCACCACTAGGTGATGCAAGTAAACCGTTTCAGTTCCAGGTTACAAGCATTGACTATAGTGACTATTTAGGCAGAATATTAATTGGGCGCATACATAATGGTGTTGTAAAAACTGGACAACAGGCAGCTTTAATAAAGGCAGATGGTTCTATAAAAAAAGAAAAAGTTTATAAGTTGTATAGTTTTGAAAATCTTAAAAAGGTTGAAATAGAATTTGCAAGCGCTGGCATGATTATTGCAATGACAGGTTTGCCTGATGCAAACATTGGTGAAACTGTTGCAGATGGTGAAAATCCAGCTGCTTTAACTTTAATTAAAATAGATGAACCAACAATGCAGATGACATTTTCTGTAAACGACAGTCCATTTGCTGGTCAGGAAGGAAAGTATGTCACTTCAAGACAAATCAGGGAAAGGCTTTTTAAAGAACTGGAAAGTAATGTTGCACTTCGTGTAGAAGACTCATCTTCCACGGATAAGCTCTTAGTAAGTGGAAGAGGGGAGCTTCATCTGGGGATTTTAATAGAGACAATGAGAAGAGAAGGATATGAATTTCAAGTAAGCAAACCGGAAGTAATTTTTAAGACTATTAGTAGTGAAAAACATGAGCCATATGAAAGTCTTGTGTTGGATGTACCTGATGAGTTTGTTGGTTCATGCATAGAGGCTATGGGTAAAAGAAAAGGTGAATTAAAAAATATGCATTCAGATGGAGCAATGACAGTGCTTGAGTTTGAAATTCCTACTCGTGGACTGATTGGCTACCGAACTGAGTTTATAAGGCAGACTAAAGGGCGTGGAGTTATGAACCATTGCTTTTATGAGTACCGTCCTTATGCTGGCTCGATTAATAAAACCAGAAATGGAGTTTTAATTGCATTTGAGTCAGGTGTTAGCACTTCTTATGCAATTTTAAATGCTCTTGATCGTGGACAGTTTTTTCTTCATCCTGGAATAAGTGTTTATCAGGGGATGATTGTAGGTGAACACACAAAACCACAGGACTTAGAAATAAATGTCTGTAAAACAAAAAAACTCACAAATATGAGATCGGCTGGGGCAGAGGTTTTAGAAGGGTTGCCCCCACCAATTGAAATGTCACTGGAAGAAGGGCTTGAATATATTAATAGCGATGAGCTGTTAGAAGTCACACCAAAATCAATCAGGCTTAGAAAAGCAATTCTAGATCCAAATAAACGTAAAAATGCCTCTAAAGAATTAGCATAATCATTAACAGCATTGATTTCCTGGATAACTGTATAATATAGAAGTGTAATTTATTAGGTCCTAAGAACTCATCTCAAAAATACCTATATAAAAATGCAACATTTTTCTGGCAAAATGGGCTTATATAAAAACAAAACCCATACCCTTAAGCGGAACGTGTGCATTGTTCGCACAAGTGGAGCGAAGGGTATGGGTGAGCAAAAAAAATAAGCCCATTTGAAGTTTTACTAGAAAAACATCAGTTTCTTCTGTAAGATTTTTGAGTTCTAATGACGGTTTATAAGAAAGAAGATGCTCTATGTATTTGGTTGGTGATATAGGTGGTACAAAAACAAATATAGCAATTCTAGAATTAGTTAGTAGAAAGTTTGTAACTCGCTTTGAGAAAAATTTTATAAGTAAGGATTATGACAGTCTAAGGACAATTGTAAAGAAAGTTTTTGATGAAGATATAAAAAGTAAATTTACGATTGCAGGTGCATGCTTTGGTGTAGCAGGGCCTGTTAAAGATGGCTTATGCGATGCTACTAACCTGCCGTGGCTTGTTGATGCTAAAAAAATTGCTGAAGTATTAAATTTTGAAGCTAACTTAGTTCATTTATTAAATGATTTAGAATCTGCTGCATATGGAATAGATGTGCTGGAAGAAAAAGATGTTTATGTCTTAAATAAAGGAATACCACAAAAAAATGGAAGCAGAGTATTAATTAGTGCAGGTACAGGGCTTGGTGAGTCAATTATTTTTTGGGATGGTCGTAAATATAAACCTTCTCCTTCAGAAGGCGGGCATACAGATTTTGCACCTAGAAATAAAACTGAAATCGATCTTCTAAATTATTTGATAAATAAATATGGACGAATCAGCTATGAAAGAATTCTCTCTGGTCCAGGACTGTTAAACGTCTATAGTTTTTTTAAAGATACAGCTTATCAGAATATGCCACCCTGGCTTTTAGAGCGCTTGAAAAAAGAAGATCCAAGCGCAGTTATATCTGAAGTTGCAATGTTAAAAAAAGATGAGTGTTGTGAAAAGGCTCTTGAACTTTTTGTATCTGTTTATGGTGCAGAGGCTGGTAATCTGGCATTAACTGGTTTAGCTACAGGAGGGGTTTATATTGGTGGTGGAATTGCTCCAAAGATTCTAGAGAAATTAAAAGAAGGTAGTTTTATTCAGGCATTTACACATAAGGGTAGGCTGTCAGTTATGGTTTCTCAAATGCCTGTAAAGGTTATTTTAAATGATAAAATCCCACTTCTGGGTTGTGGGAATTATTTAAATATGCATGATCAAAATAGGCTTGAACATATAGCTTCATAATAAAAAATTCAAGCCAGATAATTTTAAAAATTCCTGTCATACAAAATGTTTCCTTGAATTTTTACCCTTTTACGGTAAGATATAAGTTCTATCGGAGAAAAAATGGCAAAGCAGTTAACAATTAAAGCAAAGCCTCGTGAAGATAAAAAACCAAATGCACTTCGTGCCCTTGGTTATGTACCAGCTACCATTTACGGTCATGGTTTTTCTTCTGAGTCTGTTCAAGTAAATGCTAAAGATTTTTCTAAAATTCCACACAAGGCATACTCACATATAAACCAGTTAGATGTTGAAGGTAAAGAAAAATATCCTGTTTTGATTAGAAATGTACAAGTCGATCCTGTTAAAGATAATTATTTAAATATAGAGTTTTATAGAATTAAGAGTGATGAAAAAATCAAAGTCAAAGTGGCTATAAACTACATGGGGCACTCACCAGCAGTAGTAGTTGGTGGTGTGTTGATAGTTTCTTTAAGTGAACTTGAAATTCAATGTTTACCAAATGATATTCCAGATGCAATTGATGCAGATCTAGGACAGATTCTAGAAATTGGGCAGTCAATCCAAGTTAAAGATCTAAAAGTCTCAGACAAAATTAATTTGTTGCATAGGAAAGAAGAAGTTTTAGCTAAAGTAGAAATTCCAAAGACACATGAAGTCGAAGAAGAAAAAGCGCCAACTGTTGCTGAAGGAATTGTAGCAGCAGCTCCAGTTGAAGGCGCACAAGCAGTTCCAGTAGCTGGTAGTAAAGAAGCTCCTGCTGCTGGCAAACAAGCTCCTACTGCTGGTAAACAAGCTCCTGCTGCTGCTAAGCAAGCAGCTCCACAGGCAGGTAAAGCACCAGATGCTAAACCAGCTAAGAAATAAACTATGTTATAAGTAATGAATGGACTTCCCGTTTCCATGTCCACAGTGTAGTCAAAATATATGTCGTAGAGCATATACAATGAACCTTGCATTAGGATATGCAGAGGAACAGATATGTTTGAACTGTTTATCAAAGATGCATAATCAGGATATGGAAAGTCTTTATGATTTTGTTTTTGGATATGTTAGCAGTAGAGATTGTTTTAAAAAAGAGTGGTTTAAGATGAAAGAAAAAAGCGAATGTCCTCTTCCAAAATCCTGTGTTATACACAAATGTTTTTGCGGATGAGATTGATGGAAAATATTATAAAATCCAATTTTTTCCTTGACTTGAGAGGTATTGCCTGTCCTCTAAACTTTGTTAAAACAAAAATTCAGCTTGAAAAAATGGAAGAAGGAGAAGTTCTTGAAGTTTTACTTGATCCTGGTGAAGCAATTGAAAGTGTTCCACCAAGTGTAATTGAAGAAGGTTATACGATACTGTCACAAATTCCGGCAGGAAATTACTTTAAAATTTTTATTCGAAAATAATTTTAGTTTTTATTATGAAGGAGCGTAATACTCCGTGGCTTGCCACGAGAGATATAAGCGACGAATAACAAACCGACTTTTCCGACGACTGGTGACGAAGTCATTAACTTCGCGAAATACCCTGCAGGCTTGCCCCAGGGATAGCGAAGTTAAAAAGAAGTCGGTTTATTCTTTTCTCTCTTTAATTCACTACATTTGTAGTAAGTAAACTCTTCGAGCAGTTCTATGTCGTAGTTGATTTTAGATGCATGCTCCCTAATTCTTGCATCTGACTCTTTATCTTTTACTTGTTCAAGTAACTTTCTTATAATTAATAATATTGAAATGTTATCTAGGAGATTTTTATCGATCTGAACTGCATTTGAAATTTTACGCTCAATGTTTTTGCAAACAATAATGATTACATTTAATGCACCAACTTTTGCCAGAGGATCATAGTTTTTAAGTCCACAGTCATTTGCAGTTATAAGTGAAAGTACAACCCTTGGATCTCTTTGGAATAAAGCAGACAAATCAGGTCTTCTCACTAAATCGAGAGTATCTAAAAATGAAACGGGTTGAATTAGTAATATGCCTGGATTATAAGCAGATAATTTTTTAAGCATTAAATTTAAATTTAATTTTCCGTTTTCTGTAGTAAGTTTTTCTCTAAGCCCATTATTTGCAGCATAAATATTTGATACATATTGAATAACTTCACCTTCTCTTTCAGTTACCCGATCTAGCTTTAGATACTCTGGAATTATAGGGAAGCCATAGTCATCAATTTCATGTCTGGCTAAAATTAATTTTTCAAGAGTATCAATTGCCAAAGGAAATGTATCTTCTAGTTTAGGTTCTTCTGCTTGAAGCCTTGGTACTAAAGCTCTAGAAGTAGAGATAATGGCTGGTACGGATACCATAATTTCTCCTATTGGTAAGGTTGATTTTCGTTACTGACTAATTAGTATATATTTAATCATTTTATAATACAGATGTCAATTGAATTTTGTAGATGCTGGTATGTGGTTAGTAAAAGATGCGTAAGAAGATAAATTAATTAACTGAATGAGAGTCTGGATTTTGATTAAGTTCTTTAAGCTCTTTGAATCTAGTTACATTTCTCAAACAGTCATCTGTTAAAGCACTTGCACAATCATCAAGGATTCGTGCATTTCTACTTAGTCTTTTATTTGGATCACTGATCAGGTCTTTAAGTACAGTTCTTACTTGTCTAAGAGTTTTAATGTTTTCTTTAAACTTATCATCAATTGCTATTTGTCTTTGAATCTCACCATGTGTATCTATTAAAAGTTGAGCAACAATGTTTAAAGCACCAATTCTTTCTTCATCACTAAAACTATTTAATCCAAGTCCGACTGAATTAAGTAGTAGAAGAACAAACCTTTTATCTAAAAGCTTTATAGTAGGTATTGCAGATCCATAAAAATTACTAACTAGTTCTGCATCAGTTGCAACACCAGTTTTTATCTTGAACTCCCTGAAGTCTGGATTATATCCTTGAATTCTTTTTGCTCCTCTTCCTGTTCTTCTTTTAGCTTTGGCTTTTTCTTCTTCATTTAATCTTTCTATTTCGCCCGGCTCAAATATCTTTTTTGCATTTCTTTTTGGCTCTCTTATGCCTTTATAAAAATCATCAACTTTAAGATCATATCCTGATAGGAGTATGAATTCCTTAGAGATCTGCTCTTTTCCAGCTAGTGCATAATGAAAAATAGGACTTAAATCGTATACTTCGGTAGCATATCCATTAACAGCTTCTTTTCTATAACCTACTTCTTGTGAGCCATATTTAGTGCCTGGAATATCAAAAACACCATCTGAAATGGATGGTGGTGTAATTGGCTCGCAAAGCAACTCATCAAAAGTTACTGCAGCAAGAGGATATCTGGCTAATGCAGCATCATACCTATCTTTATTAGTACAAAAAGAACCTACTGATGTTATTAACATATATCTCCAATTACAACTAATAATATTAATATACATTAAACCAAGTTGAGGCTTCTATGTCAAGCATATTCTAGAGAGGTACTTAGTTTAGCCTTTCTTACTTTGAGAATACTGCAAGCTATAATAAAATTGGTTTTGAATTCTGATTTTTAAACCTTTCTTGCAAAGATAGGATTTGTTCCGCCTAGGCGGACAAATCCTATCCGATGGAATGAATTGATCGAAAGAAGCTCAAGCTTGTCTTGAGCTTCAATAAGAAAGGGCGATTAGCTCAGTTGGTTAGAGCACACGCTTGATAAGCGTGGGGTCCCGTGTTCGAGTCACGGATCGCCCAGGTTTTGTTAACTTATTAAAGAAATAAGAAATTAAATTGTTACTTTGAAAACTAAAAGCCCTACTGCTACTTGATCGCCATTTTTAAGTTTTGCTTCAGTTATTTTATTCCCGTTTACATATGTACCATTTCTTGAATTTAGATCTCTTATTATGATTTCATCTCCAAGTTTGATTATTTCACAATGACGCTTGCTAGCGGATTCGTTACTTACTCGTATATCGCATGCTTTATTTCTGCCAATTGTATAAGTTGTTTTATTTGAAAAATTGAAAAGGCCGATTGGAATAATATTTCCAGTGCCGAGAACTTTTTCAATTTCAAATTTTATAATGGGACCAGCTGGTTGTGCTTGATTATAAGCTTCTACTGCCCTCTGTACAAATGGAAGAATTGTATTTTGAGGCTCAATGGATAAAGGGCCTAAAACTCCTGAATGTAATGTTAGTCCATGGTTTTCATCGACAAAAGAATGACCTCCTATCATACTTTCTGGAAGAAATATTTTAGGAGAGCTTATTCTTAATTCATTCGGGATTTTAATCTTACCAAGGTCCTTTAATTTATCTTCAAAGCCAGGATCTTTAACACTAGATAAACCTTCTTCTGACTCTTCACCTGAAGGTTTGATCTGAGAAATACCAGGTCCAATACTTAGGTGTCCAGTACCAATGTCAGTCTCTGCAGATCTACAATTATCCTCTTTATGAGCCTTTAGTAGATCATTCAAGCGTTCATAGAGCTTATCACTTACAATACCTGCTTTATGAAGAGCATACAGTGCAGCTAAATCTCTTTTTTGAATAGCCAAAACTTCTAACCACTTAGCAATATTCCCTTTGGCATCAGCTCTAAGCTCAGGAGGTAAGTCTCCAAGTGGTACTATTTCTAACTCTCTGCCAGGATCATCTGGAATAATTATTTCGTTTGGACTTCCAAAGCAAAGTCTTGCATCTTGTTGTCCTGCTAAAAAATACACTACACTTTCTGAATTGTCAGGATCAAAAACACTAATAAAAGTTGGTTTTTCTAAAAACCCTCCTCTAAGCTCATGTGCACCCTGCGTGCCATGTATACCTTGCCTCTCTCCTCTAAATGCTACTTCTTGTATAGAAGGATCAGTAGCCCAGACTCGATTACTTTCATAAGCATCACATCTAATATAAAAGTCACTTCCTGTAATTTGTTTTATTAGAGAAGGAATCAGCTTCCCAAAGATGTCGGCTTTGTTATCTTTAGATGTATGGAAAAAAAATCCTCCACTAAAACCAGCTATTGACTGAACTAGTTCAGCATTGTAGTCAGTACCAACGCCTACTACAACGAGCGGTGCATTTCTAAAAGGTGTAATTCCTTGAGCAAGTCCATATACTTTTTTATACTCTTCCAAAACTCTTGGTCTGTGATCTCCATCTGTAATAAGTACAATTAAATTTCTTTCCGGGTGTTCATGGTCATATCCATCTGCTGATCTGATTTGGTTCGATGCTGCTACTAAAGCCTTATCAATTCTAGTTCCACCCCTTACATCAAGCTGTTCAATAGATCTTACTATCTTTTTATCAAATTCATTTGCATTATCAATTGTCACAGTATTTACTACAGTGCGTGCTTCTTTATCAAATTGAACCACACTAACTTTTGTTCCTGCTGGAATAAATGGACCAAGTTTTTCTATTTGTTGCTCTATAAGAGCCAGCCTATTGCCAAAAGTCATACTGGTGGATGTATCTATCAGAATAACAAGGTTATCTAATTTAGATGGCACATTTAAATGTCCCAGATGCCCTGCCAAAATTTTTCCAAGTTCTGTACCGGTAGCTTCTCTTGCAGCACCACCAACTTGCAAATTTTGTGGAATACCAACCAACTCCTGTTCATCTCTTCCTTGAAGCATTCCAGGTTGGCTTGTAAGTACAACATCTAAACCTTTTTTCTTTAAATTGATATTTCCAATTGTAAAATTTATTCTTGTCCGTCCGACTATTCCATCTGGTGGTGTAACAAACATCTAGTTTTCTCCTTAAAGGTTAAGAATCAGTGCTAATCTAATCCTAACTAATTAAGCTTTAAGAAATCTATTGAAAAAATAAACAAAATCTTAAATTACTTTACTGAGAAGATTAAATTTTTTTAATAAATTAAGAACTAGCGCTACTTCAACTCTTAACTCTAAAAACATAAAATAACTATAAAAACAATGCAAAATAGTTCGTGTTTCCCAGAGTCCTCCATCCTTTTTGTTTAGCTTCTCTAAGTAAAGGTGTAGGTATGTTTTCTGTTACGATAACTTTTGCTCCTGTTTTTGCAATGGTTTTAATTATTTCAGGTATTTTGGTTTGATTTGATTCCCAGAAATCCTTAGTTTCTTCATTAAGTGGTATTTCAGAAATGATTCTAAATCTTCCTATTCTTGCCCAATATTGATTTGTTTCATCGATAAAGGTTGCTACATTATCACCTTCTTTAAGCCCTAATTTCTTTAGTTCATTAGCTACACACCACATTCTATTTGCATTCTTTCCAAGGTTTAAATTTTGTGCAGTTAAAGAGAGATAATCAAAACCCATACAAGTAAATCTAATTAACATAACAGTCAGAATCGTCAAAACTGAACAAGACAGCACATGTTTTGAATCTTCTTTGCTTTTTAAAGATATTCCTGAAAATAAACTAAGCCACAAAAGCACTACATATCCTCCCAAATATCTCTCCTCAACGACTATTAATGAGTACATAAAAAAAACACATAATGAAGGTAAAATCAAAAACCAGTTTTTAAGAATATTTTTTAGACAGATTATTTTTTGTCCTGTAAGATAAAACAAAAAGATAAAAATAATAAAAAGTTCTTTTTGTGAATAAATGAAAATATAATAATAGATGTGGATGTTTGATATGAGTGCGTTTATTTGTTCTTTTAAATCAAATTGAAGCTTTGCACCATCATACCAGTATGAAATGTCATAGGCTGGAGGATAAGTGGCATTTCTAAACTCATTCTGAAATTTGAAAATAGTTGGATTATCAAAAATCTTTTTCATTAAATGAACTGGTTTACCACTGCTAAAAGGTACTCTGTCGTACCAGTCCCATTTTTCAGGAAACTTAGTCGAACGCCATAGGTAATTTAGTTTTCCAACCTCACTAAAGGTCAAATGTCCTTTTTCTTTTGATAAGGCAAAAATAAAAGGTGATGAGATTAAACAAAATGTGATCAGTGATAGTATCAGATATGATAATTTCTGTCTAAGTCCGCGAACCAAAAAATATCCTACGAGTAAAAAAATAAACACCATCGGAAACATCACAGCTTTTGCTAAATATGAAAAGCCTAAAATTAATCCAAAAATAATATATTTTTTTTTGCTAGCTGTTCCTGGTTTGAATTGAAGTAAGATTCCTGCTATTAGATAAATAAAAGCAGACACGAGGAGATCTGGTGTTGTTGATAGAACTGTAATCATAACTAATGAAGAGTATATAAATAAAATATAACCGAGTATGGTTAATTCTTTTTCCTGGAAGGTATTTAAGCTGTTATTTGAATTTTTGTTTAAATATCTAATAAACTCTTTTAAAAAATACTCAAAACATATAAGCGTAAATAAATAAATTAAAAAGTTAATAAATATTGTGAATGGATACTCCCAATACGGTGATGGTCTTGAAAAAGAGAGAAAAACTGCAAGTATCCAGGAATAAAGAGGGCTACAATATCCGTTAATGGCTGAATTGAAATCACCATGCAGGTAAGCCTCTCCAATTTCAATATAAGAAATAATGTCGCCATAATATTGATTTTGTAGTGCCCATGCTTGAAGTAAACCAAGCAATATGGCAAATAATCTAAAGGCTCTTTTTATATTATCCATTTCATGCTTAGTTTGAATCGTTCGTTCTTTATTAAGAATTCAGAATCTTGGTTATTAAAGGATTCATATTTTCTAATATATTATTAGCACTTTGTAAGTGCTTTGTTGTAGACTTGTTATAGTTGTTCTTATGACACTTAAATGAGAAATAAGCTGTGTACAAAAGGTTTTGTTTTAAACTGCGTCATAGGTATATTTTCAATACTTTTGTGCTTTATTGTCTCTGAGATATATTTTAGATTTTGTCACATACATACTGATGGTTTTGGTTTATCGTTAGCATGTAAGCATTGGTTTAAGAAATATTATAAGCCTCTAAATTCTTTTGGGTATAGAGATAGAGAATGGACAAAAGATGATTTAAAGAACAAGTCTATTGTGTTGATAGTTGGGGATTCACTTGTTGCAGGAGAGGGAATTGAAAATGTGTCCGATCGTTTTTCGGATATATTGGTTAATAAACTTGGAGCAAAATATGCGGTAATTAATGTCTCTGAATGCGGACTGGATACTGGTGAAGAAATACAGCACTTTAGAAATTTCCCGTATAAAGCAGATCTTATTATATGGTCATACTATCCAAATGATATTGAAGGGGCAAATTTTAAAGAAGACTATTCTTTTTCTAATATTGATCCTCCTAAAAATATAGACTGGTTAGTATCCTCTTCTTACTTTGTTAACTATATATACTGGAAGTTAACTAAATGGAAAATTATAAATAGCAAGAAAAATTACCTGATATGGCTAAAAGAACAGTTTGATGATCCTTCTGTATGGAAAAATCATAAACAAGAACTGGAAGAAATCTACAAGCTGTGTGAAGCCCAGAATTCAAAGCTTCTTGTAGTTCTTTTTCCTATCCTGTCACATATTCCAGAAAGTCAGGCTATGCTAGTAAAAATCAACAAAGTTTTTAATGCTCTTAATGTACCCGTTTTAGACATATCTAAATTAATTTCTGATGTGAAAAAAAAGGAACTAGTTGTTAGTGATGATGATCCGCACCCAAGTAAAAAGTTGCATAAAATAGTTGCTGAGAACTTATATCCGTTAGTGATAAAATCCCTTAAAGGAGACTCTAAATAACAGTGCTATTTAATAGAAATATAAGCTTGAGATTAAGATTATATTTTTTTCTTGCCGTTTTTATAATTGGTTTTATTAATACCTGGTGTGTTCGGTTTTTGGTAGATTCTGATGGCATTCACATGCTTGATATAGCTCCGTGGCTTGCCACGAGAGATATAAGCGACGAATAACAAACCGACTTTTCCGACGACTGGTGACGAAGTCATTAACTTCGCGAAATACCCTGCGGGCTTGCCCCAGGGATAGCGAAGTTAAAAAGAAGTCGGTTTATTTATATTTTTGCTTTCTTTTGCTTTGATTTTTTTCTCAGACAACTGCTTCTTTATCACGAACAAAGGAGAAAAGTCCTTTCTGAAGCTGGCTTTGAAGATTTATCAGACTTTAATTGGCTATTGCTAGGATATTCGCTTTTTATCTGGTTTTCAATAAATATGATTACTATTTTGTCAGTAACACCAGATATGCTTGTCAGTGGATTTTTTTATTTAGCATCAGGATTATTGATTAAGATCAAATTAGACAAAGCTCGTTGGTTTACATTTCTTATTCTGGGCATTGTTCTTGCCTTTGGTTATTTTTCTAAAACAGTTATGTTTCCCATAGCTTTTATTTTTATTTGTACAGCGATTTTTGCAATACCAAAGAAAATAAACTTGCCACAAGTTTTAATTTCATTAATTACTTTTCTGTTGTTAATATCTCCTTATGTTTATGAGTTGTCAAGAACTAAAGGCTATTTTACCTTTGGTGAGGTCTGGAAACTTAACTATGAGTGGGATGCTGATAGAAGTTTTTGTGAATCCTGGAAACCGGGATTTCCTGGATGTGGAAAACTTATCCATCCACCAAGAATAATTTTTCATAAGCCTACCGTTTTTGAGTACTCATCACCTTTTATGGTAACTTACCCACTTCATTATGATCCTTCATATTGGTGTCAGGGGGATACCGAGCCGTATTTTGATTTTAGAAGTCAAGTAAAAGCTTTAGTAAGAAGTATTAGAGAATTTTATTTATTGTTTTACATGCAGGGAATTGTAGTTATAGTTTCTCTGTGTTTTTTCTTCATTAGTAGAAGGGGGATAAAATCTTTTAAAGACATAAGAGAACAATGGTTAATATTTATACCAGCAGTGTTATCCATGCTTATGTATTCATTTGTACATTTTGAACCTAGATATATAGGTGCATTTATGATTATTTTCTGGCTGGGGTTATTTTCTGCTTTAAAGTTGCCAGATAATAAAGAAGTAAAAAGAATCACTTCATGTTTTATAGGAGTTCTTTCAGCACTCCTAATTATTACAAGTATTTTTTCAGAGGGTGTAATAACAATGGGTCCACATAACACCAACCATCAAATTGCAAAGTTTTTAAAAGTCCATGATATTAATAAAGGAGATAAGATTGCTACTATATTCGAGCGTTATCAGGATATTTACTGGGCTAGGCTAGCTAAAGTAAATATTGTTGCAGAGATTCCGGAAGAAGAAATAAATAACTTTTGGAATTCTAATGATTCTATTAAGTTACAAGTTCTGAAGACATTTAAATCTATTGGTGTTAAAGCGGTTATAGCAAAAATACCAGCATATGATCTTCTTAGATCAAATTGGATAAAAATCGAAGATAGTGAATATTACCTTTATGTCTTATAAATCTAACCTATCCAAGACTAATGCTTATTCTTCATTGAAGAAATTATACTTCTGGATAGCCTCAAATTTATTAGCATTGGTGCTGATTTTTATTTTGTCTAATATTTTTCTAGGTGCTTTATATGCTTTTAGATCTCAAATCGTAGAAATTAATAACAGAATGGTCTTAAAATCCGGTCACTTTTTTAATCAGAATGGCTCACCGGTAAGTACTAGTAAGCGCAATGCATCTACTGTGGAGACATTTGATTTTAATGCCTGTAAAGAATTAGGGGAAAAATATGCCTCGGATTTACTTGATGATTTTTTTGAATTTGGGAAAATTGGATTGATATATCAGCCGTGGATTCAATTTTCTGAGCCACCGTTTAGAAGTAAAAAGGTGAATGTTCTTTTGGATGAAAGAGGCTTTCCGATTAGAAAAACTATTAATCCTGAAAGGGTTAATAATAAAAAGACAATAAGGATATTTACATTTGGTGGGAGTACCACATTTGGCTACAGTGTTTCAGATGAGCATACATGGCCATCATTTCTTTCAAGAATTATCAATGAAAAAGCAAAATCATTGGGTAAGCCTGTAAATATTGAGGTTGTAAATTATGGTAGAGGCTCATATTTCCCTACACAGGAAAGCTTCTTGCTTATAGATCTTCTAAACCAGGGACACAGGCCCAGCCTTGTAATTTTTCTTGATGGTGTAAATTGGGGATTAAATGATGACACTGCAGAATTTACTCCTCAGCTTGGCAAGCTATTCATAAAAGAACAAGAGCATAAAGTACAAGGATTGCTTTATACATATAAATGGCTACCAATGTTTAGACTGGTAACTTCACTAAAATTTCACTTGGAAGAATATTTTGAAAACCTTAGAGGAATAGAAAATTCTTCAGGATATGAAGATCAAGATATCAGTCGTTTAATAAACAGGTTTGAAAGAAATAGGATAAATATAAATTCTATTTGTTCGTTGTATGGGATAAAAACTCTTTTTTTTCTACAACCTAACTCTGCATATAGTTATAACTTAAAGTTATTTAGACCTGATATAGTGAAAAAAGAATTTAACAATAATAAAAAAGATTTAGATGCATTAAGCTTATTTCATAAAGGTATGAAATCAAATAGTAGCTATATAGATCTCTCAACTTTGTTTGATACTTTTGGAAAAGATAATAGGGCATTTGTTGATACAGCTCATTATTCTCCAAGATTTAGCAAATTAGTGGCTTCACAGATAGCCAGCTATATAAATCTGGATGAATTAAAGGTTTTTCCAGAGCTGATTGATAAAGCAAAACTTCCGGGAGATAAACGTATTCCTGTTTTAAGAAATAAACCGACTTCTTTTTAACTTCGCTATCCCTGGGGCAAGCCCGCAGGGTATTTCGCGAAGTTAATGACTTCGTCACCAGTCGTCGGAGAAGTCGGTTTGTTATTCGTCGCTTATATCTCTCGTGGCAAGCCACGGAGTATTACGCTTCTTCATAATAATTTTAAATAAAACTATTGGTTCAAAAATAAAATAAAATAATTTAAATTTAAAGGAGTAACTTGTTGCCAGCCATTTTTCAATGCACTGCTACGTATATAACTCGGAATATCCTGAGTTACTATTGCTCTTGCACCGAGATTTTTTAAAAGCTTAATTATATTATTTCTGGCACCTTCACTTAATTCCCAGAAAGCATAAGCATTATCAGAAAACAATTCAGCCCTAATTTTTGCCTTAGAAAGTCTTGCCCAATAAATATTTTTATCATCATTTATAGATATAATTTGATCTCCAGGTCCAATACCTGATTCTTTTAACTTTTCTGAAATTGTCCAAATCTCATTTGGGTTGGCTTTAAAAAAGTCACTAGTAATTTTTAAAACATAATAAGATTGCAAAAAAGATAATTTAATAATTGTAAAAACAAGAAGAGCAGTTGTTACTTTATTTATCAGATTGATCGTTTCCTTGTTTTTTTCAAACCTTAAACTTAATATTATGCAAATCCATAAAATTACAATAAAACCAGCCACATATCTCTCTTCTACATGTACAAGCGAATAAAGTATTAGAACAAATAAGCACGGAATAATAAGAAACCAATAATTCCTCATCTCTTTTACAAATAAATTAGCATTTTTTGATAAAAATAAAAGTGCAAATAATCCAATAAGTAATTCTGACTGGTGTTGGAAAAATGTTTTATAGTACACATGAAGATTTACAAAAAAGGCTTTTATTTGCCTTGCTAAATCAAAATGCAATTTAACTCCTTCCATTAAATAATTTTCATCATAGGTAGGAGGATATGTTGCATTTGTAAATGGTGTATTAAATTTATAAATTAAGGGATCTGCATAAATTTTGTTTAGTGGGTGAACAGGCTTTCCATATCCTTTAAAGTTGTCATTTATAATCCAATCTTCAAGATCATGAATATACCATGCATAATTTAATTTTCCTGGTCCTCCAAAGGTAAAATGTCCATTTTTTTTTGAAATAGCGTTTATAAAAGGTCCTGCGATCAGGCAAAAAGTGAAAAGTGAAATAATTACATACTGTAACTTTTTAAGATTTCCTTTGACTATGAAAAACCCAGAAATGAAAAAAAATACTGAAATTGGCAGCATCACTGATTTTGTTAAATAACCCAGTGCAAAACTGACTCCTAAAAAACAAAAAACCAATGATTTATTCATTTCAAATTTTAACTTTAAAAGCAAAGCACATATTAAATAAACAAATGCAAACAAGCACATATCAGGTGACTGTTTTGAAACCTTGATAAGAAAGAATGAGGATAAAAGGAAAATATTATAGCTTAAAGCTCTTATTAACCATTCGGGTAGAATTAAAACTTTATCGTGCTCTGCTTTGCTTGAAACGTTTTTGTAAAAAATCAGTAAGTTGTTTAAAAAATATTCAAATGATATTAATGTGAATAGAAAAATAAAAAAATTTACCACATGCACGCAACTGGTCTCCCAATATGATGTTGGTTTTAGAGTGAAAAAGCACAGTGCAATTAACCATGAATACATAGGACTCCATGTAGTGTTGATTGCATTATTCCAATCACGATTTAAATACGCATCAGCTATGTCCATATAAGGAACAGCCATTCTAGTGTCAAAATGATATCTGTACGCAAAAAGCTCAAGTGCAGCTCCAATAATAGCTATGAAGTAGAAAATCATTCTGGTTGCTTTTGATTTATTATCATCTGACATAAATTAGTTTCTTATAATATAAATATAACTTTCTAAACCACCTATATTTTGCCAGCCTTTTTCTTTAGCTTCAATCAGTGTGTAAGAAGGTATCTCTTTTGCAATAATTGCTTTTATACCAAATTCTTTGAATACTTTTATGATTTGTGATTTAGTGCTGGAAGTTGCCTGCCAGAAAACTTTTGGTCCATACCAGGGTTCACAAGTTATTCTTAGTTTTGCAAGTCTTGCCCAGTTTGTACTATTTCCTTCCCAAAGTGTAGCTATTTTATCTTTTGGATTTAACCCTAAATTTTTTAATTCATGGGCAATAACCCAAGGTTTGTTTGCTTTGGTACCACTAATCAAATTTTCTGTTATGTGATAAATATCTCGGGTGGTAGAAAAGGAAATCCTTATTAAGGTTATGCTTAACATTGCTATTAAGATGTTTGTAAATAATTTTTCTGATTCTTTTGTCTTTGAAAGAGCTAATGATAAAAATAATCCAAGCCAGAAAAGAAAAATAAAAGCCGCAAGATACCTCTTTTCCACATTGACAAAAGAATAAAGTCCAAGCGTAAAAACAGATGGGAGCAGTAGTATACATTGTTTGGAAATATCTTCCAGAATTTTTAGTCCTCTGCCTGAATAGTAAAACAAAACAATAAAACCAATGACTAGCTCACTTTGATTTTGGAAAAAGAAATTCAAGTAGAATCTGAAATGTTCAAGCAGGATATTTATTTGTTTCTTAAATTCAAAACGTGTTTTCACTCCTTCCCACCAGTAAGATGGATCGTATACATATGGATGAGTGGCATTTTTAAAATGTGACTGGAAATTGTAAATCAGTGGATTGTCAAAAATCTTTTCAGGTGGATGAACTGGAGAGCCATGACCAGCTATACCGCTAAACCACTTATCATGAATCCCATTTACAAACCAGGCATAGTTTAGTCTGCCTGCATCACCATAAGTAAATCTTCCTTTAGAAGCAGAAAGCATATAAATAAATGGAGATGCTATAAGAGAAAAAACAAATAAAACAATAAGGATGTAATTTACTCTTATTTGAGAAGTCTTTAATAAAAACATTCCTGTTAATATGAAAATTATAGCTAAAGGAAACATGATTTCTTTTGTTAAGCATCCTAACCCAAGCGTTATTCCAAAAAAGAAAAAAATAAGATTGCCTTCTCCCTTTTTTTTAAAGAGCAATAAGATTCCTGTTAGTAAATAAATGAATCCACTTATGCACATATCAGGAGATTGCTCAGATATGCCAATTAAATTTAAAGAACAGAAAATAAACAGTACATAAGAAAAAGTTTCTATAAGCCATTTAGGGATAGCTAAGTGATCATTGTTCTTATAATAGGAAAGGAGGTTGGTTAAAAAAAACTCAAAAGACCAGATTGTCAAAAAATAAATTATAAGATTAACTAAAACTACACATGAGCTTTCCCAGTATGGGGAGGGCTTTAAAATGAAAGTGAATAAAGCTAATATCCATGAATATAAAGGACTATATCCTCCGTTAATAGCACTTTCCCAGTCTTTTCTTAAGTATGCATCAGCAATATCTAAATAAGTTACTCCATCTATAGATAGATTAAACTGACTACCCCATGCCTGCAAGATTCCAAGAATAACAGCAAGGATTCTAAAAAAAAACTTAATGGTTGCTTTATTTTGCATTTATTAAACCTAAAGAAATTAATTTTTTGTATAGTATCGTTGCTATAAGTTTATTCCCTTTATTGGAGAAGTGCCTGTCTGTCTCAGTAAATAATGAATATATGTCTTCTGATGGTAGTTTTTGAAACTCGCTGACTAAATCTATAAAGAAAATATCTTTATTTTTAGCTTCATCTTTAATCCAGTTTCTCCAATAAGCAGTTCTACCATTAACTTCAAAGCAATCAGAGTATTGAGGTAAATAAATCAGCACTAAATTGCTATTCTTAGCCTTGTTCTCTTTATATAGTGCTTTAAATATTAAAGACAAAATCTTTTGGAGCTCTGGTTCATTTGCTCCATTTTGATTCTTCTTTCCTGTAAAACGAGTTGATGTTATTAACCTGCTAATGAATTGGTAGGTTCTAAACTCACATAATTTGTTTGAGTAGTCTTGTAACTTATAGTAAAAATCTGAGTGTTTTGGTACTGGTGTATTTGTAGTAGAAAGCTTTTCATTGATTAATTTTAACTTTGGTTTGTTATAAAGTGAAAATCTGTCATCATTTATTCTATAAATGTCTTCTGTAATAAATGCAAGCAAATGAATATTGTGGTTAAATCTTTTGCCGTCTCGCATGTACCAGAGATAAAACTGATCTATACCAAACCCAACTTGTCCCATGTTAATTGTTTCTAGTCTTTTATCTGAAAGAGCAAGTTTTTCGCACCATGTATGAGCATTATCTACTCCATAGCCGAAAGTAAATGAATCCCCACAACATATAACCCTGATCATGTTTTTTGGAATTTCTACATTAAAATCATGATCGTTACGGAAAGATTGTGAATTAGTTCTTAGGTTTATTCCGGGACCAAAAAAATTATTATCGGAAAAATTAGATATACTTGTCCAGCCTAATAAGCTGTCATGTTTAGTATAGGCTTCTTTTGTGTCTACTTCGTATGTGCTGAGCAAATATTTAAGAGACAGTAATGTACTAAATATTCCTTCAGTAAAAACAAATAAAAGCACAAGTCCAGTTAGAATAAATATGCTTTTTTTTGTGTACGCTTTCATAAATTTATTGATAATTATAGTTCTTTATGTTTCAATTAGGTTTAACAATTTATGACTTGTTTTAAGTATTCACCTTCAAAGCTAAAGTTTTTTTTCTTTGCTGTAGCCTTTGTGATTGGATTTATAAATACTTACTTTTCCAGGTATGCTGTTGATTTTGATGGTATGGCTAATATTGATATTGCTGAAGAATTATTTAATGGAAATCCTAAGTCGGTTTTCATTTCATACTGGAGCCCATTGTATCCGATCATACTCGGGTCCTTTTTTTATTTGTTTAAACATTCTCCTTGTTGGGAATCAATATTTGTACATTTTATTAACTTTTTTATTTTTCTTATTAGCTTTTTTAGTTTTACTTTTTTTCTTAATGAGCTAGTCAAATGTCAAAAACAAAAACAAAAAGAAAAAGAAGTTTTAAAACTAGGACTTAATACATTACCTGAATGGGCACTTATTACTCTAGGTTACTCGGTTTTTATATGGACTTCGGTTAGCCTGATAACTATTTCAAGAATAATGTCAGATCTATCTGCTGCAGCTATATTTTATTTTATATCAGGACTCTTGCTTAAAATCAGGTTAGGAAACACTAATTGGTTTTTATTTATTTTATTGGGATTTGCTTTTAGCTGCTTTTACTTGGCCAAGCTGTCATTTCTTTCTCTTGTTTTCCTTTTTCTTTTCTTATGTTTTTTTATGGGTGTAAACCTTCGACTAATGCTGCCTCGTGTCTTACTTTCTCTAATTGTTTTTCTTGTTCTTATAAGTCCTTTTGTTTTTTTACTTTCCAGGGAGAAGGGATACTTTACTTTTGGAGATGCTACAAAATTAAATTACATAGAAGAAGTGACAAATGAAATAACCATTTGCCCAACTTCTATGAACTATATTCCCCAGCTTAGTAATCTTACTCATCCTGTAAAAAAGATCTATGCTAGTCCTGCAGTATATGAATACTCGACTCCATTTAAAGTGACTTATTCGCCGTATTATGATCCTTCTTTTTGGTGGCATGGATTAAAAACAAAATTTGATTTAATGGGAGAACTTAGAGCAATTAAAAAAAACCTGCCAATTTATATGGATTTAATCTCTTATATGCAAATCGTTTTAGTTGGTTTATTTATGCTTTTTTTTATAAGTTCAAGAGGTATTTTATGTCTAAAAGATATTTTTGAGGAGTGGGTTTTACTAGTCTCAACCGTAGTGCCAATTCTCATGTGTTCTTTAATTCATGCTGAGTTTAGATATTTTGGAGCTTTTGTTCCGGTTTTAATACTAGCTTTGTTATCTGCTTTAAAGTTTAATAATTATAAAGCTTTTAAAAAAGCAATCTTATGTTTGGTCTCTATGGTAATAGTTTTTTTCTTATCTACCAGTATTGTTTCGCTTGATATATTATCAAACATAAAAAATAATGATGCATATAAAGATTGGTTAGTATCATTAGAGTTAAAAAAAATTGGAATTAAAAAGGGGGATAAGGCTGCCGTTATACCTGGAGAATGTGATGTTTATTGGGCAAGGCTTGCAAAAGTTAATATCATTGCAGAGGTGTCTTTGGAAGACTATGAAATGTTTTGGGGTTCCAGCAGTCTTATAAAATCAGAAATATTGGAAGCATTTAAGAGAGTAGGGGTAAAAGTCGTTTTAGCCGAAAATCCTCCTGTTAAATACATTACACAAGAAGGTTGGATAAATATAAAAGACACCTCTTTCTATTATTATGTTTTATAGTAGTAAGGTTAGATGTAATTGACCAAAATGAAAGTTGGCGCATTGTTAGATAAGACATATACTGTACTGGCAAAAATAACTTTAGGTATAATAATTTTTTTTATTCTTGCAAATATTGTATTAGGATTTTTATATCTGGCTACTGGTTATGTAAAAAGACATCCACTGTCGTACTCTGGGGAAAAATTATTTAAAGAGAATGGATCTCCTGTGCAAACGGGTCAACGCGATTTATATCAGTTAGAGTGGTTTGATTTTAATGCCTGTAAGGAAATAGGAGAGAAATACGCTTCAGATGTTCTGGATGACTTTTATCAGCTAGGCAAGCGTCCCCAGCAATGGGTTAGATTTTATTATCCGCCTTTTCATGGTAAAAAAGTAAATATTGTTTTAGGTGAAAAAGGATTCCCTAGGAGAAAAACTTTAAATCCTGCTAGAGAAGTTAATAAACCAGTTATTAGAATATATACGTTAGGTTCAAGTACTACTTTTGGTCTTTTTGTTTCTGATGAGCATACATGGTCTTCTTATCTCTCTTATATTCTTAATGAAAGAGCAAAGAAAGAAGGAAAATCTTTTAATGTAGAAGTAACTAATTTTGGCAGAGCAAGCTATTATCCGGGTCAGGAAACAACATTAATTTTTAATCTTTTAAGAAGTGGACATCGCCCTAGCCTGGTTATTTTTGAAGATGGTTTTAACTGGCAGACTTATGAAGATGACGTCCCAGGATTAAGCACGGTTATTTCAGATGAATTGTTAGCTTGCTATTATAATAAACACTTTAGCGTCAAGTGTTTAGCTCTTTCTTTACAGTATCTGCCTGTTTATAAAACCATTCAGTCTCTGTCTTTTAGATTACAGAAGGCATTAAATCTTAATTTTGAAAAACCTCAAGACAATAGTTCACAGCCAAGCTTTCAGCCAAGGCCATTAGATGATATGCGACATGTTACAAATCACTTTGACTTAAACAGGAAGTTGGCAAAAGCAATTTGTTCAGTTTATGGTGCTAAAACTATGTTTGTTTTACAGCCACACCCAAGATATAAATATAATCTTAATCTTTTTAGAGATGGCTTAGCAGAAAAACTACAGTCAGACAATGATCAACTGAGCATTGACACTTTATACAATGCCATTAGAAAAAACAAAGAATATTTAGATCTTTCAACAGTGTATGAAAAATTTGGTTCGAATAAAAAAGCTTATATTGATGACTATCATTATTCACCTGCATTTGGTAAATTTTTGGCTGAGCAGATTGCTTCAAATATAAATCTGAATACCCTGCCAGTGTTAGATGAAGTGTTTGATGAGTCAAAATCTCCAGAGTCTGTGAGGGTTATGCTAATTAATAGAGATTTTTAAAATGGACTCATCCTATTTTAAGATTTTAAATTTTCGCATAAGATTTTTTTATATGCTATTTGCTATTGTTGTCGGAGTATTTCACAGCTATTTGTTGAGATCTTATATAGAAGGAGATGGTATACCGTATCTAGATATAGGAGATCTTGTTTTTCAGGGAAGATGGGAGGCTCTTGTTAATGGTATCTGGAGCCCTCTGTATGCTATTGTTCAAGGTTTGTTTTTGTTTTTATTTAAACCTTCTTATCAGATGGAGTCTACCATTGTACACTTTGCGAATTTTTCTATTTACATGCTGTCTTTCTTAGCATTTGATTTTTTTCTTTCTCAATTCATTGTATCTTATAAAAAGAACAATCTTCATTCTATTAAAGACAATTCTTACTTACTTTCAGAAGAGACTCTAACTCTTATTGGATACTCTCTTTTTATCTGGTCTTCTATGAATATGCTTCATACATCGAGAATAACTCCTGATGTTTTTGTAACAGCATTTATATATTTGGCTTTTGGGATTTTACTTAGGATTAATTCAGGTAGTTTAAATCTGGCTAATTTCATTATGCTGGGTGTTGTACTGGGACTTGGCTATTTCACAAAGGAAGTATTTTTTTTAATGGCTTTTATTTTTCTTTTTGCAGGTTTTGTTTCTGTTTATAAGTCCAAAGCAGGATTATTAAAAATGATTGTGGCTTTATTTACATTTGTAGTAATTTCAAGTCCTCTTATCATCGCTTTATCCAAAGAAAAAGGTTATTTCACTTTTGGAGAGACTGGAAAATTAAATTATCATTGGTATATAAATCCTAATCCCTGTAATTATATTCACAGAGGTTTTCCTGGTTGTAAGAAACTTGTGCACCCTGTCAGGGAAATCTACGATGAGCCTCGCCTTATCGAATATTCTTACCCATTACCTGTAACGTATCCTCTTATACATGATCCGTCTTACTGGAGTGAGGGAACTACTCCTTATTTTGATATTAAGGGACAAATTATAGCTTTAGTAAAAAATATAAGAGAATTGTTTAAATTGTTTCTTTATGATCAAAATGTTTTAATTGTTTTGTTTTTAATATTGTTTTTTTTGCAGGAAAGAAAAGTAGAATTTTTCAGAGAAGCACGCAGGAAATGGTTACTGTTTATACCTGCAGTTATACCAGTACTTATATACCTGCTTGTGCATTTAGAGTCCAGATATATTGGAGCCTTCCTGGTAGTATTCTGGTTAGTACTCTTTTCATCAGTAAAATTGAAGTATTTTAGTAATGTAAAAAGGGTTACATCACTTTTAGCAGTTGTTTTGGTGTTTTCTTTAAACATTATGTCTGTCTTTTCTAAAGATTTAGAAGAAAATTATCAGGCAGCAAAAGATGAAATTATAGACTGGCAAATAGCAGAAAAGTTAGAAAAAGCAGGAATTAAAAAGAGAGATAAGGTTGCAATTATTGGAAATTATTATGATCATTTATATTGGGCTAGATTATTAAAAGTTCAGATTATTGCTGAGATCTTTGATGAGCCAGTTTATGAGTTTTGGGCAGCAAGTGATCATGTTAAATCTCAGGTTTTTAAAACACTAAAACAATATGGTATAAAAACAGTTGTTACTGAAAAAATCCCATCGTATGCTTCAAATGCTAAATGGGAGAATATAAATGGAACTTCTTACTATTTTTATAAACTACAATGAAGATAAATAATTTCATAAAAATCAGAATATTGTTTTTTCTTGCAACTTTTGTGATAGGTCTTTCCCATGCATGGCTTACTAGAAATGTTATTGACTCTGACTGCATTTCGTATTTTGATACTGCAGATGAGATTCTGAAAGGAAACTGGAGAGCTCTTATAAACGGTTTTTGGAGTCCATTGTATTCTTTAATTATAGGACTATTTTTTTATTTCTTTAAACCATCCTATATTTGGGAATCAACACTTGTACATTTTATTAACTTCTTTATATGTCTCTTAACATTTTTTACTTTTGATTTTTTTATCATGCAGTTAGTTAGAGTTTACAAAGGGGCAGAAAAAGAGGAAAAGCATCTACTTTTACCTGAATGGACTTTAATGTGCCTTGGTTATACCTTATTTATATGGTCGTCAATGAACATGATTACCATTTCAGCAGTAACACCAGATATGTTGGTAGCGTTATTCTTTTATCTTGCAGCTGGGATTTTACTTAAAGTAAAATCTGGTAATTTAAATTGGCTTGTTTTTTGTTTGCTAGGTATAGTGCTTGGACTGGGATATTTGTCAAAAGCAGCAATGTTTCCAGTGGCTTTTATTTTCTTTGGAATTGTTTTTTTTGCTACTTGTAAAATCCCAAAACGGGTTTTTTATTTATCAATATTTCTTCTATCTTTTTTTCTAATCAGTACTCCATATATAATTTTGCTTTCTAAGAATAAAGGAAGGCTAACATTTGGTGATATTGGGGTTATAAATTATGCATGGCATACAAATAGCAATACGTGCAAGATCTGGAAAAAAGATTTTCCCTACTGTAAAAAATTACTACATCCATTAAATGTAATCTTTAAAGACCCTATAATTTTAGAATATTCAGAGCCGCTTAAAGTTACATACCCCATTGTTTTTGATGCCTCATATTGGTTTGAAGGTGGGACGGTTCCTTATTTTGATATAAAAGGACAATTAAAAGCATTAATAGAAAATACCAAAGAATATTTTAATTTACTTTTTAATATGCAAGGAATGTTATTGGCTTTAGTTAGTCTTTTTTTTATCGGTAAGAAAAGATGGCTGTGTTTAAAAGATATAAATAAACAATGGGTATTAATTTTTCCTTCACTATTTTCAATGATAATGTATTTTACTATTCATGTAGAGTATAGGTACATTGCTGCTTTCTGGGTAGTCTTTTGGCTGGGATTGTTTTCTGCCTTACAGTTCTCTCATGTAAAAAACTTGCAAGAGATACTTGCAAAAGTTACTTTAGTAGCTTGTGCCATGATGCTCATAACAAGCATATTTTCAAAAGATTTACTTGAATATAGAGAAGAAGGCAAAAGTTTAGCTGTTAATTGGCAGGTGGCAGATTATTTTAAAAATATTGGTATTAAGCAGGGAGAAAAAGTTGGTGTTATCGGGATTTATGATGATTACTACTGGGCTAGGTTACTAAAAGTAAGAATTATAGCTGAAGTCCCATCCGAAGAAGAGATAAATAATTTTTGGGCAGCGGATAATTCACTTAGAATAGAAGCACTAAATGCATTTAGAAAATTTGATATGAAAATAGTTGTAGCTGGTAGAGCACCTTCTGGTGCATCAAAGTTTGGCTGGGTAAATATTGATGATACACCTTATTACTATTATGTTTTATAAGTTTTCAATTAAACAAATTAGAGCATTTTTTTTATTCTTAGCTATTTTTATTGGACTTATTCATACCTGGCTTTTAAGATATTTTATTGAATCTGACAGCATACCATTTCTGGATATTGGGGATGCAGTTTTTCGTGGTGATTTTGGGGCACTTGTTAACGGGGTCTGGAATCCTATTTATGCTATTATCCAGGGTTTTTTTCTTTTTCTTCTGAAGCCTGGTTTGTATTCAGAAATTATAGTTGTCCATATAGTAAACTTTTTTACTTATGCTTTTGCTTTATTTTGTTTTGAATTCTTTTTCCGAAGATTTATTGAAGATAAACAAGAGGAAGAAGTCTGGATGTGGATGTGTCTTGGGTATAGTCTTTTTATCTGGTCTTCAACAAACTTAATAACCATATCAGGAGTAACTCCAGATATGCTTCTATCTGGGTTTGTGTATTTAGCCAGTGGACTATTACTTAAAATAAAAGTAGGATTGAAAAACTGGGTTAATTTTGTACTCCTTGGATTAGTCCTTGGACTGGGTTACCTTACAAAAGAAGCTATGTTTCCTATTGCATTTGTTTTTATTATTTTAAGTTTTTTTGCAGTACCAGACAAAAAATATAAGTTTTTAAAATCTGTAGTGGCTTTAGCTTGTTTTTTGCTGATAGCAGGTCCATTTGTTTTTTCTCTATCTAAATCAAGAGGATATTTTACTTATGGTGAAACAGGAAAATTAAACTATCACTGGTACGCTGATAGGAATGTATGTGAATGTTTTGAAAATGGTTTTCCGGGCTGTAGTAACCTTACTCATCCGCTTAGAGTTCTATTTAATGATCCTACAGTTTTCGAATATTCTACTCCTTTTAATGTGACTTATCCGCTTGTATATGATACTTCCTATTGGTGTCAGGGGAGTAAACCTTATTTTGATTTAATTGGACAAATAAAAGCAATATTAATTAATTTAAGAGAATATTTTTATCTGTTTTTTTTAATGCAAATTGTTTTGCTTACTTCTTATCTGGCTCTTTTGGTTTTAAGTGGAAGAAAATTGAAAGTAATTAAAGATTTGCTTGAAAACTGGGTAATGCTTACAGTCCCTATATTTGTGATGCTTATGTATTCTTTAGTACATGTAGAGTTTAGGTATCTTGGTGCTTATGTGGTGATTTTTTTGCTTGGTTTATTTTCTGCTTTAAAATTACCACTGGTAGAAGAAGTGCAGTCAGTAAAAAAATCTTTAGTATTGGTTTCAATGTTTTCTATGGTTCTGGGGGGTATCCTTTCAAAAGATTTACTTGAAAATCGTCCGTTAGCTCAGGAATTAAAAGTAAATTTACGTGTAGCTAAAGGGTTACAAAAAGCAGGCATTAAAGAAGGTGAAAAAGTTGGTGTTATAGGGATTTATGATGATTATTACTGGGCACGATTAGCAAAGTTACATATTATAGCTGAGATACCCTCTGATGAAGATATTAGTAATTTTTGGATAGCTGATAATACTTTGAAGACAAGTGTTTTAAATGTATTTAAAAATGCAGGTGCAAAGATTTTAATTGCTGGAAGAGCACCTGGTTATTCCTCCAGATTTGGCTGGAAACACATAGAAGATACTCCTTACTTTTTTTACAAACTATAATTAGCTTATGGATTTATTTCAATCAACTTTAAATTTTTATAAGTGCCTTGGAATAAGTGTCTTAAATGTTTTTATTTTATTTGTTTTACTAATTTTACTTTTAACTATTGCTTGCTGCATTGATAAAAAAAAGACAGCTGGTAGTACGAGAACTTTAATAACAAAAGAAAGCTATAAGAAATAACTTTTAATGGAATTAATAAAGAAAAATCAAAGAAAAATCGAGCTTCTAATAGGATTGATGCTAATCATTGTTTCCTTCTTATTAAATGAATCTACTATAAATAGCTTGTTGTATGAAGATGGAAAAATAAAATCTGTTTTTACAAAACTAATAATTTACTCATTTGACCTAATGGTTCTTATTTGTGGATTGAATATTGTTCTAAATAAGAAAAGAAAATTCTTTTATGAATTTTCTGTAAGAGTTGGGTTAGGTGTCTCTTCCCTTTTACTAGCTGTATTCATTCTTGAACTTTTATTTCCATTATCATTACCATTCTTTTCACTTAAATTGCAGGATCATCTTATGCATCCTTCCAGTATATTATGCCAATCCTCAAAGAAACATTTAATTCCTAAAGAATATATAGCCATCATTGGCGACTCTTATGCAGATGGTGAGGGTGATTGGTTCTTTGAAGTGGATAAAAATAAAAATCCAAAATATTACTCAGCACATGTTTTGCATGACCTCTTGAAAAAAGATGTTATTTCTTTTGGGGTTGGTGGTGCTGGAAGCCCTACTGCTGTAAAAAATATTGTTTATAGTATAGAAATGCTGAGATCAAGGTTTCATATAGAAGCTCCAGAAGTAATACTTTTTTATTTTTTTGAAGGGAATGATTTAGAGGATAATTTAGTCAATAAGGAAAGGGTTAATATAACTGCAGACAGTCTGGCTTTTAGTCGTTCCCTTCTTGAAAAAATTAAATATGAAAAATCTATTACAAACAATAATTTTATAGCAACCAGTTTTTTTATTAATTTGTTTAGATTTAATCTCTCAAACATAATGAAAAAAGAAATAACAGAGGAATTTAAAATTCCAAAATGTGAAAACAGCTTATCTCATAACGTAGTGGAGGTAAATGGTAAGATTTTCTCACTACCAGACTGTACTTTTATAAATAGTGAAAAAGTTAATAAATTAAGTGATGATGTAAAATATGCGATTAGTCTTAATGTGGATGATTTAGCTGGTCGGGGCTTAACTAAAAATGAATTAGAAACATCGTTTAAAATATTGAAATATAGTCTGAACTTTTTAGTAAACCACTTCCCAAATTCGAAAATTATAGTGGTTTACATACCATCTCTTTTTTCTTCTTACTCTTTAAAAACTAATATAAAATATGGTTCTTATAGCAATTTTTCCATTAAAGAAGGAAGTGTTTATACTCCATATTATGTAACAGCTAGGAGTAACTTAATAGCAAATCATATTAGTCAAATATCTAATAGCTTAGCGGTGAAATTTCTAGATACTCGCCCATCTATAAAACTTGCTGCAAGTAAAAAACTAGTACATGGACCACTTGATTGGGGGCATTTTAATAGATATGGCTATGAAGCACTATCTAAATGTATAGCCTCTTACCTGCTTAATGAAAGATTGATTGAGTAGATTTTAAGAAGTCCATAGTATTTTGCTTTTACATGTCATTACTAAGTGTCGTGTAAAAAAATAGTTTAAAATATAGACTTATGCAAAACATAATTTCTGAAGATTCAATTTTAACTGTTTCCAGTAATCAGCTCTCTTGTGATTTATCTGGAGAGTCAGTTATATTAAATCATAAAGATGGCGTTTATTATGGCTTGGATAATCTTGGTACAGAAGTATGGAATATAATTCAAACACCTAAGAAATTAAAAGAAGTAAAAAGTTACATACTTGAATTGTATGATGTAGATGCCAGGCAACTTGAATGCGATTTAATAGAACTTGTAAAAAATTTAGAAGAATCAGGCTTAGTCGAAGTGAAAAATGCCTAAATTAATTAAATCTTTTCATTTGATTGGAAAGGAGTTAAGTTAATAGCTTGAGTACTGCTTCCAAAAAAGAAATAAAATCAGAATATGCAAACCAGCGTAGTGCTAGTGTTCATATCATGGAAAATCATGATCGTTCATACTATGTGTGGAAAGAATCCGGAGTAAAAAATAGAAGATTGGTTCATATCGATGCGCATCACGATATGTGGTTTATAAAAAAAGGTTCTCAAATTACAATTGCCAATTTTATATGCAGAGCGCTTGAAGAAGATATTTTAAAAGAAGTCTTTTGGATTGTACCGGATGAGAGCATGGAATCACAAAAAAATAAGAAAGCTATATTACAACACTTGAAAAGAATAATCAGACGCTATCCTGAAAGTTCTAAAAAAATAAAAATAGATAAAGATGAAATTTCTGCTTTTGTTCTCAATAAACCTCTCAGGATATGCACTTTGGATTCTATACCAGAGATTACTGAAGATGTTTTACTGGACATTGATGTTGACTATATGATTATTCCACACGTGTCGTATGGCAAGACTGATAAACATTCTGAGATTCCCTGGTGTTGGCCCAATGAACTTTTAAATAGGATAAATCTAAAAAAAATACATTCAGATATTATTACTATTGCATATTCTGTAGAAGGTGGATATACGCCATTGAAATGGAAATATCTTGGAGATGAACTTGCTCTTAGAATAAAAAATGGCAACAGCTCATCCTTAAGAATGATGGAAATGGTAAAAGAAGCATCTATATTGGCAAACGATGATAAGTTTCTTTTAGCTGAGGCAAAATATATTGAAGCTAAAGATCTTATGCCTGCCTCTCCAGTCCCTTGCTTCCACCTTGCGCTTTTAAACCAAAATATGAACAAAGTACAAGAAAGCCAAAGTTATTATAAGCAGGCACTAAATATAGATCCTTCATATAGGACTGCTTACAATAATCTGGCATATGTATATTTTGAAGATAAGCTTTTCCGCAAGGCAGAAATCGAAGTAAATAAAGTTCTTTCACTAGATCCTGAAGACGCTAATGCACATTTAATCTTAGGACTAATTGCAATGAAAAAGAAAAACTGGAAAGAGGCAGAGGACTTTATTTGCAATTCCATAAGATTAAATGAAAACCTTCCAGATGCTTATCATGCTCTTGGAGATATACAAAAAAAGCAAAATAAGACTAATGAAGCAATAAATTTATTTGAAAAGTCACTAAAATTATCTCTTAAAGGGTACAGATCCTTAAATGCCTTTATATTAAGCAGAGCCAAGGAAAATTTTTTAACCGATCCTGATTATTTTGAAGTGCATGTAAAACTTGCCAAACTTTATGCAAAGAAAAATCTTACTACAAAAGCAATCAGTAGCTATAAAATAGGTATTGCAGGCGGACACTACAGTACTATGATTTATATTCACCTAGCACTGCTTTATTTAAAAGAAAAAAAAGTTAAGCAAGCATTGAGTGAATTACTAGAATCAGTTAAGGTTTTTCCTGAGGAAGTAATAAATATTTTTTCAGAACTTCTAGAAAGTCTGGATAGGATAAAACAATGAAACCAATAATTCAAGCAACGAAAACTAGTACAAAGTTTTTGGGTACTAAAGAAGACTTATTTTCTTTGCAAAAACTCTACGATAGGCAACACTGTATAGTGCTTCCACAGTTTTTAGAGCCCAAACTTTTAGAGCTTGTTCAGGAAAAAATGGATGATGTGGGTTTCTATGAAGATAAGTATAAACTTGCAGAGTCAGATGCAGTTGATTATCGTTTAAATGATGAAACAGTAAACACACTCCTTGAGTTTTTAATGAACGATCCGTTTTTATTTGAGCTGGTAGAGCAAATAACAGGTTGTGAAAAGATTCGAATCTTTAGCGGTGGTGTTTATAGCCTTGTTCCTAATTTAGGTCATTATGATAATTGGCATCAGGATATCAGTGAAAATCAACTTGCATCCATAAGCATAAACTTGAGTAAGGGAATTTATTCCGGTGGAATACTTAAAATAAGAAATAGAAATACGAAAGAGATATTACACGAAATAGCAAATATTGGATATGGTGACTGTGTAATTTTTAGAATTGCTCCGAATCTTGAGCATATGGTTACAGAAGTAACAGGAACTGTTGCTAAAACTGCTTTTCCTGGCTGGTTCCGATCAGAACCTGCTTTTAAGCCAGAGTTTGAAAGTAACATAGAACAAAAAAGTAAAGAGAAAAAAAAATCAACTTTTTCTGTTGATAACAACTCAATACTTACTTTAAATGACAGCACTTTTGCAAGAGCTTTTGAAAATGAAACAATGGTTTTGAATCTTGAACATGATGCATGTTACAGTACAAATCAAGTTGGAGCTGATATATTAAATCTTCTTGAAAAACCACAAGCATTTAGAGATATTGAAAATCACTTCATAAATACATACGAGATAAGTAGAGAAAGTTGTAAAAAAGATTTATTTGCGATTCTTAATGAATTTCAAGAAAACAAACTAATAACAATTAAAAAAGCTGCTTTAGTCTTATGAAAATTCAAATTACAAAAAATGGTACCGATGTCTCAGAAGGTTCTACTCAACTTCAGAAACTTCAAGAAGAATTTAAAAAAAACTTACATATTAAACTTTCAAATCTTATAGTTTCTGACCTTTTAAAGGATATTCAAGAAAGAATTAATAAAGCTGATTTTATAACACTTGATCACAAGGATGCTGGCAAAGATTTAGTCATGAAAGATCCTGAAATGAACCAGATACTTCATGAAATAGTTAATGATGAAAAATTTTTAAAAGCAATTGAACAAATAACAGGATTAAAAAAAATCAGGTATTTTAGCGGAAGAGTTTACAAAATGATTCCTGGTGAAGATCACTATGACATGTGGCATTCTGATGTTGTATGGCATCGTGTACTTACCATAAGCATAAATCTGAGTTCTGATATATATTCTGGTGGAGTACTGCTAATTAGAGATAAAAAAACAAAAAAAATAATTCAAGAGATAAAAAATACAGTACCCGGAGATGCTATTATATTTTCTATTTCAACTGACTATCAACATATGCTAACTAAAGTCGAAGGAAATATCCCAAAGATTGCACTTGCAGGTTGGCTTAGTTCACATATCGACTTAAAATCCTTTGATAATAATCAAACCTTATTAGTTAATAATAAAAAATCAAAGATTAAAAGTGGTTCAATCATAATGTTAGAGAAAGGGTTAATGGAAGAATATATTGAGAACAAACTCTTTATATTTAATCCAGTTGAAGAAACAGGATTTGGTCTTGAGAACCTGGGAACAAGGCTCTGGGAAATAGTTAAAAAACCAATAATGTTTAGCGAGATAAAAAAAATAGTTACTAGTGAATATGATATTGGTGAAGAAATATTTGAAAAGGATTTAATTTCATTGTTCAATGAAATGGAGGTAAATAAATTACTTACAATTAAAAACTAAAAAAATCAAAAATATATGCAGTCAATAATTCAATTAAAAAGAGAAGGAATAAAATGTTCTTATACAGAAAAAGACATAGATGATTTGCTCAAGCACTTTAGTGAAAATCACTGGGTTAAGCTACCAAAATTACTTGATGAAGAAATTCTAGGATTAATTCAAGAGAAAATAAAAATTGGAGACTTTTACTCAAAAAGTTATAAGAAAAAGATAGGTCTTGATTCAAAAGAACTTAGACTTAAGGATAAACAGGCAATAGGACTCTTGGAATTCTTGACAAATGATCCAAAGTTTTTTGAGCTTATTGAAAAAATCACTTCTTCAAAGAAAATAGGCTGCTTTAGCGGGAGAATATACCGATTAAGCCCGGATGCTGACACCCTTGATGCATGGCATGATGACAATGTGGACAATAGGATGATTGCAATGAGTGTGAATCTAAGTACTGAAGTGTACGAAGGTGGAAGCCTGCAAATTAAGGATTTTACTACGGACAAAATTATTCAGGAAGTCAAGAATACTGGCTTTGGAGATGCAGTAATATTTAGGATTTCAAATTACCTGGATCATAGAGTAACTGAAGTAAAAGGAAAAGCTCATAGAACTGCTTATGCAGGCTGGTTTTTTTCGGAACCTTTTTATAAACCAGTGTTCAAGCCAGTTGCCAAAAATCGCACAAATGACAATAGCTACGAAAAATTGCCACAAGTACAGTTATCTGCCTCTGTAAAAAAGAACAGGAATTTATTTTCCAAATATTTTAATGAACGACTTCATGTGTTTAATCCATTTAGTACTAGCTGTTTTGCCTTGAATGCTGTTGGAGAAAGAGTATTGCAAGTCATTGACAAGCCATTTACTGTCAGTGAAGTTAAAAATGTGCTTTTAAAAGAATTTGATATAGAAACTGAGCAATGTGAAAAAGATTTGTTATATCTTCTTAAAGAGATGGAAGAGAATGGGCTTGTAAGTATTGAATAATTTTTAAGTATTGATATGAATATCCAAATTACCAGTTCAGGTTTTAACTTAACAGCAAATGAAAAAGATCTTAATCTTTTGAAAAAAGAATTTGATAAAAAGCATTGTATAAAATTAACTAATTTCCTTGAGAAGGATTTACTTGGACTTATACAATTAAAAATTGATGAATGTGATGATTTTTTTACTGTGAATTATCCTGCAAGCAATCAGGACAATCCAATGTGCAGGCTAAAAGATAAAAATCTTGAATGCTTGCTTAGGTTTTTTGTGAATGACAAAAAACTCTTTCAGGTTATTGAGAAAGTTACAGGTTGCTGTAAGATTGGTTCTTTTACAGGCAGGATTTGCCGTATGAGCCCAGGCACTGGTCATAGAGATGCTTGGCACAATGACTTGGTCGATAATAGGATGATTGCAATGAGTATAAATCTAAGTACTAAAGCTTATGAAGGAGGAATTCTTCAGCTCAAAGATATAAACATAGGAAAAGTCGTAAAGGAGGTTGCAAATACTGGTTTTGGTGATGCAGTTATTTTTAGAATATCTCCAAAGTTAGTACATAGACTTACTGAGGTAACTGGAAAAGCAAGCAGAACATTTTTTGCGGGATGGTTTAGATCAAAACCAATCTACAAACCTGTTTTTGAAGACTGTTCAAGAAGTATTACATTTGATAGGAATCTGAGCGAAGCTAAAAAATATAATACTGATATAGTATTGTCGAGAAGTCAGAACTTATTCTTTCAAGATTCAAAAGATAAAGTGCTTGTATTTAATCCTGTGACTGGAGTATGTTTTGGATTGGACTCGATTGGTGGAAAAATCCTTAAAATACTTGACAGACCAAAATCGTTTTTTGAAATAAGAAATTTAATTTTAAAAGAATATGATGTAGGTGGAAAAGAATGTGAAATAGATTTAAGAAATCTAATAAGACAAATGAAGATAAATAGGCTTGTATGCACTGAAATGACGAGATAAAACAATTTAAAATGGTTAAATTAACAAAATCAGGTATTTTAATCTCAGAAATAGAGTCTGATTTTGAAATACTGCGAAGTGAGTTTAGTGAAAATCATTGCTTAAAGTTAAAAAGATTTTTAGAGCCTAATCTCCTGTCCTTAATTCAGAACTGCTTAAGGAAAGAGAAGTTCTTGGAAGATAAATATAAAGTTGGAGATGATGAAGCAGTTGGTTATAAATTTGAAGATGAAAAAATATTAGGCTTTCTTCACTTCTTGATGAATGATGAAAAGTTATTTAAGTTTATAGAACAAATCACAGGCTGTAAAAAAATCGGATGTTTTACTGGCAGGGTTTACAGTAAAATCCCGGACAAAGAACAATATGACAAATGGCATGACGACTTAACAAATAACAGAATGATATCAATCAGTATTAATCTAAGTACAGATTTTTACATAGGTGGAGCCATTCAAATTCGTAATTCAAGAACAAAAGAATTGGTCAAAGAAGTTATTAATAATGGTTTTGGTGATGCTGTGATTTTTAGAGTAGCGCCTTATTTAGAGCACAGAGTAAACAAGGTATACGGCAAAGTTACAAGAACTGTTTTAACTGGCTGGTTTAGAGCAAGACCTCTTTACAAGCCAATTCACAGAAAAAAAATAAATACTAGCTTAAGAAAATTAAATAAACATTTTCATTTATCGCAGGACTCTTTGATAAAAACAACTGGAGACTACTTCATGCGATCTCTGGGCAATCAGATTTTAATTTATAATTTTAAAGATTCATCTTGCTATGCAACAGACCAGATCGGAATAAATATTTTAAATCAAGCTAAAAAAACAATTAAAATCAAAGAAATAACCCAAATGCTCTTAAATGAATATGATATAAAAAAAGAAGAGTGTGAGGGTGATATACTTTCTTTCTTAAATGAGCAAATCAATATAGGCTTGGTAAAGTTGGAAAAGCAATGAGTGCAATAACAGGAATCTTTTATTTTGACAGAGAACAGTTTGATATAAATGTCCTTAACAAAGTTATAGACGATAAAATCCTTTCAGATAGAGGTCAGAATGCAAGAGATGTTTGGGTTAATGGGGTTGTTGGACTGGCGCATAGAGCCTTCTGGACTACAACTGAACAAGAAATAGAAAGACAACCATTTCATGATAAAAACACAGGATTGACACTTGTTATGGATGGAAGAATCGATAATAGAAATGAACTGAGCTCAGAATTAAAGTCATGTGGAATAAAAGCAGAGCTTATAACTGATGCTTCAATTGTTCTTTACTCTTATTTCCTCTGGAAAGAAGCCTGTCTTAAAAAAATAATAGGTGACTTTGCCTTTGCAATATGGGATAGTAAAAACAATCAGCTCTTTTGTGCAAGAGATATTATAGGGGTAAGGCCATTTTACTTTTATAAGTGTGAAAGGTTTTTGGCATTTGCATCTGACGCTATTCCTTTATTTAAACATCCTGATATACCAAAGGAGCCAGATTTAGATTCTATGGCACTTTATTTAACCAACAACTTTGAAAATTCAGAAAGAACAGAATTTAAAAATATTTTCAAACTTAGACCAGCTCATTGCATGACAGTAAAAAAAGATGACTTTAAAATTAGACAATACTGGGATATCAATCTGAATTATACAAATGAGTTTAAAAAAATTGAAGATTATACTGAAGCTTTTATGGAAGTTTTTACCAAATCAATGATTTCCAAGCTCAGATTAAATAGTGAACCTGGAATAACACTTAGTGGTGGGCTGGATTCTTCTTCGGTACTTGCATTAATTGATGATTTAAAATCAAAAAAGAAAACCAATGTAGAAACATCCGGGTATTCTGCAGTCTTTGATACAAAACCTGCTGATGAAAGTGATTTTATAAATATAGTACAAAAAAAATATAAGATTAAATCAAATCGGATTAATTCGCATGCACCAAAACCTCTCTGGGAAGTACCTGATGCTATACACGCAAGTCAGGCACTATGGAGTGTTGAAGGGATAATTCTAACTAAACCTGTTTATGACCTGGCAAAAAATGAAGGAAGAAAAGTGATTTTTACTGGTGAAGGGGGAGATGACTACATTGATGCATCAATGTATCTTGCAACAGATCTTTTGTTTACAGGAAAATTTGCTCAAGGATTAGCATTTATTGATGCATACTCACAATATCAACTAGCTTCTTATCCACTTGTGCTGAAACTTGTTTTGTCAATGTCGCTTAATTCACTTCGTTCAATGCTACCAAGGTGGTTTAAAAAACTTTATAGGACTATTCGTCCGATAAAAACATATGACTGGATTAACCAGCCTCACAGAGAAAATCTTTTTCAAAGGCTAAGAGAAGAACCCTGGTATCTTAAAAACAAAAAATTTAAGACAATAAGCCGCAAGGAAACATACAGTTCATTATTTAATGGTTATAGAGTCAGTGGATTTGAGCTGTTAGATAGATTGGCTGCCAGTTCAAATACAGTTGAACTTAGGCACCCGTTATGTGATAGAAGAATAATTGAGTTTGTGTCAAGTGTACCAGAAGAAATGCTTGTGTATGGATGGAAACCAAAAGGTTTTTTAAGAGAGTCAATGAAACAATTATTACCAGTTGAAATAAAAAACAGAATGGATAAAGCTGACTTTACTTCATTAATTAATAAATTGCTTATTTATGAAAATCATAATGAAGTGAAAGAACTGTTAAATGATTCATATTTACATCAGATAGGGTTAATAGATAAAGGAAAAGTTTTAGATTCATATGAGCAATATTGTCAAAAATATGCAAATAACCTGGATGATTCTACGTGGAGCGACATTATGTGGCAGATTATTAGCCTTGAATATTGGGCAAGAAATAATTTTGGTAGAATAATAAGTCATAGGGGGACTGAAAAATATGGAAAACAAGTCAAAATCTAATTTAGATACCAGCTTAAACAAGGGCCAAAAAAAACCATATAATACACCAGTATTAATTAAGTATGGAACTATAGCAAAATTAACTCAAGGTACAAGGAGTAGGGGAAAAGAAACTACCAGAAGAAGCGCTTAATTAAGAAAAAAATGTATAGTGTTTATGGGCTATCAATAGATCTGGAAGAGGAAATTGCTTCTGGGCTTGAGAAGACCTTCAAAGAGCCTGATATAAGAGTGTTGCCCTGGGATAAAAAACATGAAAATATTACAGACAATGTACTTTGGTATCATGACTGGCACATGATAGATGGTCATGTCTGTCTAAGAGCAGGAAAAAAAAACAATGATTACTTTGTTCTTCACTTTATTGATGAAAAAGTAGATTTTGCAATTTCACCTGACAGTAAGTACATTTATTACAAGTGTTTTGATGATTATGAGTCAGAAGCAGTAAAGCATATTTTATTTACACAAGTACTTCCAAAAGCTTTAAATCTAAGTGGTATTGAGGCTCTTCATGCAAGTAGTGTCCTAAGCAAAAAAGGTGTCCTTGTATTTATTGGCAAAAGTGGTTTTGGTAAATCTACAATAACAGCTGGCTTGATAAAAGAGGGATTAGCTTTACTGTCAGACAATGTAGTCCCCATCTTTTTAAAAAATAATGAAGTGTGGACAAGTAGTGGTACCCCACACGTCGGGCTTTGGCCTGAAGTATTAAAGTTTTTAAATCCAGATGCTGAGATTGATGATCCGACGGAAAAGTGCAGGATAACTCTTTCCCAAAGACAATATTCTACAGGTGAGTATAGGCTCTCTCACATTTACTTTTTAAACCCATCTGAGAATGTAAAAGAAGTTTCAATTGAACCATTGTCAGCCCAAGAAAGTCTTGTTGAATTGTTACAGTCTTCTTTTCGATTAGATCTCTATAATCCTGAAATGTTAAAAAGGCAATTTTCTATTCTTAATAAAACCACAGAGTTTGCTGTTACAAAAAAAATAACTTATGAGGCAAGCATTTTGGAGCCAGGAAAACTAAGTTTGGCAATACTATCTGACATGCAAATTGATAAGGCGGAAAGGCAACTTATCTGCAATTAATTTAAAAATTGATTTTATGAAAAATTATAATCTTGAAATAGAACTTATAACGTCTTGTGCAAGAACTAATTTAAATACAAATATGATTAGTAAACTAAGAGATCTCTTAAATGAAAGCCTTGACTGGGATTATATTATAAATACTGCCAGAACACATAAATTGTTTCCCTTGTTATATAGGAACCTTAATTCACTTCCTGTCGAGCTACTTCCATTTAATGTAATGGAATTATTAAAGAATCATTTTCGCGCAGCTACTAAAAGTAATCTGTACTTGACTAAAGAATTAATTAAAGTTTTAAATCTGCTGGAGCAAAACAAGATCTTTGTAATGCCCTATAAGGGTCCTATTTTAGCTTTAATTCTATATAACAACCTTGGTTTAAGAGAGTATGGAGATATTGATTTGCTTGTCCTAGAGAGAGATGCTTTGAAAGTGAAAGAGATACTTATCCAAGAAGGATACACGCCTTTTCATAAATTACACCCAGATACTGAAGATGCTTACTTAAAGTATGACTATTCTTATGAGCTTGATAATGAGGATGGTATACACCTGGAAATCCATTGGGGAATTACGGCTTCTTATTTTTTACTTGGGACTACACTTGATAATTTGTCGTGGCACTATGAAAAAACAACAATTTTTGATAAGCCATTGCCAGTGCTTGATCTTGAAGACCTACTTCTTGTGCTTTGCTTAAATGGTGCAAAGGATGCATGGGAGAGTTTCTCTCTTATTTGTGACATAGCTCAAATTATAGACACGAAAAAAAATCTGGATTGGGATTTGCTTTTAACTAAAGCAAAGAAACTTAAATGTAAAAGAATGCTCCTTCTCGGTCTTTATCTTGCAAATAATTTTCTGCAAGCTAAATTACCGAATAATATACTAAAAATTATTAATTCAGATAAGGATATTAAACACCTTGGTGAATTAATAAAAAACAGAATTTTTTATGGAAAAGTTAGTGCATCTTTGTTTGATAATATTGGAGACTTTCAGATATGGATAAGAGACTCACTTTTTCAAAAATTACGCTATTTGTTCTGCTTTATGTTTTATCCTTCGCTGAATGACTTAATGGCTGTTACATTTCCAAAGGATTTATCAGTTTTGTATTATTTCTTTAGACCAATTAGACTTATTGGGAAGTACTTTTTTAGAAAATTTGGTGGAAGCAAGCTTTCAGAATTTGTTGCTACTCCGCATGAGATTATTAAAAATATACTTGAAGTTGGGCAGGTTGATTCAAATGATGTGATTTACGATATAGGATGTGGCGATGGAAGAATACTGGTAGAAGCAGCAAAAAGGTTTGGAGCAAGAGGTGTAGGCATAGATATAGACTCTAAGTTGTTAGACAAAGCAAGAGTAAATGCAAAAAAAGAAGGAGTTAGCGAGCTTATTGAGTTCGTACAAAAAGACGCTATGGAAGTTGATTTGTCAGATGCAACAGTGGTTATATTTTATTTATCAGATGTCCAGCCTGTTATATTTAAAAATAAACTTTTAAAGGAACTAAAGAGTGGAACAAGGGTCGTGGCTCACTGTTGTGAAGTTCAGAACTGGTCTCCAGATAAAGTTAAATTATTTTCTGATGATGCTGGCTTTGTGCATACGTTAAGATTATGGAAAATTGGTGAGAATAAGAAACCTAGCTCAAAACAAGACGAAACTAAAGAACAAGTCCCCGTTTGTACTTAGGGAAATTTTATATTATGCAAAAAGTTTTTTTTGATTATATAGTAAGCCTTCTTAAAACAGCGAACAAAAAAATTGCTCTGGCATTATTACTCATGGTATTTCTGAGTTTTACTGAAGGTGTAGGGCTCATGCTTCTTCTGCCAATTCTACAGCTTATTGGTATAGGACCTAAAGAAGCATCATCAGATAGGGTTACTGGTTTTATTATAGATTTCATTAGATCTTCAGGTGTTGACTTTAACTTGATTTCAGTACTTGGAATTTATGTAATGGTTATAACTCTGCATGCCCTGACTAATCAATATCAGTCTCTAGTAAGTTTTTCCATAGAACATGATTATGTGCTTAACTTAAGACAAAAATTATATAAGGCAATTTTAAATTCAAATTGGCTTTTCTCTTCAAGGTGTAAAGCATCAGATTTTACTCATGCTCTGACAACGGAAATTGAGAGGGTTGGTTCAGGTACTGTTCATCTTTTACAGCTTGTAGTTGGCTTATTTGTTGTTTTTGTATATTTAATTCTATCTGTTCAATTTTCTTTGCTTATGACAACGATTGCTTTTGCCGGTGGATTATTACTCTTATTTCTCCAGAAAAAGAAGTTGTTAAATACATGCTTGACAGGAGAAGAGCTTTCGATTGAAAGTAGTGGCTTGTATGCAGCCTGTATAGAGCATTTCAGCAGCATTAAAACTACAAAAAGTTATAATGCAGAAGAGCACAATTTGTCAATTTTTGCTGAGACTGCCAAGAAAGTTTCAGGCATAAATATTAAACATATAAAGAACCAAGTTGGCATAAAATGTATGTTTGAAATAGGAACTGTAATAGTTTTAAGTATATTTGTTTTTATTTCCTTTCAGGTTCTTAATGCTCCTGCCAGCAATATGCTCTTATTGTTTTACTTGTTTACACGTATTGTTCCAAGATTTTTATCAATTCAAGAAAATTACCATGAAATATTAGCTATGTTACCAGCATTTAAAAATGTTACTCAATTAATCTCACTCTGTGAGCAGAACTCAAAACTGATAGCACAGTCTAATAAACAAATTATTTTCAAGAATTCAATAGTATTGAAAGATGTTTCCTTTGGTTATGATTTACATACTGAACAAAAAATATTTTTAAATCTTAATTTAACAATAAAATTTGGTGAGACTACTAGCATAGTTGGCTCTTCTGGAAGTGGAAAAAGTACAATAGCAGATCTTGTAATTGGTTTACTTATTCCTCAAAAAGGATCAATTATTATTGATGATCTTCCTCTTGTTTCAGAGTTCATGAAATCATGGCGAGATCAAATTGGTTATGTGTCTCAGGACACTTTTCTTTTTCATGACACAATACGCACAAATCTTCTTTGGGCATGTCCTGGTGCAAGTGAAGAAGAAATTAAAAATGCTCTTAAGTTAGCACAGGCATATGACTTTGTTTCAAAACTACGGAACGGTCTTAATACAGTAATTGGTGATCGTGGTGCTCTACTTTCAAGTGGTGAAAGACAAAGATTAGCTCTTGCACGTGCACTATTACGTAGACCAGCACTTTTAGTTTTAGATGAAGCAACCAATCATCTTGATGTTGAGAATGAAAGACGAATACAGAATGCTATTAATGAGCTACATGGAACAATGACAATTTTGCATATTACTCACAGATTATCAACAGTACAAAAATCAGATATTATTTATGTGATTGAAGCTGGGCAAATAATTGAATCAGGAAACTGGAACAGGCTTAATTCGAAAGAAAGCGGAAGATTCCACAAACTATGTCTGACATAAGGAACAGGAATAAAAATTTAGGCATATTAATGATAAAGCTCTGGAGTAGCACTTTCTTTAAGAATGTTGCTGTCTAAACCTTTCTTTCGGCAAGTAATTCTTAAAAGGAGAGCTCAATGTTGAAAATGGGAAAATAGTTGTAAGATGTGAATTGAAGAATGTACCAATCCAAATAAAAGAACTTTAGATTTCTGTTAATAAAGATGAAAAACTTAATTTTAAAACAAATGGAAGTTGGTCCAATGGAAAATTTTATTTATTTTATTGGTGATAAAGAGACAAATGATGTTGCACTCATCGATCCTGCCTGGGATATAAACTTTCTTCTTGAAGAAGCTAAAAAAAATGATTTGAATATAAGAGCTGCTTTAGTTACTCATGGTCATTATGATCATACAAATGGTGTTGAAGGACTGCTTAAAGTTCTGGATATACCTGTTTATATCAATAAGCATGAAGCTGATTATTTTAAGTTTAATTGGGGATATGAAAATGTAAAAAAAACTGAATCTGGAGATAAATTAAAACTAGGAAATATTGAAATCCAATTTATTCATACACCTGGACATACACCTGGCTCTCAGTGTTTTTTAGTAAATAATAACCTGGTATCTGGAGATACTCTCTTTATCAATGCTTGTGGTAGATGCGATCTTCCTGGTGGAGATGTAGAACAAATGTTTGACACAATTTATAATAAGCTAATGAAAATGAGCGATGATACTATTATATTTCCGGGACATAATTACTCAGATAAAGAGCATGACACTTTAGCAAACCAGAAAATTACAAATCCATATATGCAGTATGATAATTTGATGGCATTTATAGGAAAAAGAATGCCAAAGTAAGGCTAGGAATTAAATGATACCGATAACGGACATAGAATCTAAAATAAAGCAGAGAATTAAAATATCTCATCTGGAAGTTATTGATTTAAGAGGTGGGGATCATATTCAGGTTATTTTGGTATCTCCTGAATTTGAAGAAAAAAGTTTAGTTGAGCAGCATAAAATTGTTTATGATATTCTTGCAAATGAAATAAAAACAAATGAAATCCATGCATTAACTTTAAAGACTTACTCACCTGCTCAGTGGCAAAAAGCAAAACCTGGTTTTAAGAGAGAACTAGGTCATGAAATATAATTAATGCTTAAATAAGGAGGACTTGAAATGGATGATATTTTAACTAAAATTGATAAAGATGTTAAGTCTAATAAGGTGGTTATTTATATGAAGGGTACTAAAGATGCTCCCCAGTGTGGCTTTTCAGCAGCTGTAGTTGATGCCTTTAATAGCCTTGGGGTTTCTTTTCAGACAAGAGATGTGCTGTCTGACAATGAACTGCGTGAAGGTATAAAAAAATATAGTAATTGGCCTACAATTCCACAGGTTTTTATTAATGGAAAATTTATTGGTGGTTGTGATATTACGAGAGAACTTTATCAAAGTGGTGAACTGCAAAAACTTTTAGGTGTAGCTTTGAAGTAAAAGCATTTTATTTACTCTGTAATAACCAGTCCACCGGTAATTTGATCTCTTAGTCCAAAGCTAGGGTGGGTCATGTCTACTTGATCGCCAGTAAAAATTATGTTTCTTGGACCAGGTGCTGTTGCCGGATCACAAGTTATATCAGCTGTAAGCCCTGGTATTTGATCTGGTTCAGCTGTAATTTCCTGGGTATCTGGACAGCGTGAATCTCTTTTACACATAGTAGTCGGAGTATCTTCGCAGTTGCTGCACCTTACAAATGGTGAAACAGGAATACTTGCATTCTTAATATTGCTTAAAGTCACGCCAGGTCCGCTAATAGAAAGTGTTCCAAAGTCAGTGCTTATATTATCTCCCCAGAATTGAACATTTGTTAGTGTTTCACCAGGCATTATTCTTATAGGTGCTAGAGCTGCACCTCCTGCAGCATTTATGTCTGTTTCATTTAGGGCGCTGGTTTGAACATTAATATTAAATGCTGATGCAGAAAGTTCTTTGACTTCTATATTTAAACTTGTTGTTTTTTGGGATGATATTGTAACTGGTGTTGGATTAACACCGGTTGTAAAATTTAAATCAGGAGTAAAGGTAAAAAAGTTTAACATGAGAGCATTTTTCCTGATTGGTCCATCTAATGGCTCTGCATATGCTGTATATGTGCCTGCAGGAATTGCTTTAATTATGAAGTTTCCAGAAATGGTTGTTACTGCACTAGTAACAGGCTCACCAGTCATCGTGTCTTCAAGAACTACATGAGCACCTCTTACGGGTTTTTTATTTAGCAGAACTTTTCCTTTTATTGTGCCTCTATCTTTTAAATTCTCTATAGCTGGATAAAGGTTTGCAACACTAATTTTATCGTCATTAGTCAGGGCATATCTTTCCATAATTTGTGCAACATGTGTATTTGCAGCACTTACAATTGCTGAGGATTCCAGTCCTAGCACACTGGCAATACCCTGTACTGCAATATCAGTTATATCTCCTCCAGAAACAGCTTGGCAGCTTGAAAGATCTGCTTGAGGATCTACACCACCTTCTGCAGCACTGACATTCTCTCCACCAATTTTGAAATCACCTGTAGTGGTTTCAAGAGCTAAACAGGGATCATTTGTTGGATCGTAAACAATGTCAGCATCTAATATTGTGCCTGGCTTTACCATAATAAGCTTGTTCATGAATTGTACAGTGTCTGTTCTTGCATAATTAACTATGGTTACTACATTGCTTCCAGCTGCTACGCCTTCTGGTGCTTTTATTCCTCTAAATGTAATAATGTTTCTTCCGTCATTTGGATCAGCTTGACCAGAAGCAAACTTCAGTGGTGCAAATGAAATATCCGCAATATTAACATTCCCCCATAAAGAGATAGCTTCTGACACAGCATCAAGAAATCCCTGATTTGATATTGGTGCTTGAATATCACTATTGCTTTTAACAACCACTTCTGATGTATCAATTTCAAGTTGAATATTTTTTGGATTACTTCGCTTGGCAGTAATGACAAATAATTTATCCGGTTTAAGCTTTTTTAAATTTTTTATCTTTTTGTTTTTGATTTTATTTTTCTTAATAGTAGAAAGGACTTCTTGTAACTTATCTGGTTCTACAGACATTCCATCAAATACAAGATCAACAATTCTTGTGAATGCATAAGAGTTTGTTGGTGTTAAGCATAAAAGACAAACAACAACCATTGCATAAAATATTACTAGTAGGAAAAATCTAAATTTCATTTTAAAGCTCCTCTATTTCTTGGTATAAATGTTCAATTTCACTTGGTTTTAATTTGAATGAACTGTCATTGTAAATAACACCGTTTTTGGATAGGGTAAAAATATTTGGTTGTCTCAATTTGTTTTGCTCAAGAAAAAAAATTGCTTCTTTACCAACTGGTATATAGTCTGGTGTTGTTGATGCTTTAATTACAATTCCCTTTTCTGGCAAATCAGCACCAAGTACCTTTATTGTTATAAACTTTGTTTTTTTAATTGCATCTTTTTTGAAAAACCATTTTTTTGTTTTTAACTTATACTCAGTTAAATAAGTGTTGTTTACAACTTTAACTTCTTTTTTTATTATTTTTCCTAAAACAATTGCTTGGTAATCTTGATTTGCATAGCAATGATTGTTGGAAGAAATAAATAAAAGGACAAGTAAAAATTTAGCAATCATGTGTAACATCACATAAATATGACTAATATTTAATTAATTTGTTGCAAATGTTGTATTAAGAAAGATATTCTATTTATTATTACTACTTGGGCAAACATTCATTGGTTTTTTACTGCTTACAAACTCAAGTGTCACTTCCTTGTCACCAACTGAAAATGAAGTGCCACAGCCACATGATTTTGTAGCATTTGGATTTGAGAAAACAAAACCTCTTCCGTTTAACCCCCCTTGATAATCAAGTGTAATTCCGTTAATATACAGTGCACTTTTTGGATCTATTATGATTTTCAATCCATCAAGATTATCGATATAATCTTTTTCTTTTAGTTTGTCAAACTGAAGGTGATATGAAAGTCCAGAACAGCCACCAGCAAGCAAGCTCAATCTGACGCCATCTGGATTATCTGTCTCTTTTTGTATAAGCCTTTTAAGCTCTTCAAGAGCAGTGCTAGTCACATTTACAATTTGATTATTTTGTTTTTTTGTTTCCATATAAAACCTTCTAATTAAGCTTAAATTAACCTTGGCTAGCACTATTATACCCATTAAAAGTAAGGGAAATATTAATGTTGAATAAAAAGTCAACATTTGTGTATAATATAGGTATAATCTGAAGAATTAGAGGATTGAAAATGAAAATTACAGCACAGGAAGAATATGGCTTACGGTGCCTTTTACAGGTGGCCCAAATAACTTCTAAGGATGAGTTAGCATCACTAGAAGATATTGCAAGAGCAGAGCATATTACATCAGATTATGCTGCAAAATTATTAACTGTTTTACGCCGGAAAGATCTGGTAGCAAGTGTTCGTGGAAAAAGTGGTGGGTATAAATTGTTACGTCCGCCAGAACAAATTTATTTAGATGAAGTCATTCGATCACTAAGTGGTGAATTATTTGAAACAGAGTCTTGTCAGCAGTTCCCTGGAAATGATTCAAAATGTGTTCATATCAGTTGCTGTTCAATAAGATCTGTATGGATATCTGTTTCGCAAGTTTTATTTAATATTTTTAAACAAATTACTTTAAAAGATCTTTTGGAGAAAGAGGATCTTTTAAGTAAGTACTTAAAAAAGCAATTAGTATTAAGCTTTTAGCAAAATTGGATATACAAAAAAGGAGAAGAAAAAATCGAAAATTAAAATATTCTAAATCTTGAGTAATTTGTCAAGTATAATAAATGAGAGAGAAAATATAAAAAACAAAATGGAGAGATTGATAAATGTCAGAGCTATTAAAAATAAGTAACCTTCATGTGGAAATTGATAGTAAGCAAATCTTACACGGGCTTAATTTACATGTAAATGTTGGTGAAATTCATGCAGTAATGGGACGTAATGGTTCCGGGAAAAGTACTTTTTCAAATACATTGATGGGGCATCCTGCATATAAGGTTTCACAAGGTCAGATAAATTTTAATGGAACAGTAATCAATAATTTAAAACCAAATGAACGGGCAAAACTTGGACTGTTTTTAGGATTTCAGTACCCGTTAAGTATACCGGGTGTTACTGTAGCAAACTTTTTAAGACAGGCAAATAAAGCTTTGAAAGGAAACTCTGTTTCACCAAAGGATTTCAGAAAGTTATTATATGAAAAAATGGATGATCTTGAAATTGATCATGCTTTTGCAACACGTTATGTTAATGATGGATTTTCTGGTGGTGAAAAAAAACGTATGGAAATTCTACAGATGGCAATGTTAGAGCCAAAACTAGCTATCTTGGACGAACCTGACTCTGGCTTGGACATTGATTCACTGAAACTTGTTGCAGAGAGTATAAATAAATATAAGAAGAAAAATCCACAAGTAAGTATTTTGCTTATTACTCACTATCAGAGGATGCTGGACTATATAAAACCTGATAAGGTACATGTGTTTGTGGATGGAAATATTGTTGAGTCAGGTGGAGCAGAATTAGCTTTAGAGTTGGAAAAGAAAGGATATGACTGGCTTACTGACAAAGAGGTGATATTTAAGCAATAGCGTCAAAAGAGAAAAGGAAAAAAGAAATGGCATTAGAATTAAATCAAGAATATCAGTATGGATTTCATGATCCGGAAAATTACAGCTTTAAGTCAGGAAGAGGACTGTCAGTCGAACTAGTCTCAAGTATATCCCGAATGAAAAAAGAACCTGAATGGATGACAGCATTTCGATTAAAGTCACTTGATGTTTTCTCTAAAAAACCAATGCCAAAATGGGGTAATACAAAACTTTTAAGTGAAATTGATTTTGAGAATATTTTTTACTATGTAAAGCCTACTGAAAAACAAGGTAAAACTTGGGAGGAAGTTCCAAAAGAAATTAAAAACACTTTTGACAGGCTGGGTATTCCTGAAGCAGAAAGAAAATTTCTGGCAGGTGTATCTGCTCAATATGAATCAGAAGTTGTTTATCACTCTCTAAGAGAAGATCTTAATAAGCTTGGTGTGATTTTTTTAGATATGGATAGTGGATTACGAGATCATCCTGAAATTGTCAAAAAATATTTTGCAAGTATAATTCCTCCCGAAGACAATAAATTTGCGGCATTAAACAGCGCTGTTTGGTCTGGTGGATCATTTGTTTATATCCCACCAAATACAAAGGTAGAGATACCTTTGCAGGCATACTTTAGGATTAATACAGAAAATATGGGTCAGTTTGAAAGAACTCTTATTATTGCTGATGAGGGCAGTTCGGTTCACTACATTGAAGGCTGTACTGCACCTACCTATAGCTCAGATTCATTACATTCAGCAGTGGTTGAGCTCATTGCTCTAAAAGGCGCAAAAATCAGATATACCACTATTCAAAACTGGTCAAAGAATGTTTATAACCTGGTAACTAAAAGAGCAGTTGCACATGAAAATGCAGTCGTAGAGTGGCTGGATGGAAACATGGGATCAAAATTAACCATGAAATATCCATCGATTTACTTGGTTGGTAAGCATGCGCATGGTGAAGTTGTTTCAGTAGCACTTGCCAGTGGCTCAGATCAGCATCAAGATGCTGGAGCAAAAATAATTCATGTAGCACCTGATACTACATCTGTTATTACTTCCAAATCTATTTCAAGAGGTGGTGGCAGAGCAAGCTATCGTGGTTTATTGAAAGTTCACAAAGGAGCTACCAATGTTAAGTCAACTATAAAGTGTGATGCCCTAATGCTTGATGAAAAGTCTCGTTCAGATACTTACCCGACAATGGAAATTGATGAAAAAGATGTAAGGATTGAGCATGAGGCTACAGTTAGTAAAATTGAAGATGAAAAATTGTTTTATCTTATGAGTCGAGGACTATCTGAAGAACAATCAAAGCTAATGATAGTAAACGGTTTTATGGAGCCGTTTGTAAAAGAGCTTCCAATGGAATATGCAGTTGAGCTTAATCGTTTAATTGAACTTGAAATGGAAGGGTCTGTTGGTTAAGTTTAGTGAGCGATTTTTTAAATTATGCCCAGCGTGATTGAAAATGTAAATAACCTTGAAGAGATTGTTCAAACAATTTCAATGGCAAGAAATGAACCAGAATCTGTTAGGCAAATGAGGATTAATGCTTTAAAGGATCTTCAACAATATCCAATTCCTGACAGAGTCTCCCATGTGTGGAAATATTCTGATCCATTAGGGTTTGAGATTGGGCAAAGAAATATTTCATTAACAACTGATAAGTGCTTACAATATGAAGGTGAGCCAGATTATTACCATCCTCTTGATTTGGGAGAGCATTTTCAGAAAAATTTATATGGGAAATTAATTACTCCAAGCAGATTGACTTGCATAAATGATGCATTTTATAAAGGCTTTTTTATAAGAATACCAAGTGGTACAAAGCAAAAAACACTTAGATATAAATTTCACAGCCAGGCATTAAATGCATATGAATGTGTTAGAGGTTTGATTCTAGTTGAACAAGGTTCTGACGTAAATATAATTGGTGAGTTTACTGCAAATGATGCCGATGCTCAATGTATAAATGCTGTTATAGAAATAGTTTTAGAAAATGATGTAAGTCTTAATTATCTAAGTCTTCATACTCAGGGCTCGCAGGCTATTCAGCATTTATATCAGCGAACAAAAGTTGGTAAGAACTCAAATTTTACTAATTTGATTATTGGTTTGGGTGGAAAATTATCAAAATGTGATCTGGGAGTGAAATTAGCAGAAACCAATTCAGCTACATCTATACACGGGATTGTTTTAGGTGATGCCCTGCAACGCTTTGATCACCATACAAGGATTCATCATCTGGCTCCACATACAAAATCAGAATTAGATTTTAGAGTTGCATTAAAAGATAAAGCTCGTTCAGCATATACGGGTAATTTAAAAATCAGTCATGAAGCAATAAAATCAGATGCACATCAAGAAAACAGAAATCTGCTTTTATCTGAAGATGCAAAAGCAGAATCAATACCCGAGCTTGAAATATTAACTAATGATGTAATTAGGTGTAATCATGGAGTAACTGTTGGGCGGGTAGATAAGAGTCAGATTTATTATTTAATGTCTAGGGGGTTGACTGAGAAAGAAGCGGAAAGGCTTATTATAGAAGGCTTTCTTGAACCAACAATTTCGAAAATTCCTGATGAAAACCTGAAAAAAGAAGTTGAAGATAGAATAAATGCAAAGCTGCAAATTTTATAAAAATGACAACAAAAACCAAAATTAAAAAATCTGAAATTACTTCCGGACAAGCAAAGTCATATAGTTTTGGTGATAGTAAAATTGTTGTTTGTAATGTAAATAATGAGTACTTTGCCATTGAGGATGTTTGTTCTCATGATGAAGGTGAGCTTGTTTCAGGACAAGGCTTACTGGTTGAAAATTGTCAACTTGAGTGTCCTCGACATGGAGCAAGGTTTAATGTGAAAACAGGAGAGGCAACAAGAATGCCTGCTGTAGCACCGATTAAAACTTATAAGGTTAAAATATTAAGTGATGAGTTGGAAATTGAAATTATGGAATAGAAGTGTAGGGGCAGGATTTATCCTGTCCCTCTGACAAGAGGAATAAATAGAACGTGTTTGATATAAATAAAATAAGAAAAGATTTTCCAATTTTAGAACGTAAAATCACTGATGGAAACAAGTTGATTTATTTTGATAATGCTGCTACCTCTCAAAAGCCTAAAGTTGTTATTGATTCATTGGTGAAATATTATGAAAATTACAATGCAAATATTCATCGTGGTGTTCACAAAATGGCTGAAGAGGCTACTTGTGCATATGAAGAGGTAAGGCAAAAAGTTAAGAGCTTTATAGGTGCAAGAAATGAAGATGAAGTAATCTTCACAAGAAATACTACTGAGTCACTTAATCTCCTTGCTTATTCTCTTGGTGAGCTATTTGTGAATGAAGGTGATGAGATTTTACTCTCAGAAATGGAGCATCACTCAAATATAATCCCATGGTATATATTAAGAAGTAGAAAAAAAATAAAAGTAAAATTTATACCGATAACTGATAATTATGAATTGGACTATAAAAGCTTAGAACAATTAGTCACAAAGAAAACAAAAATAATTTCACTCACTCATAAATCAAATGTTTTGGGTACTGTCAATAACATTAAAAAAATTGCTCAAATTGCAAAAGCTAATGGAGCAGTATTTATTGTAGATGCAGCTCAAAGCGCTCCTCACTTAAGTGTTGATTTTCAAGACTTGGGCTGTGATTTTCTTGTCTTTTCATCACATAAAATGTGTGGACCTACAGGTGTTGGTGTTTTGGTTGGAAGAAGAGAATATTTGGAAAAGATGCCGCCTTTTTTAGGTGGTGGCGAAATGATTCGCAAGGTGACTTTTGAAGATTTTACTACAAACGATCTTCCCTGGAAATTTGAAGCTGGAACACCAAATATTGCTGATGTTATTGCTTTTGGAGTTGCTATTGATTATCTTCAAAATATAGGCTTGGAAAATATCTATAAATATGAGTGTGAACTTACAGAATATGCACTGGATAAATTAAAACAATTTGATTTTTTAAAAATATATGGTGCAAAGGATTGTAATAAAAGAGCAGGAATTATTACTTTCAGTAATCCGGTTGTACACCCGCATGATATTGCCACAATAGTTGATCAATATGGTATTGCAATTAGAGCTGGTCACCACTGTGCACAGCCGTTAATGAAGAAATTAAATGTTTCTGCTACAGCAAGAGCAAGCTTTTATTTTTATAACACTAAAGAGGAAATTGATCTCTTTGTTTATGCTCTAAAAAAAGCATTTGATTATTTTGCAATTGGTGCTTGTAATGAATTGATAAAAGGTAAAATTAATGCAAAACAAAACGCTACCACAACTAGATGATTTGTACAAGGAAATTATCCTTGAACATTATCGTAATCCACATGGCAGAGAACCCTTGTCAAAAGTTAATTATCAGGCTGAAGGCATGAATCCTTTGTGTGGAGATGAAGTGAAACTTACTCTACAGTTAGACAGTGAAAATGATAAAAAAATTGAAAAGGTTCATATTGAAGGACATGGGTGTTCAATCAGTGTTGCATCTGGTTCTATGCTTGCAGATATTTTAAAGGGTAAAACTATTGCTGAGGCTAAGGAAATCTCAAAATATTTAAAAGAAATTATGCATGATAAGATAAACGACACTGAAATTGACATTGGAGATTTAGAAGCATTATGTGGTGTTAAGAAATTTCCAGTACGTATTAAATGTGCCCTTTTACCGTGGACTACTTTTGAAGAGGCATTGCTTGGACATGAACATGTAGAGATTTCGTGACATAATTGTAGGGGCAGGATTTATCCTGCCCTGATAATGAGTGAAAGGAATAAATATTATGAATGAATTACTAACAAAAGAGCAGGTGTTTGAAGCATTAAAGCCAATTCAAGATCCTGAATTAAGTGTAAGTATAGTTGACTTAGGGTTGATTTATAATGTTGAGTTTCAAAATGATGGTAAAAAAATCTTAGTAGAGATGACCTTAACAAGTCCTGGCTGTCCTGTAGGCCCACAACTTATGGCAGCAGTTCATACTAAAGCAGCTAGTCTTTCAGGCATTGAAGATGCTGAAGTAAAATTGGTTTGGACTCCAAAGTGGGACCCAAAAACAATGGCAAGTGAGGAGGCTAAGGATCAGTTAGGGATTTTTTAACTGAAAGCAGCTTTTTTTACTGTGAGATACATAATAAATTTTCTGGTATTTATAATTAAAAATCGGATAAAATTGTTTTTATAAAGTGCAAAACAAGTTTGCACTTTTAACGGTCAAGCTTCACATATTATCGGATTTGCCGAATAAATCAGACAAATCCTATAATTATCAGTACGGAAAATTCTTTTAGTATAATTATTTGAAATGGCAAATAAAAATAACATAATAGTAAGAATTGCAGGTGCAGCTGGAGATGGAATACAGTCTACTGGAGAATTACTTGGTAAAACTTGCTCGCGTATGGGTCTGCATGTTCTAGCATATAATTCTTTCCAATCAGCAATTCGTGGTGGTCATGTCTGGTTGCAAATGGCAATTGGTACAGAGAAACAATATGACCATGGTGAAGAGCCTGAGGTGGTTTTGCTTTTCAATAAAACTTCACCAGCAGTACATGTGCCTGATGTTAAATCTGGTGGCATTGTGTTTTATAATGCAGGCACTATAAAAAAAGAAGAAATAGAATCTATACGCTCAGATGTTAATTACTATGGTTTAGATTTTAAGGCTATGGTAGATGCAGCAAAGCTTACCGATGTAAGTCCGGTAATGCTAAATGTTATGTTAGCTGGTGCTTTGGTACAGGCTCTAAATCTTGATGGAAAAGTTACTCTAGAGTTTATCAAACATAAATTCCTTAAAAAAGGTGAAAATATAGTTGAGCTAAATAATGCAATATTTAATCTTGGTTTTGAGTGGACAAAAGCAAATACTAAACCACTTGAACTAAAGCTTAAAGGAGATAACAACCCTAAACTTTTTATGTCCGGTAATGATGCTATAGGAATGGGGCTTGTTGCTGGCGGACTTAAATTCTATGCAGCTTATCCTATGAGTCCGGCAACTGGAATCCTTCACTATCTTTCTACTTTGGCTAGGTCAGATAAACTGGTTGTTAAACAAGTAGAAGATGAACTTGCAGCTATTAACTGGGCTATTGGTGCAGGACATGCTGGTGTACGTGCCGCAATTGGAACTGCAGGTGGTGGGTTTTGCCTTATGGTTGAAGCTCTGGGATTTGCTGGAATATCAGAGATTCCTTTAGTTGCTGTGCTAGTTCAGCGTGGTGGTCCATCTACAGGGGTGCCTACTAAAATAGAGCAAGCAGATATTAACTTAGCAATGGGTGGCAATGGAGATTTTCCTAGATTTATTCTTGCTCCAAAAGATCTGGAAGATTGTTTTTATCAAGCTGCTCGTTCACTTAATATTGCTGAAAAATATCAAGTACCAGTTATATTAATGAGTGATTTCTTCCTCTCTGAGCACTTTGGAACTGTAGATGACTTGGATTTCTCTAAAATTAAAATTGAACGTGGAAAACTTATAACTGAATGGAATAGTGCTGAAAAATATAAGCGTTATGCATATACTGAAGATAGTATCTCGCCTAGAGTACGTCCTGGAACTCCTGGTGCAATGTATACAGCAGTAAGTGATGAACATAATGAATATGGACATCTTATGTCTGATGTAGAGGCTGGTCTGCCGCATGCCCGTGAAGAACGTATAAAAATGCATGCTAAACGTATGCGTAAAGTGCAACTTATGATTGAAAATGGTGATGCCAAGCCGCCCGTACTTGAAGGAGATATAAATGCCAGAACTACTTTTGTTACGTGGGGTTCTACTTATGCCTATATAAAATCAGCTATAAAGTTACTTGAAAAAGAAGGTATTAAAGCAAACCATTTACATTTTACAGATATTTATCCTATTCCTCGTGAACAAACACTTGCACTATTTAAGAAGTGTAAACGTTTAATATCTGTAGAGGCTAATATGTGTAATTCATTATGCCGTCAAATCCTTGCTGAAACTGGATTTGAAATTACAGAGCATATTAATCGATGGGATGGGGAACCGTTTACTGGTGAATATATAGTAAATGAATTAAAAAAAAAGCCTTTAGCTAAAGCTGATAAACAATTAGTGGGTGCCTAATAAATAATTAGGTAGGAGAAAATTATGACTGCAAATATAATTGATAGAAAAGAAAGACCAGCATTAGATCCTAAAGACTTTAAAGGGGATGTGCATCCTGACTGGTGTCCAGGCTGTGGAGATTTTGGTGTGCTTACTTGCTTACAGCGTGCTATTGCTGAGCTAGGCATTTTACATCACGAAATGGCAATAATCTCAGGTATTGGTTGCTCCTCAAATTTACCTGGCTTTATTAATACTTATGGTATGCATACACTGCATGGCAGAGCTTTGCCAAATGCTCAAGGTTTCAAGCTTTCTCATCACGATATGACAGTAGTTGCTGTAGGTGGAGATGGAGATGGCTATGGTATAGGAGTAGGCCACTTTGTACATGCATTAAGAAGAAATATGGATTTAACTTATATAGTAATGAATAATTCTATTTATGGACTTACTACAGGTCAAACCTCGCCTACAAGTGCTGTAGGAATGAAAACAAAATCTACTCCATTTGGTAATCCTGAAGTTCCGCTTAATCCACTAACCTTAGCTTTAGGTTCTGGAGCAAGTTTTGTATCGCGTGCTTTCTCTGGTAATCCTAAGCAGGTAGTAGAAATTTATAAGGCTGCTATTAAACATAAAGGGTTTGCATTGGTTGATACTTTTTCACCATGTGTAACTTTTAATAAAATCAACACGGCAAAATTTTATAGAGATAACACTTACGATATAAATAAAGAAGGTTATGATAGTAGCGATATAAAAGCTGCCTTTGCACTTGCAATGAAAGAACCTAATGGTGCAGAACCTATTCCCACCGGTATTTTCTATCAGAATGAAAGACCATGCTATGAAGAGTCTGAAAAAGATACACTTTCAACTCCAGTTGTTGATCACGAGTTAGGTATTTCTACAGAAAGAGCAAAAGAACTTAAAGCAAGATTTAAATAATACTTACCCTTTTTTTATCAATTTTTTAAGTAGTATGGATAAATATTTTCCCTAACATCACGAATAGTAATGTTAACACCGACTTGTGGCAATAGCTCTTCTCTGATATATTCCGCAGACCTTGGAAACATGCTCAAGATAGTTTCTGATTTTTGTTTTGAAAGTCCTCCCAATAAAGCTGCAGTAAGTTCAGCAAAAGCCTCTCTCCGAAAGTTATAGTAAGTTGAAGAACTTTTTATTGTCCCTTGTAATTTTTTCTTATCTTGTTCATATATTTCTTCAAACCTGTCAGTATCAGAATGAGTTACTTCACTACTAGCATCAAATGCATGTCCTAATTCATGAAATACCATACTTAAAATTTCTTCTTTTAAATCAGAAGAATCGATTATTCGGTTTGTTTTATATTCAATATATTGCTGTGGAATAATTACCATTTTGTCTATGGGATCATATATGGCAGGTACATTTAAATTTTTTCTACCATTTAGATTTTGCCAGGTTCCACCCTGAGCATCTTCTTCTTTCATATGAGGGTAATAGTGGTAGTAAGAATCTTCAACATTTTTTCCAAGTATCACCTGAACCTTTTGCTTGAAAAGATTGTCAGCATATTTCTCTGGAAGTTTTCTTAGAGCACTTTCTGTATTGATTAAAAAATTTGAATTTACTGTGGTATGCTCTGGTACTACAAGTAAAGGTGAAAATTTATATTTTGCTTCATACCAACCTTCACTGTCATAGATCTCAAATACACCATTAAGACCTGCTTTCTTAGCATTAACAAGTGCAACTAGCTTAGAGTTATGAGCAGGCTCAGGAAATAATAACCCCTTGGTTTTATCTTTTTCATCCCAAGATATACCAAAAATACTATCGGTTCTACCTGAAACATACTGAAAAATATGTACGCTTTTACCTTCTTTCAAATCAACTTTATAACATGCGTGAAATTTATTTCTATCAATCCTTCTTGGAGAATTAATGACCTCTGAAATATCATATTTAGGGACTTTGGTTTCTTTAGCATTTGCTAGAGTTAATAAATTAAAAGCCTGAAACCTTTCTAATCCAGGAAAAGTTTTGCCTTGAAAAGTATTCTCTAAAGGAGCTGCTTGAGTAAGATTATTTTTATTTCCTTCAGCTAATAGAAAGAGTACAGGAGTTAAAGTAGTGCTAAATAACTTTGATACTTTCATATAGTTACCTCTTTAAAAATGTTAAATTAAACAAGTCTTTAATATTTCTTAGGTATTTTAATTGTTATATGGGAAAAGTTTTTATCTTCTTAAGAGCTAAATGGTAAGTCGGATTAAAAACTCAATTCTAGCCATCATTAATAGCTTGGTGTAGTTGCTCTGCAGGCTTAAGAAACTTAATAAAATCAAGAGTAGCTATTTGTGGTATTGAAATTAACTTTGCTTGTGCGGTGGTTCTTGTGTTAGACTCCGCTTCTTTGGGAAGGTTACAGCCAAGATCTTTTAATTGCTGAACTTGAGCACTGCTTAAAGGAGAAGTTGTGTTTATAAAAAAGTGTACTTCATCATTAGGATTTCCATCTTCTAAAAGACCTGGAAAAGGAATTGCTAACTTTGCAAAAATTGATTGATTTGTAATTTGCATTATTGCTGCCATTGTACCATTATTATTTTTCCTTTGTCAAGAAGATTTAAATTCTGAAATTTGGTTGTGGTTAGAGAATAAAACTTTAACTTGAAGTCTGCTTATTAAGCTATAAAGATATTTGTGTGTAGCTAGCATGTCCTTTGCATAATATTTTATGATTTTTATAAATTAACTATATATAAAATTAAATAATGTATGCCCTTTGTATTTTAATTGTATTTAAACCGTATGTGAATTGTTTGAATTCTATTCATGTAAACTTAAATCATATTTTTGGATCCGTTCTATTTACATTGTAAAAGTTTCATGTGATGATCAAATTTAAGACTTAGTTAAATCACTCTGTGATATCTGCCTATAAGTAACAATGAGGTGTTTGAATCTCTCATTGCTAGTGCTTTGTGTGCGTTTTTATATCTAACTTATGGTCGCTATTCCAAAACTACAAGAGACTAGTTTACAGGTAGAAAAGAATATCCCATTATTTCAAAAGTGTCTTGATTTTCGAAATTGGAATCCTGCGCTATACATGACTTTGGAGAAAGAACCTTTAAAAAAAGGTATACCAGAATATAAGGATTTAAGTTCGTTTACAGCGGAAGGTCTTGAAGTTATTAAGCATGAAAAAGTATCAGAATCGACATTAAAACTCCAAAGATATGGACGTATTGGTGCTACAGCAGGTGCTGTTGTCCTAAATGCGGCTAGTGCTTTAGGCTTGTTTTACTCAGGAGCAAAGTTATTCTTTAATTCTATTCTTAATCGCGATGTAGATGAGTCTTATAAGAGCCTTGGAAATGCCTATTCAGCATCAGCAATTGCCGGAGCTCTCACTGGTGCTGCCCATGAAAGTCCTGAATGGTCTGTTGGAAATATTGGAATGGGTATTTTTAGTAGAAAACTAAACAGCCTTTGGGGGCTAGCAGGCTTTTCAATTGCAGAGGGACTTTCTTCAATAGGTATGGGTAAGGTTAGATATAGAGATAAGCGCAATGTCTATGCTGTACGAAATTCGATTTTCAATAATCCTTCGCTTTCAAAATTAAGATTTTTAATGCCAATTGAGCAAGCCGTACTTACTTTTGTAAAAAAAATTGCTTCTCCAAAAGACTGGAAGAGATTTAGGGAGGAAGAACCTTACTCAGTATTTCAGACAGCTGGTGGAGGATTAATTGCAGGTGGGGCAGCTTTAGGAATTGGTAGTTTATTTAAGAGTAAACTATCTGAGGCAGTACAATCGTTTTTTTACCTACCTTATAGCTTGTTTGCTTCATTAAACTTGCTTGCATTTTATAGGGATGGAGAAGTTCAGCTGGAAAGGTTGAAAAAAATTGCGAAAAAACCAACTGAGGCTTATTCAATACGTGCTGAAGGGTATTTGAAAAAGCTTTCTACTCCGTTTTTAGCTGTAAATAATCTTTTATTAGGTTTGAAAGGCTTGGGTATAGATTCAGAAGGTGGTGCTTTGTATAACATTGCAATGGCTGTACGTTCATGGGGTGCAGGGCTTGCATTTTTAGCTTTTAAATCACAATCTCTTTTGAAATTTTTTAAACCTGATTTATTTGGTCCAACGTATAAAGAGAAAATAGAACTTAACTTGGATGTACAGAAAGAAGCAAATGTAGTTTTCAAACATCTTGAACATCTTGAAAAAAGGAGACCTGAATCTCATGTCAGTGATAAGTTTGATGCCATTATTTATGATAATGCAAATGAACAAAGAGATATTTTGGATGCCTTAATTAATACGCCAACTTTCCAATCTGCAAGGCATAAAACTCAGGTAGGCTTACCTATTCACATAGGTTTACCTATTCCAGGAAATCCATCTATAAATGGAAGAACGTACCTAGAAAGATTTACCCACAGTAAAAGAGTATGTGCGAATACTCGCCTAATTTATAATGCACTTCTAAAAAATACAGCTGATGAAAGTCTCAGAAGTCTTTTGCTTGAAAACAAAGATGCTTTTCAAATTACTGGGTTACTTCATGACGTTGGTCATATAGCAAGAAGTCATCTGGCTGAGCAGGCTGTGAAAGGTCATAACAATGATGAATATACATTAGATATTTTGGAAGGTACTAAAGAAGATGTTCCTAAAGATATTTATGAAACTATTTGCTCTTTTTATGGAAAAGAAAAGGGTGAAAAAATTCTAAAACAAGTACGAGATATTATTGGTGTTTATAGTCCTCTGTTTAAAGCATATAAAATTTGTGATTATGTAGAGTATTCGAGGTTTGGAGATTTTATCAGTGTAGATGGTTTTCCTAAATGGACTATTGATGATGTGAAAGAGTATGCTAATACGGTACGGTTATATAAGGGTACAAATGGTGATATGAAAGATGTGAAAACGTGTTTTACAGAGGCTGGTGCCATACTTACATTTATGATTCTTTTTGACAGAAAAGTATTTAATGATGCTTTTAATTATTTCCCGATTACGTGTGCAGATGAGCAACCATATCTTTTAGGTTTAGATGCTGCAGATGTTTCAGAAAAAGAAATTAAGCGTATGAGTGAAAAAGATGTTGATAATGCAGCACGAAATGGACTTAAGAAACTTAAAAATTCTAATTTCCAATTTAGGCAAAGATATATAACTGGTGGGGAAAATGCTTATTGTGGTTATTCGAAATATGATCCTGATAAAAAAATATTAGTTTATATGGGTGAAGATAAAGAACCAATGGAATTTCTTGACTATGTTGAAAAATTTATAAAGCCAAGAGATGGAAAACTTTATAAAGAACTTGAACCCCGTATATATGGACTAACTACTCCAAAAGAAATTGACTTAATAATTAATGTAAAGAGTAATTAATTTAATCAAAGCAATATTCCAACTATACACCCTGAAATGCATGAAGTTAATGCACCACATATCATTGCTTTAAAACCTAACTCTGCCAGATCACTTTTTCTATCTGGTGCCATTTGAGAGAGTCCTCCAACCTGAATGGCAATACTGCTAAAGTTTGCAAAGCCACATAGGATAAACGTCGAAATTGCAATGCTTTTCGGGCTAATTACTGACTGGGAAATTAATTTTGAAAGATCTAAATATGCAATAAATTCGTTTAAAGAAATTTTTGTACCAAGAAGCTGAGCTACTGTTGTTATGTCTTGTTTAGGTATGCCAAGTAAATAAACTAGTGGTGTAAAAATCCACCCAAGTATAATCTTTAAACTTAAAGCATTATTAAATGCAAAGAGGAGTTTATCAACCATAGCCACTAAACTTATAAATGCAAGAAGCATAGCAATGACACCAATGCTTATTTTTGCCCCACTGAATGCACCATCTAGAATTGCTTCAACCAAGCTTTTTTCCTTTGTCTTATAATCAACTTTAACGGTATCCTTGGTAAGCGGTTTGCTATCTTCAGGATAAAATATTTTTGACATTACAAAGCTGCCTGGTATAGCCATAAAACTTGCCGCAAGTAAGTATTCTGTTTTAACACCTAAGCTACTGTAAATAGCCATGAGTGAGCCAGATATGCATGCCATGCCGCCAGTCATAATGGTTAATAGTTCTGATCTTGTCATTTCTGACAAATATGGCTGAATAACAATGGCGGACTCTACTTGGCCAAGAACTGCAACAGCACTATTTGCAAGTGCTTCAGCACCGCTTACACCTAAGGCTTTATTGAAAAACCAAGCAAAGATTTGAATTATCTTTTGTAAAATCCCAAAATAATATAGTATTGAAACTAGCGCACAAATGAAAATAATAGTTGGAATTATTTGAATTGCAAAAATAAATCCATTTTGGTTACCAAACTTTTCTGAAAGCAAATCTTGTTTTGCCAAAGCTCCAAAGACAAAGTGACCGCCTTCTCTTGACAGTTCTAGAATCTGTGTAATTCCTTTTGCTAAAAGTTCAAATATTTTTTTTCCAAGAGGTATTTTTAAAATGAAAATACCAGTTAGAGCTTGAAGTGATATTCCAACTAATACAAGCTTATAGTTAATAATTCTTTTATTATTTGAAAAGAGATATGCAATAAAAATGATAAAAAATATTCCAAGAAGCCCGATATACTTTTCAAAAATCAATTATTTAATCCTCAAGCTATTATTTTAACCTTTCTTTGATAGGATAGATCTAAATTGATTTGGTAAAAAACTATGAAAGTCTCTCTTTTTGGAACACCTGTAAAGCCTTCCCTTCTAGTATCTAGAAAGGTTCAAGGTGTTAGTGCTCTAAATCAAGGGGAGCAAAGCGAGCTTCAGCCATTTGAATCAAAAGTTTCAAATGTTCAAGCTTTTAATAAAACACCAACTTTAAATTTTCCAATGATTGAAAGATTTACTGAAAATCAATTAAATAAAGAATTTGATCTTGGTATTCTTGGTGGTGGTACTAATGCATGTGGTATGGCACGTGATGCTAGTGAACGTGGTTTAAAAGTATTCCTGCTTGAAAAAGTTGATTTTGCTTATGGGGCTTCTTTTGCAAATTCAAGACTAAGGCATGGAGGCTTAAGATATACTGAACATTTTGAATTTGGTCTTGTAAGAGAATCTTTAACTGAAAGAGAATTGTCATTAAAAAATGAAAACCACTTGGTGAAGCCTTTAGAATTCTGTTTGCCAATTTATAGGGGCGATAAGAGGGGATATCTTTTAATTAAAATCGGGATGATTGGATACGATCTCTTATCTTATGATAAATCATTGCCATGTCATAGGATGCTTTCAAGGGCTGATGTTATTGACTATGAGCCTTCATTAAATCAGGACAGGTTGGTAGGAGCTGCTATATTTTATGATGCCCAAGTAGCCTTTACGGAAAGAGTATGTGTTGAAAATGCATTGATGGCAAAACAGCATGGAGCAGTTATTTTAAACCATGCAGAGGTAGTTGGTATAAATCTTGAAGGGAATAAAATATCATCTATAGAATTTGTTGATCACCTTTCAAATAAAAGACATAAGATTAATGCCAAGATGTTTGTTAATGCTTCTGGAGCTTGGATTGATAAACTATGTGGTTTAACTGGCAAAAATTTAAAAAGAATTATTGGTGCTACAAAAGGGAGTCACATAGTAGTTAGGCAATTTGATGGTGGACCAAAGAGAGCATTGATTATTGCAGCAAAATCTGATGGAAGGCCATTTTTTATAATTCCTTGGCAAGACTATTATTTAATTGGTACCACTGATATTCCATATGAAGGCGACTTAGATAATGTCAAAATAACTGAAGATGAAATAAATTATTTATTAAAAGAAAGTAATCGTGTATTGAAAAACAAGCAACTTTCTAAAAAAGATATTTTATATTCTTACTCTGGTGTGCGTCCTTTGCCTTATGTTTCACAAGCTGATCCAGGCAAGGTATCAAGAAAGGCTATATTTAGAGATCATACAGATGATGGTATAGAAAATCTTTTATCAGCAAGTGGAAAATTAACTACTTATCGCCATTTATCAGAACAAGTTGTAGATTTTGTTTTTGATAAACTTGGTTATAAATTTATTCCGACAACTACTAAGACAGTACCTTTAATGGGAGCAGTTGATGGTGATATAGGAGCTTTTAAAAAGCGTGAAATTAAAAAATGTAGTAAAAAGTATCCTTTAGAGCCTGAGGTGGTTTCACACTTAATTGATTTGTATGGTAAGAATTATAAAGAAGTTATAGAATTGACTTTAAAAAACAATCAACTAGGCTATCTCTTAAGTTCTCATGGATTAGATATAAGAGCTCAGGTTGGACATGCACTGAAAAAAGAGTCTGCTTATACTATTAGTGATGTTTTGCTTAGACGCTTGTCTCTTGGTCTAACTGAAGGTTTAGGTGAAGATGCCATTGATTATGTGGCTAGTGAATTAAAATCTTTTTATGGTTATACTGACGTTCAAATTCAAGCGCAAAAAGATGATTACTATAATAATATAATTAAACTAAGAAAAGTTACATAAATCTTTTTGGTGTCTTGTGACTTTTTATTAAATCACTATAAGTTTCTCGTTCAATAATTATTTCTGATGTGCCTTCATTTACCAATACACATGCTGGTCTTGGCACCATATTATAGTTTGAAGACATGCTGTAATTATATGCACCGGTATTTAAAACTGCAATGATATCACCTGCTTTAATTTCTGGTAATAAAATATCTTTAATTAGCAGATCTCCGGTTTCACAGTACCTGCCTGCAATTGTAACCAGTTCCATATTTTCTGAGCTATTCATTTTATTTGCAAGAACAGCTGTGTATTTTGCTTGGTATGTAATTGGTCTTGGATTATCTGCCATTCCTCCATCAACGGCTATAAACTTTCTACCGTTTGGGACTTGTTTTGTGCTACCTGCTTTATAAAGTGTAATTCCACTGGGTCCAATCAGGCTCCTTCCTGGTTCACAAATTAATTTTGGTAGCTTTAAATTTAAAGTTTTACATTTCTCTTTTATTGTACTTGTTGTAATTTCTGCCCACTTGTCAATGGTAATTGGATCGTCTTCTTTAGTGTAAGAGATTCCAATACCTCCGCCAATATTAATTTCTGTTAGTTCTATTTTATGTTTTTCTTTTGTGTATTTAAATTGTTCAAGTAAAATATCAATAGTATCTGCAAATGGTTTTAATTCAAATATCTGGGAGCCAATATGTGCATGAATTCCTTTGAGCAAGAGGTTCTTTCCTTTTGTTTTAATAAAGTTTAAAACATCATCATAGTCCTCTAAGTCAAACCCAAACTTGCTATCTAAATGTCCAGTTTTAATGTATTCATGTGTGTGACACTCAATGCCTGGTGTTAGTCTGATTAAAATATCGATATTTTTATTTCTTTTTTCAGCAATATTCTGAACTAATTCTAATTCGTAAAAGTTATCACATATTATCTTTCCAATATCACTACTAATAGCCAGATCGATTTCTTCAAGTGATTTATTATTTCCGTGAAAATAAATATTTTTCTTGTTAACATTTGTTTTAAGGGCAAAATAGAGTTCACCTCCAGATACTACGTCAAGTCCAAGACCTATTTGATCAGCAATTTTAAATACTGATGTACATGCAAATGCTTTAGCTGCATAGAGCACTAAAAAATCTTGATAGCGCTTTTTAAGGCTATTTATGTATTCATTTGACTTATATTTAAAGGCTTTTTCATCGATTACATAGAGAGGAGTTCCATATTTATTTACAAGCTCAATGGTGTCACAGTCTCCAATCGTTAAATGTCCTTCAGAATTGATATCTGCTGTCATTGGAAATAATTTCATGTCTTTAATTTTTATCATTCCTTTAAGTCTTTGAAATTGTTCTTGTGATCTGTATTTAAATATTAAAATGAAGAATGGTTGATTTGATATAAACCCACAGACTTTGCATATTATACTTGATTTTCTGTAATGAGAATACTTGATTTATTCTGTTTATTTTTCAAATCTACAACATGTTAAATAATAAAAATCCTGTTAAATTATTTGCACTGGTTTCAATTATTTTCTTTTCAGTCAGCGGTGGGCCGTATGGATTAGAAGAAATAGTTTCTTCTGTTGGACCAATTAATACATTATTATTAATTGTGATTTTACCAATTATTTGGACAATTCCTGAAACTATGATAATTGCAGAATTATCAAGTACTTATCCTGTACAAGGTGGATATTATCGTTGGGTGCAGATGGGCTTAGGAAGGTTTTGGGGATTTATGGAGGGCTGGTGGAGCGTATTATATACGCTGGTTGATCTTTCTTTGTATCCTATTTTGTTTACTACATATTTAAAATTGTTAATCCCCGGTTTAGATTTTTTTACAGTTTACCTTATTCAGTTAATTGTGATTTGGTCTTGTGCTTTCATTAATATTTTAGGAATTCGAGTTGTTGGAAATTTCTTGTCATTATTTCAAATTTTTATTTTAGTGTCATTTGCTTTATTTGTTATCTTAGGCATGAGGCATATTTCTTTGGACTTTACACCTATTTTAAAATCATCTGAGAGTTACACTGCAGATAATTTACTTCTTGGCTTGTCTATTGCGTTTTGGAATTTTATTGGGTGGGATAATGGATCTACTGTTTTGCATGAAATTGATAACCCAGAAGTTAATTATCACAAGGCTTTATTTATTAGTATTCCGATTATTGTAATCTTTTATTTCTTCCCAATCTTAGTTGGACTCTCTATTCACACTGATTGGCACAATTGGAAATTTGGTGAGTTTTCATTTATAGCAAACTCAATGAATCAACCCTTGCTTGCTGTTTTTTTATCTATTGGTGGCATCATTACTGCTCTAGGTTTGTTTAATTCGATGCTCTTATCGTCAACAAGAGTTATTTTAACTATGGCAGAAGATAAATTGCTTCCTGGTAAGTTTGCATTGATTCATAAAAAGTTTCACACCCCATATATAGCAATAATATTTACTGCTTTAGTGTATAGTTTTTTGGTTTTGTTTGGATTTAAAAACCTTATTGTATATGATGTCCTTCTTTACTTAATTGCAATATTATTAGAAGCTATAGCACTTATAGCTTTAAGAAAAATGCATCCAGCTATTAAAACAAATTTTAGAATTCCATTTGGGAAAGTTGGGATGTATTTTGTTGTAACTGTTGTTAGCTTAATAGTTTTCCTTGTAATGTTAATTAATGTTTTTACCTTAAAGGTAACATTGTTAAGTTCCTTTTTTAATATTTTTCTTATTTTAAGTGGTATACCTGTTTACTTATGGTATGAAAAACTTTTGAATACTAATCCAAATAAATCATTGAATGATAAATGATTTTTATTCTGCTGATTCTTTTGTAAAGTCCCCCACTATCCAAATATGTGTATCAGGCACTATGCTTAAAACATTTCTTAGTGTTGAGTCCCTAAAGAAAGGGAAATAATGATTATTCCTGGGTTCACCTAAAATAATATAATGCGGTTTAATTTTCTTTTCAGCATTAACAATTTCATCGGTAATATTTTTTCCCTCTACCAGTCTAAAATCCCCCCCTAGTTCTACTATTAACTGCTCAAGTTCTATAATTGCAATTTTTTTTGCTTCTGAATATTTGATTGTATTTTTTAATATGTGCATAACAATAAGTTCAGCTTGCAATCTGTTTGCAATCCTTGCTGATTTTCTAACCAATCTTAATGTGTAATCATTTATGTCAACGAAGCTTAGAACTTTAATCTTACTTTTTTGAGGATGTATTTCATGCTCAACACTTTCAGCTACTTCTCTTAATGAAAGCTCTCTCAACGCAATTAAATTTTTCTTTTGGAAAAAATGAGTTAGGGCTTGTTCGATTTTGTCGACTGAGTATATTTTTCCTGCTGTAAGCCTTTCCTGTAATGCTTCAGGGCTTAAGTCAATTAGTACTATTTCGCTAGCATGGGAAATAATCCAATCAGGAACTGTTTCCCTAACCTTTATTCCTGTTACTTGTTCTACTGTATCATTTAAGCTTTCAATGTGCTGTATGTTTACGGTAGACATTACATTTATGCCTGCTCTAAGTAAGTACTGAACATCTTGATAACGTTTGTTGTTAATTGATCTTGGTGTATTAGTATGAGCAAGTTCATCTACTAAAATAGTTTCTGGTTTTGCTAATATAGCTGCTTCAAGATCAAATTCAGGTATAAACTTCCCTTTATGTTCTATTAGTTTGGAAGGTAGTGCAGGTAGTTCTTCAACTAGCTTTGCTGTTTCAACTCTTCCATGTGTGTCAATGACACCCATCAGAATATTTGTACCTTGTTTATATAGCTCTATGCCATCTTGCAACATTTTATATGTCTTTCCTACACCAGGAGCCATTCCAATATAAATTTTTAATTTTCCAAAATTTGAATTACTCTGTTTGGTTGTAAGTATGATCTTTTCACTGTCTGCTTGTATGCTTTCATTAAGATCCTCTCTTTTATTGTTGATAATTAGTAAGTCAATGTTGCTTGTGTTTTCAAGTATTTTGAAAACAATTAAGTTCTTAAAAATATCCCACCACGTTGATGTTTTTCTATGTCCTAAAACTACCTGAGTGATTCTGTTTAACTTAATAAAGTGAATTAATTCATCGGCAGTGTCTCTCTTGGTATCTTTTACCAATAAAAAGTTACCGTTATGAGATTTGCTAACTTCTCTTATTTTTCCTATAAGGCTTTCTTTGTAGTTTTGTTTTAGTAAACATACAATGTCTAAATCAGCATGAAATATTTTTGCTAGTTTTGAAGCATGACTAATCAGATTTAGTGAACTTTCTTTTGGACTTGCAGCAACGAGAACTCTATCCTTTATTTTTGCTTTTAGTTTTTCGCTTATTACCTCTATGTCAACTCTTTCAGCAAGAATATTTAATGCCAGATCTCGTAATAAGTTTAAATTGTTTCGTTTAAAAAAATTATTTAATGCATGCTTGAGTTGGTCTTGATTGTAGATTTGTTTTTTGTTTAACCGATTGTATAGTTCGTCTATTGAAATATCTATTAAAACAACTTCTTCCGCTTGATTTAATACCCAGTCAGGAACTGTTTCATTTACTTTTATTTCTAAGCTTTTTTCAACAATTGGGGCAATACTTTCAAGTTGATGGATGTTTAACGTAGTTAGAACACTTATGCCATGTTTCAAGAGTTCTTGTACATCTTGATATCGTTTTTGATTAACTGCACCTGGAATATTATTATGTGCTAGCTCATCTATCACTACTGTAGCAGGCTGTCGTTCAATAATAGCTTCAAGATCTAAGTCGTAAAAATCTTTATTATTTACTTTGTATATTTTTCTTTGTATGGATTCTAGTGAATCAATCAGTTGTTGATTTCCAGGACGATTTTGCATTTCTACATAACCAATTACTATATCTACTCCTTTTTTCTTTAATTCAATAGCATTTTCCAGCAGTCTATATGTTTTGCCAACGCCTGGTGCCATTCCAAGGTAAATCTTATGTCTGCCGGTAGACAGCTTGACAATTTGTTTTAAAATTTCATCCGGATCTAGTCGTTTTGGCATAGAGTTTTTTTAATTCCAGGTTTAATTCTAGTACATTTACTATTTTTTCGCCAAATAGCCCTAGTATTCTTGGACTTGATTTTTTTTGGATTAACTTAATGATTTTTTCTTTGTTGAGTTGTGATGAATTTACAATTCTATTAACTTGGCTTATTGCACCTTTAAAAGTAATGTGAGGATCTAGCCCTGAGGCAGATTCTGTAATTAAGTTTAAATCAGGAGTTGTATTGTGGTTTAGCTTTAAAAATTCAGAGTAATTGTTTGCAATGTAATCTTTTAGTTCTTTTGAATAATAAGGAAAATTTGAATTCCCGGAAATGTCATTCTTGTACTTATATAAAGATGGTCTGTTGTGGAAATATTTAGCATTTGTAAAATTTTGTCCTAATAGTTTTGATCCAATTATTTTATCGTTAGCCTTAATGAGGCTTCCATTTGAATTGCTATGAAAGAGCAAATTACTTAACATCACTGTGGTAAACACATAAATGATGGTTAAAATAATTGAAACTAAGCAAACTCTTATACCAGTCATTATATAAATCTCCCAACTAAAAGATCAATTATTTTTATACCTATAAAAGGTATCACTAAGCCACCAACACCAAATAGTAGTAAATTATGCTGCAGCATTTTATGAGGTTCAACTGCTCTTACTTGTATACCTCTTAGTGCAATTGGAATCATGAGAGGTATTATTATTGTATTGAAAATCAGTGCAGAAATTATTGCTGATAATTCAGAGTGAAGGTGCATGATGTTTAATACTTCAAGTCCGCTGATAGTGAAGAGACTGGGTAATATTGCAAAGTACTTAGAAATGTCGTTAGTTATTGAAAATGTTGTAAGTGCTCCTTTTGTAGCAAGTAATTGTCTGCCGATTTTTATTATTTCAATTATTTTAGTGGGATCTGAATCTAAATCAATCATGTTTGATGCCTCTTTTGCAGCTACCGTACCTGCATTCATTGAAAGCCCAATATTAGCTTGTGCAAGTGCTGGAGCATCATTTGTACCATCCCCAATCATGCCGACAGTCATACCTTTTGATTGATAATCTCTTATTAAGTGAATCTTTTCCTCAGGCTTTGCTTGTGCCATGCACTCATCAATACCTGCTTCCTTTGCAATTACTTTAGCTGTCAGTGCATTGTCGCCAGTGCACATTATTGTTTTTATACCAAGCAAATTTGTTTCTTTAAATTTGTCTTTAATTGTAATTTTAATCATATCTTTTAAGCTAATTAATCCTATTATTTCGTTGTTTTTTAAAATCAATAAGGGAGTTCCTCCTTGAATGGCTACATTTTCTATCACTTGATCCGTGTTTGGCCAGACCTTCCCTCCTCTGCTTAAAGCAAATTTCTTTATAGAATCACATGCTCCTTTACGTAATATGTCTCCATTACTTAGATCGATTCCACTCATTCTTGTGTGAGCTGTAAAATCATGAGGTGTGCCGTTAGTTTGACTGATGTCAACTTCTGCACCGTATCTTCTAGCCAAGGATAATATTGATTTACCTTCAGGTGTTTGATCAAAGTAACTAGCCAGGTATGCTGTCTTTGCTACGTCTAAAATTGAATTTGTTCCGAATGGAACGATTTCACTTGCCATTCTGTTTCCAAATGTAATAGTGCCGGTTTTGTCTAAAAAAAGTAGATCCATATCACCAGCATTTTCCAGAAGTTTTTCAGACATTACTAAAACATTTAATTTATTTACTCTATCAAGTCCAGAAATTCTTATTGGTGTTATTAAAGAACTAATTGTAGTTGGCAAAAGACAAACTAATAATGCAATAAGAAATGAGATTTCTACTTTTACATATAAGTAATTTAATATTACAGCTAGTGAAACGGCAACCAAAAGAAAGGAAAGAGTTGTAGCTGTTAATAATGCATTTAAACTAATTTCATTAGGTGTTTTATGTCTTTCTGCATCCTCAGCAATGTTAACCATCTGATCTAAGTATGTTTGACCAATTTCTGAAGTAACTTTTACTAAAAGCCAATCAGTGAGAACTCTTGTACCGCTTGTTACAGAGCTTGATATATCGGTTCCTGGCTCTTTTAGTACAGGGGAAGATTCACCGGTAATTGCAGATTCATCAACACTTGCTATTCCTTTCACAACCTCACCATCTACAGGGATCAGATCACCTTCTTTTACTCTTATTATGTCTCCTTTTTCAAGCTGTGACGAAAAAACATATTCTATTGTTTCATTTGGAAGAACCCTTTTTACTTCAATGTCTCCATGGATAATAGTTAAGCTTTCGGCTTGAGCTCTGGCAAGATGCTTTGCAATCATCTCTGCAAAATTTGAAAATAATATAGTTAATAATAAAATTATTGTAATGAATAAATTATTCTGCTTGCTTAATAAGCTTGGACCGAATAGGCTAGGGTTTATGGTAAGTGTAATCATAAGGAAAAAGCAAATTTCCACGATAAACATTGTCGGATTTCTGAGCATCATTAAAGGATTTAAATATTTAATTGAATCAATTAATGCGCTTTGAACAACATGTGCATAATTTATGCTTAGTGTATATTTGTTTTTATCTTTTTTTATTGCCATAGTTTTATTTTTGAATTAATAGCTCACTCACTGGACTTAAAATTATAAAAGGAAAATAGGTTAATATGGTGGAAATAATTGACATGAAAAGAAATACAAAACCAAATAATATCGTATCTGTTTTAAAAGTTGCAGAGGTCGTTGGTAGGACTGGCTTTCTTGCAAGTGATCCTCCAAGCATTATCATTGAAGCCATAGCACCATATCTGGCGACAAACATTACAAAGGCTAAGCTTAAATTCCAGTAAGTATTGTTGTCAACTAAACCTTCTAGTCCGGAGCCGTTTGATGCTGCTCCAGAAGCAAACTCATAAAATACTCTTGTATAGTAGTGTATATGGTCATAAAAATTTGTTGAGTGGTCAGGGTAAAGGATTAATGTTAAAGCAACGCCAAATAAAACCAGTAATGGATTTAAAAGCAATAAAACAGAACTTAATATAACTTCGTTTTTTTTAATTCTTTTTCCAAAAATTTCAGGTGTTTTTCCCAGCATTAGTCCAATAAAAAATGATGTATATAAAATAAAGTTTATTGTAAAAACCAGACCAAAGCCTTGAACACCAAAGATTGACTGATTTGACAAGTTAAATAATGCTAATGCAATCGCTATTGGATGAAAGCTTTCTAAAGATGAGTTGGCTGAACCACTTACATTTGATATAGCAGCTTCAAAGACTGATGAACCAACTATTCCAAAGCGGGTTTCTTTGCCAACCCAATTTGAATAATGCATACCAAGGAAATTGTTTATTCTGTGATTTCCTTTTAGTTCTACAATAGTTGTTAAAGTAAATTCGAAAATTAATACAAAAAGCAAAACTGATAAAATTACAATTGATTGTTTATGATTTTTTAACCAGAATCCAAGAGTAATAATTAGAGCAAGAGGTACTATTAAAATAAAGACAACTTCAAGAAAGTTAGATAGGTAACTTGGATTTTCAAATGGGTGTGCAGAATTTGCATTTAAACATGATTGTCCATTTTCGCCGATCAGTTTTATGGCTTCAAATGCTGCAATTGGTCCAGTAATAATTGTTTGTTTTATGTTTTCTAAGGTATGGTATGTTACTGATGGATTAAATGTATTTGGCATTCCTAAAGCAACAAATATTAATGCTACTAAAAAGCATATGGGGAACAGTATTCTAGTCATTGCTTTAATTACATCTGTATATGGGTTTCCGATTTTACCAAGAGTTATTGATCTCATGGGCATAATCCCTGTTGCTATGCCGCTTGCGCTGGAGTAAAACATTAAAAGAGGCATTATGAAATAATTTGACAGATGGGTTAGATGTTGTTCGGGGATGTGGTGAGTCTGACAAGTATTTGTAATTAGAGATGAAAGAATATGCAGGATTAATGGAATATCAAGTTGCCATCTTACATTTCCCTTGTATGGAAGGATATTCTGAAAATACAAAGCAAAAAAACAAACTATTACTAAGAATATGTTTGACCAAAACAATGAAAAAAAGTATTCTTTAGCGCTTACCTCTTTCTTTGGATCTACACCACAAAATCTATAAATTGGCTGCTCGATTTTATCAAAGAATACTTCTAATTTGGTTTTTGTGGCATTGTCTGGAAAAGTAAAATGGGTTGCTATAAATTTTCCTAGCAAGTAACTTAAAGCAATTAAGATGCTCAAGAGTAAAGTAATAAAAATTATTAATTCAAACACTTATATAAATCTTTCTGGTAGAAATAATGCAGCGAACAAATATAGAAACAATAAAGTAACAATTATAATTAAAACTAGTTGCGGGGTTGTAATTTCAAATATTCCAACTAAGAAAAGATTTTCCATGAGTTTATTATTATAATAGTAAATAATTTTACTCTTTATTTCTTTAGACTTTTATTATGTTATGTCAATTCTTTTACTTGATGTAATTAGACTTATTATGAAGGAGCGTAATACTCCGTGGCTTGCCACGAGAGATATAAGCGACGAATAACAAACCGACTTCTCCAACGACTGGTGACAAAGTCATTAACTTCGTGAAATACCCTGCGGGCTTGCCCCAGGGATAGCGAAGTTAAAAAGAAGTCGGTTTATTCGGTAAGTTCTGATTCTTCTGATTTTGTAAGTATTGAAAATGTTTTATACTCACCAACAGCCAGACCGTTTTTGTATTGTATTACAATGCTTTCTGAGCGCATTATGTTATCTTCGTCTAATTTTAAGTGATCTATTAAGATTGCTTTCCAATTATTTTTATCCTTTGTAATAAATTCTGTTACTCTTTCTGTAATTGCTTCTTTTTCGTTTAGTAGTTTTATAGTGCTTCTACTTTTACTCCATTTGCCACCTTTCCAAAATGCTTTTAGCGTGATTTTCTTTGAATTTAAATTCAGTAAAGGTTTTATCTCTAAATCAGATTTTGTTGTACTTCCTACAAATACATAAGGGCAAGTAGATTTTGTAACAATTGTCTGCATGTTCCATTTTCCTGAAAATTTATTTTTATTAAAGATGGTTTGATTTTGTTTAGGGAGCACTATTGACAGTGCTTTTGTGCTATTGGTAAAAGTAAAATTCAGTAAGTTGACAATTAACAATAAGGTTATAATTTTTTTTATTGTATTCATTTGAGTTCTCAAATGAATAAATCGGCATTAATACATATAAATCAATGCTATTTATAGAGATATCCCTATTCAGTAATTATTCAGGTGGCTCTTACCGCCTTGACGAGCCTTGCCTTTGGCGGGCGGTGATGTTGCTCCTCAGAGCCATCTTTCCATGGTTGGACAGTCCTCACCCTATTCAGACTCTTTTAGCGTTGAATCAGAATCAATTAAAAAGCCATTAAAATTTGAATAAAAAATAAGCTTTGATTTTAATATCTCATAGGTCTCATGAATTAGTTCTTCGGTTTGATTATTTGCTCTTTTGGTTAAATCAATAATGTAATTGCAAGAAACATCATTCCAGTTTATATCCAGAGTTTTTAATTTATCTGTGTTATCCAACAGAAATATTATTTTATCGGTATAATCACATGCATTTTGTGAAAAAGTTTTTTTTGGTCCTTTAAAGTCACTTAACCAGAAGGGAAATTCTGCCAGAAAGTGTTTATCCGTTTTTTTTGATTCTATGTAAATTGCTGAATATGCATCAAGCATTTGGTTTAATATTTGTGCTTGAATACCTAGATCGTCTTTCCACACATTAACTTTATGTGGTTCAACTCTTAACACAATACCATCAACGTGTTTTCCATATGTGTTTAGAGCTTCTAATGTGTGTAGTACACCTCTTTTTCCAAACCAGCTATTTCTTCCGATAATAAGATAAAGTTTTGTATTGTATTTCTGAGAAATCTTTTGTAATTTCTCTAATAAACTTTTATTACCTGATGTATCTAAAACCCACTGTTCGATATAAATTGCTCTGGGTCTTTTATATTTGATTAATTTTTTTAATTGCTTTAAATCCTTTGATGATTCCAGTGTAATGTTTATATGATTGAAATTAGTTAATAATACCTGCCTATCTATTTCCTTTACCTTTATTGCATATACGATATTTGTATTAGACAGTATTAATGAAAGAAGTAAAATAACGAATAATATTTTTCTGTATTTTTTTATAATTTTATTTGCCATCTGTATTTGTTTTCTGATAAGTCTTTAACTTCTATTTTGCTTTTGTTTAGTATTTCTCTGACTTTATCTGCATTGCTAAAATCTTTTTTTAGCTTTGATTCTGTTCTCCAGGATATAAGTTCGTCTATTAGTTTACTAAGAATTTTGTCTTTTGTTGTTGAATCAACAGTATTAGTGGTAATTAAATTTAGCCCTAGCACTTTTGATAAGTAGTTCAATGTCCCCTGTAATTCATTCTTTGTTTTTTTGTCCTTTTCAATATTAATTAAGTCTGTCAATTTGAATAAAACAGACAAAGCTTTTGGGCTATTAAAGTCATCTAACATTACATTCTTAAACTCATTTAAAATTTCATTATTAAATTTATTTTTATTTGAATTGTTAGAGCTTTCATCCTCTTCAAAGTCTGTCAATGCTTCTTGAAGTCTGTTTATTCCATTTTGTGCAGCAATAATAGCTTCTCGGGTGCAGTTTAAAGGCATTCTATAGTGACTGTTTAAGACAAAGAATCTGATTGCATTGCTGGTAGAATCTTTTAGAGCGTCTTTGATGGTTATAAAATTTCCTTCTGACTTTGCCATTTTTTTACCATCTACCATAATCATTCCGTTGTGCATCCAGTATTTGGCAAATTGTTTACCAGTAAAAGATTCTGACTGTGCGATTTCATTTTCATGATGTGGGAATACTAAGTCATCGCCGCCCCCATGAATGTCAATGGTCTCTCCAAATAATGAGTAATTCATTGTAGAGCATTCAAGATGCCAACCGGGTCTTCCTTTACCCCAAGGGCTTTCAAATCCATATTCATTTGGTTCTTTAACACCTTTCCATAATGCAAAATCAAGCCGATGTTTTTTCTTTGGATTTGGTTCTATTCTTCCAAAACCCTTTTCAAGTTCTGATATTGATTGTCCTTTTAGTCTCCCGTAGTTTTTAAATGTGGTAGTAGAAAAATATACATCATTGTCAATGTGATAGGCTGAACCATTTTTAATTAACCCATTTATAAAGTTAAACATTTGTGATAGATGTTGTGTTGCACGTGGCTCAAAATCAGGCCATTCAATACCTAGTGCAAGCATATCTTCCTGAAATGAATAAGTGTAAATTCTTGCAACTTTATCTGGATGTATATTAATCTCTTTTGCTTTATTGATTATTTTGTCATCTATGTCAGTGATGTTTCTTGTCCAGGTGACTTTATAATCCATAAATTTTAAAAATCTAACTATAAAATCCCATGTTATGGATGATCTTGCATGACCAATATGTGAGTGATCATATACGGTAGGTCCGCAAGTATAAATATTAACAGTAGGGGGATGAAGTGGTTCAAAAACTTCTTTTTTTCTTGTCAGATTATTGTATACGGTAAGCTTATTCATTAGTTTGTTAATTGTTTATTTTGTAAGCATCATTAATAAAATTTTATTTTGTAGTGAAAACATAGTCTTTGCTTGTTTTATTAATTTATGATCATAGCCGAGTAGATGTAAGTAACCATGAATTAATAGCATTTGTAACTCTGTTTCTAGCGGTATCCTTTTTTTTATCGCTTGTTTTTTTGCAAACTCTGTAGCTATTACAATATCACCTAAGTATTTTTTCTTTAATTGCTCTTTTTTGTTTAGGTGGAAAGATAAGACATCAGTTGATCTATTAATATTTCTAAATCTTTTATTCAAATTTTGTATTTCCTTGTTATTGGTAAGAAGTAGTGTTAATGACGAATTTCTAATTAAATTTCTTTTTGTACTATTATTCAAATATTTTGAAATCAGTTTTTTTGATTTTTTAAGCTGTTTACTCCACCATTGTCTAGACCTAATTTTTGAACTGGGCCTAATTACAATCTCAATTGTTTTATTTGTAGTTCTTTTGTTCAATGCTTTTTAATTTGCTCGAGGAGCAGATATTTTTTAAGTACAACCACTAAGTTAGGTATAAATAGTATATTAATAGAACAGAGTTAGAAATGATTAGAAAACTTGTTGAACTTAGCGAAAACAGAAAAAAAGATTTAGTGTCTTTTTCTAAATCATTAGGATTGACTGTAAGAAATTTACAACTATTGGATACAGCTTTGACTCATACTTCATATGTTAAGGAAGTATCTACGAAGAGTTTAATTGATAATGAACGTCTGGAATTTTTTGGTGATGCGGTTTTAAAGCTAGTTGTAAGTGAATACTTAATGAGTAAATATAGTGTTTATTCAGAAGGTCAATTGAGTAAGCTAAGAGCTTTTGTGGTTAGCGAGAAAGTCTTAGCTGAGGTAGCTGTAAAACTAGATTTAAAAAGATATCTCTTACTTGGGAAAAATGAAAAAAAATCACTTCCGGTTTCTATTCTTGCTGACTCGATGGAAGCAGTACTTGCAGTGATTTATTATGAGTGTGGAGCTGATAAAACAAGGGATTTTATAATCAGTTACTGGAAAGAGCATGTTGAATATGCTGACAAAAACAATGAGAAAGATAATTTTAAGGCTGTATTGCAGGAATATCTGCAGGGTAACAGTTTTGATTTGCCAGTATATAGGACCTTATCTGAGGCTGGTCCTGATCATAACAAAAGATTTGAAGTTGGTGTATTTTTAAATAATAATGAATTAGCTAGAGGTGTTGGTAAAACCAAAAAAGATGCTAGTCAGGAAGCTGCAAGAAATGCTTTAATGGTTTTAAAATATAGGACAGGAAGTATTAAAATCAAATAATGCCTAACAAGATAAAAAAGAATAGTGTGTTGTCAATGCAGAGAGTAGAAGTTCTTTCACAGGCTTTGCCGTATATTCAAAAGTTTAATCAGAAAATTTTTGTAGTTAAGTATGGTGGTTCAGCTATGAACGATCCTGAATTAAAAAAAGAAACAATAAATGATTTTGCCTTGCTCAGCTGTGTTGGAATAAAACTAATTGTTGTTCATGGTGGTGGACCAGAAATTAGCATGATGTCAAAGAGGTTAAATCTACCCGTTAAATTTATTGATGGGCAAAGAGTTACGGATAAAAAAACTATGGAAATAGTTGAAATGGTTCTTGTAGGAAAAGTACAAAAGGACCTGGTTAATTTAATTAATGTTTCAGGTGCTAAAGCTATTGGTCTATGTGGTAAGGATGGAAAACTTTTTTCAGCTAAACCAAGTTCAAAAATGAAAAAATATGGTTTTATTGGCGAAGTGAAATCAATTGATACTTCAATTCTTATGACTCTGGTGGAAAAAGGTTTTATTCCTGTTATAAGCTCGGTTGGGGCTGATCATTCGGGTCAAAACTACAATATAAATGCTGATAGCGTTGCAAGTTCTATAGCTTCAGCACTTAAATCTTCTAAATTGATATTGATGACAGATACACGGGGTGTATTAAAAAATTCTAAAAATCCTGACTCACTTATCTCAAAAATAAATATTATTGAAGCTGAAAGACTAATTAAGAAAAAGATTATTTCCGGAGGAATGATTCCTAAAACTAAAGCTGCAATTAGTGCTTTAAAATCAGGTGTAGATGCAGTTCATATAATTAATGGCAACTTAAAACATTCTATTTTGCTTGAAGTTTTAACAAATACTGGTATTGGTACTATGATTACAAAGTAGAAAAATAGATATATTTTTAGATCAGTGATCTCTATGCAGGAAAATAAAGAATTACAAGAAGCAATTGATTATAAGGATACCCTTAATTTGCCCAGAACAGATTTTCCTATGAAAGGGGATGGACCTCGCCGTGAACCAGAAATCCAAAAGTTTTGGTCTGAAAATAAAATTTATGAAAAAGTATTAGAAGACAGAAAAAAAAATAATATTGGAAGATTCTTACTGCACGATGGACCACCTTACTTAAGCTCGGGCAATATTCACATTGGTACAGCTTTAAACAAAATATTAAAGGATATTGTTGTTAAGTATAAAACATTGCAAGGTTATTACTCTCCATATTTACCTGGTTTTGATTGTCATGGACTTCCTATAGAAAGTGCAATATCAAAAGATAAGAAGAAAAATGATTCAGAACAATTATCACCTTTAGATATTCGGAAGCAATGTACAGAATTTGTAATGAAGAACAGAAGGTTACAAGAGGAAAAATTTAAAAGGCTAGGTGTATTAGGTGATTGGACTGGTGCATATATGACTATTTACCCAAAGTTTGAAGCCCAGCAGTTAAAACTTTTTGGTGAAATGGTTAATAAGGGTTATATATATCGCGGACTAAAGCCTGTTTATTGGTGTGCTACATGTCAGACTGCTTTAGCTGAAGCTGAAGTAGAGTATGTAGAAAACTATAAATCTTTAAGTGTTTATGTTGCATTTCCTGTTTCTAAATTGTCTTCTAGTGCAAAGAAACTGGAAAAGTTCAATGATTTAAAAGTAGTAATCTGGACTACAACTCCATGGACATTGCCTGGCAATATGGCAATTTGCTTGCATAAGGATTTTACTTATGTCGTTGCACATTCAAAAACTTTTGGCTATTTACTTGTGGCTGAAAAATTATTGTCTCAGTTTAATAATAAGATTTCTGAAGAATGTATTATCTCTGAAAAAATTAATGGTAAAGATTTAGAGCATAGTATTTGTCTTCATCCTCTTTATGGCAGGGAAAGTCCAATTATCCTTGGAGAGCATGTAACTTTAGACACCGGGACAGGCTGTGTTCACACTGCGCCAGGTCATGGTTTGGAAGATTTTGGTATTAGTCAAAAATATAAATTAAAAGTTTTGTCTCCAGTAACTGCAAAAGGAATTCTTACAGATGATGCTGGGGCTGAATTATCAGGACTTTATGTTCATAAAGCAGGTAATCAAAAAGTAATTGAACTTTTGCAAAAAAAAGGTGCACTTATAAAAGAAGAAGAATATTTTCATAGTTATCCGCACTGTTGGAGGTCTAAGACACCAATTATATTTAGAGCAACTGAGCAATGGTTTTGCAGTGTTGAAAAGTTTAGAGAAAAAGCATTGAAAGAAATTGATAACGTTAAGTGGATACCTGAAATTGGCAGAAATAGAATTTATTCAATGGTTGAATCCAGGACTGACTGGTGTATAAGCAGGCAGAGAGTATGGGGTGTACCAATACCAGCATTTTATTGTAAGGGTTGTAATAAAGATCATCTTAATAAACAAATAGTTGATCACATAGCAAAACTTGTTGAAGTAAGTGGTACTGATATATGGTGGGAAAAAGATACAGAGTCCTTATTGCCAGCTGGATATAAATGTCAGTGCGGTAGTACAACGTTTCAAAAAGAGACAGATATTATGGATGTATGGTTTGACTCTGGGTCTACGCATTATTCAGTAGTAGATCAAAGCAAAGATTTATTTGATAAAAATAATCAAGGCTCTCCAAGTGAAATGTACCTGGAAGGAAGTGATCAACACAGAGGCTGGTTTCAGTCGTCGCTGTTAACTTCTGTTGCACTTAAAGGTAAAGCACCTTATAAATCGGTTTTAACACATGGATTTGTTTTAGATGAAAATGGGCGAAAGATGTCAAAATCCCTTGGAAATGTTGTTGATCCTGAAAAAGTAATAAATGAATATGGAGCAGACATTTTAAGACTTTGGGTAGCTAGTACTGACTATTCTTCTGATATGAAAATTGGTCAAACAATGTTTAAGCAGCTTTCAGAGGTCTATAGAAACATTAGAAATACTGCAAGATTTGCTTTAAGTAATCTTTTTGATTTTGATTTAAAAAAGGATATTGTTGAATATCAAGATTTATGGAACATAGATAAATATGCTCTGTTTTGTTTGGATGAAAAAAGACTAGCTGTAAGTGATGCTTTTAATAAATATGAATTTTATAAGTACTATCAGATATTACAAAATTTTTGTGCTTTAGATTTGTCTGGGTTTTATTTTGATGTTGTAAAAGATAGGTTATATACAGCCGGTAAAAAATCTAAGTCAAGGAGATCTGTCCAAACCACAATAAGTCAGATATTAAACTTTTTACTTGAAGTACTTACTCCGGTGTTGCCTCATTTGGCAGAAGATATTTGGCGATACATGCCATATAAAATTAACAGTGCTACTTCTGTCTTGGCCCTTAGATGGGAAGTTAAAAACATTGGTAAGGATAGTCATTTAGTGAACTTTATTAATATAAGGGATTTAGCTAATAAAGCATTAGAAATTGCAAGAACGGATAAAAAAATTGGCAAATCACTTGAAGCTAAATTACATTTATATTTTAATAATGATATACAGCAATATCAAACAATGAAACTCTTTAATAAAACTGAGCTTGAAACAATATTTATTGTGTCACAAATTGTTATTCATGATTTAAATGATGTATATAAGAAAGGTAATTATGATGAGTATTCTCTCATCTCTGATGAGAACTGTACTGTAGTAGTAACCAAGGCTGATGGTGAAAAATGTCCCCGCTGTTGGAAGTATTCTATTGATATAGGCAAGGATCATAAACATAAGACTATTTGTCTGCCATGTGCTAAAGCTGTTGAAGGTTTGGATTAATTTATTATGAAGGAGCGTAATACTCCGTGGCTTGCCACGAGAGATATAAGCGACGAATAACAAACCGACTTCTCCGACGACTGGTGACAAAGTCATTAACTTCGCGAAATACCCTGCGGGCTTGCCCCAGGGATAGCGAAGTTAAAAAGAAGTCGGTTCATTTTTTTATGTTTTTGTATTCGCCAGCAATAACAATATTTAATTTATCCGGGAAAATGTGATTTTTAATTGCTGTATTTATTTCATCGAGCTTTAATGAATCAATTATTTTTGGATAATTGTTTATGTAATTATTGCCTAAGTCATAAAATTCTATTCCAGCTATTGTACTTGAAATGCTTCTGTTTGTAGAAAGATTTCTTGAAATAAAGGAGTCAATTAGTGATGCTTTTGCTTTTTTTAGTTCGTCTTCTGTTATACCTTTTGTAACAAACTTATTTAATTCTTCTTTGATTAATTCTATTGCTTTGTCAACATTTTTATTGTTTGCTCCAAAATAAATTCCAAATTCTCCTTTGCCATGGGATGCATTGATATATGAGTAAATCCTGTAAACAAGTCCTGAATCATCTCTTATTCTCTTGCTTAATCTGCTTGCCAGGGAACTACCACCAAAGATGTAATTTGCAATATGAAGCTTGTAAAAGTCTGGATCTGTTCTTCTTAGATTACCTGCATGTCCTAAGTAAACATCTGATTGCATTTTATCTTCAACGTTAATGCTTTCTGTCTTTGGAATATCTCTTAATAATGTATCTGGAATGTTTATCTTGCCTTCAGTTTTTGGAGTTCCATTGAATATGTTTTTTTCAAGTATATCTAACACACTTTTTATATCTTTGTCCTTTAGATTGGATGTTATTGAAATAATAGCTTTGTTATTCTTGATTAATCTCTCATGATAGCTGAACAAATTTTTATTATTTATATTTTTTATTATTTTTATATCTTCTTCAAAATCATTTGAATAATAAGGATGACCTTTTGTGTAAATAATTTGATTAAATCGCCTTCTTCCTATCTCCTCCGTACTATCTTTTGACTCGATTATTTCAGCAATTAGCTTATCCTTTTCTTTATTTGTTTCTTTCTCTGTAAATATTGGATTCATCAAGATATCTGTAAATAAATCAACTGTTTGAATTAAATTATCATTTGTTGAAGCCACATTAAATTTAAAAGATTCTTCGTCGCATCCAAAATCAATATGAGAACCTGTTTTGTCTAAGATGCTTTCAATTTGCTCTTTTGTATAGTGTTTACTGCCCTTTTCAAGAGTCCTTGCTATTATTTCACAGTTCAATTCATCTTCTTTTGGGAGTAAGCTTGAACCACCTTTTATAATGCCACTTAAATAAGTGATGGGAAGATCTATATTCTTGTAAATCAATAATTCTGAACCGTCTTTTAAGTTTAATTCTTTATATTTAAAGAGTCTTTGAAATTCACTGCTTAAGCTGCTTTGTTTAGTTGACTCTACCAGGCTTGTGTTCTTGTAATGCTGTGTTCTGCTTAAATTTATTGGTAAATTTTCATATTTAGTTCCTTTTTGCATCTTAGGAATAAAATAGCCAACAGTTCTATTTTCTTTTTGAAAATAATTTTTTAACGCGGTTGAAATTTCTTCTTTAGTGACTTTTGATATTTCATCTAGCCACTCTGTTGACTGCTTCCAGTCATTAACTGATTCAAAGTATCCTATGTTTAATGCTTGATTATAAGTTCCATCTAAATTAAATAGATAATCTGCTTTAATCCTATTTTTAGCTGCCAGTATCTCTTCCTCACTTGGGGGATTTTTAATTAATTTATTTATTTCATTTGTAATAATTGTCTCAACTTTTTTGTGGGTAGCTTTTGGTGTTAAAGAGACCAGAAAGTAAAATAATCCTGGCTCCTTGTTTATTTCAGCACCACCTGAGACCTCAGTTGCTAACCCAGCTTCAACTAGTACCTTATTTAGAGGGCTTTTTTTGCCTTTGATTAAAATTTCTTCAATTACATTTAAAGGATAGAGATCTTTATTTTTTGCATCAGTTGTATGATAAGCAATTTCTAAAAGTTTAAAAGAACCCGATCTTTTAACTGTTATTCTCTTTTCTTCTTTTTGAGGGCTATCTTTTTCTATGATGATATGGTCATTTGTGCTGTTTGTGTTTTTAATGCTTCCAAAATGCTTTTCAATGAGATTTGTTGCATTGCTTTCATTAAAATCTCCAACTAGTACAATAGTTGCATTGTTTGGATTATAAAATCTGTTGTAAAAATCTCTCATTATTTTTGAATCAATGCTTCTTATATCTTTTTCATAACCAATGGTTGGATTTTTATATGGACCTTTTTCATAAGCTGTGAAACGTAAAGTTTGATCAAGTAGTGTTACAGGATTATTTAAATCACCTTCAAGTTCTGATAAAACCACAGTTCTTTCTAAATTAAGTTCATCTTGACTTAAAAGTGATCCTTTCATTCTGTCAGATTCAATTTCAATTACTTTTTCTAAATACTTTGGTGAAATAGTTTCATAATAAGCAGTGCCGTCACACGATGTAAAAGCATTAAAAATCCCCCCATATTTTTGGATGATTGCTGATATTTCGCCTCTTTTGTATTTATTTGTACCTTTAAACATCATATGTTCTAAAAAGTGAGCAAGTCCATAAATTCCTTTTGTTTCATTTTGTGAGCCTACTTTATACCAGATTGAAAATGATATAAGTGGAATTGAATGATTTTGTTTTAATAAGACCTTTAGTCCATTTGGTAAAAAATACTCGCGTATTCCATCTCTTTCAGTAATGTACTTAACGCTTGACTTCATGTTAATTTGCTCGATTGAATTAACCTCTTGAATATTAAAAAATAATAATAGAAAAATTGAGAGTAGAATAATTTTAAAATTATTAATTGGTCTCATTCTGATTTATAATACTATCTGAATATCTTGTAAATGTTATTCCTGTCCTTAATATAACGAAAATGTGTATAAAAGTAAAAAGAGTATCTATTCTGGTGGTTTTAATTTGCATACTACTTGCAAGTTATAATTATGCTAACTCATATACTGATGCTGCAAACCTTAAGCTGGTTTATATATCTGATTTAAATCTATTTCCTACTCCGTCTGTAAGCCAAAGAGAAAAACATATTGCTGAAAAGCAATATGGGTTACTTTTGTTTGAAAGTCAGGCAATATTCCAAGAAATCATCAGATATATTAATCAAAAATTTGATTCTGACTTTGTGGTGTTTGGAGGTAATAATATTTCTGGCTTTTCGGGGAGCCTTATTAATGGTGCTTCTGAAAATGTCTGGCATTTATTTCTTGATATGGTAAGTGAAATCAAGTCAGATGTTTTGCTGGTGCCTGGTAAAAATGAAAAACAGACTCAAAAGAAGGATGAGCTTACAAGGGTATTAAGCTCATTTGGTCCTTCTGTTGAACAAACCTGGTGGTCTTATAAAATAAAAAAATATTTATTGCTTTCACTTGACAGTGACTTAATGTTTGAAAATAATCACGCTTCTGTTAATCAACTTAAATGGTTGAAAAAAATATTGGAAGAAAATAAAAAAACTTTGACTTTGATATTTATGCACAGAGCGTTAATTGATCCTGAAGGAGAAATTATAAAAAGTGACAGTGTTGAGAATTATTTCAAAATATTAAAAGAATATCCTCAGGTTGTTTTAACGGTTTCTGGTGATAAATATTTGAATAGAATTAAGCTAATAAATAAGAGTATTTATCTGATAAGTCCTAGTCCAATTGCTTTTCCCTGCAGCTTTAAGTTTATAGAATTAACACCAACAAGCCTTAAGATTAGTACGTTAAGAATACCTTTAGGTGGCATTGTTAAAAAAGCCGAAAAGTATTTAATTGAGTCCGATACTGCCAGATCTTTATTTCCAGAGTCGCCGCTATTAATTAAAAAATATGTTTTAGGGGATAGTTCTGATTCTAATTTTCAGATATCGTATTCAGATTTAAGAAATCGTTAAGAATCTCAGGGTATGAATATGATAAAAGCAAGAGTGGGGTTGCTTTTCTGTGATTTGTAAATGTGCAGTAAAAAAAAATATGCTTAAATTGATATGCTCATTAATTTTATGTGCTTTTCTTTTTTTTCAGCCTTTGTTTTCTTGTGCTGTTTTTGAAAAGATTGACGGGCTTGAATATGATGTAAGAAAAATTGATGATGCACCCATGGATAAGGTTGTGTCAAATAGGTATGATTTGTACGAATTATATTTTGAAAATAGATCTGAGAAAACATTTTCTGTGCCTGGTTATAGTATTGATCTGGGCGTAAATTATTCTAGTATTTCAGAAATAAATTCTCTTTTTAATGGAAAGTTACAAAAGAAGCTTACTGCTTTAAATATTGCGGCAGGAGCAGCATCTATTGTGTTTGGTGGTATAGCTAAAACTGCTGCTAATAGTGCTATGCGTACTGTTAATTTCCGCAAAAAAAATAATAATTTAGATGATGACAATAGCTTTTTGTCTCACAATAAAACTTATATACTTTATCCGGGTGATGCTCTTTCATTGTTTTTATTTGTCGATAAAGCTTTGAGTCAAGTCCCTAATACTATTAGGTTTGTATGTCATGATGAAGATAGTAATGTTAATCAGATTGTTATAAATAATCACTTAAAGCTAAGAGAAGCTGGTGTACAAAATAATGCAGATTCAATTGAAAGCAATAAGGATTCTGAGAAAACAGATAAATTAAAAGATAATGTTATAGCAGTTCCAGCTACCGAGATATATAAGTAAATAACTAAAAATACTGTTTACTAACTTTATCTTAAATGATACTATTTTATAGTTAAATTTTATTTTATGACTACGACTATATTAAAAGATGAAGGAATAATTTCACAGATAATTGGACCAGTCCTTGACGTTGAATTTCAGCCTGGTCATCTACCTGAAATTTATACAGCTTTGCTGATTAAAGGAAAAAATTCAATTAATGAAGAAGTGAATATTGTTGCAGAAGTTCAGCAAATACTTGGTGATAATAAAGTTAGAGCTGTTGCAATGAGTTCTACCGATGGAATCTCTCGTGGTATGCAAGTGACGAATACTAAAAATCCGATAACGGTACCTGTTGGTAATGAAACGCTGGGAAGGATTTTTAATGTTCTTGGTGAACTTGTAGATGAAGGCGTGCCTATAAAAGCAGCTGAAAGATGGCCAATTCACCGTCATGCACCAAAATTAACTGATCAAAGCACTGAAATAAAAATATTTGAGACTGGAATTAAAGTCATTGATTTGCTTGAACCTTATGTAAAGGGTGGAAAAATTGGCCTTTTTGGTGGTGCTGGTGTTGGCAAAACAGTTATTATCATGGAGCTTATTAACAATGTTGCAAAAGCCCATAAAGGCATATCTGTTTTTGGCGGTGTTGGTGAGAGAACAAGAGAAGGAAATGATCTTTGGAATGAAATGAAGGAGTCAGGAGTCATTGAAAATGTTGCATTAGTTTATGGTCAAATGAATGAGCCACCTGGAGCTAGAATGAGAGTTGGCTTATCAGCTTTAACTATGGCTGAATATTTTAGGGATATGCAAAAAAAAGATGTACTATTTTTTGTTGACAATATATTTAGATTTACACAGGCAGGTTCTGAAGTCTCAGCACTGTTAGGTAGAATGCCAAGTGCTGTTGGTTATCAGCCTACACTGGCAATTGAAATGGGAGAGTTGCAGGAAAGAATTACAAGTACAAAAGATGGCTCTGTAACATCAGTTCAGGCTATCTATGTTCCTGCTGATGATCTTACAGATCCAGCACCTGCTACTACTTTTGGACATTTAGATGCTACTACAGTTTTAAGTCGTCAAATTGCAGAGCTTGGGATTTATCCAGCAGTGGATCCATTAGCATCTACAAGTGCAGCACTGAAAGCTTCTATTGTGGGTCATGAGCATTATAATGTTGCTCGTGGAGTCCAACAAACCCTACAAAGATATAAAGAACTTCAAGACATCATTGCAATCTTAGGTATGGATGAACTTTCAGAAGATGATAAGTTAACTGTTAACAGAGCAAGGCGTATTCAAAGATTTTTAAGTCAGCCATTTTTTGTGGCAGAGGTTTTTACTGGTACAAAAGGTAAGTATGTAAAACTTGAAAAAACTGTTCAAGGCTTTAAAGAAATTCTTGAAGGAAAACACGATCACCTTCCTGAACAAGCATTTTATATGGTTGGCGATATAGATGAAGTATTAGAAAAAGCTGAAAAGTTGTCAAAAGTGACCTAATGTCTTTGTTCTAAAATTCAATTTCATATTTTGGCATAGGTCTGTTTAACAAAGTTTTTAAAGCTATGTTTGGTTTTTTATTGTTAAAAATAATGTCGTATACAGCACTTGCAATTGGCACTTTTACTTTATATTTTTTGGCTAGTTTAATCATTGATCTTACTGTTTCTACACCTTCAGCAACTTGTCCAAGATCAGATAAAATCTTTTTGAGATTTTTTCCTTTTGCAAACTGATATCCCACTTTATAGTTACGACTATTTTCGCTACAACATGTTGCTATTAGATCACCAATTCCACTTGCTCCTAATAAGGTTTTTGGATTTGCACCTTCTTTAATAGCTATTTTTGTAATTTCAATTAACCCTCTGCTTATTAAAGCAGCTTTAGTACTTATATTAAACCCAAAACCATCCGACATGCCACTAGCAATTGCAATGACATTCTTTAAAGCTCCGCCAATCTCAACTCCATTTACATCTTTATTTAGATAAACCCGAAAATGATTTGAAGACAATATCTTTTGTAATAAGGTTGCTATTTTAGGGTTTTTACATGCAATTACAGAAATAATTGGTGCATTAGAAACTACGTCAAGTGCAATATTTGGACCTGATAGAACAGCAGCAGGATTTCCAGGTAAATATTTTTTTAGTATAAGTGATGGTCTTAGATTATCCTTTGTAGTGATGCCTTTTGTAGCACTTAAGAAAATAAGGTTTTTTTTAATTTTTAGTTTTTTAATTTTAATTATGATGTCTTTAAATGCATTTGTAGGTACAGCTATTATTATTAAGTCACTGTTTTGTCCAATATAATTTAAATCTCTTGTGATATAAACATTCTTGCTAAGTTTGAGTTTCTTTGGTCTAATAAGTAAGCGTGTTTTGTTTATATTTTCATACTCTTCTTTACTAAATGTCCATAAATTAACATTTGGATATTTTTTGCTTAGTAGCCATGCTAATGTTCCACCCCAACTGCCAGCACCAAGTATAGAAATTTTTATTTTATTATTTTTCATAACAATATTTTTAAACTATTAAATTAAAACAGTTTACAGTTATTACTGAATACATTTGCCTTGTATTGTTAATAAAAATTTATTCAAAACATAGATATTTGGTGTATTTCTGTCTGAATTAATCATAAAGACATTTCGAAATTTCTTTTAATGAATATAAAACGGCAAAACAGTGATAATCTTGAAAATGATAAAAGTTTTTATCACTCTTATAAACTGTAGGATTTGTTCTGCCTGAGGTGGACAAATCTGATTAAAGGGAAGGTGTTGATTTCGAGAAATGCAAAGCTGCCTTGCACTATATAAATAGATAAGCAAAGAATGTTGCGGTGAGCAATATTCTGAGCGCCGAAAGGAAGAAAAAACATTTAAGCCTAAATGTTTTCAAATAAAAATGAACAAATATTTTAATCAAGAATTTCCTGGAAAGCTTTTTACAGTTGAAGGAATTGATGGTTCGGGAAAGAGTACACAGCTTAAATTGTTACACCAGTGGTTACAAAACGAGGGCTATGGGGTGTTTTTTAGTGAATGGAATTCTTCTCCATTGGTTAAGACTACGACAAGGCGTGGTAAAACAAAACAAATATTGACACCAACTACTTTTAGCTTAATTCATGCTACTGATTTTGCGGATCGTATAGAAAGAGAAATCATACCACCATTGAAAGCAAGTGCAATTGTTTTAGCTGACAGGTATATTTATACAGCTTTTGCTCGGGATGTGGCTCGTGGTGTTGATCCTAGCTGGGTTAGAAAACTTTATGAGTTTGCAGTAAGGCCTACAATAGCTTTTTATTTTAAAGTACCTTTAAATGTTGCATTGGATCGTATATTAAGTAGTCGTGCTCAAATTAAATATTATGAGGCTGGTATGGATTTGGGGCTTTCGAGCGATATAAAGGAAAGTTTTAAATTATTTCAGGAAAAAATATTAATTGAATATGAAAAAATGATTGATGAATATGGGCTTACAGTTGTTGATGCAACTTTGCCAATTAATGATCAACAAAAAAAAGTCAGGGAAATTGTTGTGAAGAAAATCAAAGAGCTTAAGAAGTTTCCTAAACCATTTAATTACTTCTCACAATTTGCAGCAAAAAAGTAACTGAGTTAGATTAACTATTCCAGAAGCCATAGAGGTTGAAATTTTGAATAAGAGTATGTCTTTAAAATTTTGTTATCAAGTACGTTATAATTTACCATCTTATTTGTAACGCCTAACAACATATCAAAAATTGAAGTTTCTTTCCAAGTCTCTTCAATTGGAAGTCCGCTTTTTTTATATTTTCTGGCAAGTTCTGGAAAACGTTTCTTGGCAAGTTTTTGTGTAAACCTTATTGCTTTATTGTAATCACCTAAATAATCTACAAGGCCTACTTTCTTAGCTTGTGCACCAGTGTATATTAATCCTTCTGCAAGCAGAGCAATCTTTTCTACTGGTATGTTTCTTCCTCTTGCTACGTCATTTAAAAACTGTTTATAAGAATCATCTAATATTGCTTGTAGAATTTTTCTCTCTTTATCAGTTAAGGGTCTTGTTGGATTTCCAATATCTTTATATTCCCCTGACTTAATTACAATGCCTTTAACTCCAATTTTATTAAGCAGATCATAAAAATTTAAATATGAAGAAATTACACCAATACTTCCTGTAAGTGTTCCAGGATTTGCAAATATTGCATCTGCTGCAGATGCAATATAATATCCACCAGATGCAGCAATATCACCCATTGTAATTACCACGGGTTTTTTCTTTCTTGCTTTTAGAACTGCCTGATAAAGTTCTTGACTAGCTGCTACGGTTCCACCTGGGCTATTTATTCTGATAACTATAGCTTTAACAGAAGGATCATTTGTTGCTTTGATTAATAAATCTAACACAGAGTTGCTTGAAGTAATATCCTTAAATATTGAGGTGCCATTTGAATCACTGATCACTCCCTCTAGTTTTATTACTGATATTTTTTCACCTTTAAATGGACTATGTAATGTTTTAGGGTTTATACTCAAATATGAGTCCTTCTCTAACCTATTTTCAATAGGGTTGCTCTGAATATTATTTTTTGGTAAGAAGATTCCCCAAATTATACAAATTATGCAGATTAAAATTATGATGGTAGAAATATTTTTATTGTAAGCGTTCATTTTTATTTCCTAATGACATTTTATATGAAAAAATAATACTTTTTTGTTTTAATAAAGGAACTGTTGTAATTAACTTTCTTCTCAATAGTATGAAATCTAGGGTTTTCGATAATTTTTAAAGGAACTTTAAATGAAATTGGTAAAAAAATTAATAGAAACAACCGGTAATATGAAACTATTTATTATATTCTCATGTTTTACTCTATTTTTAATTTCTTTAACCTCTACCCATGCTTTTCAAATTAATAATAATGCCTCAACATTTCAAGAGGCTAAGTTTATTGGCAGTAATGAGATGTCTTTCTCAGACTACAAAAAATTCCTTGTTATTGTTGAAGACTCTTCTAAAACTTCAAGTACAAACTTAACAAATAGTGAGCAAGAAGAAGATTCTACTGAAGAGAGTGATGAATTGAATGAATTAGATAAGTCAAATATTAAAACTAACATATATAAAAGTAATGACCCGTCTTTTGAATTGATAGATGATAATACTAAATTTAATTCAAATGCTGAGACAGATATTCTTAAGAAAGAAGACTTGCTTGAAATGTCAAATCCTCACAAGCATAAAATTGTTAAAAGATATAAAAATGATGATAGTAACAATGTTAATGCTTCTGTGAATAATAAAAGTTACATGATTTTGCCATGGCTTGTATCCTTGGTATTAATTTTATTGCTAAGTATTATATTTAAAGTACTATTACAAAAAAAAGTATAAGTAACAAATCAGGATAGTGGTGAACAGATGCCAATCGCTTAAAATGGTGGGCGCTAGAGGACTTGAACCTCTGACCACTTGTACGTCAAACAAGTGCTCTACCAACTGAGCTAAGCGCCCATAAGACTTTCAGCAATGTAATGACTGGTTAATCGTGTCCCATTTTGTCCCAATTTTTAAAGTGGGCAAAGTGGAAAACATTTTAAATATAGCAGATATTGCAAAAGACTTAAGAAAGTCTAAAAAAACAGTAATAAGGCTTGTAAAGAGTGGTTCTCTACCGGCTATTACTATCCCAAGGAAAAGTAAGTTTCAGTATGTAATACCTTGGCAAACATATTTTGACTGGAAAAGACTTAATGCAAATCAGAATATAGTAAATAACCACTTATCAAACTTAAACGATTTAAATGAATTGAAATTAGAGTGGCTTAAGTGGTGTGAAAATGGTAATTTAACTGGCAAGCCATTAAGTCCACGGACAATGGAGATTTATACCCATTGCTTAGATTATTATTTGGCCCATATACCTAGAAGATATGGCAAAACTCCAATTATTTCTCTTGATTTTATAAGGTACGTATTTGGGAATATTAGCCCAGAAAGATATAGCCTAAAGTTTAATATTCATTCAGCAGTTAAGTCGTTTCTTAAATATTTGATTGCTAAAAATCTGGTTAATAAAAACTTATTAGATGAAGTTAGGCAATTTAGGCCCAAAAGAGTTTATCCACCTAAAAGAACACATTGTACACTTGAGCAGTTTAATTCTTTGCTTCTTGAGGCTTCTAAGTGGCATAGAGGCCAATCTAACTATGATGTCTTATTAAATAAGACCTTAGTCGCTATTTTAGGCTATGCGGGCCTTAGAAATGGTGAAGTTACTAACTTAAGGTTACAAGATGTTGATCTTACAAATAAAAGGATATTTGTTTATTTAGGTAAGGGTAAGAAAAATAGATATGTTGGTATTTGTAATAGTTTATATGACAATCTGCTTGAATATTTAAGTGTCAGGCCAAGAACTAATTTGGAAAACTTTTTTGTTACAGTTCATAGAACCACTATTGAAGCTAGACCTTTTGATAGATATACTCTACAACAGAAAATAAAAAGACTGTCAAAAAGAGTTGAAATAAATGTAACCCCTCATGGACTTAGAAGAACTTTTGCAACTATAAATGCCAATGCAGGAAAGCCATTGAATATTATTTCATTAGCACTTGGACACTCAGATTTAAAGACTACGCAGGGATATTTGATGACTACGCAAGATGAGGTGGTTAAAGAGATGCAGGGGTGGTGAAGCTAATCAACTAGCTTTCAGTAGAAACTTTTTTAAGGCTTCAAACATATTAGTGACAAATTGAAACCCAGATTGACTAGTTTTTGTCCTTACCTCTTCCAACATTGTTTCTTTGATTGTTCCATCATTTCCAAATCTGTTAAAAGAATATATGCCAATTATGAGTTGAAAAAGATTAGCAGTGTGCTGGATTACATAAAGATATGTTTGTAAAAGGCTAATGTTATTGACTACAACTACTGGAAGCACCTCACTTGTATCATTATCTAAGACCTTTACTCCTTTAGTACCATAGCCTTCAGGAACAAATAAAGACCCTAGTTTTGTTGAGTTTAATAAAACATAGGCATGCCTTGTTTTATTATGGATTTGTTTTATCCCTTCAGTTATTAGTCTTTTACTTGCCTCATCATCTTTAAAAAATGTTGTGGTAAATAGTAATTCAAAGCAATAGTCAATTTCTCCCAAGGTTTTATTTTTAATTTCATCTTTTAAGTTATAAGTATAAGACTGTAAAAAATCATTTTTCTCTTTTTTATATCTTGCAATGTATTTGTCAATAAAGCTATTTACTTCAGCAGTGCTAACTGAACACAAGTAGTAAAGAAGGGTCTTACTCTTATCTTTATACCACTTGTCTATTGCGATTATCCAACTTACAATTTGTTCATTGAATGTAGAAACTAGATTGTTTATTTCTAAAGCAAGAAGACCACTTTTAAAATCACTATTTTTTTCGACTGGAGATTGCTTGTATTGGTTTAATTTGTCTTCAATCAAAGCATGGAATGAAGTACAAGAAGAAAAACCTTGCCATACGAGGTCTTGGTCTTTAACTATTTCTGTTAGTCTTGCCATCTAGAATACATTGTAGCTGTTTTTTCTTATACCTATATAGGTGTAAGTTTAAAAACCACACAAGGGTATTTGATGACTACGCAAGATGAGGTAATTAAAGAGATGCAGAAGTGGTAAATGGTTTATTCTTTCCAATCCAAAATCCAGTTTGGTTCAACACAATAAATATCACACAGGGCCTTAAACTTTGCTACAGTACAGTCTATTTCTCCTCTTTCAATTTTTCCGAGTTGTGTTCTATTCATTTTAATTTTGTGGCATTCATTTAGGAGTTTAACTGCCTGAGAAAGTGATAATTCCATATCTAATCTAGCTTTTCTTAGTTTTGTATTCCACTTTGCCACTGTTTATGTTCCTTACAGTTGCAAAGATATAATAGGCAATATATACTTGAGCCAATAATTGGCACAATAAAGCAAAGCATGAAGCAAAGAAGGATATTTTTAAAGTAAAAAGGCACCTATAAGTTTTTGTAAAAATATTTGAATTAAAGGGGCATTATGAAAATCACCAATAAACAAAAGACAACTTTAATTGCATATGTTGCAACTGTATTTTTTATCTGTGTGTTATGCGTTCCATGGATTAGTGAGGGAAATTGTGGTGGAGTAAGCATTAAAAGAGCATATGGTTATTCGCCTATTTGGTTTCCACCCAAAGCAAATGGCGGCGTGGTAGATGAGGAAGTAGGTCTATCAGTCGATATTAAAAGGATACTTCTTGAACTATTTGCTTTATCCTTGGTTTGCGGAACTGTATTTTATTTTTCAGGTGACGATAAAAAGAGCTAACTTATTAATTCTTTCTTTAAAAGTGTTTCCTTAAAATCTTTGTGCCATGCTGATACAAAAAGATAAAATTGAGTAGCTTTCTTATTAAATCTTCTGTATTTCTTTGTTATTTTCCCATTGTAGTATCTTCTCTTGATATTACTTTCTAACTGCTCAAGTTCTAGTAAAGTCGGTGGTTTACCTAGTCTCTTTTTATAGGCCACTAGGTTCCTACTTTCATAGGTTAAATTGTGACAGTGTCTACACCTAAAGTAATTACTATTTGGTGGCTGATAGAGAACAGCTATGCGTTTTCCACAAGAGCAAATAAACCAATATCTTTTACCTAAGAAGCAAGAAGTAGTAGTCAATAGAAATAACTGGTCTATATCATTGCTTATGTTTAAATCTTCTGTTACTGAATAATGTAATTCAATATCTGAGGTAAAAGGAGATAGATTAATTGAGTAAGCAACACAATCGTTATTTCCAAAGCTGTCGGACCATGACAAAGTACCTGAACCAGAGTTTCTAAACGACCCATTCTTGTTAAGAAAGAATACTGATAGTGCCAGACAGTCTTCTACTGTAGTTTTACTCATGTAGCCCTATGACCCATTGACCCTATGGCTCTTAGCCCCTTATCCAAAAACATTTTTTCTGATTTATTTACGCAAGACAGGATCACTATTTTTACTTAGCAAGCCTTTTTATATACCGTCGAAATTAATTGAGATTAAATAACAGGATAACACAACCTACTAGTTTCATTCCATTTCAAAGTAAGTAGTAGAAAACATTTGAATTATCTTATAAAAAGTTTTCATCTAGACCTAGATTGTAGTAAGAGATGTTTCTAATTTTTTCCTCTACATTGTACAAAATGGTATACATGGCTATACCGCACGGTGTACATTGATACACAAAACTGTATACATGTGTACACGGCTATACCGCATGGAGACTAGGTTTCAGAGGTTCTAGATAGTTATGAAACTTAACAATTATGTCTCATTTTTTGTAGTATTTGTTGAAAAAAATATGTTTTTAGATTAGATGAAAAAACACTTAAGATTTTTTCTGAACTGTTTGTTAGTATGTGTGGTGAAAGTACCTTCAGAAAGATATTCAACACAGAAAGGAAAAGTAAGTGTCAGCAAATACTAATAGTGAGAGAATTAGACCCGAAATGCGTTCAATTTGCATACCTGATGAAACGTGGTCTCAAGCAATTGAGATGTCTAGGTTAACAGATAGGAGTGTTTCTTGGCTAATTAGAGAAACCATCAAAAACTTATATTCAAAAATAAAAGATGATGCAACTCTATTTTATAAATCTACAAAGTAAGTAGCTTAATAAAAACCCCTGCTATTTTGATAAAAGTCAGGGGAAAACTAAAGGTAAGTTTTTACTAGTCATTTAAATTGTACCAAAAGTTTTCTCCTGCAAATAAAAAAGGAGATAAAAACATGGATAAATACCGTGATAGGACTTTTTTGTGCCTATTAGATGATAAATACTTAAGGATAGTAAAGTCTTGCATTTGCGGAACAGCAATTGAGATTAAAGGTGCAATTAGAAAACTAATACATTCTTCAAAGAAAAATGGTCAGAAAATATTTTGGAGTGTGTTATGAAGCGGTTTACTGATACAGCTAAGTGGCAAGACCCTTGGTTTAGGAAGCTACCAGTTGAATATAAGAACCTTTGGCAATATATCACTGACACTTGTGATAACTCAGGGGTTTGGAAGCCAGACTTCGAATTGCTCTCATTTTGCATAGGAGAACATCTTGAATATGAAGAGGCTTTAAAAGTTTTAAATCAAGATAAAGAGAGAATAAAAGTCTTAGAAAATGGAAACTGGTATATCGTTGGTTTTATATCTTTTCAGTATGGTGAGCTTAAGGAACAGTCTAAACCTCATGCCCACGTTCTATCTTTACTAAAAAAACATAACCTGCTTGAAGAGTATGCAAAGGGTATCCATACCCTTAAAGAAAAGGATAAAGATAAGGATATAGAAAAAGATAAAGAAGAGGATAAGGATAAGGCAAGGGGATTTATAAAACCTCGTATTGAAGAGATTGAACAATATATAAAGGAGCAAAATTATACAGTTGACCCTGACGCATTTTTTAATTTTTACGAAAGTAAAGGCTGGAAAGTGGGTAATCAGCCCATGAAGGACTGGAAAGCTGCGGTTAGGACTTGGGTATCCAAAGACAAGAAAAAACTTCTTGCAAACCAATATGGAGTAGGTATCCAAGCGATAAATAATATAGATAGCTTTAAACAATTTCATGAAAATAGAAAAAAGAAGAATGATTTAATGCTGATTGAGGAAAAAATAAATGTTGACTGATACAGTGTTTAGTCAAGGTATGGTAAAGCTAAGTAACTTCTTTAAAAAAGACGATATTCCTACAATGTTTTTGGAAGATTATTATAAAGCAATAAGTGAATTAACTGATAATCAATTTGTAAGAGCAGTCGAACATCTTATTAAAACTCATAAGTCTGGATTTTTCCCTGTTCCAGCACAATTATTACAAGCTGTTGAGGATAGTAGAGAGCAAGTACAAGTTACTCCACAAGAAATGAGGATAGGCACTACAGGTAGTAGTTGCCCACCACCGCCAGAAGTAAAAAAGTTCATGGAAGAATTAAAGGAAAAATGGAAAAGAAGGAGTATGAAATAATGAGTAAGCAAACAAAAAGCACTGAATATCATCTCACAGATACAGTCGTACCATTAACCCCTTTGCCATATTAATTCCCAAGGTACGGTGGATATACCTCACTCAATATTAATTACTGCTAAAGAATTGTTTTATTGTTTTATTTTGTGTATAAGTTTTTAGCTGCGATTTTATTTGCTTAGATATAAATCACTTGCTAAACAAAATAAGTTCAATTTAAGACCAGCTAGCGGCCAATGATTGAATACCCCAAATGTTTTTAGTTATAACCCTTATAATCCTTTATTAATGCGTGGTATGTACAATGTAAATAAAGTTAGGTATAATTTTAGTGAGGAAATTAAGTGGGACAATTTGAGGCACAATTAAAACTCGATAATTGTCTGAAAGTCTTTCTGCTAGTGTATTTGAGCCAGGTCTGAGCCTCACGTCAAACAAGTGCTCTACCAACTGAGCTAAGCGCCCACTTTAGATAAAAGGATTAAAGGGTGCGGTAAATTACTATAGCAAGAATTTACTCAACCTAAAAATTGTTATTCTTATGCTGATTGCTCACTTTTAGCCATAAAGCCATCAGGTATTAGCTGGTAGCCGCCACCATAAACTGTTTTTATATATTTTTTGCCATTAACTTCAACCCTTGTTCTTAAATGCCTAATGTGAACTCTAATGGTATCTACATCGTCATCAGGTGAATAACCCCACACTTCTTCTAATAACTTGCTAGTTGTTACTGTTTGACCATGATGTTGCAAGAGGCAATGAAGTACTTCAAATTCAATAGGTGTTAAACGTACAACTTTATCTATTATTTTAACTTCACGACTTTCTGGTATTAATGTGATGTCGCCAGCATGTAATATCTCTGGTAGTGTAAGTGCTGAAGCAACCTTTCCGGAACGCCTTAGCAAAGCACGTACTCGAACATAAAGCTCTGGTAATTCAAAGGGTTTAGTTAAATAGTCATCGGCACCAGCATTAAAACCAGATACTTTATCATCAGTTCTTGATAATGCTGTGAGCATTAATATAGGGGTATTTTTTGTGTTTTCTTGTTGCCTTAATCTTTGGCATGTTGTAAAGCCGTCTACCCCAGGCATCATAAGATCAAGGATAACTAAATCCAGTTCTTCTTGTTGTGCTATTGCAATGCCGGTTAATGCATCATTTGCAACCAATACATTATGTCCTTGAATTTCTAAATTAACTTTAACCAATTCAATGATTGCTTTGTCATCATCAATTATTAAAATTTTGCTCATTTAACTGCTATCACAAGAATAAAGAACCCATTTTATATTTTATGTAATACCCAGTGCTTAAACAAATTAAAACCTTATTATGTGACGATGGTATTTTTTGTTTAGAACTGTTGTTAGAAGTAAATAAGTAAAATATATAGATTAAGTCTGCTATTTCAAATAATATAATGTTATCTAGAGGATGATCTCCTCGGAAACACTACTTTTAAGCCATTGTTTCATGTTTCAATGATTACTAAATGGTAAACCAGGCACTTATATAAATTTAGATAATAAATTTAAAGAAAATCAAAAAGAAGTCATTTCGTTATAATTTATAATTTGATTTATCAGCATCATTTTCTTTTAATAAAAATTGGGACATTATACCTTTTAGCTTATCTGTATATCCTTCTGTTTGTATATTTTCTGTCCATAACAATAATGCATCTTCATTATTGTCTTGGTAATATTTTTTTCTTATTCCAAATTCTTTAAAACCAAATTTTTTATATAAATTTATTGCTGGAGTATTTGATGCTTTAACCTCTAATGTTAACCATTTAATCTTATTTGATTTAAGTTGAACGATTAAATTATATAGTAATATATCAGCAATATGTTTCCTTCTGAAATCTGAACAAACTACTAATGTTGTTATATGTCCTTCATCAACTATAAGCCAGGTCCCTATATATCCTAAAATTTTAGAGCCCTCGTTCAAACCTTCATAAGCTAGATATAAGGATAATGGATTATTAAGTTCACTTTTAAATATATCTTTTGACCAGCCATATTTACCATATGTTTCAAGTTCAATTTTTTCTAATTCATCTATATCTTTTATATTTAGTTTTCTAATTTTATGGTTTATCATATTACTGATAAATTAAATTAATTATGTGTAATGCTATGTAAATATTAGATAAATCTTATTATCAATAGAGCAACAATATTTAAAACTTTTATCATTGGATTTATTGCTGGACCAGCTGTATCTTTATATGGATCCCCAACTGTATCTCCAGTAACTGCTGCTTTGTGTGCGTTAGATCCTTTACCTCCATAGTTACCTTCCTCAATGAATTTTTTCGCATTATCCCAGGCACCACCACCACTAGTCATAGCAATTGCAAGAAAAATTCCGGTTACTATACTACCAACTAATATACCCCCAATAATCTTTGATGATGCATAACTATCAAATGATTTTACAAATAAGTTACAAGTTAGCAGAACAACAACAGGGGTCAAAACTGGGATTAATGCAGGTAATATCATCTCTTTTAAAGCACTTTTTGTTACTATATCCACACATGCTGCATAATCTGGTTTTGCTTTATTATCCATAATTCCTTTTATTTCATTAAACTGTCTTCGTACTTCTTCTACTACTTGGGAAGCTGCTTTCCCAACGGACTCCATCGCCAAAGCACCAAATAAAAACGGAATTAACCCTCCAAGAAATAAGCCAACAATAATAAATGGATCACCTAAATCAAAACTAACTGCTTTTTTCCCCATAGATAGAAAATGCTCTTGTAAATCTTGTGTATAAGATGAAAATAAAACAATTGCAGCTAAGCCTGCTGAACAAATTGCATATCCCTTTGTAACAGCTTTTGTAGTATTTCCAACAGCATCTAATGGGTCAGTAATATTTCTAATATCCTTTGAAAGCCCAGCCATCTCAGCAATACCGCCTGCATTGTCAGTTATAGGACCATAAGAATCAATAGCAACAATAATACCGGTCATAGACAACATTGACATTACAGCCAGTGCAATTCCATAAACACCTGCCAAAGAATAAGAAGATATAATTCCAACGACAATAACCAAAACAGGTAATGCTGTAGACTTCATTGAAACAGCAAGTCCAGCAATTATATTGGTAGCATGACCAGTAACTGATGCTTGAGCTATCGACCGGACAGGTTTAAAACTTGTAGATGTATAGTACTCAGTGATAACCATTATAGCGGCAGTAATAGATAAACCAATTAAAGAAGCCAAGTACAATTTAGTCGTGCTCATACCAAGCCCATTCATTAAATAATTTGTTGCAGGATAAAACAAAGCTGCTGAAAAGAGACCACTAAAGATTACTCCTTTGTACAAAGCATTCATAATATTTTGAGATTTACCTAACCTTACAAAAAATGATCCGACAATTGTAGAAACAATTGAAATACCTCCTAGCGCTAAAGGGTAAATTACAGGATGAATATTTCCAGCAATAATATACTTTTGAAATTCTATGCAGCCTAGAAGCATAGCAGCTATTGCAGTTACAGCGTAAGTTTCAAATAAATCAGCTGCCATACCTGCACAATCACCAACATTATCACCAACATTATCAGCAATTACCGCAGGATTTCTTGGATCATCCTCAGGTATGCCTGCTTCAACTTTGCCAACCAGGTCAGCACCAACATCAGCTGCCTTTGTATATATACCTCCCCCAAGTCGAGCAAAAACAGAAATTAAACTTCCTCCAAATCCTAACCCTATTAATGCCCTAACATTTTCATTAATCTTTAACGGCTGAATGTGTTGCAAAAAATAAAAATAGCCAGCAACACCCAATAAGCCTAACCCTACAACCAAAAGACCAGTAACCAAGCCACCTTTAAATGCAACATCCAGAGCACTTTTAAGCCCATTATGAGCAGCCTGAGCACATCTCACATTTGCTCTTACAGAGACATTCATACCAACAAATCCAGCTAAACCACTAAAGAGTGCACCAATAATAAAACCCACTGTGGTGTGTAAACCTAAAGTAAAATAAAGGACAACTGACAAAACTATTCCAACAAAACCTATTGTTTTATACTGCCTATTTAAATATGCACTTGCTCCATCCTGTATAGCTTTTGCAATTTCCTGCATCTTCTTATTTCCCGGGCTTAATCCAATAACCCAACTGCTAAGCATAAGACCTGAAATTATTGCCAGTATAGAACTACCGATTATTAGAATCATTAGAGTTTTTTCCATTGTTTACTCCTGTTAATTTTTTAGACTAAAAAGTATTGGTATAGAATTCTACTATTGTCTGAGATATGATAGCTAGATAGGATATCAACATACAAGTAAATAATCTAGAATGTAACAGGGATTAATAAGCAATTATAACGAGTGACATATTTATGGCAAATAAAAATTGTAGATTAGTAAAAATGGAGAAAAATAAAAACCACCACAGATAACAGGTCTTAAAGGTTAAAAATATGACAACACGTACTCCACTTAGAAGAGACTTAGCTGATCTAAAACAAAAAGTTTACCTACTAGGTGAAAAGTGTATTGAAGTTTCTGATTTATATAACTTACTCTTAGAATCATATTCAGATAATCTTGTAAATTCATTAAGCCAAATAACAAAAGAGATAAAAAGTGAGAGTAAGTTACTGAATGATCAATGCTTTTTAGTGCTAACACTTCAGCAGCCATTAATTAAAGATTTAAGATTTGTTATTGGATCGATACAAATTGTATTGAACCTAGAAAAAATCACAGAGCAATATTCCAGTACTTTATCTCAAATTTCAGAAGTAGCCATTTTAAAGCCAAAGATCAAAGAAGATTTAATTAATATGGCCACCAAAGTGCAACAATTACTGAGAGATGCTCTAACACTATATTTATCAACTAGCCTAGATAAATGTTCAGACATTTCAAGAACTTATTCAGAAATAACTTTTCTTCATAATATAATCTACAAGGAAATTTTAAATGAAGTAGCAAAAGTTGCCGGACAAAAAGCCCAAATAGAAGCTCAACTTCTAGCAACGATAAGATCAATTGAAAAAACATCTGACCTTACTCTTAATATCGTAGAACAAGTAAGTTATATAATCATTGGTAAAACAAGCCCTGAGAATCAGAAATAGATATTTTATTGTCTAATTTATATTGGCTTTAAGGCTTGAACTTTAAAAGGGTTACTAAAATTATACTCTGTATTTTCAAATTGAATTTTAACTTGCTCTCCATTGAAAAACCTATCAGCATAAAACTTTTCCATCTCGATCAAAACATCATCTCGCAACCATGTGCCTGGTTGTAAGCTTACAAATTTACCTTCAAATTCAGTACCAGTAGATAAAGATTGAAACAGATTTAAAGCATTTTGTGTAATAGGTTTAAAATGTATTCTTATTCTGGTTGCTGAGCTATCAAGATTTTCCAAGTCAACAAAAAACAAAGGATCGGATGGCTCTGAGAATTCAATTATTACAAAATCAAAATTTCCTTCTTCACTTAAATGCAATAACCATTTAGCTCTAACTATATTTAATATTTTCAAGAACTCTTGATATTCTTTAACTGAAAATTTGAGTTTTTCAGAATCTTCACCAAACAAATTCAAATCGTGAGTCCAATTTTGTTTGAAGAATGAAGCTTCACATGAAAAAGTATTTGCTACAGAAGTTAACTGTGACAAGGCCTGAGCACCAAACGGTGAGCGTTGTGATCTTTTTCCGAATTGCCCGCCCTGAATTAAAAAATTTCCAGTGTAAAGCAATTTCGGCAGTTTTTCGTGATTAATATAAATAGCCCAGGAAGATTTATGAATACCATTAACTATATAAAAATTCTTTAGTGTTGGAAAACTGATTTTAATTTGTTCTAAAGGTAAATTTAAGCCATAAGAAAGCATTGACCTTAAAACACTTACTTGTTCGTCGAGGTAATCTATTGAGGAATCTAGTAGAGCTTGATTTTTTTCTGAATCATTCATGGCTTTATTAGTTACTTAGCTTACTTTATGAAATTAATACTTAGGTTAAGACAGCCATAATTTATACAGAAATTGTTAAAGACTACAATAAGAAAACACTGAGATTCATAGGGCTATTACTATATTAATATTATTATTTTGATTCTTAACGTGAATAGAACTCAACAATCAACCTATCATTTACATTTACAGGTATTTGCTGCCTTTGTGGGACTTCTTTTAATTTACCTTTAAATTCTTCTTTCTGGACTGAAATATAATCCAAAACTTGCGGCGTATTCTTTATAGCATTTTTTACAGTTTCTAATTTTCTTGCTTTCTCTCTTAAGATAATCTCTGTATTAGGTTTTACTGCATATGAAGGTATATCAATTTTTTTATTGTTTACAAGTATATGACCATGAGTTACCAGTTGCCTTGCCATAGGCAATGTCGGAGCAAAACCCATTCGATAAACAAGGTTATCTAATCTTGTTTCAAGTAGCTGAATAAGAATTTCACCTGTTGGACCCTTTATCTTATTAGCCTTATTAAAGTATCTTTGAAATTGGCGTTCAGCAACTCCATAACAGTGTTTTAATTTTTGCTTCTCTTGAAGTAAGCTCCCATACTCAGAACTTTTTGTTCTTTTTAAACCATGTTGACCAGGAGGATAAGGCCTTTTATTCAACTCAAATAATGGCATGCCAGAAAGAAGTTCACCATATTTTCTAGATATTTTATCTTTTGGTTTTATGTATCTCAATGCAACTAGCTCCTATAGGTTAATTCAAGGTTTCATATATTAGCACAAATTTAAATGTTTATTTCATGTATAACAAGTTGATATTACTTATTCCTATATTTAATAAAGAGTAATTAAAACAGTTAGTTTAGCATAAGTTTACCAAACAAACCTTTTTTCATTTTCGGTTTCTCTTCAGCAGGGTATGTCTTTAAAACAGCTCCTGCCTCCAGATTTAAATCTAAATATTGTACCTTAAAAGAATGTTGTTTTATTACATTCAACAAATACTTTATTTTTTTTATTTTTTCTGTTAATGATTGATCAATTTTACCTGCATGTATAAGATATCGATCAGTCGTATAAATATCCAGGTCATAATTTTTATCTATTGAAAAATTATCAATCAATAAATTAAAATCTTTAATTTGATTACATACTTCTTTTAAAATTTGCATCTGACGCTGAGATGGAAAAGCCGAGCCTTCAAATATAATTGAAGTTATATTATCCGGCAATGCACTTAGCTCTAAATAACTATGCGAGACTATACTCCCATCATCCGTAACATACATCCTGCTGCCTATTACATCATTATGAGTCCTAAAGGTACCCCAAATGTTTTTTTCATTAACAACCACTAGGTACTTATATTGTGGAAATAAATATTTTCTTATAATTACATCCCTAAGAATAGGGGTTGCAGTTAATAATGTTTGTGCGATTTTCCTGGGCGATACCAGAAAAAAATTACTCTTACCAATTTCACCCTGTACAAAATCACTAACATATTGTCTTTTAATTAGCCTGTTATGAATTACTTCTATTTTTACTTCAGCATTTTTTACTAACTTATATCCACAGTTAACAAATGCCAAGAAACAGAGTACAAATAAAATAAAAAAGATTTTACGAATGAAATTTCTACGTCTTCTATATAACTCCCTGCGTTTGCTTATATTATTTTCAATATTAATCATTTAATTCAAATACGCTAATGGCAGACAACTTTCGGATCTAAATTAAATTGACCTGTAAAAACAGATGTTGCTGGACCATTTAAATAAATATTGTTTTCAGCTGTATTCCAGTTTATTTTTAGGCACCCACCAGGAAGGTGTATGCTTGCATTTGTGCCACATAAGTTATTTATATTTGCAGCAACTAACGTAGCACATGCTCCAGTGCCACAGGCTAAAGTTGGGCCAGCACTTCGTTCCCAGACCCTGCATCTTATTTCATTTTTATTTAAAACCTTGGCAAATTCAACATTAACACCATGTGGAAAACTGCTGTGCTTTTCAATAATTGGACCTAAATCATAAAAGACAGAATCACTGATTTCTTCATCATTAAAAATCACACAATGAGGGTTACCTATTTCAATATACGAATAATTTATTTTCTTATCACCAATTAGCAACTCTTCTTTTATTTTTTTCGGTAAAACAGGAGTCCCCATGTTAACTGAAACCGAAGCATCGTGCTCTAAAGTTGGCTTGATAATTCCAGCTTTGGTTAACACAGAAAAAGTATTTTTATCTGTAAAGCCTCTTTCATAAACATATTTAGCAAAGCACCTCATCCCATTACCACACATTTCTGCTTCAGAACCATCTAAATTATAAAAATTCCATATAAAGTCGACTTTAGCATCTGAACTAAGATCCATAATAATTAAACCATCTGCACCAATCCCAAAATTTCTATTACACAGAAGCTTAGCAAGAGCCTTATGGTCAACACCATTTGGCAGATGCCTTCTCTCTAAAAGAACAAAGTCATTTCCAGCACCATGCATTTTTTCAAAAGGTAGTAAATAGCTTGTCATGCGTACACCAAGATTGAATTCTAACATCAATATGATTTCAATATTAGATTATCAGCATCCAGAACAACTTTTTTGCCTATTGGCACAGTAAAATTTTTTCTATCATGTCCTATTGGTATATTGTAAATAATTGGCACGTTATATTGTAAGACTTTATCCTTTATTAAATTTATAACCTGCTTGTTATTTTTAAATTTACACTTATAGAAACTGGTAAACAAAAAACCTTTAACTCTGTCAAGCAAATGCGCATCAACAATTTGCGTTAGCAGTCTATCTATTCTATAAGGCTCTTCATAACAATCTTCAAGAAAAAAAATCGTGTCTTTAAAGCTAGGTAAATATCTGCTTCCTATCATAGAACAAATATCTGTCAGATTACCGCCAATTAAAACACCTGTTGCTTTGCCCGGTTTAATAACTGTTCCTGAATTTTTAAATGAATATTTAAAATCAAAATTTTCATCCCGTAATATTTTCCACATACTGTTATGAGTTTCTCTATTAACTGGGTTTAAATGTTTGTCTATAAATTTATAGCCAAGCAGCGGACCATGAAATGTAACTAAATTACATTTTGCAAAAAGAGCCATATGGAGCACAGTAATATCACTAAAACCAAGTAAGATTTTTTTTGTTTTTTTTACTTTTGCAAAATCAATCTGATTTAACAATCTCAAACATCCATAGCCACCTCTCAAACAAAAAATTGCATCAATATCTTTGTCAGTCCAAAGACTCATAAAATCTGTTAATCTTTGCTTATCTGTTCCAGATAAGTATTTATAATCTTTTTTTAAAGAAAGTAGATACTTTCCTGTTTTTACCTTGAAGCCATTGCTTTTTAAATATTTGATTACAAGTTCAATTGGTTTATAATCATCAAAGCCACTTGCAGGACAAAGTAAGCCAATTGTAGAGTTATTTTTTATCGGTTTTGGTAAGTTAAGTGGCATATAGATATTTTCTTATAATTAAAGATCATGACAAAAGTAAATTCAACACCTCTAATTTTAAATGGACGTCACCTTGCAGATGAAGTTCTTAATAATATCTCTAATGAAATCAATTTACTGAAATCAAAAAATAAAAGGATACCCGGATTAGCTGTGGTACTTGTTGGTGATAACCCGGCAAGCCTAACTTATGTAAATAATAAAGAAAAAACATCAAAAAAGATTGGTATATATTCTGAGGTTCATAAGCTCGCGGTTAACGTTTCTGAAACAGAGCTAATAAAGCAAGTCAAACTTCTTAATAACAATAAAAACATTGATGGGATTCTTGTGCAACTACCACTGCCAGCTCATATAAAATCTGACAAAGTAATTGAGCAGTTAGATCCAAACAAAGATGTCGATGGTTTACACCCCTATAACCTAGGTAAACTTTTCTCAGGTCAAGATTGCCTGGTACCATGTACACCACTTGGAATAATGGAGATATTAAAACACTATTCAATAAACTTAAGTGGCATACATACAGTAGTAATAGGAAGATCAACTCTTGTTGGTAAACCGCTTGCAGCATTATTGCTTGGAAAAAATGCAACGGTTACCATAGCTCATAGTAAGACAGAAAATATTGAGTCTGTATCAAGAACTGCTGACATTTTAATTTCTGCAGTAGGGAAGGCAAAACTTATAAAAAGCAGCTGGGTTAAAAATGATGCTATTGTAATTGATGTTGGTATAAACAAAGTATATGAGAACGGTATATCAAAATCAGTTGGTGATGTTGATTTTGAGAATGTAAAATCTGTTTGCAAAGCTATTACACCTGTCCCAGGAGGTGTTGGACCTATGACAATTGCAATGCTAATGGCAAATACCTTAAAGGCATATAAAAAAAATGATTAGTGGATTTTGGCAAAAGGTCGGTGCATGGCCGAAAGATTTAATTAAATCATGGCAAAATAAATCTGACTGGATATGGTTTCACGCTGTATCAGTAGGCGAATTCAATGCAATATTGCCACTAATAGAAAAAATCAATATAAGTAAGAATCAGTATCCAATTATGGTCTCATGTACTACTAAAGCTGCATATAATCTTGCAAATAAAATAACAAAAAACAAGGATATCTTAGTATTTTATTTTCCATTTGACTTCCCAGTCATAATAAACAAGCTGTTAAACTTTGCGAAAATAAAGCTTTTAATAATAACAGAGACAGAAATATGGCCTAATATTTTATCAATCTGCAATAAAAGAAATATTCCTACAATCCTTGTCAATGCAAGGCTTTCAGATAAATCATTCAGAAATTATTTTTTATTTAAATTTTATTTCAAGAAAATCATAAACTTATTTTCAATAGTTTTAGCACAATCAGATAATGATGCAAATAAATTTGAAAAGCTTGGGCTAGCAAAAAATAAAGTAAAAGTACTGGGAAATCTAAAATTTGTATCTGATTCAAATGGAAACAATAAATCAGCTAACAATGACTTTTTCAATCCATATGAGAATAAAGAGAAGGTTATCACTTTGATTTTTGCCAGTACACATAAAGGTGAAGAAAAGATAGCAATTGAAACATTAAAACGATTATCTACTGACTTTTCTAATATCAGACTAATAATTGCACCAAGGCATACAAATAGAATAAATGAGGTGATAAATGTAATTAAAAATAGCAATTTAATCCCTGTCTTAAAATCAGAAAAACAATTGATAAAATCTTCAAGCGAAATATTTGTTTTAAATACTATTGGTGAACTCCAAAGCTATTACAAAATATCTGACATAAGTGTAATTGGTGGTACTTTTGCAAAAATAGGTGGACACAATATTCTTGAGCCTATAAGAGCTAACTCGTATACAATAATAGGACCTTACGATTTTAAGATATTAGAATTATCAAGGCCGTTTAAAACCACTAATGCAATTGCACAGGTTAATAATAAGGATGAACTTATAAGTAAAATAAAAGAGGTTATATTAAATAAAAAAGAAAGAATTAACCATACAGAAAATGGAATTAATATAATTAATCAAAATGCAGAAGTTCTTAAAAATACTACAAATCAAATTCTTGCATATTTATAATAAATATAGAGAAAATATTTTTTTTAACTCATTATTAAAAATATTCTCGTATTCATATTTTTTCATCTACAAATTTTGGTTACTGCTATACAAACTAAATGTATTAAAAAAATACACACTTAAGGCAAATGTAATAAGTATAGGAAACATTACAGCCGGTGGAACAGGAAAAACACCTTTAACAATTGAAATAGCAAATCATCTTATTCACAAAGGATATAAAGTTGCTGTTCTATCCAGAGGTTATAAAAGAAAAATAAATAACAACGAAATCTTAAACCAGGTCTTGGTAAGTGATGGTCAGGATATCCTCGTAGATCATGAAACAAGCGGGGACGAGCCATATTTAATTGCAAAAAAATCACCAAAGGCAATTGTAATTGTAGGCAATGATAGAGTAAAAGCAGGACTTTCTGCAATTAGACTTGGGGCAGAGATATTAATATTAGATGATGGATACCAACACTTAAAACTTAACAGGAATGAGAACATCTTGCTCATTGATTCCTATAAACCTTTTGATAATGGTCAACTCATCCCAGCCGGATTACTGAGAGAACCGCCAAGCGCTATAAATCGTTCAACAGCAATAGTATTATCCAATGCAGAAAAGCCTGAGTTAAAAAACCTCTGTTTAGAAAAAATTAGTTCATTTACAAACGGCAAACCAATTATTTCAATGCACTATAAAATAAAGCAGTTCAAAGCATTAAACATAAAAAAAACAATGCTTAGTAATGAATTTAAAGAAACAGCAATTGCATTTTGTGGCATTGGAAATCCAAAATCATTTTTTAATTTACTAGAATGCAGTAATATTAAAATTATTGATCAAATTGAATTTCCAGATCACCATCCTTATAATTACGATGATATTAAAGCAGTAATACAAAAAGCACAAAAAAATAATGTTGAAAATATAATTACCACAGAAAAGGATGCTTTAAAAATCGAAGAGCTATGCCAGGCTTCTCCAGTTACATTCTGGTCAAGCGAACTGGAAGTTAAACTTGATGATTCTAGTCCAATAGAAAAGTTGTTTGTAAATAAACCTCTGGATGGCAAAAAAAATGCTGCCTACAGCTAGTAAGAACCTAGCAATATCATTTCCAATGAGTTACTTTCTTTAATTACACCAGACTTAATCTTCAGTTCAATCTGGCTTATATTTAAAATAATTCTTTTTAAACAATCGGATGATGTCTTTTTTAAACTAATAATTTCTTTTTCAACAAAATAAGAATTAATTCCTGTGAGTTTTGAAATCTGAAAGGGGTTTAAGCTAATATCAGAGAAAGACTTAATTTTTAACGCCTGCCTGAGCTTGTTTTGCAATACAGCAATCAAATAGAGTGAATTAAATGATTTAGATATTTGATTCATAAAAGACACAGATGATAAATAATCACGCTGTATGATTGATTTATATAAGTCTTCAATTTTAAAGCTAACAAAATATAAATCTTTAACGGTATTAACAGTAACTAGATTTTCAGGCAAAAGATAAGTTTGCAATTTGCCTAGTTCAGAATTTAAATTTTCAATGTCATCTTTAACATAATCAGCAAATAAATTTAAGGCATTATTCTCAAATTTCAAATCATAATTTTTTAACAACTGAGATATATAAGCTTTTATATCATTTATTTGCCAAGCTTTTAATTTAACGAACTCTTCTATTTGTGCACTACCACTTAACTCTTTCAATACTGAAAGATCGTAAATTTGTTTTTTAGTATTTTTATCAACCCTTTCTACATTAACAACAAAAACTATCGTTTTATAGTTTGCAAATGACTTAATAAAATTTGTAAGTTGGGGGGAATTCTTATTCGCGGTTTGAAGAAATTTAATACTTGTATCAATTTGAAGCAAACAATCATCAGTAAACAAAAGCAAATTAGCACATGAATTAAATAAAAAGTCCAAATCTTCTGCAGCACTTAGCTTATGCCTTTGAACAAAAACATTTCTAGTGTCATTAGAAGATAATTCTTTTAAAATTTCCTTAATACGATCAGATATACACAGAGAATTGTTACCGTATAAAATATAAATCTTATTCATATATCACAATAAAAATCATTTTAGTGAGGAACATTCCATCTCAAGAGCATGAGCTACAACTTCGTGAACCAGCGTACCATTATGAACGTTAACACCTTTAGCTAAAGGCAGATCATCATAAACAGCTTTATAGCCATAATTTGCAAGCTTAAGCACATATGGAAGAGTAGCATTGGTAAGAGCACTGGTACTGGTTATAGGAACTGCACCTGGTATATTTGGAACAGCATAAATACTGACATCATTTATTTTTGTGATTGGTGAAGAATGTTTAGTTGGCTTTACACCTTCTACACATCCACCCTGATCTATAGCAACATCAACGACAACTGATCCAGCCTTCATTTTTAAAATAACATCTTTTGTAATCAGCCTGGGAGCTTTAGCACCAGCCACTAATACTGCCGTAACAACCAGGTCAGCTTTTTGAACAAGTTCAGCAAGCTTATGCTGAGTAGAATAAACGGTTTGAAGTCTGCCATTAAAATAATCATCAAGTTCACGCAATCTATTTAAATTATTGTCTAAGATTACTACTTTTGCACCCAAGCCTACTGCCATTTTAGCTGCATTTATACCAACGGTTCCCCCACCAATAATTACAACACTTGCAGGTTCAACACCGGGTACGCCGCCTAAAAGAATACCCCTGCCACCGAAGAATTTTTCCAAATGGTGGGCACCAATCTGAACCGACATTCTGCCTGCAATTTCACTCATAGGGGTAAGTAGTGGTAAAGCTCCATTTGGTAACTCTATAGTTTCGTATGCAATGCATGTAGCTCCAGACTTACATAAATTTGAAGCTAAATTTTTGTCAGCCGCCAGGTGCAAATAAGTAAAAAGTAGATGATTTGGTTTTAATAATTTACACTCATTTTCCAGTGGTTGCTTTACCTTTAAAATAAGCTCACTTGATGAAAATACTTCTTGTAAATCTTTTAGTATCTGAGCACCTGCAGCCACATAATCATCATTTGAGATACTGCTCCCTAGTCCTGCATTGTTCTCAATATAAACCTTATGACCTTGATCAGTTAATGCAAATACTCCAGCTGGAGTAAGGGCTACTCTATACTCTTGATCCAATATTTCTTTTGGCACACCTATTTTCACAACATGAATATTATAAACCAAAAAAGGATAATTTAGGCTATTTCATCTTTTCTTTTATCTAAAGGGAGTGGTACAACCTCAGCCTTGGTTCTATCTTCCACCATTTGTTTGGTTATATTAATTTTTTTAATATCATTTCTTGAAGGAACTTCATACATAAGATCAGTCATTATTTCTTCAACAATACTTCTCAAACCTCTGGCACCCATTTTACGCTTTATAGCTTCTTTAGCAATTGCATTTATTGCATCTTGTTCAAATTGCAAATCAGCTTCATCTAATTTTAGAAGAAGCTGATATTGCTTGATTATTGCATTTTTAGGCTCCACCAAAATTCTCTTTAGTGCACTCTCATCCAGAGCATCCAATGCTGCAACTACCGGAATTCGTCCAACAAACTCTGGGATCAAACCAAATTTCAGTAAGTCATCCGGAATTAAATACTTAAACTCTTGTGAAGCTTTTATGTCTCTTTCAAGTTGTGTCATTGGCGTTGATCCAAAACCAACACCTCTATTTTTATTTAATCTAAGCTCAATAATTTTCTCCAAGCCTACAAACGCTCCACCAACAATAAATAAAATATTTGAAGTATCAATCTGGATAAATTCTTGATGTGGATGCTTTCTTCCACCCTGAGGCGGTACATTTGCAGTAGTCCCTTCAATCATCTTTAACAATGCTTGCTGTACACCTTCTCCAGAAACATCTCTTGTAATAGATGGGTTTTCTGACTTACGTGAGATCTTATCAATTTCATCAATATATATAATTCCTCTTTCAGCTTTTTTCACATCATAATCAGCCGCCTGATATAAGCGAAGTAAAATATTTTCAACGTCTTCCCCTACATAGCCTGCTTCTGTAAGTGTTGTTGCATCAGCAACAGCAAAAGGCACATTTAAAAATTTTGCCAATGTCTGAGCCAAGTAAGTTTTTCCACAACCAGTCGGTCCAACCAATAAAATATTTGATTTTTGTATTTCAATAGAGTCAGAATTTTTATTTTCAATATTATGATTAATACGTTTATAGTGGTTATATACAGCAACAGATAATATTCGTTTTGCTGTTTCTTGACCAATAATATGTTGATCTAAATATGACTTTATCTCTACTGGCTTAGGAATATTAGAAATTAGAGGTAAAGTTTGGTCTTTTGTTTGCCCTTGAACTTGTGAAGAAGAGTCAAATAACTCCTCATCCAATATTTCATTACATAAGTCAACACACTCATCACAAACATATACTCCCGGCCCGGCAATAAGCTTTTTTACCTGATCCTGGGTTTTGCCACAAAATGAGCATTTTAGTCTTGTGTCTTCATGTTTTGCCATTTATATAAGCTTTCTTGTGTATAAGACTACTCCATACTTTAATATGGTTCCATTAAAAATCAATTGTCAAACCTCATAATTTATTTAATTAGCTTTAAAAAGCTTGATTAAAAATATATTTTTATAGTGTTTCTAAACAGTCGATTAATATATTAATTTAATATATTTACGATATCTAATTGCTAGCATTATAATTAAAACAAAGTTTATACAGAGGTTAAGGATGGGGCTTTCTCCTTAGCATCACTTAACTTAACAATTACCTGGTCTATAATGCCGTACTCCTTAGCTTCAGGCGGAGTCATTATAAAGTCTCTGTCGGTGTCTTTTTCAATTTGCTTTACAGGCTGACCTGTATGCTGAGACATCAGTTCGTTTAATTGTCTTTTTATACGCAAAATTTCTTTGGCCTGAATCTCAATATCTGTAGCTTGGCCCTGAGCACCACCTAGAGGCTGATGAATTAAAATCCTTGAATGTGGCAGTGCTAGTCTTTTTCCTTTAGCACCAGCAGAAAGTAAAAAAGCCCCCATGCTTGCTGCCTGACCCAGGCATATTGTAGAAACCTGTGAACGGACATGCTTAATAGTGTCATAAATTGCAAGCCCAGCAGTAACAGAACCACCTGGTGAGTTTATGTATATCATTATGTCCTTTTCAGGATCTTCAGAGTCCAGCAACAATAACTGAGCAACTATTATATTTGCAACATTGTCATCAATAGGAACACCAAGAAAAATAATTCTTTCTCTAAGCAGTCTTGAAAAAATATCAAATCCTCTTTCACCACGTGGTGTTTGTTCAATAACATATGGCATGTAATTATAAACTTCTGGCATTTTTGTTCTTGACTCAATCAAATATTTATTTTTATCAAAATTACCCACAATATACTCCTTACATCTTAATTTTTATTTACCCTAAGTATAGCTTTTTTATTCATGCTCTACAAAATTTTATTACACTAATACACTTATCAGAAATAACCACTTAAAGGACAGGTTATTCGGGAACTACACTGGTTAACTCTTCCTCCCATACAGGTTTATTGTTTTTAATCAAAAAATCAATTGCTTTATTTCTTAAAGCAACAAGATGTATTGAATTTATAAACGCCTTATCATTTTGTAGATGTTTATATTTCTCACCAAGCTGACCAATTCTGTTTTGCATCTCATTACTTACTTCTTCACCAGTAGCAATGATATTTTCCTTTTTCACAATAGCATTTAAAATCAGATCAATAGAGATTCTGTTTTTTGCAGCCTGAGTAGCTTTATCAAACAGTTCTTTATTTTTAGGATCAGACTTAAAATCTGACCAGTTAATTCCACTCTTTTCACACTGCATTTTTACATCTTGCAAAAGATAATTAATTTCTTTTTCTATCATTGTCTCGGGGATTTCATATTTTGAATCCTTAACTATTTGATCCACAACTTTATTTTCAAATTCACGCTGCGAGCCAATTTCTTGTAATTGTTGCATTTGCTCAACAATTTTTTCTTTCAATAATTTAAGATTATCAATGCCGACTTTTTTTGCAAATTCATCATTTATCTCTGGAAGAATTTTTTCTTCTATACTATTTATTTTTACTTTAAAGTTTGCTTTTTTAGAAGGAAAGCCTGTTAAGTAGTTTTCAGGAAAAGTAATTGTAATTTCTTTTGTGTCTCCAACTTTAACACCCTTTAGTTTATCCACAAAATCAGGCAAAAATTTATCTCTGTCTAGTAATGCCTGGAAATTCTCTGCCTTACCGCCAGGAACCTCAGTTCCATCTTCAAATTTTCCTTCAAAATCAAGCGTGACAAGATCCCCCTCTTTTACATTTCCATCAGTAATTTTCTTAAATGTTATAAAATTATTGGCGATTTTCTCCAATGTCTTTTGAATAAACAATTCTTTGTCATATATGATTTTTTTTGCCTTTACTTTTAAGTCAACATACTTCCCAAGTTTTACCTCAGGCTTCAATTCAACAATAACTTTAAAAGTTAGAGGTTTTCCAGGTAAAAGTTCAAACGATGAAATTTCAATCACATCAACAATGTCCAATTTTTCTTGAGTTGAAACATTATGCAAGATTTCATAAAAAACACTTTCAAATGCCTTCTGACTTATGTATGGAACACCAACTTGCTTTTCAACCATTTCCCTCGGTGCTTTGCCTTTCCTAAATCCCGGGATATCAATGTTTTCTGAAATATTCCTAATAACAGTATGATAAGTTTTTTCTGCAATTTCCAGAGGTGCTTCCACAGAAAGCTCAATCTTGTTTTGTTCTGGTTTTTTAGATTTTTCGATTTTTAAATTCATATCAATCCTTTTTTTATTTTATTCTAAGAATTATTTTTACCTTTATCAGTAAACTTAATTATCAATTCTCCATCTTCTACTTTATTTAAGCGTTCTTTAATTAGATTCTTTATGCCTGAGTGAGTTTTATAGTATTTTACCTTACCACTTAACTGTTTATTTTCTAATGCTAGATTATTAAATAATGATTTATATTCACCGTAGGTTATTACCGATTTAATCAATTTCTTTAAATCAATAAAAAAACTATGGGTAAGAGGAATAAACAATAACACAAAAACAACAAACCAATAAATCATATTCCAGTCTCTTGTTTTTACAGTTTTCATAATAGCTACTTACTAACTGTCATACTTGTAATCTTCAATAATAATCAACAGCAATTGCACCCCATGTTAAGCCTGCTCCAAATCCAACCAGCATCATTTTACACGGCGTTTTAATTTTTTTCTCCGATAAACCACTAACAATTGCTAAGGGTATACTTGCAGCTGATGTATTTCCAACTTTTTCAATATTTGAAATGATTTGAGAATTATTAAAGCTAAGCTTATTGGCAACATAATCAATGATCCTTTGATTTGCCTGATGTAAAACTAAATAATCTATCTGGCTTTGCTTTAAGCCAGTTTTATCAAGCAGTTTTGCTACAACTTCCGGAACTACTCTTACTGCAAATTGATAAATTGCTTTTCCATTCATTCGTACGAAATCTGGCTCGATTTGTTTTTTAAAATTTGAATATGAAATATTTGAGTTTTCTAATATCAAATCTAAATTTTTATCTGCTTCTGAATGAATTGAATAGCCTAAAATCTGATCATCCCTTGCCAAGCAACTACTCATTAATACTGCACCAGCACCATCACCAAACAAGACAGCTACAGATCGTTCACTCCAATCAATAAATCTAGAATGAACATCAACACCAACCACTAATATATTTTTATATTCGCCCGAATAAATGAATTGGGCAGCACTTACAATGCCAAATATAAAACCAGAACATGCAGCTGATATATCAAATGCACAAGCATTAACAGCACCAAGCTTGCCTTGGAGCATGCAACCCATTGAAGGATACAACTTATCCGGTGTAGATGTTGCAACAATTATAAGATCAATATCCTTGGGATCCAATTTAGTCTTTGACAATGCTTCTTTAGATGCTTTAAGACTTAAGGTCAATCCGCTTTCGTCAGAACTAATAATATTTCTTTGCTTTATTCCAGTCCTCGTATAAATCCATTCATCTGACGTATCAAACAACTTCTCAAGATCTGTATTTTTTACAACCTGCTCAGGGAGAGCACTCCCAAATGAAAGAAATTTAACTCCATAATTTTTCTGCATTTTTATTTATTATTCTCCATCTAAGAAAATAATTTAAATTTTAAATAAGATTTTACCTTTTACTCTTTTCTTCTTTATTTGCATAACTGTTAACCATAGATTCTAATATGGTAATTATATTTGCTTCTACTGCTTCCTTTGCTACACGTACAGCATTTTTAATTGCAATATGTTTTGAACTTCCATGCGCTATTATACAAACACCTTTTACGCCAAGAAGTTGAGCACCTCCATATTCAGAGTAATCAACACGTTTCCTTAATCTATAGAAACTACCCTTTGCAAAATATGCACCGATCTTACTAACTGCATCTCGAGTTAATTCTTCTCTTAAAAGAGCTGTAACCATCTTGGCAAAACCTTCAGCTGTTTTTAAAAATACATTCCCAACAAACCCATCACATACACAAACATCACATACTCCTTCCGGTACATCCCTGCCTTCTACATTTCCAACAAAATTTAATGTTTTATCATTTACCAACAACTGATATGTTTCTTTAACTAAAGTATTTCCTTTCCCGGGCTCCTCTCCAATATTTAAAAGTCCTACTTTTGGATTACCAAGCTTAAATATACCTTTTGAAAGTGCAACACCCATTAATGCATTTTGAAAGAGCTGTTGACTTGTAGCTTCTACGTTAGCACCTGCATCAGCCAAAATCACTGGTTTAGTGCGCGATGGGACTACAGCTGCGATACATGGTCTTTCAATACCTTCAATTCTTTTTAAGTAAAGCAACGCCGCAGATGCTGCAGCCCCAGTACTGCCAGCAGCTACAACCCCACCAGCTAGACCATTTGCTACTTGATTCATTGCAACCACAATAGATGAATTGGGTTTTCTTCGTACCGATATAGCCGGCTGTAACTCACCCATATCGATAACGTCATCAGCATGAATTATTTGAATCGGTAGGTTAAAGGCGTCATACTTCTTAAGTTCTTTTTCTAATAAATCTTTTACTCCAATTAACTGAACATTGATTCCAAATTCTTTTGCTGCCAAATAAGCACCATGAACAATTTCTACAGGAGCATGATCTCCACCCATAGCATCAACTGCTATTGTTGTCATTTCTATACCTACCTTATAATTTGTTCAAGGGTTTTAACTTTTAACAATGCTATTCTATTAATCTTAAGCTAGGCTGTTGCTTTTTGTTTCTTCCTTGGCAAGGCCTTTACATACTCTCTGCCATTATAATACCCGCATGAAATACATGCATTATGCGATATATAAGGTTCACCACAATTAGAACACTTTGCTAGATTGGGCAAAAATGCAATCCACTTTGCTCTTCTTTGATGCTGCTTTCTATGAGACGTTTTCTTTTTTGGACATGCCATGATTTACACTCTTTATTTTATGCTTATAATATAGATTCTTTATTAAGCTCAGTTATTTTAACAGCTTAATTACGTAAAATGCAAGTTAAAATAAGAATTAAGAGCTTAGAATTGAGATCTAACTTAGCTTTCACTTCTAAAGATCTTAGCTCTAAATTGAAATACAAATATTTAACCATGCCTGAATTGTTATTTGAAATTGGAACTGAAGAATTGCCTCCAAGCTCTATTAACAGCCTTACAAATCAGGTCAAGGGAAATATTGTCAAAAGCTTAAAAGAAAATAATATCTGTGTAAGTGAAAAAGATATAAAAACTTACAACACCCCTCGAAGAATAGCAGTATATATAAAAAACCTTCCAAAAGTACAAGAAGTAAAAACACTTGAAGTTAAAGGGCCAGACAAGGAAAAAGCATTTGATAAAAACGGAACCCCAACACAGGCAGCAATAGGTTTTGCAAAAAAATACAATTTGGAACCAAAAGATCTAACAGTAAAAAAAATAAATAATGCAGAATATGTTTTTGCGGTTACAAAAATTGGTGGTCAAGAGACCAAAGACTTACTGGCAAAGATTTTACCTGATTCACTAAGGCAAACAACTGGTGATAAATTTATTAGCTGGGGAATTTATGACGAAAAATTTTCCAGGCCAATAAGATGGATTTTAGCAATTTTAGACAATGAGACTATAAGTTTTACCTATGCAGGAACAAAGAGCAACAATTATACTTACGGTCACAGATTCTTATCAAAAGACAGTATTAAAATCATCTCGCCAAGTCAATACGAAGACGTTCTTGAAAAAAATTATGTGATTGCAAGCTATTTAAAAAGAAAAAACATTATCAAAGAATCAGTAACAAATGAAGCAAAAAGAGCAGGTCGGATTGCAATACTTGACGACTCATTAATTGAAGAAGTAGCAAATATAACAGAATATCCGGATTCACTTCTTTGTGAATTCGAGCCTAATTTTTTATCACTGCCTTCTTGTGTTATTCAAACTGTTTTAAAAAAGCATCAAAAATATTTTGTCATAAAACTTGCCGACAGCAATGAACTTTCAAATAATTTTATAGTGATTACAAATGGAAATGATTCGATAAAAATTGCAAATGGAAATGAAAAAGTAGTACGAGCCAGATTAAGTGACGCAAATTTCTTTTTTATTGAAGATCAAAAGAGATTGTTTACATATGAAGAAAGAATTAAAGATCTATCAAAAACTACTTTTCAAAAAGGGCTTGGCTCAATGGAAGAAAAAGTTATTAGAATCACAAAACTATCAGAATACACTTACAAAATTCTCGAAGAGCAAATCAAGGCAAAGCTTACATGTTCAAAAGATGACATCATAAGCACTGCTAAACTCTGCAAGCTTGACTTAAGTACACACATGGTGTTTGAGTTGCCAGAATTACAAGGAGCAATTGGTTCAGAGTATGCAAAAATAAACGGATTCAAAGAAGCTGTATGTGAAGGTATAAAAGAACATTATAATCAATGCCCAAAAGGGGTAACAGGGTTTATCGTGGGGCTTGCTGATAAGCTTGATAACATTATATGTTTATTTGCTATTGGGAAAATTCCATCGGGTTCGACTGATCCATTTGCCTTAAGAAGACAAGCACAGGGAATAATAAATAGCATCTTAGATGTCACAAGCCATGGAAACACATTCAGTGTAAATCTGTCCGAACTGTTTAAATACTATAAAAATAACGTTGTAAGTAATGAATTAAAAAGCAAACTTACGACAGAAACAGAAAAATTAATTAAAGAATTTTTGCTGGAAAGATTTGAAAGCTCAATGGATATTTCATTTGGATATGAACAGGATATTATAAAAGCTGTTTGCTCAGTAGAAGATCCACTCAGTGACATAATCAGAACAAAAGAAAAAATAGAAATTCTTAACAAAAGTTTCATAAAGCCATCTGAAGCTAATAAAGCATTTTTAGTTGCAGCAAAAAGACTTGTAAGGATAGTAGAGAAAACCATAAATGGTAATGTTGATACGAGCAATTTAAAAACAGAGTACGAAAAGGAACTTTTAAACAAAATTAATCACTTACAAAATAAACAGTACAAGACATTTAAGGATTTGCTGGAGGAGCTGCAATGTCTAACAGAAGCTATAAATACATTCTTTGACAAAGTCCTTGTAAATGACCCAGATCCAAAAATTAAAAATGCAAGGCAATCACTTTTAAAAAAAGGGAAGGATTTATTTGAAAAAGCTTGTGATTTTAATCAAATAATCGAAAGAAATTAACACCAATAAAAATGCAGAATGAAAATTATGTTACATATGATCCTAGGTTACCAAAATATAAAACATATTTAACTAAAATAATTATTTATTTAATTTTATTTATGTACTTAGCTGAGCTATATTTCAATGCCATATATAGCGATAAAGCAATAATCTTACTTGGAGCAAAGTGGAATGAAGGTATTACAAATGGTCAGTATTGGAGATTTATAACACCAACATTTTTACATGGTAATCTAATTCACTTGTTTTTAAATTTGTTTGCAGTGCACATTTTTGGAACTGAATTAGAATCAATTTATGGTTCAATAAGATTTTCAGCGGTGTTCTTACTTACCAGCTGGGGTGCAATATTAGCAAGCTATACATTTTCAAGTGGAATTGCAATTGGTGCTTCAGGAACAGTCTTTGGGATTATCGGGTGCTTAGTGGTTTTCTACTTTAAGCAAAGGAAAAAAGTATCCGGTGCAATTATGAGATTTAAATCAATGTACACTTTAGTAATAATTAATTTAGTCTTCGGGTTTCTCATACCAAAAATTGATAATTTTGCTCATCTGGGTGGACTAATTACAGGAATAATTATTGGCTGGTTTCTTTGCCCTGCATACTACACTGAAAAAAATGAATTAACTCAAATAGTTACTGTAAATGAAAAAAGCAAGCCTTTTAGTATTGCAGCTTCTATAACCATCGTAGCTTCTCTGCTTTATTTACTTACAAAGTATTCTATAGGCTTACACATAGCAAAAATAATCTAAGTTAAAACCGGTAAGTGTAAATTTATTTCTTCTTGATCTCTTTTAAGATTTCATCAAACCTTGTATTTAGCCACCAAATAACTGCTGTTACTAAAACAAAAGAACCTAATGCCATTGGTACACAATTTCCACAACACATAAACTTTACCCCCTTAAAATCAATAAATTAATCAAAACATATAGTTCTGTTATTAGTTTAAAAAGTTCCTAAGTGAAAAAAATTGAAATGCTTTTATTTACTATAATCGAGCTAACTTTAAAACTACTCATTACCGAAATGTAAACCTGCCATCATATTAAAATTCCACTAGAAAGTATTTAAGCTAAACTCCCTAGCTTCAAATGATCCGACCTACAAAAAACATACAGTGCATGTTTTTTGAGTCTCCTTAGAAAGGAGGTGATCCAGCCGCACCTTCCGGTACGGCTACCTTGTTACGACTTCACCCCAGTCACCGGCGCTGCCTTAGGCGGCTTTCTCCTTGCGGTTAAAATACCGATTTCGGGCGTCACCAGCTTCCATGGTGTGACGGGCGGTGTGTACAAGACCCGGGAACGTATTCAATGCAGCGTGCTGATCTGCATTTACTAGCGATTCCGACTTCACGTAGGCGAGTTGCAGCCTACGATCTGAACTGAGAGCGCTTTTAAGGGATTCGCTTCTACTTGCGCAGTTGCAGCCCGTTGTGGCGCCCATTGTAACACGTGTGTAGCCCTGGCCGTAAGGGCCATGATGATTTGACGTCGTCCCCACCTTCCTCCCCGTTAACCGGGGCAGTCTTGTCAGAGTGCTCCTATATTGCTATAGGGTGGCAACAGACAACAAGGGTTGCGCTCGTTGCGGGACTTAACCCAACATCTCACGACACGAGCTGACGACAACCATGCAGCACCTGTCTTCTGGTTCCCGAAGGCACTTCCACGTTTCCGCAGAATTCCAGAGATGTCAAACCTAGGTAAGGTTCCTCGCTCACTATCGAATTGAGCCAGGTGCTCCACCGCTTGTGTGGGTCCCCGTCTATTTCTTTGAGTTTTAATCTTGCGACCGTACTTCCCAGGCGGGATACTTAATGCGTTAGCTGTGACACTAGAGGGGTCGAATCCTCTAACATCTAGTATCCATAGTTTAAGGCGTAGACTACCGGGGTATCTAATCCCGTTCGCTCCCTACGCTTTCGTCCATGAGTGTCAGTCGTTTCCCAGTACACTGCCTTCGCTTTTGGTGTTCCTCTGTATATCTACGGATTTTACCCCTACACACAGAATTCCGTGTACCTCTGAAAGACTCTAGTCTGCCAGTTTTGAATACAGCCTTGAAGTTGGGCTTCAAGATTTGATATTCAACTTAACAAACAACCTGCGGACGCTTTACGCCCAATGATTCCGGGTAACGCTTGCACCCTCCGTATTACCGCGGCTGCTGGCACGGAGTTAGCCGGTGCTTATTCCTGAAGTACCTTCAGAATTATTCCTTCAGAAAAGGGCTTTACAATCTTGCGACCTTCATCGCCCACGCGGTATCGCTTCGTCAGGGTTTCCCCCATTGCGAAAT
>JACQBQ010000002.1 GCA_016201905.1 Candidatus Melainabacteria bacterium | reverse complement strand
GATGTTTGAGAAATTGTGTAAAATTAATTCAGCGGTCGAGAAGAACATCACTTGAAAATCTTCAACTCTCATCAAAAGAAAGATTTAGGAGCATAAAACAATGTCAGATTCCTTCCTTAAGTTGACACAGATGGCTCACAAAGTGAGCGGGCGGTTCCCACCTGGTTTTTCTTAACCTGGGGTTGAAGGCTGCTTGATTTCATAATTTTACGAGCAAATTATTAAGAAATAATTAGTCTGGAATAATTTCTTAAACAAATTTGTAGAATATAAGGTTGTAAAATGCACTCAAACGATGAGCTAGAAGCTCATCTAATAAAAATTATTAATTAAAATGAAAACTACAAACACAACAGTAAAAAGTAATGAGCTTAATCATTATCAGCAAGTATTAGCCGCACAAATTAAGACTAAAAGCATGTTTTTTCATACACTCAAAGAACTACCTTTTAAGGTTGTTTCTTGTGGTAAAAGAGAAAATGAATTTTTGGAATTTTGTAACCTTCTAGCAGGTAAGATAGAGGATTCATTACTAAAACCAAATCCACCTCTTTTCCCCATTGGGACAGGAGAAATGTATTCTGTAATAGATTTCAGAAATATTGATTTTACAATTTTAGACAATGTGAAGTTAAATATTCATAGGAATATAGATTCGTCTCTATATTCCTTTTTTAAGGAATTACTTTTCGAAGTGGCTAATAATTCTAAACATATTCCTAAGAGCTATAAGATTGTTAACTTTGATTTAAGTGGCTCCAACTTATCAAATCGAGTATTTAATCCACCATCTAGAGTAGACAGAGCATTAAAAATGAATGAACATGGTGTTCAAACAAGTTTCTCTGACTCATTGTTTCAGAACTGCAATTTAATGGGTGCAGATTTATCAGGATGTGGATTTTCAAGATCAAGTTTTGAAAATGCTGACTTAACTGGAGCTAACTTAACTAATACCACTGCAAAAAGAGCAAACTTCTCAAATTCCATTTTACACGATGCAGATTTATCTTCTTCTGATTTTACTGAATCTCGGTTTACAGGTGCAGATTTTTTAAATTCTGTTTTGCATAAAACATGCTTAGCTAGAAGTATTTTACAAAGCACTAACTTGATGGATGCAAAAAGATTTGATGAAGTTAATATAGCTAAAGCTATTCTTCCTAATGGTTTCAATCATACTGCATAAAAAGGTTCAAGCTAATAGCCAAAATCTTGGAGGACTAGTTAGTGATAGGGGTTCACCACGCTAATACGGTTTTGAAAGTGGCTTAAAAAATCAATATTCGTCTAATAATCGTCTATTATTCGACCAATCAGGGTATAATGTAGATATGTTTAACCCTAAATTTACTATTACTCAAAAGCTTTTAGGCAATATAAAATATATTGCAGTCTTGGTGGCTGAGCTAAATAATAAGAGCTTTCCAAGGACTGTTTTGCTTGAACTAGAAAAAACTGCAAGAGCTGTTTCCTCCTATTCATCTACCAGGATTGAAGGTAATCCTTTGCCACTTACAGAAGTTAAAAAAATCTTAAAAGCCAGACCTGAAAATATAAGAGATACTGAACAAGAAGTATTAAATTATAATCTAGCTTTAGAAAAGTTAAACAAACTTACAAGACCTAACCTTGATTTAGCTTTAATTCTAGATATTCAGAAAATTGTCACAAGTAAGCTTATTACACAAAACAATAATGGTAAGCTGCGTAAAGAACCTGTATTTGTAAACAATCCAAAAACAGGAAAAACAACTTATTGGCCTCCTGATTACCAAGATGTTAAACAGTTGCTAGATAATCTTATTAGATATACAAAAAACAATAAATTAAAAGTTGACTTCTTGATTTTAGCTGGATTATTCCATAAGCAATTTGTTATTATTCATCCTTTTATTGATGGTAATGGACGTACCGCACGACTACTAACTAAACTTTTACTTGCTAATATGGGGCTTAATACATTTAGTCTTTTTAGTTTTGAGAGCTACTATAATCAGAATGTAACAAAGTATTTTCAACAAGTTGGAGTATTGGGGAATTACTATGATGTAAAAAATAAGATAGATTTTACTAGTTGGTTAGAATATTTTACAGATGGGATAATTGATGAGCTTTTGCGAGTTGGTAAAGAGCTTAAAGCCTTATCTATTACACCTGATACAACTCTTGAAAGTTACCACAAAAAGCTACTTGATTACATTAAAAAACATGGCTATATAAATGATAAATTCTATGCAACTCTTACAGACCGAGCAAAAGCTACACGAAGTCTAGATTTTCAGAAACTAATTAATCTTGGACTCATTGAAAGATTTGGTAAGGGAAAAGCCACTTATTATAAGTTAAAGCAGTAAAAAACTTAGTGGAGACCTAGTTCCCGCCCGGCGGGTCTGCCTTTGGCAGAAACGATGTTTCCCACCTTGTGAATCTTGATCTTTACAAGGTAGCTGCTTAACTCTTTATTAGATATTTTAACCTTTTTGCAGGATTTGCAGGAACAGATCTGATTTATTGCCAATCCTATACAACTTTATCTCATGAGCCGATTGCATAGTTTAATCGGCTCAAAAAAGTGGTATAATTGAGCCGATTAGTAATTTTATATGACTCATGAAATATAATTGGCAACTTAATGACTGGGCTAGTTTTCGATATAACATATCGGAAGTTAATGAATTAGCATATGACTGTTTAAAAGACATTAGTATGTTTGCTGGGAACATAACAGCTTTACCTGAAGATATTAAACAAGAAACAATAGTACATTTTATGGTTTCTGAGGCAGTTAAAACTTCAGCAATTGAAGGAGAGTTTGTTAGTAGGGAAGATGTACTTTCCTCAATTAGAAATCACTTTGGATTAAATACAAAAACAAAACAAATTAAAGATTTAAAAGCAGAGGGTATTAGTAAGGTAATGATAGATGTTTATCAAACTTTCAGTAAGCCACTTTCAAAGAAAATGTTAAATGAATGGCACTTGATGTTATTTCAAGGACAACTAGGATCTGGCAGAATGGATATAGGTAAATATCGTACACACAAAGAACCAATGCAGGTAGTTTCTGGGTCTCTTGGCAAAGAAAAAATCCATTTTATAGCTCCACCATCAAAGGATATTGAGATAGAAATGAAAAAGTTTATTCAGTGGTTTAACCAAACAGCACCAGGAAGAGAACATGAAATTAAAGCAACTCCTGTAAGATCAGCTATTGCTCATTTGTATTTTGAATCCATTCATCCTTTTGAAGATGGCAATGGTCGCATAGGGCGGGCAATTTCAGAAAAAGCTTTAGCTCAAAGCTTAGGATATCCAATATTAATTAGCCTATCTCAAGAAATTGAAGCCAACAAAAAAAGTTATTATTTAAATCTTGAGAGAGCTCAAAAATCAAATGAAATTACTGAATGGATTAAATATTTTTTAGAGATGATCAATGCTTCAATTATTAGAACAAAGTCACAATTAACATTTATACTTGAAAAGTCAAGATTTTTTGACAGGTTTAAAAATGAACTTAACCAAAGACAAAAAAAAGTTATCAATCGAATGTTAGAAGAAGGTCCTCTTGGATTTAAAGGAGGGATGACTGCTAGAAAATATATTGCTATTACTAAGTGTTCAAAGGCTACGGCAACAAGAGATTTAACCGAACTAGTAACAATGCAGGCTATAAAACGACTTCCTGGTAAAGGACGAAATGTCAGCTATGAATTAGATTTGCACTGAGAGATTTTGTTTATTATGGGTAAGGTTTCCCACCTGGTGAATCTTAACTTTCAAAAGGTGGCTGCTTAATTCCCTTAATCAGGAAATACCAGACTTATTTATTGCTTCGCTCAACAAATTTTTACCTATTATAATACTGTTTGAAAAGCCATGCTCATCTTCATAAGATTGGAAAACAATACCTAATAACTCACCATTAAGATTAAATAACGGTCCACCGCTATTACCTCTTCTACATTCAGTATCACTCCTAAAGAAATTCCCTTCACGTTCTAACAACAAAACATTTCCTATAGATACCATTTGGTTAAACTGCAAGAATTTTGATTGGCCTACTAAAAGCACTAAATCATTGTTGATAATTGGCAACTGTTCTGCAAATTGAACTGGTGTTATTCCTTTGAGTTCTGGCACATGTAATATTGCAATATCTGGGACAAATTTTGAAGTCCATTGAGGTCCATAAACATATTCTCCAATGTAAGAAATCCTTGCGCCATTTAAATCTCCACTACTACCATTTCCAATGACAACTCTTTTCTCGCTGGGGCAAACAGCAACATCACCTGCTTTTAATTTGTAAGGAGAGTAATTTGCTATATTTTCTTTATTAAAGATTCCATCAATAACATGTGCACAGGTTAGTATATGTCCATCTTGTGAAATCAGGACTCCACTACCATATTCTGCTATTCTAGCTGTTTTATCATATCCTAAAGCAACATTAGGACAAGCTGTCTCTATTTGAGCTTTTGAAAAGAAATATTTTTTTATACGTGGATTATAGAGATTAGCAGTTGTTAGATTTTTTGTAGCAATCAAATCACTTATACTCTCAGGATCTCTTTTGCTTGGCTCTAGAAAGACCTCATTATTATCTCTTCCTGTCTGAGGAATTCGAAAATGTTCTAATGTTGCACCTTGTATTCTAGTCATGATTCTCTGAATCCTATAATTTAAGCAAGTTGTCTAACTTTCCAAGTGTTGTTTATTTTAAGTTGTTTAGATAGTGAACAACTATGAAATTAATATTTTTTTAACATTCAATCCTTTAATGTTTTTTCTTAATGTTGAAATTAACTAATAGTTTAATCTCCTAGTACAGTGTATACCGAAAATAATTATTGTAGGATTTGTCCGATTCATTCGGCAAATCCGATCCACCGAAACATTTGATCGCGGGAAGGTTCAGCTTGTCTGAACCTATATAAAAAGATTTGGAGGCCTAGTTCCCGCCCCGACGGCATCTGTGTCAACTTAAGGAAGGAATCTGACATGGTTTTATGCTCCTAAATCTTTCTTTTGATGAGAGTTGAAGATTTTCAAGTGATGTTCTTCTCGACCGCTGAATTAATTTTACACAATTTCTCAAACATCTTAGCACT
>JACQBQ010000001.1 GCA_016201905.1 Candidatus Melainabacteria bacterium | reverse complement strand
TAATAACTATGAACTTGTCCAAGTATTTAGGGACAACGGTATAAGTGGTAGCTTAGAAAATAGACCAGCTTTAGTTGAGCTATTTAACTTTTTAGAAGTAAATAAAGAAGTTGAAGGTGTCCTTATTTTTAAATTGGACAGATTAGCAAGAGATTTAAGGATTCAAGAGATTTTGACATATAAACTAGATCAACTAGGAAAAAAATTAATAAGCGTTATGGAAAAAGATCTTGCAAGTGGTGATCCAATGAGAAAAGCATTCAGGCAGTTTATGGGGATTATTTCTGAGCTTGAAAAGGCATTTATTACAATGAGACTAAGTGGCGGAAGAATTAATAAAGCTCGTAAAGGTGGTTATGCTGGTGGTGGAATTGCACTTGGTTATAAAACAAAGGACAAGGAACTATTCAAAGACGAGAAATGGACTCAGGTTATCGAGTGGATCTTCCAATCAAGACTTGAACTAAAGTTAGGTTTAAGAGAAATTGCAAGGAAATTAAATGAAAGTGAAGTTCCGACTGCAAGAGGTGGTATCTGGCATGCAGGTACTGTCAGATATATCTTAAATAATCCCATTTACAAAGGACAATTAGTGTATAAAACAGAGACAGCTACAAGAGAGGATCTAGTACTTATCAAGTTATAGTTATTGCTTGGTGTATAAATAATAGATATTATTTATACAGTATGGTAAAAAGCAAGAAAAAAAGTAATTTAGTGAGCATTGGCAAACTAGCAAGCCTGAGTGGCCTTAGGGCCTTTACCATACGAACAACAAGAAGAGGGCCTTATGAGGCACTACGATAAGGCTAAAGCAATAGATAGGTTAAAAGAAATTGAAAAACTAAAAAAAGAGAGAAGACTTACTATTGAAGAACTTATTAAATATTTTAAGTAGGATTTAATTTTAATTCTTTTATTTCTATTTGCTGAAATTCAACGTTTATGCCGTTTTTCTTCCTTAATATAGGCTTGTACAAGAACGAAAACGTTTTCTTTCCAACGAAGTTGTTAGGAAATGTTTGTTTTTGTATTTGGTTTTTGTTTTACTTTTTTCTTCAAGTCCCAAACACTTTTATTTCTATTTGCTGAAATTCAACGGTTATTCAGTTTTTCTTCTTTAGTATAGGTTTGCACAGAAAGAATTTCTTTGTAAAATTAAACGAACTCGTTTAAAAACGTTTATTTATGTCTTGTGATTTTTTGTTATCCAAGGCTGCTCGACCTTCATATTATAAAAGTAATTGGTAATTGGATCTCCTACAGTCCTCTCTTTAATTAAAGCAATATGCTTCTCAGTAATTTCACCGATTGTTGTGTAATCTTCTACTAAACAAATTAAGCCCATTTGATCATATCTTGGATAATCTGGGATATGCCACAGTTGTTCATGTGCCCAGCCTTTAGATAGAGCTTCAGCTTCTATTGCTTTTACTTTATTTTTACTCTCCTCAGAAATAGTTGGATTAAATTGCTTAAACTGGGATTTTTCTTCTTCGTCATCAAGCCATTTACCACCCGGAAATACTTCTTGGATTATTTCATCAATGCTTTTGCTTGAATTAATAGAAGCTAATGCTTTTTGTCTTAAATCTCTTAATCTTTGTAGATCATTTTCTTCTAAGTTTTGCTTAATTCCGATAACCCAACTGTCAAAGTCATTTATTGCAGGAATTGTTGTTGCACCTTCAGGTGGCCTATTTTCAAGTACACAAGTTAAAAGGTCTAATGCAATTTCAATTGCGTCAAAACGATCATGAAGTAAGTCAGCTCTTTTCTTTAGCTCAAGTGCATTTTTTTGACTTGTTTTTAAATATTCGGTGAGTTCTTCAGTTAATAACTCTTTTGTATCAATAGAACCCCAAAGTAACCTATCTACATTACTCATGGCTTTTTGCTCATTTGAAAGCTCAGACACTTTTTTGCTTTTGTTTTTTTTAAGTCCAACATCAAGCAAAGCATCTACAAACAAGTCTGGGTTAACCTTAAACTTTGAAGCAATAAGCTCCAGTTGCTTAATTTTCGTCTGGGTTAGTTGCATTTAATTCCTTTAATCTTTCCAGCAAATCATCAGAAAGTTCAATGTTTTCAACTTCCATTTCTGGTTCTGAGCTTACTTCTGTTGAATGTTGAGATTGTCGAAATTGTGGGCTCTCAACAATATTATTCAGTGTTGGTAAGGGTTTTGGCTCATTGTTGATTGTTGAAGCAGTAGTGGGCAGTGAGCTTGCTTCTTCTAATTTAATTAAACCAAAATTACTTGTGGTTACATTCTTTGCATTCAATTGGTATTTGTAACACTTTGAATCTTTATTTACGGTGCATAAACCTTTCTTTTCCAATTGATATAAGATTTGTCTTACACAATCATCAGAAACACCTAATACTTCTCCAGCTTCCATTGATCTAAATCCTTCACCAACCCCAAACTTGCTACAGAGTAAGTCATATCTGTCTGCCATTACCTTTGGTAATTGAGTATATTCTTTTGCTAAGTCAGGTATTACATACTTTGCAATAAGTTCAAAGTCTCTTTCATCTACAATAAGGATTCTTTTTTTACTACTGGTACTGTCAGTGCCTTCTGGGTTTTCTATCAACAATGATTGAAAAGCCTTGTCATTAGTGGGTTCTATTGTTGAGAGAGTTCTTTTCAACAATAATTCGGAATCAACAATTAGGCTGGAATATTTCTTGACATATTCTTCCTCCGTAAGCATTTCCCGTTGAAATTGATGTACTTGTGCACAAACTTGAATATATCTAACCAATCTTGGAAAATCCCTTCTAGCTCTATGCAGATGTTCTGGGAATTTAATTCTGTCAACAAACGGAATTACTATTGCATCTGGGATGTTCTCTTTAAGTATTTGTTGTATCTTTTTATGTTTATCAATAATAAACTGCTTTAACCTGTCCAGCTTAGGATTATAAGAGCCATATTTGTTTTTTTGGAAATTAATTATATGTGCTGTCTGGGCAGTACTTTCATCAAAATTGTGGACTGTGTCTCTATTAATATCCTCATCTTTAAAATACATCTTGGTGGTTGCCTCTTGAAACACATAAGGCCCTTCTAGTTCATTTTTCCTGGTTACAAATCCTCCTTCTCCATCTTGGATTAAAACTTCGTAAGTAATTATGCCTTCTGACTTTGCAATCCTCATTTGATAATCCTTTGCCTCAGTTTCAGGAGTAGCTTTGGTTGCATGGTTTTCTTCGGTCAGTATAATTTTACCTTTCCACGCATCTCTTTCTTTCCATAACATTAGTTTTCCTGAACGGTCTGTAAGAATAATAAAATCATCAGCAAAAAAGTTTTTTCCTATGATTTTATAAAGGGTAGTTTTACCAACAGCAGTGGGAGCTTGTCCTTTAGAACTTATGCCACCATTAATTTCTTTTGACAGTCTTGAGCAATTTTCTAAATATATTTGTGCTTTATTATTTATTTCTCCAGCTAAACCAAATACCTCGCATTCTTTTAAAAAAATGTCTATAAACTGTGGAGACTTAAGCATTGTCCATGCTGCTTCGTCAACTGTTTTACTCCAACTTTTTGTATTTACCAGAAGGTTATATAAGTCATCTATTGTATTTTCTTTAAGATAGTCCCTTAACTTAGGTTGGGGCAAGACTATGTTACAAATATCTGGATGCTCTTTTATTATTTTTTGTGCAGATTGCTGACCTGGGTCATCATTATCCAGTTCCAAATAAATGTTTTCAAACCTCATTTTATTTATCCTCCTTTATTAACTTTTCAATCACATTAGGTGTACTTGTTACACCATGTACTGAAGTTACTGCAAAAAAATCTTTTTTAAACTTCTCATCTGCGTAACACCACAGCGAGAATAAATTGCTAAATCCTTCAATAACCAGTAAGTTCTTCTGTCCAGTGTATGGGCTAAGAGAATAATAAATAGGTTCAATCTCAGCGTCTGAGTCTATATCCCATCTATCGCCTCTATCGTCAAATGCTTTAAGTTTCCACCTATTACCAACTGAGATTGCAAGAGCTTTATTGTTTTTGCAACATTTTAGATCAAAATATTCTATTAATTCCTGCGGCTTTGGTATGTTTTTTGATTCAAAATACTTCTTGATAATTTCAGAATTTAAATCAATCGGATTCAACCTTAAGGATTCAACTTTCCACTCTTCTCCCTCTTTCTTCTCTTTCCCCTTTCTTTTTCTTTCTTGTGGTTTTAAATTTAAATTAAACTTCTCATTAATTTCCTTTAATGTAGTTTTGAAATCAACATTATGTTTCTTTTGATAGAAATCTATAAAACGACCACCAGCACTACAAGCGTGACAGTAAAATATCCCTTTGTTACCTGGTGTAGTCTTAATAGACATTGAAGGATGTTTGTCATCATGAAATGGGCAATTGACTAAATTCTGTCCTTCTTTTATGTCAGGGTAATAATACTTATAAAAATCAACTGGTTTTAGTTTGTTAAATAATTCCTTAATAGATAAATAAGACATACTTTCTTCTTCTTCTCATTGATTAATAAATCTTTGAATTGACTTGATGAATTAGGAGAAGCTAAGTTATACTTAAATAGTCAGTTTAAAAATAACTTAGCTTCTCACAAACCTGTTTCAGCAGGCTTTTTTAATTTGATTCATCCTCTCCTTCCTGCAGAAAATATGCATAATCTTTATCTCGCAGAGCTTTTATACAATAGAAATACGTTTGAGCATCTACTTTAAATGAGCCTGCCTTAATTTCTTTTTGCATATTTCTTCTCCTTGCAATTTTTATAATTCCCAGGTTTAAAATTGAATCATTAGAACGGTGATTTTGATTTACAAACCCTAAAACCACCTTCAACTGGTCTAAGGTAGGTTTTAGTAATTCCATCCTTGTCTTTCAAGATATGTTTACATTTCATTTCTAATGTTTTATCTCCAATAACATCCCTGATTGTGTCTACTTCCTCTTGGGAATCAACTATTACTCCTGGGAGCAAATCTTTAATTTCATCTGCAACCTCAAAAGCATTTATAATCTGTCCAAACTTATTCACCGGATTGAATTCATTTTCTTTTTCCGGGATGTAGTTTGTTTGAGTGTGAACATAAACCTTCCAAGGCGGATCAAGGTATTCAAATGACCATTCAAGCTGATATTTCCCTTTGACCTCCTCAAAAGTTTGGGTTTTGTTGTCCCATTTTTTTAGCGGTCCTAGTGTTAAGTCAAGAAGTTTAGCTTCTGCAAACTTTCCTTCTTTTGGTGGTTGTCTTTTTACTGCTTTGCTCATGTTGTACTCCTTTTAAATTTTTCCTATTTATAGATTCAATTACTTTAGGATCTTCTTTTTAGATTCCTGTTGTAATAAAAGAGAAAATAAGCTATAATTAAGTTGTCAATTTTAAACAGCTCACCTTCTTAAAGCCTGTATCCACAGGCTTTTTTATTTGTTACCTCCTTTCTCGAATAAAAATTCATAGAGGACCTCTTAATTTCTCTTCTGTTTCACGTAGCGCTCTGTCTGGTGTTTCTATAAAATTACTTTCGTTATCCATTTCAATCTCCGACAATCCCCTCTCAAAGGCCTCGTTAATTAGTCTGCTAGTAGACAGATCTAAAAGTCTTGCAGCAGCAATAACTCTTTCAATCTGACCTCCTGTAAGCTCTAGATCGGATCTAAACACTTCATTCACTTTATTTGTCCTCTTTCTGCAGCATTTGATATTGCTTCTCGCTTCCCTGTAAATCTTTCACTATCCTCCTAGCAATCAGCCTTGCTAAGATACAAAGTCCTTCTAGAACAGGTTTTTCTATTACCTGTTCGGTAATTTTTTCTTTCTCTTTCATAGATTTATGAATTAGCTATTATTGACTACAAACTTTTTTAGGTATCCACTCGAAAATCTCTGAACGGTCACAATCCTTTAGGATTTTTAGTATTTCTTCAACAATCCTAGGTGAAGGATTACGTTTATTGTTCTTGAGTTGAGATAAATAAGCTTTACTTATTTTTGTGTAAGTAGCCAATTTGTTAAGGTTAAACCCTCTCTCATGTAGTGCTTTTTCGAATGCATCCTTTTTAACTATTACGGGCATTTACCCTCCTTCTTTAACTTTTACTTACTAATAATACTATAAAATTTAAAGATGTTTGCTATAGCAAACATATATGTTTACAAAAGCACACGCAGTTTAGTTATAATATTTAAACTGTACTATTTAAATTGGTTACATGACAGAAATTATCAAAAAATTTGGAGTTGTTCTAAAGAAAGCAAGAAAAGAAAAAAAACTTTCTCTTAGACAAGTAGAAAAAGAAACAGGGATTTCCTATTCATATTTATCACAGCTGGAATCAGGTACTCGTGGATTACCTGGGTTTTCTACCTTCCTTGTTTTGGGTCATTTCTACCCTTCTTATAAAGATGCTTTAATAAATTGTTACCCACAGCCATCTTTTCAGGTTAATGAAGATAGCATATCAGTGAAAAACATGCTTGAAGGAGAATTCCAGGGTAATAAAATAGTCCTTGAAAATTATAAAAGTAAGAGTTTGAAAATTCTAGTCAGAGATTACTTGAGGCTTACAGAAGAAGGAATGAAAGATTTACGTCAATATTTAGATTATTTATTAATTAAAGAGAGGAAAAAGGATAAAAATTAGCATGAAAGTAGCATTATACGCACGTGTCTCAAGTGAAAAACAGGCAGAAAAAGATCTGAGTATCCCCTCTCAACTTAAAGCAATGCGTGACTATGCATTGAAGCGAAGTTGGGAAATAGTACAAGAGTTTATAGATGAAGCTGAGAGTGCAAGGACTGCTGACCGTCCAAAGTTTCAGGAAATGATTTCTCTTGCAAAACAAAAAAATCCCCCTTTTCAAGCTATTTTGATCTGGAAGTTCTCAAGGTTTGCAAGGAGCCGTGAAGATTCTGTAATTTATAAATCACTTCTACGTAAAAGAGGGATACAAATTATCTCAATAAATGAGCAGACTGATGATAGCCCGTCGGGGAAACTTCTTGAGGGAATAATAGAAGTTATTGATGAGTTCTATTCCACAAATCTTGCCCAAGACACAGTTAGAGGCATGAAAGAAAATGCTCAGCAAGGATACTTTAATGGCGGTTATGTACCATACGGCTATGAGCTTGATATTGTAAAAGTTAATGGTAGAAATAAACGTAAGTGGAAAATAAATGAAGAAGAAGCAACCACAGTAAAACAGATTTATGATTTGTGTATTCAGGGCATGGGTGCAAAAGAAATTGTAAAAGAACTAAATAAAAAAAGTATTGTTAATAGAGAAAGTCAACCATTTGGCAAGCCTCATGTTTATTACATGCTAAAGAATGAAAATTACACTGGTACATACGTTTGGAATAGAAAATCAAAAGAAGGAAAACTAAGATTTCCAAATCATCACCCAGCAATTGTTGAAGTAGATAAGTTTAAACGAGTAGCAAAACTACTTGAAGAAAGGACACCTAAACAAGTACACCCGCGGGAAGTTGCCAGTGTCCATATATTAAGTGGACTTTTATTTTGTAATAAGTGTGGCTCTAAGATGGTGCCTGTTAGCGGTAAGTCTGGAAAGTTTAAATATTATGCCTGTCAGAACTTTATAAAAAAGGGGAAACATGTTTGCGACCATAAAATGCTTAATACAAAGAAATTAGAAAACTTTTTCATTGAGGCGATTAAGGAAAGGCTCCTTACTGATGAAAATCTAACTGAAGTAGCAAATATATTAATTGACGAGCTAAATGTTTTAAAAGTAGAAAAAAACAAGACTTTGCCTCAGATACAAAAAAGAATTGATGACCTTGATAAAAGACTAGCAAGGCTTTATGAATCCATTGAAAGCGGAAAGCTAGACTTCGGGGACTTAGCAGGCAGAATTAGACAGTTAAATGCAGACAAAGAAGCACTACTCTCAGAGCATAAAGAAATTGAGGGGCAGATTGGTAGCTGGACTGAAACTCCTTTGCTGTCAAAAGATGATATTGCATTTTATGTTAACGATTTAAAAGAAACCTTAAATGAGGGTTCAATAATTGAGCAGAAAAGGTTTATACGTTCTTTTATTAAGAGGATTGATGTTAACCACCCAAAGGTTGAAGTTGAGTATACAATGCCCATGAGTACTGAAAAAAAGAGAGAACCTCATAATACAGAAGTTCTCTCTTTAGTTGAGAATGGCTCCCAGGAGAGGGGTCGAACCTCCGACCAATCGGTTAACAGCCGATCGCTCTACCACTGAGCTACCTGGGAATGATTTTGGATCAGAATCCAATGACAATTATTCTTGTCAATCGATTATGATAGCGTATTTTGAAATTGCTGTCATCTAATTGTTGAGCCAGTGAATTCACAAGTTTAAGCACCCATGAATAGGCTAGTAGTCTTAGTTCATTTATAATTAACAAAAGTAAGACATATGACTTTTAAGCATAAAACTAAAGTTCCTTACATAAAAATCGGTACTGATATTTGCCAGACAGATCGGATAAGGTTATCTTATAAAAGATTTGGAAAGAGATTTTTAAAAAGAGTTCTAACTGAAAACGAAATTAAATATGTTACATCCAATAAAAAGAATTTAATAAGCAGACTTGCAGGAAGATTTGCAGCAAAAGAAGCCACCTCAAAAGTTCTAGGCACAGGACTTAGAGGAGTCTATTTTAAAGAAATTGAGATTTTAAGAGAGTCTTCAGGTGCCCCAAAAATTATCCTGCACAAAAGAGCAAAACAAAAAGCAAAAGAAAAAGAATTACACAGCTTTGAAGTTTCTATTTCACACGAAAGAGATTTTGCTGTTGCTTTTGTTATTGGAATAAGAAGCTAAGATTCTTCTTGCAACGGCTTCACTTGAACATGGGATTTTTATCTTTTTATTTGCAGACCTTTGTATTTCAATAAAATAAGTAAACTCATTTAACTTCTTAACATCAGTATTAACTTCATCTTTGTCTTTTTCGCTCAATAACATACTTATTTAGATGCTTTTCTTAAAACCTTTTATCTTCCCTGATACTATAAAAGTATCAATCCGTTCAGTAAAAAACAATTCTTGACAAGGATGGAACTCTTTGTATCTAAGTACAAATAAGGATTTAACCTAGTTACAAACTGTACAAATTAAGTTATGCTCATATACTTGACAGGTTCTTGACATACACTTGTTATGCAAGGTTACAATAGCATAAGCAGGGAAACACAAATGATTTTAGAAGAGTTTGTAAGTTATTACCACAAAAACAAAAGCAAAAAAAAGCAAGTAAAAGAAGTGCTTTTAAGTTGGCTAAAAGTTGAGCTTAGCAATTTCCCACAAAAAAATTATCAAAAAGTTTTACACAATGAATTAATGATTACAAATGATGAAAGCGTTGTCCCTAAAAATAAGCAGGGAGAAAATCTTTTAAACTCATTGATTAGGATTACAAATATTCTTGAAGAAAAAGAATTTGAATCCTGGGCAAACAATGTAAAACCCAAGGATTTTTTACATGTCTAAGTATCTAGTAACAGGGTTTGCAGGATTTATTGGAAGTCACCTAACTGAAAAGCTATTAAGCGAAGACCATGAAGTAATAGGGCTGGATGATTTTAATGACTATTATGATCCAAAAATCAAAGAAAGAAATATTCTTAGATTTAAAACCAACAAAAAGTTTTCCTTTAACAAAGTTGATATTAGAAATAAAGGTTCAATCAATGAAATTTTCACAAAACATAAGCCTGAAATCATTATCCACCTTGCTGCCCGCGCTGGTGTTCGTCCATCACTGCAGTTACCTCTCTTATATGAAGAAGTAAACGTACTTGGCACATTAAATCTTTTAGAAGGAGCAAAAAATCACAAATCCAAAAAAATCATTTTTGGATCAAGTAGCTCTGTCTATGGTGAATGTAAAAATATACCGTTTAAAGAATCAGAGCTTGATTTAAAACCAATTTCACCTTATGGCGTTAGTAAATTAGCTGGCGAAAAATATTGCCAGGCTTATCACCATCTCTATAAAATACCAATTATTTGTCTTAGATTTTTTACAGTTTATGGACCAAGACAAAGACCTGATCTGGCTATTCACAAGTTTACAAAATTAATAGATGAAAGCAAACCAATTCCTGTTTTTGGAGACGGTCAATATAAAAGAGATTTTACTTACATAACTGAAATCATTGACGGTATTACAAGCTCAATTAATTACAATAAAACAGGTTTTGAAATATTTAACCTGGGTGAATCGCATACTACTTCAGTAATTGATTTAGTAAAACTTATTGAAAGTGCGATCGGCAAAAAAGCAGTCATAGACTGGCAAGAAGCACAACCCGGTGATGTACCACTAACTTATGCAGATGTAAGCAAAGCAGAGAGATTATTAGGTTATAAGCCACGAACAAAACCAGAAGAAGGAATTAAAAAGTTTGTAGAGTGGTATAAATCTGCTCTTTCTGCATCATTATAATAAAATTTATGAATTAATACATTGTTTTCAATTTATTTGTATAATGTCTGCAATTCACCTAATTAAAGAGTTTCTTGGTTAATTTTTTCACAATTCCTGAAATATTTCAAAAGGCTCTGAAGCTTATATGATAAATAATGTTTCAAGAAGACTAATACCACTGCCTATGCTACCGCATTTGCTTTCTACTATTACAGTAGAAAGAGAACCACCAGTCCAAGCTGAGCCTTCTTTAACTGAAGATTATCAAGGGAAAATATATACTTCAACCGAACTAGGTACTCCTATTCCAATTGGTGTAACTTTAAATAGCAATGATGGCCAGTCATTTGAATTAGTTAATTTTATAAATAGTGGTGGTATGGCTGATGTTTATAAAGTTAAAGATAAAAAAGGTGATGTTTTTGCTGCAAAGATCCTACAAAATTGGACAACTGCTATATTTTGCGAAAGATTTCATAGAGAAGTTACATTAATGATGGAAATTAAAAATTACCCTGGTGTGATTCCATTTGTTTCATCTGGGAAATATAATAATTGCCAGCCATTCATAATAATGGAATATGCAGATGGTGGATCACTAAAAGATGCAATGGAAACAGGTTCTATGAGTATTAAAGATCAACTCATAACAATAGCAGAAATATGCAAACCTCTTCAAAAGTTGCATAATCATAGAAATAGCAATGGTGAAGATGATCCTATTATTCACAGAGATTTAAAGCCTTCAAACATTTTATACAAAGACAAAAAAACAAAAATTAGTGATTTTGGTATTGCAGCTTATAAAATAGACCTGGGTATGCACCAGTCATCTGATCAAAAATCAAGTAGTATTACTGGGACTGATGAAATACTTGGTACACCTGAATATATGTCTCCTGAGCAAGCAGATTGTTTTTTTGTAGTAAAAAAATACATGACAGGAACAGATTTAAATACAGCAAAAAAAGGGATTGATGAATTAAGACACCGTACATTTACTCCAGCAGCTGATAAATACTCTATAGCAACAATGCTTTATAAAATTCTCACTGGTGAATTACCGATTGAACTAAATAAAGAAAATAGATTAGAGTTTTTAAATGGAGTTGTAAAGACTAAGCCAACACCTATTAAAAGAAAACCACTTCTAAGTGGGCTTCCACCTATTTCTGCAAATCTTGCAAATGCAATAATGATATTACTAAGCAAGGATCCATTACATAGAACTATAAAACTCGATCGTCTGGAAAAAGAAATAAGACACTATGTTGCTCTTATTTAAAATTTTTTTAGTTGAGAACCCTTCAATCACTTACCAGTATAATCTTTCATAGAACAAAAGCCTTCTAATTGCTCTCTATAAGAGTGATATAAAAAATAACAATCAACTATTGGTGTTTAGTTTTAAAGAAAAGAACCAAAATTAAAATAAGTAATTATTTTTGTGGCGTAATTTAAAGATCTTTCCTATGTGGGGTAAAGTGGTATAAAGGGCAGTCTTTAATAAAAACTATCTAGCACCATTTATTGCTATCATGTCTTTTTGAGACCACCATTCACCAATTCCTACAAGATCTCCACGATTTCTATAGTAAGCAAAAATTGCCTTTTCCCATTCATTCTTATCCCATGTATATGTAAAACCTTCTCTTGCTGGATCATATCGGCCTTCAACTTTAGTATCACTTTCTAACCATGGTATTGTTTTATATTCTTTAAGTGATTCCACCATATAAGGGTTTCTATAACTTCTAGGATCCGCTAAATCTTTTTTTACTCTAGCAAATTCCTCTTTTTTAATTTCTCCTTTGTTAACTTTTTTTTCAAAGAAACTGACATATTTTTCATAGCCCTTTTGTTTTGTAATACTTACATCAAATCTATGATCTTGAGTTACTGCCCCAAAATTAATTTTCCCACTAGGATTACTAGCAGATATTTGTTTTAAATTTCTCCCGGAAATCACATGGCATGAGATACAAGAAGTTGGGTTGCTAATGAAAAGCTCTGTATCATTAATCTTGTTTGATTTTTCATTTTTTGTTGTTTCTAAATAAAATGGTTGTGCTCCTAAAAGTGGATATGGATTGCCTCTTGAGTTATCACTATTTGTAGTCCATACAATTTGAATTAAACCAGTTACAAATAATTTATGCGCTCCTTTTTCATCTAAAGATCCCTTAAATGCCTGATCTCTAATTCTAATAATGTCTGGGAAAAAAACTGCTCCATTATCAGGATCTACTGGCCACCGCTCATTTACATAAATCCTTTTGCCTATTTTAGGTAAATCATAGTATTTAACCACATGTAATACGTACCGGTTGCTAAGACTTGTATCCATGTCATCACCTTCTTCGCCAGCTTCAAGAAAATCAGTCAGACAAAGTTTTACTTTCCTGTCTTTTTGTGTTGTTCCAGTTTTTATATCTTCTTCTTCAGCTTTATATAAAGCCATAAGGTCTTCTCTTATAGTTGGATAAACTGTTTCTGTCCAAAGTTTTTCCTGCTGATAGAGATTATTTTGTGGTGCTTTTTTTCTAAGATTTTGTATGTAATCAAAGTCTTTTTCAATAAGAATTGAATTTTTTGCAGGGGGTACCATGTCTGGTTTTGGATCATCAGCTCTTGTTAGATTTTTAGAAATAAATGGAATAGAAAGAGCTGTAGCCAAAAACCCTGCTGCTATGCTTAAAGAAGAGCGTACCTGCATATAATTTACTCCTTAACATTCTGCTTTGCACAGATCTACTACTAAAATAGGCAAATAACAAATATTAGTAGGTATTATAACATCTGAAGGAAGTTAAGCAAAATGGGGTACGTCATTGGAGGTTATCTCAAAACTCTGTGAATGAACAGCCACTATTTTTCTGACAAAATGGGCGAATCCTTAAAAAACTAATAACTATTCATCGTCTTCCTTGAAATCTTTTGTCCAGGTAGGTTCATTACCAGAATCAATAGATCCGCTGTGTGGAGCTCTAAGTTCTTGAATCTTTGTCCTGACTTTTGATTCTATTTCTTTTAGCATCTTTGGATTAGAAGCTAAAGTTTCTACTGCTTTTTCTTGCCCCTGGCCAATTTTTTCTGTGCCATAGCTAAACCAGGTTCCAGATTTTTGGACGACCCCTAAGCCAGTTGCAACTTCAACAAGTGAGCTTACAGGACAAATTCCTTTTCCATAGATAAGGTTAAACTCAGCTATTCTAAATGGAGGTGCAACTTTATTTTTAACTACTTTGACTTTAATCCTGTTTCCATACTCAACGTTATCTTTTTTCAGGGTTTCAATTCTTCTTACATCAAGCCTGATTGAAGCATAATATTTAAGAGCATTTCCACCAGTGGTAGTTTCTGTAGGGCCATACATTACACCAATTTTTTGTCTCATTTGATTTATAAAAATAATAGTGCTTTTTGTCTTGCTGACTATTCCGGTTAATTTTCTAAGAGCCTGAGACATTAAACGAGCCTGAAGTCCCATATGTGAGTCACCCATTTCACCCTCAATCTCAGCCTTTGGTACAAGAGCTGCAACTGAATCAATTACCACTATATCAACTGCACCTGATCTAACTAGCTGTTCAGTAATTTCCAGCGCTTGCTCACCAGTATCAGGCTGACTTATTAAAAGATCATCTGTGTTAACACCAAGAGCTCTTGCATATTCAGGATCAAGAGCATGCTCTGCATCAACAACAGCAGCAATACCACCAAGTTTTTGTGCCTGCGCACAAATATGCATAGCAACTGTGGTCTTACCACTTGATTCAGGTCCAAATATTTCAATTACTCTTCCACGTGGAACCCCACCAACACCAAGAGCAAGATCAAGAGATATTGCACCTGTTGGTATAGCATCTATTACACCGTAACGTGCTTCACCAAGGCGCATGACAGCACCTTTACCATAATCTTTTTCAATTTTCTCAAGCGTAAGATTTAAAGCCTTTAAACGCTCAGATTTTTCATCCGGCTTAATATCAGCTTTTTCCTTTTCACGTGTTTTTTCCCTTGCTTCTTCTTTTGTCATTGTCTTGGTTGCCATATTCGTTCTCCTTTATTTGTCCTCTACACCTACAAAATCTAATGGGGTATTGCTTGTAGCTGCTAACTCTACTTTTAGCTGCTCATCCAAATCATTGACTGCCGCTGGACCAGCTAGTTCAATTAATGCACTTTTTTGCGATCTCATTTCTGAATCAAGTCTGCGAATCTCCCTTTCAACAGATCTTCTTTGAATATTAGATAAGATTTCAACACCTGGAGTATTTGAATCATGTGCATCAAGCGAATCTTTTCTTACTTCATTTAACTCACCTGAAGCTAACACTCTTTCAATCATAAGCTTCTTATAAGCATGATATCTCTGCCTCAATCTTTCAGAAACCTCATCGATCATCATAAATAAAATTATTGCCTCTGTCTGTGAGAGTTGCATTTCTGTGTGATTTTTTTTCATTTTCCCTTCAATTACACTGCCTAAAACACGGCCTCCCACCTGACTGCCATAATACGAAGCAGCATTATTTGTAAAAGCCTGCAGAGCATAAAAAGGTAAAAATATTGCTGCACCAATTGTTTTTGATAAAAGGGAATTAGCTTGCTGAGGAGAGGCTGCAGGAGTAAGTTTTTGAATAATAAACTGAATGGTTTTGTTTCTTTCTATTGTTGCTTTCCAAAGATTTAAAAGCTGCTCCTGCTCAGTTCTGGAGAAAAACTCATTGATTGCTTTTTGTTCTTCTTCTGAAAGCTGCAAAGATGGCTGAATAAAGTTTAAGCCTTCTTCTTCAGCTTTCTGAAGTTCTTGTCGTTTAGATTCAAGTTCAGAGAGATTGTTTTTTTTGTTACCACTGAGCGACAATTTTATTATATCCATCGAAGGCTGTATAGGCTGGACATCAATGGTTTGTGGATTGTACTGCAAAACAGAGACTCCTGCTTTAAGTGGTTCATTTATCTTTCCAAAAACAGAAATAGCAGGTTTTGAGACTTCACCAAGTTCTTCCAATCGCTTTTTTTTCTCTTTTGAAAATTTCATCCAGGCTAAAGCAGGCAAAGAGAATGAAAAGAAAACCCCAAATAGCAATTGCAAAATTAACATTGTTGATAAAATTCTTTTATTTGTTATTTTCATTATCATAAGGCTACTACTGAATTAGTGGTCTTGAAAATATACTATCAGGTTTGAAATAGTACTAACGTAACCCTTGGTTACATGGAATCAAAATATTTAACAGAATAGGTTCTTAACTCAGATTATAGTGTCAAAGACCTAACTAAAATCAATGGTTTTAAAATCCCTAATATATATTCTTAAAGTATGGTTTAATATTCATGTTTACAAAGGAACCAAAAGGGTTAACAAACAAAAAGTGAATCACAAAGTAGCATTATTAGCAGCAATATCTTTTTCTCTTTCTTTAGTCACACAAAATTCCGATAAATGCTTTGCAAAGACTAAAGCCAAAGAAAAGAATACAGTAATTCCAAGGTGTACAAGTGCAGGCGAAATTCAATGTCCAAAAGGTTTTAAGCCAAACTGTCCTGAGCAATACAAACCCTCTTGTATTTTTGTTATGCCAAAACAACTCCCGGCATGCCTTGCAGATAGTGCAGATAAAACTTTTTATAGTTACAGCTTAGATAAAATTAGCTGTAAAAAAGACAAATGAAGTTTTTATTATTAATTTTATTTTTAATAGTTCTAATTACATTAGGCTCCAGAGCTTTTTGTGACTCAGAGGCATTTTATGTTTCACCACTGTGTACCACAGAAGGCAGCTTAACCTGCCCTGATGGTTTTGAAGCAGCCTGTGCAGATGAAAAGCCTGGTGACACTGAACCAAAATGTCTCTTTTTAGAAACTAAATATGTGCCAGGCTGTTGGAAATTTATCGGCATTAAACATCTGGATTTAAGTTTATTCCCGACTAACAATATGCCATCATCAACAATGGTTAAAGTAACTGGTGGTGGAGAAGTTTTTACTTTAAACAGAGAAATTATTGGGTGTAGAAAACTATAACGCAATTTTTAACAGCCGAGCAGACACTTTTTTGTTTGTTTCGCTTAGCTCAACTGCACAAAAAAGTTTGTCTGCGACAAGAGCTGTTAAAAATTGTTACTGCCACGTTCTGTTTAACATTCCAAGTTTTGAGTTATGATATTAATTGTTTATATCAAACAAATGTATTCTGATTTTCTGATTCTCTAATTTTCTGAAACGGCGGCATAGCCAAGCGGTAAGGCCGAGGTCTGCAAAACCTCTATGCGGCGGTTCAAATCCGCCTGCCGCCTTTTAGATAACCAGTGTTTAAAACAACCCTTTGTTAGATTTGCAAATCGGTTCCCGCTCCAAAGGAGCGAGGCTCGCTCACCAAAGGGGTGAGCGGCAAATCCGCCTGCCGCCTTTTTTTACATCGCTCGTTTGAGATTATCTCAAAACTCTGTTAAGGAACAACCACTATTTTTCTGACAAAACGGGCTTATATAAAAGCGAAACATCAGTTTCTTAACTTAAGTTTAGATTGATAGAAATTAATATTCTGCTATTCTATATAACAATTAATCAAACAAGATTCCTAAATTAGATGAAGCTTCTTTCTTTACCAGCAAAAATATTTACTTATGCGTTTTTAGGTACAGGTATATTAACTGCTGCTGAGCCTAATACCAAACGTTTATCTATGCCTGATTTTTGCCAAGCAGATACAAGATATGGAGAGTTTCCTAAAGATGGTAAGCACCATTACTGTGCTCCGACTGCAGTATCTAACATTTTAGTTTATTTAGATACAAATGGCTTCCCAAATATGCTTGCACCAGATGTACCAAATAATTATGATCAATTTAAATTAATAAAGCTTTTAGGTTCAGATAAGTACATGAAGTCAGCTCATGGAACAAAGACATCCAATTTGATGAGTGGCTTAGAAAAATATGTAAAAGAGAGGGGCTATAAGATATCAATTCAATATAAAAACTTAAAGCATGTCGGGAAATATCTTGTTATTGACAAAACATTAAAACCAAGCTGGATAAAAAATAAACTTGATGAAAATTATGAGTGTGTTTTGGGTGTAAATTTTTATTCAAGAAAGAAAAAAGAAAGAATAGGTGGACATTATGTTACTGTCGTTGACTTTCAAGACAATGACCCGCTAAAAATATTAGTGCATGATCCTTCGTCTCGTAGTGGTATTGAACCTAAAACTGAGCTTTGGCAATTTATTCCTACTAAAAAGGGATTATGGCAAATTAAAATGTCAAATGATAAAAAAAATAGAATTGTTATTTTAAATGATGTAATTGCTTTTAAAGTTAGAAAGAAATAGGCTTTAAAAGCTTTACACTATACTTCAACCCTGCTTTGTATCTGCTTTAAAAAAGCAGAAGAATTAAATGTAAATAAGTTAAGGTTTTTATCAATTATAAAAGAAAGCTTAAATTTAAAGATTAATTTTTTTTAATGCTTCTAACCATCTATAGAACTGTTATATAGTTAAGAAACACTTTATAGGCAGGTCCAAGCAATGTACACCATTCAACAAATCAATTCATTATTGAAGGCCCAACAAGTCACAAGTAAACCACTTTTTAATTACAATTCCCAAATAGAAAACATTGATAAAGATGCAATAGATAGAGCTTGGATAGTTATAGAAAGACAAGTAGGTCAATTTGGTTCAAGAAAAAATCAAATTATAAAAGAACTAAATAAAAAGTATGGTTACTTAGCATGGAGACTAGCTTGGCAAGTAAATAATGAAGTTTATATTCCTTTTGAGAAAGCAGTTAAATTTTATGAAGAAGCTTATGAAAAGCATTTGTCTGATAATCCTGACAAACTTACTTATCTAACTAATAATGCTCAAGATGTATATGACAGTAGTTTTAAAAATTTAGACTCTGGATTTGATTATTTAAATCAAAGGCATACCGGGAAATCAACCCATATTCAAGACATAGCAATAAGGTGTGTATTGGCTAAAATGGGACTTACTTTCCAAGGAAATAAATTAATTCAGATTAGACGTAGATCTAAAGATCCAATAGGGAAAACATTATCACCTGGTAGAGTACTATTCCATAAACCTGAATTAATAGTTCAACCACACTTACAAGGATGGTGGCAGGAAAACAGTATAGAAGATTTTTGGCAAAGTAACAAAGTAATTCAGTTTAATCCAATCCTTACTACTATTCACCCCAAACATAGAGAACAATTCAGGAAAGATTGTATCTCAGGATAAAAGCCTAAAAACATTTTTTGATTGAATTTAGTATTTGATTTTTATCTATTGTAGTTGGGTCAACTTCTTCTAAAGAGTGCCATGAATCAAGAGTTATGTAACCAGTTGTTGGATTTACGTACCAATGTGGAGTTCCTTCAACAGCATATTTATGTACCAAACCATAATTTAAAAGGATTTCCATCTCTTGTAAAAACTTAAGTTTAGCTTCACTAGTAACAGTTGGATAAGCTTCATCATATGGTAACGGCAAATCATTTTCACAACCTTCATGATATGTAACTAAAACTCCATAGTCATCATTGACTTTTATATGATCAACTAAAATTGGAGCAGACTTAATTCCAAGATTGTTAACTGTTAAAAGTTTCTCTGCCAGGTCATCTGAATGTCCTCTTAAAGAAACTTCTATTTGAAAAGGACCTTGCTTGAAAACTATATTGCCTAATGCTTTAAGCTCATTATTCTCACAAGCTATATCTAATATGTCATAAATATCATCTCTCTCAGTTACTCCTTGAAGTTTAGATAAAATGTTTTGTAACTTTGGTGGAATACTAGGCATATTACTATTAGGACTATCGTCCTTTTTAAGATCCTTTATAGTGATGATATTTAGTCTGGGGTTGCCATTTATTATTTTATTATATTGCATTTATGTTTCCTCTTTTTAGTAAACTTTAGCCAGCTGCTGCAAGCCTTTCTTGTCTATTAAATTCTAATGTGCTTTTTACTCCACAACCATTAAAAGTAAAATATCTTGCTACTTGTTCAGATATAGGTCTAGTAAATGGTCTTCTATTAATATGTGCTGGGGTTCTATTATTGAAAAATACTAGTGGAAGATTATTATTAGGAGCCATATACCAAAATATAATAGAAGATTCTATATTTCCCCATCCTCTATACTGGCCAATAACTTCATCAACAAGTCTTCTTTGATCACGTGGCAACCCTCTGTAATAAGCACTTTGCCTAAATGGTCTATGTAGCCTTCCTGGTATATAAGTTAATTGTGGATCTTGAGTTACTAATCCTGGAGTTGCTGGCCTATTACCTGAAGCTGCTCTACCATTAAATAATCTATAAGCTGCAGGAGTTGTAAACAACGGAGCTATTACTAATTCACCTTTATAGCCGTAGTTTCTAATACTCTGATATTCACCTGATGTTCTATTGTTTCCACCCAAACTATGTCCAGATGCAGCAAAGTCGTCAAGTACAACAACCATACTTCTATTACGTAACCCAGGAGGAATTTGATTTGTGTTTGCAATAATTTGAGATTGTGGTATGTTATTTGCAAATTTAGATTGCATAGTAACTATACTATAGCTTTTACCCCCATATGGAATTAGATAAAATATTCTGTCTTGGGATATCCCTCTACTTGCAGCATGTTTTAAAATTTTTCTTTGTTGCCTAATTAATAATTCTGACATAGTCCTAGCATCAACTATTCTCATAGAACGCCCTAATATCTCACATACTTGATCAGCATGTTCCCGTCTAGCTATGCCATCTCTATTTCTTGTAGAGTTCAATTCTAATAATCGACCACTTGGTAATCCAGCAGGTGAAGAAAGTTGCTCAGCAATACTTTGATATGAAGGATTACGTGTAAGTCCTCTTGCATCTCTTACAACATCCAAATTAGAATCTAAGCCAAGCTTTTTAAGTCTTCTTTGAATTCTTCCAGTTAGCACTTCAGTAATAGCATTTGTTTCACTTATACCTCTTTGTCTTGATATTCTTAATGCTCTTTTTGTAAGTTGCTCAAGTCTAGTTCTAATATTTCCACTTTGATTAAATGGATTGATTCCACCAATCAAACCTTCAGCATATACGAATCTTACATCTAAACCTTGGCTTCTAAGCTCTCTTATTTTAGCTACTACTCTTGGATTTGAACGAAGTGTAGAAAGCAAAGAATCATCTACCATTAAAATAATTCCTCTATTCCCATCTTTTCTTAAAATTGCCGGATCTATATGCTCAAAGCTTGGTAGGTGTCGTGTTTGTGGTATTTCACCGTTATAGCTACCTTTTCTTTTAAGATAGTAAATCATATCTGCAGTAAATGCTCTTCGATCACTCACAATACTATAACCTCTAGGATATTTAGCTTCAATTGCTTTTAATCTTTCAAAAATTCTATTAATGCTATTTGTGTTTCCAAACTGACTCATTCTATCTAGCATTGATAGTGCCATTCTTTGTTGTTGTGGGTGAAGGGATTCAATTATTTTTTGGATATCACTTGCTGAGTATGATCTTAATTGCCTGTTTAATTTATTAGTTGCACTGGTTTCGTTATATCTTGATCTGAAAACTCCATTACTTCCTGTACTTCTTTCAGCTCTTCGTGTTCTTGGAGCTTCTGTAGTAGAAGCACCAGGACTCATTCTAACTCTAGACTCAGAAGGTCTTACTACTGATAAAGGTGGTGGTTGAAGCTGTGTACTACTTGGGGGAGGAACTGTAGTGCTTCCTTGTCTTACTCTAGTTTGCTGGTTTCGTTCAGTATATCTGGAAGAAATATGACCAAGATAACCTCCACCATAACTTCCTCCTACATGTTGTATAGCCTCTTCTAGAGATAAATGCCCATGAGTTGCATAACTACTAACAAAACCTGTGCCTGTAAGTAGTGATGCTTCAGCTGTCATTGAAGATCTTAAAACTTGTCCGCGAGAAACATTTAGCCCTTGGGAAATAGCACTTTGATTAGCAGCTCTTGCAGCCTGGAATCTTGCACCTAAACCGCCACTTACAAAACCTGTAAAAATATTTACAAATGAACTTTTGATTGTTTGCCCCCACGTAGCATTATTTTGTCGTAAGAACTCTTGATACTGTCTTTCCTTTTCAGGAGAATTAATTTGACCATGTTCTTCTTCAAACTGTCGTCTTAGTTGAATTGATTGATCAACCGTTCCTGCAACAGTAGAAACTGTTGCACCAGTTCCACCAGCTGCTGAACCAGCAAATAACCTTGTCCCTAAACTAGCAGACGCAGCTACTTGTCCTGTGCCAGTAACTAATCTGGCTACACCAAAACCACATGCTGTACTGACTGCACCAATGCACGAAGACTTAAAATCCTGCACAGTATTTTGCAATGCTTCTCCCCATGCTTCCCTTGTACCTCCATTAGCAATTGCTGTTGCAACATTTGTTGCTGCTCCAACAGCAGTACCTGCGAGAATACCAGCACCAATAGCTACTGCTACTCCAATAATTCCAACACCACTTGCAATTAATGCTCCAGTTACAATGGTAGCTGTTAACGTAACTGCAACTCCTCTAACTGCTCCCCATACTCTTCCCCAAAAAGATTTTTTTGGTGGTTCTTGAGTGGGCTCTTGTGGTTGTATTTGTTGCCTTTGAGGTGGTGGAGAATTACCTGCTCCTACATACTGATCGCTATCAATTATTGAGGCAGATTGCGGCCGGCCAGTAAAAGCTGTATTTGAAACATAAGAAGCATTATTTCTTCTGAGAAATGGAATATAGTCTAATATACTTATAGATAAGATCATTTAAAAATTTGCTCAAAGTTAAAGGCTGCTACCACTTGATATAAAGAATCAATAAAATTGATTTTCATATTTGTTTAGATTAATTTTTTTTAATACTTTAAGCCAATAAAATATTCTAAACTTCTACTTGTTTTTAGCTATATTGAAAAGGAAATTCAAAGAAGGTTATATATTAGTTAAAAACCAGATAGTACTTTTATACCAATCCTGGTTTATTGTTTGCGTTTTGGACTATTACTGGTCTTAAATTGGTAAAAAATCGTCCACTTCGCATATGTGTTTCTGGATCATTGTAATAGTGAAAGCCTTGTGCATCTTGGTTATTATAAGTATCAAATCGTGACATTAAGTCAGCAAATCTAACTTCATGTAGGTAAGTGCCTAACGGATTTATTGGTCTTATATTTTTACTTTGAAGATATTGCAAATATTCATGGTACCAGGAACGGTAGTAATCCAATGGCCCTGAATTATCAGTCATTAAGTCACTTACAAGAGAAGCATTATCTGGTCTAGTACTTGCACCAGCTGTTGTATATTTTGATTCACTTATTATTCTTAGATTTCTAACTGCTATGTTTTCATGCTGGTCAAAATATTCTTTTATTCTGTCCAATTGCATTCTGGAATAACAAGAGCCTGCCCAAATCACAATATCTATCTGGGCACACAATGGTTTTCCATTATAATTCTGTGCGATTAATTCTGCTATTTCTCTTGGATCAATTGTTGTGTCAGATGCATATATTTGATTGTTTTGTCCGCCGTGTGTCATGTAATGGAACATGACTGTTGATTTTCCTTCATCAATAGCTTTTTTAAGTACACGTTCAAACTCTCTTAGTATTTCACTTCTTGTTGCTGATCTGTATTCTGGTAAATCACGAAGACCTCTGTCTCTTACCCCTTCATCTACTCCATTTTTATGCGCTGGATCAATACATATAGATTCAATAGACATTGCATAATCTCTGCTATAAACTTCCATTGCTCTTACTAAATCTGTTTCCATACCAGGTAAATTGCTAAGAGCTAGTGCCACCATACATGCAGTACTGCCATCTCTTGGAATATCATATCCATCCTGATATCTTGCCCAGACAGCATACTGTTCACTTAATTCTCGTCTTTGCCCAGCTAGTTTTTCTTCTAACAAATTAAGTACATCTGCTTTTGTTCTGGTATTTGATACTTCATTGTAAGTTAAAGCAATTCTTACAGGCTCAGCATTTCTGCCTAAAAAGTCATTTATAAAAATAAAATCATTGCTACCTTTTTGTATACCCCAGCATGCAAGATGTAAGCCAGTCCTTTCATTGAAAGCAGCTAGAGCAGTTTCATAATAAGGATTAGATGAAGTGAGAAGAAGTTCTGGATTCATTCTTCCAAGTAAAGATCTAATGTATGCTTCTCTTCCTTCAAAGCCTTGTATGTTACGCAATGCACTGCCAATGTCTTCGCTGGCATAATAGTCTCCTAAAATATTATCTGTTTTCTCAGCTGTAGTTATTCCTTTAAAAGGTGAGTCAGATACTAAAGAAGATTTGCTACCTGCTTCAAATACAAATATTGCAGCAAGAAGACTAGCTAAGCTAGCTATTCTACTTAAAGTTGAACTCTTTTCATTATTTTGAATATAAGGTTTAGTAGATGTTGCTTTTGCAGAAGCAGCATCCTGATTGGTTTCCTGTGACTGTACAAAGCCAGGCTTTTGCCTGACCCCATCTATACGGCTTGGCATGTGAAATTTCCTTTTATTGACTTTGAGATTTATTCTAACAAAATTGCTTAATACAAATTCGCTTTATTCGTAATGCACTGTAATTTGTTTGTAGATTCTTTATTACTTCAAGTTAGATGTGTTATGTTCAGGAAAAAGCAGGAACTTCAAGTTTAACAATGAAATATTTTTAAAAACTAATCAATCTTGTTATCTTGCAATCCTCAGGTAATTTTTCTCTTCCTTTTAAAAACTCAAGTTCAACTACAAATGCTATTCCAATAATTACACCACCAATTTTTTTAACAAGTTTAATTGCAGCTTCTGCTGTACCACCTGTAGCAAGCAAATCATCTACTATTAAAACCCTCTTCCCTGGCTCAATTGCATCTATATGAATCTCAAGGCTATCTTTACCATATTCAAGATCATATGAGATTCGTTCAGTCTTTGAAGGGAGTTTCCCTGGCTTTCGTATGGGTATAAAACCAACTCCAAGCTTATATGCAAGCGCACTGCCAAAAATAAATCCTCTTGCTTCAATACCAGCTATATAATCAATTTTTTGTTTCTCAAAATGCTTTGCTAAAAGATCAACTGAATGTTTAAATGCTTCATGATCACGCAAAACAGTAGTGATATCTTTAAAGATAATTCCTTCTCGTGGGAAATCAGGAACATCCCTTATTTTTGACTTTATTAACTCTGGTTCTTTCACTGTCATTCCTATACCTTTATTGATTCATAAGAAATAAACTTTGCCAAAATATTGTGTTCATTCAACATCTTTTCTATTTGCAGAATATCAGATTCACAAAGCCAGTTCTTAAAATCTAAAATTTGTTTTAACTCTGAAACCAGCAGGTTATATTCTATTAACTCTAGGAAATTCTGTCGAGCAGGAGTTAAAAGATTGATATTTAATTCACCGTTTGTCTTTTCATACGATAAGAGTCCTATCTTTACAAGTATTTCCAGTGCATAAGCCAGTGATGTTCTATTTATACCTAAAGCTGACTGGAGCTCCGTTTCGTTTATGATTGAGTTTTTATTGCTTACTGCATATTTAAGCATACCAATGAGTCTTTTTAATAAATTCTGGGGTTCTAAGTTATTTTGATGCTGGGTAAATGCAAAGTAAATCTTTTTAGCACATGAGCGTTTTATTATATCTAAAAAGACAAACTCGTCAGGAGGGATTTCCAAAAAAACAAGGCTTTCAGCTTTTTTAATTTTGTTTCTTGAAAAGGTTTTTAGATCTAAATGATTTTTTTGCTCAATCTCAGCAAAACAGGTTACAGAATCAAGCCTTGAGGAAAGAATACTTAACAATTCTTGTGTTTTGTCTCTAAAATCATAAATTTCAATTTCTTTTTCTTCTTTTTTAATTTTCTTATTTTCTAAACTCTTATCATTTAAGATCTGCCAGTCTTTTACTTCCAGCTGTATAAATGTCTCACCATTGTAATTATTTAACTTTGGCGTGTAGGCGATTTTTATTTGATCTCCTAAATTAAATCGCAAATTAACATTATGATTCCAGATTAGAGCTTCAAACTGCTTCACATCATTCCGAGCCAAAGGCGAAGCAATCTCGATCACTTCTTCATGTTGTTGAGATTGCTGTGGAGACGTTGCATGCAACGTCTCTTTGCTCCTCGCAATGACACTATCCAAAGTTCTTAAGGTCAGCTTCAAATGCTGGCCGTTTTTACCAATATTTTTAATGCCAATTATTTCAATTTCATCGCTTGTAAAAATTGACATAGGATTTCCTAAACCAAAAGGCGATAATTTATTTACTTTATTCATTAAATCCATAACTAAAGCTGAAAGCGGTAATTCCATATCAATCTTTAAAACAGGTTCTAAATTCTGATTGTCAAGCATTTTATTTACATTGTCTTTAAAATCAAAAATAAAATCATTAACAAACTCAGGTTTTACACTTAGTCCGCATGCAGCTTTATGACCGCCATATTTCTCAAGATGTTTAGAGCTTTTAGTTAAAGCATCTACAATATTTAACTTCTCAATGCTGCGCCCTGAACCTCGCGCTATGTTTTGTTCTTTATCAATGGCGATTAAAACAGTAGGTAAACTAAATTTTTCAACTACTCTTGAAGCTACAATCCCAATTACTCCATGATGCCAGCTATCTTTAGCCAGCACAATGCATTTATCATTTTTAAAATCTACCTGCTCAGATACAAGCGTAACAGCTTCATTTAATGTGCTTTCACAGAGTGACTGTCTCTGTCTGTTTTGACTTTCAAGTTCACCAGCTATTTGAACAGCTTCAAATAAATCACAGGTAGTTAAAAGCCTTACAGCCAGAGCTGCATCTGTAAGCCTGCCTACAGCATTTATCCTTGGTGCAATTCCAAAGCCAACATGTTCTGTCGTAGGACTATTTTTATCCTGTGGAGTAAAGCCACACATCCTAAGCAGTTCTCTTAAACCAATCTTTTCAGTTCTTGCTAATTTTTCAAGACCAATCTGAACTAAATACCTGTTTTCATCTACAAGCGGTGCAAGGTCAGCAATCATTCCAAGTGCTACAAGATCAAGAAGATCTTCTTTGCAAACTTCTCCTTTTCTTTCCTCTAAAATTGCCTTAGCAAGTTTATAAGCAACGCCTACTCCGGGCAAAAAGTGTAGTTTATGATCACCTGGCAAAAGTTTTGGATTTAAGACTGCATAAGCATCGGGCAAAACTTCAGGTAAAGAATGGTGATCAGTGACTATTACATCCATACCAAGCTCACCTGCAAGCTTGACTTCTTTATGGTTTGTTATTCCACAGTCACAGGTAATCAGTAAAGGCTTGCCATGGCAAGCCTTTTTATTTTTTTTAGCTATAATTTTAACTGCTTCATTATTTAATCCATAGCCTTCAGTAAGCCTATTTGGAATATAAAAGTCAATGTTATCGGTAAATTGTCTAAGGGCAATTAGTAAACAAGCTGTAGAAGTAACACCATCTACATCATAATCTCCAAAAATAGTAATTTTTTCTTTTTTATTTATTGCTTCAATGATTCGATCTTTTGCTTTTATCAGATCCTGGATTTCTTCTGGTCTGGATTCTTTATAAAACTTTGGCTCTAAATAAGATTTTGCTTTTTCAGGTGAATCAATTCCTCTATTTAAAAGTAACTTGGCAATAACTCTTGAATCAAAAGCAGTATGAAGAAAATCCTTTGTAATTTCTTTTGATTCTCTTATGAGCCATTTGTATTTCATTTAAAAGAAATAATAGCATCTTGCATCTCTTTTCTATGTAACCTTAGGTTACAGTAAAGACAAGAGTAAAATTGACAATTGATAACTTAAGGAACAAAATTGTGAATTGTTAATTCTCAATTATTAATTCTCAATTTTCTATATGCCTACATTTACATACAAAGCAAGAAACAATAAAGGAGAACTAAAAGAATCATCCATTTTAGCTGATACACCGGATCAAGCAAAAGCTTCACTAAAGCAAGAAGGACTTTGGGTACTTGACCTAAAACAAATTGATGCAGCTGAATCAAAAGAAGTTGATGTGGGAGATTTTGGTTCTGCAATGCCTTTTACAACACAAAGAGCTGAAAGTTCAGATCCAAGAACTGAGATAGAAGAGCCAGCTAGTGCAACTGCAATAAAAAAAGCTAAGCCTTTCCTGGAAGATTTTTTAACAAAGTATCAGCCTATATCTTTAAAAGATATGGTTATTTTTTCAAGACAGTTTGCTTCAATGGTAGAAGCCGGCGTTGCAATGCTCAGAGCACTTAACGTCATGACTGAGCAAACTCAAAACCCAAGACTAAAAAAAGCATTGAGTCAAGTTAGATACGATATTGAACAAGGAAGCACTCTTTCTGATGCACTTGACAAACATCCAAAAATTTTTGATCGCCTGTATATTTCAATGGTTAAAGCTGGAGAAGCAGGCGGTGTTCTAGATCAAGTCTTAAATCGTTTAGCAATGTTTATGGAAGAGCGCAGCCGCCTTACACAGCAAGTCAAAGCAGCAATGACATACCCTGTAGTTGTTATGTTTATTGCAGTTGGTGTCTTCTATGCAATGTTAACTCTCGTACTTCCAACTTTTTCAGGATTATTTAATTCGCTTGGAAGTGAACTGCCTGCTTACACAAGACTTTTGATTAGAATCAGTGAGTTTTTAAGATCGTGGTATATGCTTGCTGTGATTGGAATTATAGTAGGAACAGTTTGGGCTTTAAAAAATTGGTACCAGACAAAAGAAGGTAAGTTTACCCTTGACTTTACAATGCTCAAGTTGCCAGTGCTCGGAGATATTTTAAGGAAAGTTGCTGTAGCAAGATTTACAAGAACATTTGGAACACTTACTAAAAGCGGAGTTCCAATAATAACTGCACTTGAAGTAGTAAAAGATTCTGCTGGAAATGCAGTTTTAGCAAGAGCAGTAGAAGCTGTTCAGGCAAAGGTCCAGGAAGGCGGAACAATAAGCGGACCAATGTCTGAAAGCAAATTGTTTCCCCAAATGGTTACTCAGATGATAGCCATCGGTGAAGAAACCGGTCAGCTTGAAAATATGCTCGAAAAAGTAGCTGACTTTTATGATATAGAAGTAGCAACAGCAGTGGAAGGATTAACTTCACTTATGGAGCCTTTTATGATAGTTACACTTGGTGGTCTTGTCGGTGCAATAGTTATAGGAATGTATTTGCCGATATTTACTGTGATATCACAGATTAAGTAATTATTGTCACTGCGAGCTAAAGGCAAAGCAGTCCCAGACTAAGAATATTATGAAAATGGTTATTAGTTAAGTCTTGATTTAATTGCGATCGGGATTGCTTCGTCGCTTCGCTCCTCGCTCGCCTCGTCTCCGACGAGGCGGAGCCGGGCAATGACACTTTTTTACTTTTTATTTTTCTTCTTCCCGTACTTCTTGCTTATTTCATCAAGAATAGTTCTTGGGTCTGCCATTATAAAAGGATTTGTAAGCATAGTAGGTAAGTGCTGTAATTTTTTTAAATCTGAGGCCATATCTGAAATTTTAGTTGATAAGGTAGCCATTGCACCAAATGCACCTATTTTGGATGAGTCATTCAGCTCTTTAATTAACTCTGATAATTCTTTAGTAAGATCTTTATATAAGCGATCAATTAACTCTTGGTCAAGTGCCCTTATTGAACCTACAATTTCATTCTTTGGATTTTGTCTCATTCTTTCCTTTAACTGTTCTTAACTTTATCTTTAATAAGTAAAAATTACTTATGACACAATAATAGCTTTTTTAGAGGTAATTTAAAAGACTTTAAACAAGTAAATCAAATAAGAAAAATTTAATCTTCGAGAGAATTAATAAGAAAATAGCTCTTAAGTCACATAATAAGGCTAAAGATTAAAAAAATTTTATATTCAGAATGGTTTATAAACCTTATTACGTACCGTTTTGAAGGGAGCCGGAAGTTGATTAAGAGGTAAATATCTTCTAAAAAAAAGACATATACCGACAACAATTGTTAGCAAATTATCTCATCAACTTTATCTTTTAACATTTTACTTGTTGTTATGAATATTTTACGTGATAATAAATTAATGTTAGTAGACAAAAAAAATAAGTAAAGGGAAAAGAAAAAATCTTGTTCAAAGCAGGATTTTTTTGACAAAAAATGAATACTAAAAAAGCCAGTCTGGTAATTGTTGGAATAATTTGGCTACTTGTAGGTTTAGGATTATCGATTGCCGGGATAAGCTGGTTATTAAAACTAAGCTTTGGTATAAAACTAATTATTTTTATTACATCAAGTGTAACTGTGGGCCTGCTAAAAGGAAGATTTATACTTCAGAAAATTGCTTTAAAATATTATAAGAGAGCTGATGTTATCCAGTTTAATAAAAATGACATACTAATAGGCTGGATAAAAATACTAGGTGTAAGAGGATTTGTTCTAATTGGTCTTATGATGGGGATGGGTGGGATTTTAAGGCGTAGTCCTATTGATAGACCAATTTTAGGGATAATCTATCTGGCAGTTGGTATTGCTTTAGTGTATGCTAGTAAAATATTTTTTAATGACAAGAATCAGTAAAGAGGTCCGTAAATGTCAGCAACAACTTTTGAAGAATTAAAAAACAAATATCAAAATAAGCTTACAAAAGAAAATGAAGTAACCTGTAAGTTCCTTGCAAAGTTAAAAGATGGTTATCTTGTCGATGTAAACAATGAATGGGAAGGTTTTATACCAAGCAGCCACATAAATAATGCTGGAAGTGAACAAGCCCTGCAAGAGTCATTTCAAGCACTTGTAATTTCAGGACCAGATAAAAGCGATCGTTATATGGTTTCTCCAAAGGCACTAAAAGAAAAGCAAGGTTTTGAAAAGCTAGAAAAAACAAAAGAAGAAAACACAGCACTTAAAGTTACAATTTCAAAAGTAGTAAAAGGTGGTGCTGAGGTTTTTATCGACGGACTAAGAGCATTTTTACCGGGCAGATATATAAGACTGCCAGGCATTAGCCAGGAAAACTGGATAAATCAGGAAATAGAGGTTCTTATTGAAGAACTTGACTATAAAGAAAAGAAAATAATTTTAAATCATAAAAAAGCAATTGACATTGAAAAACAAAAAAGAGCTGAAGTAACAATTCAAAAATTAAATGAAGGAGATATTGTAGAAGCTCCAGTTTTAAGGGTTGCAGATTTTGGGGTATTTGTAGATCTTGGCGGGCTTGATGGATTAATTCCAGCATCTGAGCTTAGCTGGGGAAGGTTTGGACACCCAAAAGAAGTAGTTAGAACAGGTCAGGTTATTCAAGCCAGGATTTTTAGAATTGAAAGAGGAAATCAAAGAGTTGCTCTTAGTATTAAACAGGTTTTAGGAGATCCATGGGAACAAATTCATAATGAGCTTGAAGTTGATAACCTTGTATCTGGAAAAGTTATTAGTGAGGCTCCTTTTGGAGTATTTGTTCAGTTAAAACCAGGCATTGAAGCACTATTACACAATTCTGAAATTCCCGAAGGAATGGAAAAACCAAAAGTTGGTACTGTTATAACCACAAAAATAATTAAAATTGATCTTGAACAAAGAAAAGTTGGGCTCTCATTTAGAAACATAGAACAAAAAATAGAAAGTGGAGAACAAAATCAACAACAACAAGAACAAACTCAATCTCCAACACCTGAAAGTGATGAGGATAGCTTAACCATAGCCAGTCCACAGCTTAGTTTAGATAATCTGCCTTTATGCAATCTGGAAGGTGATACAGGGGAAAAACTTGAAAACTGACTTTAAAGGAAAACAAATGCCAACACAGGAAATTCAAGCAGTTACAAAAGAAACACAAAAAATTGTTCTAAAGACAATTAGCGAACAGCCTACTTTAACAGTTGAGGAACTATCATTGCTTCTTAAAAGCAGAGTAAATAAAATCACTCAGGAAGAAATTCTACAGGTTATTCACAGCATCTCACCAAATAAAAACTGGCATAGAGCTACACCAGAAGATACTCAAAAAGAAATACTCGATTTCATATGGACTTTAGAAACACAGATTTTATTTCTACTTCCAACAAAACAAAAAGAAACAACTGTAGCCGAGTTTAATCAAATCAGGCTACAAAACAAACAATCTAAGGTCCCAAAGGATTTAATCAGGCACATTCAAGCAGTTCTCACTGTAGAAGGGAAAAATCTTGGAAAGTTTAGAAAATTCCAAAAAGATTTATCCATCCAAAACGATTTAGATATAAATATCCAGGCTATGTGGCTATGCAGAATTATTTTAGCTAATTTAAACATGGATTTAGCTGTAACCATTCAGGGATTATCTTCGATACTTGTTAGTGAGTTTAAGGAAAAGTTTCCTGCTGTCAGTGAAAAAGTCGGTAAAACAATGCAGAGACTCTGTGAAAGGTTTGTTGAAAAGTATTTCCCAAAAAACATTTCAGAAACCAGGTTTAAAGAGTTGCTATCAAGTTATCAAACCATTTTTAATACCTATAAAAAATCAGCTGACGGAGAAATGTCTAGTCAGGCTGACCTGAAAGACCAAAACAAATTAATTGAAAATATAATAGAACAATTAAAAGAAGTTCAGGAAATTGTAAACGAGTCTCATGAAGGTGGAGTTTTAAGTAAATTATTCTCAGGAAAAGTAAAAAACAAAGAAGGTGTTATCCAAAAAATCGATGAGGTAATAAATTCTATAAACGAGATAAATAACTTAAACGGTAAAGCAAACAAGCAAATTAGTGAAAAGGCTTTTCTTGTACAAAAATTACAGTCTGACTACGAAAATATAGTTTTTGTAAAAAACCAGCTTGAACACGATTTATTGAATTTAAATGAGAAGTCAAAGACTACAGAAGAAAGAAATGCAAATATGGAGAAAGAACTCCAGGATAAAACTGAAACAATAGAAAAACTACATGAAAAAATCGCATCATTGCAACAAAAAGTCGAAGCAATCCCTGGGTTTGAATCTAAAGCTAATTCACTCAGAGAGGAATTGGGCACTGCTAAAAGCATTGCAATAAGCTTATACTTGCGGGTAAATAAAATAAAAGATGATTTATTAAAACAAAACCCAGACAAGTCTAGAAGTAATAAGTTAAATGGTGAAGGCGAGGCTGCAAAATCCCGCCTTCAAAATGGAACTCAAACTATTCATAAAATACAACAAGACCAAGAAACTGGTCAAACCATGATGACTACTGAAGTTAATTAGCTGTAAACTCTCTACAACTTTTACATCTTCAGGTCTGTCTACTGCAGGATAAGATTTCGGAACTACTGCAAGTTTAATTTTAATCCCATTTTCAAGTGCTCTAAGTTGTTCTAATTGTTCTGCTATCTCAAGTGAAGATTGAGGTAACAGGCTAAACTGTAAAATAGTTTCTCTTGTATAAGCATAAATCCCAATATGTTTATAATATTGAATATTTTTTCTGTTGTCCCTGTTATATGGAATTTGTGATCTTGAAAAATAAAGTGCAAATCCATCTTTGTCTACTACAGCTTTAACTATATTTGGATTATTTAGTTCTTCAGGGTTTGTTATGGGTGCAACAAGGCTTGACATTTGAATGGAGCTGGATTCCAGTAAAGGCTCAAGTACTTTATCAATATATTCAGGTGGCATAAGAGGCTCATCACCCTGCAAGTTAACTATATATTTAACATCAGGGTGCTTTTTAACAACTTCAGTAATTCTATCTGTGCCGCATTTATGATCTTTAGAAGTTAAGCAGGCTTCTGCATTTAATTTTTCTTTTACAAAGTCAAAAATCCTTTTGTCCTCCGTTGCAACGATTATTTTATTTGCAAGCTTTGATTTTTTAGCAGCACTAAGAACCCACTCAATCATTGGTTTTCCACTAATTAATGCTAGTGGCTTTCCAGGAAAGCGAATACTTTCATAGCGGGCAGGAATGATTATTGCCGTAGTCATAAGTAAAATTATAGCTCATTAGGCAAAAACCAGTCTAAGCTTAATGTAGTCCCACCTTTGTCTCTGTAACAGGCAAAAGCTCTTCCATAGTATTAAACACTTTTTTTATAAGCTCGCATACTTGATCTGGCTTTATTGTAGGTTCAGCATCATCACCTTTTTTTCTTACTGAGCTGTTTATATAAGCTACAACAATATCTTTTACTGCTTTTAGTTTTTCTTCATTTGAAACATTTTTTAAAATTGATGACATTTTAAATACCTCCTGAAAGAATAAGATAACACATTTTATGTCATTGTCCGCTCTCCCCACCCCTAGCAAGATTCGCCAAAGGCGACCCGCGTAGAGAGGCGAGCAAGGAGCGTTATAATTAATAACCATATGCCAAAGAAAAACAAACATAAGAAAATCCTTGTTCTTCATGGCCCTAACTTAAACATGCTGGGCAAAAGAGAAAAAAATGTTTATGGGAAAATAAGCCTGGAAAAGATTAATGCTGAGCTAAAAAAACTAGCAAAGGATTCAAATATTGATCTTGAAATAAAGCAGTCAAATATTGAAGGTGAGATTGTAAACTTTATTCAGAAAGCTTCAAGAGGCAGAATCAAAGGGATACTCATAAACCCAGCAGCATACACACATACAAGCGTTGCAATAAGAGATGCAATCCTTGCTATAAAACTGCCTACAGTAGAAGTACACCTGTCAAATATTTACCAAAGAGAAGAGTTTAGGCATAAGTCCCTTATAGCACCTGTTAGTATGGGGCAGATAACAGGATTTGGGAAAGATAGCTATCTATTAGGACTGCAAGCTTTGATAAAAGCAATTACGTAGCAAAGTTGTAGGAGCAGGATTTATCCTGCCCTGTCAATGTTTATTTGAAAGAGATCTTGTGAGAGGATTCATGTCCGACCTAAATGAAAATGTTGATTCAGAAATAACAAGCGATCCGTGGCGTCGCAAGGCAACCACTACTGCTCGTTATGAGCTTTGTAATAAATGTCAATTCTTTGCACCACAAAAACCTTACCAGCCTGGTGTAAGGTGTATTTTTAATTTAAGACCGGATGTAATTTTTGAAGAAGATGGAGCAATTGCTAAGTGTAATGTATTCAAGGAAAAAGCTAAGAATTAAACTGTAATACTTAGAAAATTGGACTGATTAACATATTCAAATAATAGGTTGCAAGCTAAAATTATCATTGTTTTATGCCTAACAAATAAATGGAGATAAAAATATGATGCTGAGATTAAAAAGTTTTATTAGTACACTACTAATTCTAGTTATAGCTATTTCTTTTACAGGCTGCGCTAAAGTACCATGCTTACAATGTGCCAGCAATCAAAGTCCTGGAGAAATATTAAAAAAACAGGAAGAGTGGAAATCACTTAACATAAAAGCTGTTCAACTTTACCAGCAAGGAAAAATTAGAGAAGCAACATCTGCAGCTAATGATGCACTAAACTTTGCAAAAAAAGCATTTGGATCAAGCAATGCAAAAGTAGCTACATCTCTAAACAATTTAGCAGAACTTTATCGTGTTCAAGGCGATTTTAAAAAAGCAGAATCATATTACAATCAAGCACTTTTAATGAGAAAACAAGTGTTAGGAAATGAGCATCCAGACGTTTCATTATCTTTAAATAATCTTGCAACACTTTATGTTTCACAAAAGAAATATAATCAAGCCGAATCCCTTTATAAAGAATCTCTGTCAATATTAGAAAAGCAACTAGGAAAAGAACATATAGAATTACAAACACCACTAAACAATTTGGCTGACCTCTATAAAATAGAAGGAAAATATCTTGATTCAGAGCTGGCTTTAAAAAGACTTCTTTCAATTTTTGAAAAAGCAAATAAGAAAGAAGAACCTGCTTATGCAAAATCTTTAAATGACCTTGCAACAGTTTATTACTTCCAAGGCAAATATCCTGAATCAGAGTCTCTTTTCAAGCAAACATTATCTATACTTGAAAAAAAGCTGGGTAAAAACCATCCTGAAACAGTAGTCGTACTTGAAAATATGGCAGAGGTTTGTAAAAAGCTGGGCAAAGAAAATGAAGCTAAAATTTTTGCTGACAGAGCAAAAGGTATAAGACAAACAAATCACGCTACAGGCTAAATAGAAGAAAATCAGGAGGAAAACAAATGGTAAAAATACTTTCAACTCAGCTTAATGGTCCATATCCAGGTCATGCTCCTTGCAAAAGAGATAAGCAGAATAAAGTGATTCTTGAGTTTCCATTATGTGAACCTCAACTTTTTGTAAAAGAGGAAACTGGTAACCCATACGGACTTGGTGTAAACCATCAAGATGGTAAAAGATACTTTATCAACTTGCAAGGAACTAAGGAAACAAGAGGTTTACCAGAATTATTGGTGCTTAGTCCTGGAGGACCAGGTGTTTCAAGTACTAAGAAAATGACTCGTGCAAATTTTGAGGTTTGCAAAGAATTATTTTTAAATAATATAGATACTAAGCAAATACTATTAGATAACTTACCCGGAATAGAAAAAGCACTAGCATAGATTAACTTTTATACTTACCAGTCGCTTGGTGCCAGATACCACTGTTAAAATTATTTCCTATGGAAACACGCGGTCTATGGTGGAATATTCACGATGTGCCTCATTACAAAGAAATTTTCTATTCTTTATTTTTTATTTCAGCAATATTTTTTATCTCTGGGTTTTATTTAAAAATTAAAAGCTGGGCAAGAGGCAAACCAAAAAATAACCTTACTGACTTCAGCAAGCGCATTCAAAACATGTTTGTAAGAAGTTTTTTATATAAAGGCTGGGGAAAGGATAAGCTTCCAATCCTTGCACATATATTAGTTTTTTATGGATTTTTTGTTTTGTGGATAGGGACTGACATACTTACAGTTCAGGATCGCATGCCTGAATATTTTTTTCATGGCATGTTTTACAAGTCCTATTCTTTTTTAATGGACTTATCTGGCGTGTTAATGCTCGTTGGTCTTGGATTTTTTGCATTTATTAGGTATGTTGTAAAACCAAAAAGACTAGATAATTTTCAGAACGATTGGTTTCAATTAGTCTACTTGGCATTATTTGTAGTTCTTGGATTTTTAATCGAAGGTTTAAGACAATCAGCAACAGATCAGATTGAACCTTATGCATTTCTTGGAGCACTTATAGCAAATAGCGTTCAAGGATTTTCTTATGAAACACAAAAGACACTACATCTCATTTTATGGTGGCTTCATTCAATACAAACATTTTCATTTATTGCTCTAATTCCATTTACAAAGTTTAGTCATATGTTTATAGCACCAATAAATATATTTTTTAGCGACTTAAAACCAAAAGGGGCTTTAAGTACACCGTTTAACTTAGTAGAGATCATGGCAATGGAAAATCCACCAGATGATTTTGCACAAACAGTTTCAAAGATAGAAGATTTTACATGGAAAGATTTAATGGATCTGGACACATGTACAGCCTGTGGAAAATGTCATGAAGTATGTCCTGCAACAAATTCAGAAAAACCACTTTCACCTAAATGGATAATTTTAGATTTGAAGCAAATCATGAATAAGGAACCTATTCTCAATCATGGGTTTAAAGGTGGAAAGCAGGAAGAGAAACCGAATAGCGTCATTGCGAGGAGTGCAGCGACCCGCTCCGACTCGTCTCCGACGAGGCGAGCGAAGCAATCTCAACAACGTGAAACAGTTAGCGAGATTGCTTTGCCTTCGGCTCGCAATGACACTACAACGCTAACTTTATCTGATCTACTTACTCCTGAAACCCTATGGTCATGCACTTCCTGTCGAGCTTGTGTAGAGACCTGCCCTGTTGGAATTGATCAATTAACAAAAATCATTGATTTAAGAAGGTCATTAATTTCAGAAAATAAAGCACCAAATAATCTGCTTAATACCCTAAAAAATATTCGTTCACGTTCAAATCCATGGGGGCAGCCACCAGAAGATCGTGAAAAATGGACAGAAGGTCTGAATGTTCCAAACATTGAAACTACCAGTGACTTTGAATATTTATACTGGGTTGGTTGTGCTGGAGCTTATGATTCAAGAAATCAAAATATTGCAAAGACAATGGTAAGTTTACTTAAAAAAGCAAATGTAAAGTTTGCAATTTTAGGCAAAAAAGAAAAATGCACAGGTGATACAGCTCGCAGAGCTGGCGATGAAGGGCTTTTTCAGGAACTGGCAATTGAAAATATTGAAATATTTAAAGGCAAAAATGTTAAAAAAATTATTACTCATTGTCCCCACTGTTTTAATACATTTAAAAATGAATATCCAGACTTTGGCTTAAAAGATGTCAGCGTATTTCATCATACTGAAATCTTATGGGAATTAATAAAAGAAGGAAAGCTCTCAATGACAAAGGAAATCAGTGAAGAAATAACTTATCACGATTCTTGTTATCTTGGTCGTCATAATGGTCAATATGATGCTCCAAGAAACATTTTAAATAAAATCCCCGGCTTAAAATATATTGAAATGGAAAACTCTCGTGAAAAAGGGACATGCTGTGGTGGTGGTGGAGCACAGCTCTGGTATGAAGCACCTGGAAAACAAATTAACGTTATGAGGTTAAATGAAATTAAAGAATCAGGTGCAAAGACAGCTGCAAGCGCATGTCCTTTCTGTACTATTATGCTTGAAACTGCAAGAACACTTGATAAAAGCGGGGAACCACCAACTGTAAAAGATATTAGTGAATTGGTTGCTAGTGCAACTATGTAGCTTATTATAAATAAAGGAGACTTAACAATGCCAAAAATACCAAAGGACTCTACAAATCCATCCAATATTAATAAAGCAAACCATAGCAAAAATCTTACAAAGAAAGAAATAGAAAAATTAGCTGAAGAATATGAGAAAAAGTTTTTCAAAGGAAGACAGGATATTAGTTATGGATGGGATAAAGTTAAAGATCCTAATAGTAAGAAAACTAATTGGGTTATCTTTATTTATGGAGAAACAAATGATTCATTAAAAAAACTACCAGATGAATATAAGGGTGTAAAGATTATAAAAGAAGTAATTGGCAAGATGAGCAAAGAATAGAATAATTCATAAAATATGGAATTGCTACTTTTATTTTTCTTAATTGCTCTAGTGTATAAGAGCATTCCAGGAGAGAAAAAAAATTTTAACACTATTTAAATCTAAAATCATCGAATTATTTGGCATTGATATAAGATCCCTTGCTCTTTTTAGGATAAGCATAGCCTTTATTATTTATTGTTGAATTAGTTCTTCGTTCCTCTGACATAAAAGCATTTTATACAGATGAAGGTATTTTTCCTAGAGAAATTGAACGCTATTATTCATTACACCCTTTACTACCATCTATTTATGATATAAGCGGAGACTACTCTGTACAGGTAATGCTATTTGTTGTTTCTGGAATATTTGCATTACTTCTTATATTAGGATTTAAAACTAGAATTACAACATTTATATGTTGGTATTTATTGATATCGTTGCATGCCAGAAATGATCACATTCTTTCAGGGGGAGACCTAATGCTCAGATTGCTATTTTTCTGGAGCTTATTTTTGCCGATGGGAGAGTGTTATTCATTAGATAATTTTTTTGGTTTTAATAAAAAAAAATTGTCGAAGCAAATTGCATCTTTTTGCACTATGGGAATCATTCTACAAGTTTTATTTATATATTGGTTTTCAGTTGCATGTAAATTACAGACTTCTGAATGGCAAAATGGATCTGCATTATATTTTTCTTTAAACCTAGCACAATATGCAAGACCAGCAGCATCTTTTCTTTTGAACCTTCCTAAGAACTTTTTAACATTTCTTACTTATGCAATAGTCTTGGCTGAAGTCATTTTGCCGTTATTCCTATTGGCTCCTAGAAAGAATGGATTAATTCGTCTTTTTGCAGTAACAGTGCTTATTTGTTTACACTTAATTTTTTCTATTTTTTTTAATTTAGGCTTATTTCATTTTGTTGATATTGCAGCTTTGTTTATTTTTATACCTCCTGTTTTTTGGGATAAAATGACTAATTCTAAGTTTACAGGTAATAATTTTGCTGACTTAAAAAATTTACCAATTGCAAATTTCTTATCGTTATTTTTTATAACATATATATTCCTTTGGAACTTAGGAGGGCTTTGTTCAAAACAGTTAATCCCTGAAAAATATAAGTGGATAGGAAAATCACTTTTAATAGAACAAAAATGGAATATGTTTTCACCTATACAGAGATACAGCACATGGCCTGTAATTCCTGCAAAACTTAAAAATGGAGAAGAAGTTGATTTGTTTAGAAATGGACAACCAGTTAGCTGGGAAAAATCCAAAAATCTTTCAGCTATTTTTAAGAACCACTACTGGTTAGTTTATATTTTAAGAACAACTGTCTGGGGTCCAAATAACCCTTATTACTTGCCTTCTTATGCTAAATTTCTATGCAATGACTGGAACTCTAATCATCCAGAAGATAAGAAAATAAAATCATTTGAAATCTATTTAATACAGAATTATACAATTTCTAAAGAAGGTATAGGAAAACCTGAAAAAACTTTGTTTTATCAATATACTTGCAACTAGCACCAATGGCAAGAACTAGTTTGATGAATTACTATTCACAAATAACATAAATTACTTATCTCTCTCTTTTACTTTCAAACAAGCTTGTGCTGCAGCTAATCTAGCTATAGGAATACGAAACGGTGAACAGCTTACATAGTCAAGACCTAACTCATTTGCAAAAGATATGGATTTAGGTTCACCGCCATGCTCTCCGCATATTCCAATCTTTAAATCTTTTCTTTTTTTTCTACCGTCTTCAACAGCTATTCTCATAAGACGTCCTACTCCTTTTGTATCCAAAACTTCAAATGGGTTTTCAGGTAAGATTTTTGTTTCAATGTATTTGGGTAAAAAGTTGCCTTCTGCATCATCACGGCTAAAAGCAAATGTCATCTGAGTCAGATCATTTGTCCCAAAACTAAAAAACTCAGCATGTTCAGCTATTTCATAAGCAGTCAGTGCAGCACGTGGAACCTCAATCATCGTGCCAAATTTATAATCAATTTGTGTTTTATATTTTTCCATAATTTCTTTTGCAGTATTTTCAAGTTGATCTTTAACATGCTTTAGTTCTTTTGCTTCACTAATTAACGGAATCATTATCTCTACTTTTACATCAATTTTTTCCTGCACAAGTTCACAAGCTGCTTCAAAGATTGCCTCAACCTGCATTTTATTTATTTCCGGATAAGAAATCCCCAGCCTACAGCCACGTAAGCCCATCATTGGATTTACTTCATGAAGATGTCTGACTTTATTTAAAAGTTTTTCTTCTTTTGAATAATCAAGTCCTTTACACTTTAAGTCACCCACCTGAGCAATTAATTCATCACGTTTTGGCAAAAACTCATGTAGCGGTGGATCCAAAAGTCTAATAGTTACTGGAAGCCCTGCCATTACTTTAAAAATATCTTTAAAATCTTGTTTTTGAAAAGGCAAAAGTTTTTTTAAGGCTTCTTCTCTTTCGCTGTGAGTGCTTGCCATAATCATCTTCTGTACCCAGACTAAACGCTCCTGCTGCATAAACATATGCTCTGTTCTGCAAAGCCCAATGCCGCAAGCCCCAAAGTCCAAGGCTCTTTTAGCATCAGTCGGTGTATCTGCATTTGCTCTAACACCAAGCTTTTTAATTTCATCTGCCCACAAAAGCAAAGTTTTAAGTTCTTTACTCATCTTTGGTTCTTGAGTCTCTATGTCACCAGTAAAAACCTGTCCAGTAGAACCATCGATAGAAATTAAATCTCCTTTTTTTAAAATGTAACCATTGCTTGAAACAATTTCTTTTTCCAGATCAATCTTTAAAGCCTCACAGCCAACAACACATGGTTTTCCCATGCCACGTGCTACCACTGCTGCATGGCTCGTCATGCCACCACGACTTGTTAGAACACCCTCGGCAGACACTATTCCATGAATGTCATCAGGGCATGTTTCTACTCTTATTAAAATAACTTTTTGCCCGGCTAAAGAAAGTTTTTCAGATTCATCAGGATTAAAAACAATTTTTCCAATCGCTGCACCTGGAGATGCATTTAAACCAACTGCAAGTAGTTTTCCTTCTTTTTGAGCAAGCTCTTTTGCTTTCGGGTTAAAGCTTTTTAATAAAAACTGATTTAAGATCACAGGATCAATTCTGGTTATTGCTTCTTCTTTTGAGATAATTTTATCACTGACAAAATCAACTGCAATTTTTACAGAGGCTTGTGCTGTTCTTTTAGCTGCTCTTGTCTGTAAAACCCAAAGCCTTCCAGATTCAATCGTAAACTCAATATCCTGAACATCTCTATAGTAAGTTTCCATTTTTTTTGCACATTCGGTAAATTGTTTATAGACACTTGGCAGCTCTTTACCCATTTCGCTTATTTTTTTTGGCGTTCTGATGCCACTTACTACATCTTCTCCCTGAGCACAGATCAAATATTCGCCATAAAGCTCAGCTTCCCCGGTAGATGGATTTCTTGTAAATGCAACACCAGTTGCAGAATCATCGCCCATATTTCCAAAGACCATTGCCTGAACACTTACAGCAGTTCCAGACTCATCAGGTATTTTATTTAACTTTCTATAGTACTTGGCACGGGGATTATTCCAGGATTTGAAAACCGCTTCAATAGCAAGTTTAAGCTGGATTTTTACATCCTGCACAAAATCATTTTTTGTTTTTTCTTTTACAATGTTTTTAAACTCTTTAATTATCTCCTTCAATACACTGACGTCTAACTGGGCATCTGAAGTTATTTTTGTTTTTGATTTAAAGTCAGTTAAAACTCTCTCAAAGGATTCTTTATTAATCCCAAGTACAATATCACCGAACATCTGGATAAACCTTCTATAGCTATCCAGTGCAAAACGCTCATTAGCAGTAGCTTTGGCAAGTCCTACAACAGTTTCATCGTTTAAACCCAGATTTAAAACTGTATCCATCATGCCCGGCATTGAAAATCTGGCACCAGAGCGGACAGATACTAAAAGCGGTTTATTTTTATCACCTAATTTTTTTCCCAGCTCACCTTCGATAACTGACAACTTTTCTAATATTTCATCAAAAAGTCCTTGCGGAAACATGTTTTTACTCTGCATGTATTCCACACATGCTTTAGTAGTAATGGTCAATCCAGGTGGCACATTAAGTCCTGCATTAGTCATCTGGGCTAAGCCAGTACCTTTACCGCCAAGATATTCACGCATTAAGGAATCATCACCATTAAAAGCTTTAAATGCTTCAGAAAACAAGAAAACTTTTTTCATTTCTTTACTAGTTGCAATTTTGCTACTATCTCAACTGCAGTTTCTTCTACAGCTCTATTTGTCATATCTACCACTTCACATTTTAAGTCACGAAAGATTTTTTTTGAATGTTCAACTTCTTTTGTAATATGATCAAAATCACAATACTCAGAACTATAATCCATTTGAAGTGAGCTTGCTCTTGTACTTCTAAATGACTGTAAAATTAAAGGATCACACATTAGTCCTATGATTTTACTGCTTGGAACCTGAAACAATTTTTTGGGTAGTTCAACTCCAGAAACAATTGGAATATTTGCTGCTTTTAAGCCATAGTGTTGTGCTAGATACATACAGCTTGGTGTTTTACCAGTTCTTGATACACCTATTAAAACCACATCAGCACTTTCAATTCCATTTAAACTCTGACCATCATCAAACTTAATCGCATAGTGAATTGCATCCATCCTATTGAAATAAGATTGATCGACTTTTAATCTAAGACCAGGTTCACGCAAAGGCGGGGCATGAAGAATGCCTTCTAATTTGCTAACTAAATCCCCAAGCACATCATAAATAGGTATTGAGTGCTTTTGAGCTTGTTCAATTAGCGCCTGCCTGACTTCAGGTAAAACTAATGTATAAACTATAATAGCTGGGGATTTTATTTCATTTGAAAAAAGCTCTTTTACCTGTTCAGCTGATCTAACCTGAGGAAGCCTGTGAATCTCTGTCTTATAAGATTCAAACTGACTTAAAGCTGATTTGGCAACAAGCTCAGCTGTTTCACCGCTGGAGTCCGATAGCGTGTAAACCTTAAACATTTCTTTTATTTATATAGGTTCAAACAAGTTGAACCTTCCTTCTGTCGATCCCTTTCACAGGATCGGATTTGGTGAATCCAGCCAAAGGCTGGTCCGCCTCAGGTGGAAAATCACTCAAATCCGATATTTGTAAACCGTTTGCAACTCATTTTTTATATTATACAATTAAGTCCGGAAAGAAAATAGATACAATAAATATTCCTATGGACCTAAAGCTCACCTCAAAATCCCTATAGCAGATTTCCCAGCTAGCTTAAATTCTCTTTTTATATTGCTTTTCTATCTTTGCTGTCGCTTTGATGATCTCTTATATCTCTTTCAAGGGTCCATTGTAAAAGCTGACGTCTCCACTCCAGATCGTTTTGTGCTTCTTTTATAAGCTCAGTTAAACCTTTAAAATCAGTAAACTTAAGATCTATTGAAAGCCCTATTTCTAAATTTAATTGAACCCTTTCATGCAAAGGTGAGCAAATCAAACATGCTGCATGCTCCGGCCCGTGAACTTCAATTAAAGCATTTCTACTGGCAGACTTAGGATCTATTGTCCAGGTTACAAAATCCATTAATTCTTTGGACTCGCTAGCGCTGCTTAAAAGCCAGGCAAAGGATTGATATAAAGATGTATTTAGGTATAGAACAATTTCAGACGATTTAAAGTCTACAGCTATTGTCCCTTCCTTCTTATTTAAATAAATACCAGCGTAGCAATTGGTAAATGATATTTCTTCATGTGTATTTGTCTTCATATTTCCCTCTTTTGAGTTACTGGCTCTGTCCTGATGGGTAATAGAATCCTACATAAAGGTTATGAAAAGGTTTTGAAGTAGGCGGGGTCATTACTAAAAAAAGTTAAAATTTAGCTAAATTTATAAAGGGATTAGCCATGTCAAAGGATAATAAAGAAAGAAAAAAGGAAGAAAAAGAAATGAATCAACCAAATGAAACCCTAGAACCTTCTAATCAAATAAAAGAAGAAGAACAACCCTTAAACCAAAATTTAGAAAAACCAGATATCTCAGTAGAGGAACTTCAAAAAATTAAAGAAAAACTTATAAGCACAGAAAATCAGTATCTTAGACTTTTGGCCGATTACCAAAACCTTCAAAAGAGAACTACTCAGGAAAAAGAAGAGCTTTATAAATTTGCTGCTCAAAAAACCATTGAAGTACTTTTACCAGCGCTGGATACTTTTGATTATGCAAAATCTGCCGTAAAGCCAGATTCAAAAACTGAAAAAATAGTTGAAGACTTTAATTTGGTTTTTGAGATGTTATTAAAATGCTTAAAAGATATAGGATTGGATCCAATAGATGAAACAGGAATACCTTTTGATCCTTTTTATCATGAACCTCTTCATCAGGTTCCCACAAATGAGCTTCCAGACCACACAGTAATGCAGGTCTTAAAAAAAGGCTATACATTAAATAAAAAAGTAATCAGGCCGGCTCTTGTATCAGTATCTATCAAGGAAGAAGAAAAAGAAGAAAAAGAAGAAAAAAAAGAAAACCAAGAATAAAAAACAAAGAGTATAGTAATATATAAAAATGAATTCCATAACGACTGAAACAAGCAAAAAATCAAGCAAAACACAAATAGGCTTTACCCTGTGGTTTACAGGATTATCAGGTGCAGGAAAATCTACCATAGCTGACATACTTGAAAAAAGATTTAAAACCCAAGGACTAAAAATTGAAATTCTGGACGGTGATGTTGTTAGAACCCACCTAAGTAAAGGTCTTGGTTTTAGTAAAGAAGATCGCGACGCAAACATCAGAAGAATCGGATATGTTGCAAGTCTTCTCTCAAGAAACGGCGTCATTGCTGTTACTGCTGCCATCTCGCCATATAGGGAAATCAGAAATGAAGTAAGAAACCTACATGAAAACTTTGTAGAAGTCTATGCAAAATGCCCACTTGAAGTTGCAGAAAAAAGAGATGTAAAAGGTTTATACAAAAAAGCAAGGGCAGGTGAGTTGCCCCAATTTACAGGGATATCCGATCCATATGAAGAGCCCTTAAATCCTGAAATTATTGTCGAGACTGATAAACAAAGTCCAGAAGAAAGCGCTGATAAAATTTTAAAGTGGTTAAAAGAAAATGGTTTTATTGGGGTATAAAGTGTGAAGAAAAAAAATGTGACACGTCATTGCGAGGAGTCCGCCCAGGCGGACGACGAAGCAATCTCATTAACGTTTGGGAGATTGCCGTGGAGACGTTGCATGCAACGTCTTTTCACTCCTCGCAATGACGTAAAGAACTTTTCTCTTTTTCTTTGCTTTCTACTCATTTTTACTACCTCATCTGCCCTTGCAAAAAATAGTTCTGTAATAAGACCAAAGATTGGATTAGCGTTGGGCGGTGGTGGCGCACGTGGTGCTGCACAAATTGGTGTTTTAAGAGTTCTTGAAAGAGAAAATATTCCTGTTGATTACCTTGTCGGTACTAGTGCTGGAGCTTTAATTGCAGCACTATATTCAGGAGGACTAAGTCCAGATGAAATTGAAGAGCAGGTTTTAACAGGTGCAATAACAAAAGTATATAAAACAGATTTTTCTATCTTTAGAGCATTTTTCCTCTATCTAAATAGAGGATTTCGGACTATTGTAGGAAAACCTTTTTATGCTGGCTTATATAATGACCATAGATTACATCATTTTGTAAACCAACTGATTTCAAAAAAAGATGGAACAATTAACATAAGTATTCCATTACACATTATTGCAGTTGATTTAATTAGTGGCTTGCCAGTGGTAATAAAATCCGGGGATGTTGGCCTTGCAGTTCAGGCAAGCACTTCAATACCTACACTGCGTCAGCCAATTCCGATTAACAACCAGCTACTTGTCGATGGCGGGATTTTAAAAAATATTCCTGTTGATGAGGCAAAAAAAATGGGAGCAGATATTGTTATTGCTGTGGATGTCGATAGAAAGCTTGAAGAAATAAAATCAGAAAACTTTAGATCTTTTGAAGGCATTATTATCCGTGTTATTGGTCTTGGATTAAGGGCACAGTCAGAGGCAGCTCTGGATAAAGCAGATATTGTTATAAGCCCGGACTTAAAAGAAGTGGGCATATTAAACCTTGATAAAGTAAGTCTTGCAAAAGCAATTAAAGTAGGCGAAGAAGAAGCAATAAACATGCTGCCAAAAATTAAAAAGAAAATCGAACAAAAAACTATTGCTCTTAGAGTTGCTGAGAACTAACAATTTGATCATGCCATTTCTACAAGCGTACCTATACTGGATTGCAGGTCAAGCCTGGAATGACACTAAAAAATTATTTCATTGCTTTACTTAACAGATCAGTCAGTTCTCGTATTAACTGAGTATTTCCATGAGCTCTTCCATCTTTTATAAAATCAAGTGCTGTGTGTCCTTCATTATCCTTAAGATTGGGATCTGCACCGTTACTGAGAAGTAGTTCTACTATCTCTTTATTTGCCTGTATTGCTGCTTCCATTAAAGGAGTAAACCCATCCCCTCCATTTATATTTGCGCCATGCTTTAAAAGTAAATTAATAATACCTATGTTTCCATCTGTATCTTCAAGAACACTGCCTTCAATAGCAGCATGAAGCGCTGTATAACCTCCTGCAGGGCCTTCAGTTTTTACATTTACATTTGCACCTTTATTAATTAAAGCTTGAACAATTTTATAACAGTTATTAAAAGCTGCATTCATTAAAGCTGTGTGTCCACGAACATCTTTTGGTTTGTTAACATCAAAACCTGGTATAGAAATTATTTTATTAACTGCTTTTATATCTCCTGCTTCTACTGCTAGAAAAAATAATCCATTTACTCTGTCAGGTGCATTTTTATAAGTACTTGATAAACCTTTAAGCATTGACGCTGGGAAAATTCGCATGTAAGTCCTCCTTTAGAAATTAAAACTAGATTTTATTTTATCATGACTTCTCATGTAGAATTATTTCTCATCAAAAGGAAAAAATGGTTTGCCATCTTCTTCTTTGTGATCAGGCATAATTTTTCTAAAAACAGTTAAATATAAAGTAAAGATGATGGTTAATATTGTAAAAGCACACCCTGCGCCGATTAGTAAGTCCTGGTTAATCATGCTGTCTTTAGTCTTTTTCTTTTAGCCATTTCTCTCCACCAGACTAAAAGAGCGCTTGCTACAAAAATACTTGAATAGGTACCTGAGGCAATTCCAAGAAACATAGCTCCGACAAACATTTTTGTGGTCTCCCCACCGAGCAGATACAATGTAGCCAGAGTAATTAAAGTAGTCATGGACGTATTTATACTGCGAACGAGAGTCTGATTTATGCTGTCATTTGCTATCTCACCAAATGCTTTATTTTTATTTAAATATTTTGAATTTTCCCTTATCCTGTCAAAGACAACAATAGTGTCATGAACAGAAAAACCAATTACGGTTAATGTGGCTGTTATAAACAAACTATCAATTTCCAAACCCCACAATAAACTAAAAATTGCAAACAAACCAACTAAAATAAATACGTCATGAAGCAAAGCAATGATTGCACAGATAGCATAGTCTCTTTTAAACCTATAGCTGATATAAAGCACTATACCAACCATAGTAAATAACATAGCAAGCAGTCCAGAAGTCAAAAGCTCCGGGCCTATAAGTGGGCTAACCGTGTCTATGGATAAAATTTCAAAATCCCCAAGCGATTGTCTGAGATTTTGATCTAGTTTTTCTTTTTGACTGGCTTTTTTTTGTGTGGATTTTCTTTCCTTAATAGCCTTTGATCTAATGATTACTACCTGTGAACCATCACTAGCTGGTTTTGAAAGCTGAATGTTACTGCCACCTAGCCTATGGCTATCTAAAATCTTTCTTACTTCTTCTAATTCTACTTTGTGAGAAAACTTATATTCGAGTTTTGTACCACCTGTAAAATCCAGTCCAAGTTTTATCGGTGCTCCATATTTACTGATGCACATTCCTATTGCAAAGATACCTGGAATTAATACTGCAAGAGAAAATCCAAACCAAAACCATCTAAACTTAACTATATCGACTTTCATTTCCGTGTTTTTTTTATTTCCTTACTTTGTATCGTTGCCGATTACATTTTACCTATAAGAATATAGCAGCTAAGGAAAATAAAATGATAGACTGTAAATAAAAACCATGTCAGGACATTCTAAATGGGCACAAATAAAACGTAAAAAGGCAGTTACAGATGCTAAAAGAGGTGCTGTATTTTCAAAAATTGCAAAGGAAATTATGGTAGCTGCCAGACTTGGTGGACCTGATCCGCAAGCCAACTTTCGTTTAAGATTTGCAATTGAAAAAGCAAAGACAAGTCTTGTACCACAAAACAATATTCAAAGAGCCATTGAAAAAGGTGCAGGCATTGGTCAGGAAGATTATAAAATCGAAGAAATCATTTACGAAGGATATGGCCCTGGTGGTGCTGCAGTTTTAATACAGTGCACAACTGACAATAAAAACAGAACTGTTTCTGACCTGAGAAGTTATTTTACAAAATATCACGGGAAACTAGCCGAAGCAGGTGCTGTAAGCTGGATGTTTATTAAACGTGGTGAAATAAAAATACCTAACTCCTCCTTTAAAAATCAGGATGAAATCTATGAGCTTGCAATTGAAGCTGGAGCCAGTGACATTGACTTTTCTGACGATGACTATGCCGTCATAATTACAAAGCCTGAAGAGCTGGAAAAAGTACAAAAAAATATTCTTGCAAAAAATATAAAACCAAATGAAACACAGATCTCCTACAGCCCCAAAGAACATATTGAAATTACAGATATTGAAGCTGCAAAAAACATTGTAAAATTGCTTGAAGCCATAGAAGACCATGATGACGTTCAGAATGTTTATTCCAATTTTGACATCAAGGAAGAAATTTTAAATGCGGTCACAAAGGAATAAAAATGCAAACCCTAGAAATAAAAGATTTTATAAAAACAAAACAAGATTCTAAGTCACATACAGAAGAAGAAATTAATTTTTTTATAAAAAACTTGAGTCAATTCACTCAAGATGAAATTACAGAATGGCTAAAAGCAGTAAAGAGAAATGGAATGGATGATAAAGAAACCACTTCTTTAACTTTAGCAATGGCAAACTCAGGCACTGTGCTTAGCTGGGAAGGGCTGGAACCTACTATTGATAAGCATAGTACAGGTGGCATCGGTGATAAAGTGACCTTGCTTTTTGCACCACTTATTGCAGCATATGGAATTAACGTACCAAAACTTTCAGGACGCTCTCTTGGATTTTCCGGGGGGACTATTGATAAGCTTGAGTCAATATCAGGATTTAAAACAAATTTAAGCACTGAACAAATAAAAGAACAAGTAAAAAAGATTGGGCTTGCTATCTGTAGTGCAAGCACTGAACTTGCTCCTGCCGACAAAAAGCTTTATTTCATACGTGACGTGACTGATACTGTAGATTCAATTCCACTGATTGCATCTTCCATAATGAGTAAAAAAATCGCGGGCGGATCAAAGAATATTATTCTTGATGTAAAGTTTGGCTCTGGAGCATTTATGAAAACTTTAAAAGAGGCTCAAGCTCTTGCAAGAAAGATGGTAACTATAGGAAAAAACCTAAACAAAAATACCAAGGCTGTTATTTCAGATATGAACCAGCCACTAGGTTATGCAGTAGGCAATACTTTAGAAATTAAAGAAGTACTTGAAGTTTTGTCAGGAAAAGAAATAAAAGATTTAATTGAAATTGTTATATGTCTTGCAAAAGAAGCTATTGCAGGAGCAAATCTAAAACCCCAAGAAGGAAATCTGGAAAGTAAATTAAGAGAAATTCTTTTACACGGTAAAGCCTTAAAAAAGTTTGAAGAGATGATTTCAGCTCAAGGCGGTAATTTAAAGTCTATCTTTAATCCAGAGAAAAAAGCAAAATACATTGAATCTTTAAAAAGTAATTGTGAAGGCTATATACAAAATATAGATGCTCTTTTAATCGGTGAAGTAGTTCATGAACTTGGTGCTGGCAGAAAATCTGTATCTGACCAAATAGATCACTCAGTTGGAATTTTATTCCATAAAAAACATGGCGATAAAGTGGTTAAAGACGAGCCTATTTTAGAAATCCATGCTAAATGCAAAGAAGATGCCGAGTTTGCTAAGAGAAAATTATCTTCAGCTTTAAAATTTGGACAGAATGAGCCTGGTAAATTAAAATTAGTCCATGAGATTGTGAGATAAGAACAGAATTAAGAATTGAGAATTAAAATGAATACAGAAAATATAAATTTTGAGCAGAACCTACCAACTGACGGACCAAAAATTAGTTTTTTAGAAGTATTTTATGGGATTTTATTTTCTCCAAGAACTACTTTTCAGGAATTATATACTGAGGATAATTTTGCTGTAATTGTCTATGGGATTTTAGCTGTATTTTTATCAAATCTCGGGAAGCTAGAGCCTAATAATATAAGCATTCTGAATATTATTGGTGTTGAAGTAATTGGTTTTGTAAGCTGGTTTTTTGTAGGGTTGTTTATTACTTTCTTCAGCATAGTCTTTAAAACTCCAAACAACAATATGGCAAGACTTCTTGGTTTCACTGGATTATCCAGTATTCCTTTTTTACTAATGGCACCTATTAATTTAATCAGTGGTTTTATAAATCCTTCAATATATAATTTTTTTGAAGTAATAGTAAGCATCTGGGGTTTTGTTTTATTTTGGATTGCGCTGGCTAAAAGTTTTCAGCTGGAGGCATGGAGAGTTCTTTTAATGGCAATTATTCCATTTCTTCTTGGGCTTTTCTTATTTACTTTTTTGCTTGCAAACTTAGTAAGCATAGTGTTTTCAGGACTATTTACCAGAATGCACTAATACTTCATTTTCAAAACTTATTTTTTCAATCTTTATAATTTTACTAATTGGAATGGTGATTTCCAGAGTAACTCCAGTACCTGCTGGTTTATTTAAGTACTGAAGAGAAGCACCTATAAGTTCAGCTCTTTCATTCATGTCTACAAGACCAAAGCCCCTACTGCCGCTATCACTACTAAGTCCGACTCCATTATCACGCACTAAAAATAAAACTTGCCCTGGTTGTTCGTCAATTATAATTTCGACTTTTGTAGCATTTGAATGTTTAAAAACATTATTTAAAGACTCCTGGATTATGCGGTAGAGATTTATTTCATCTGACTCAGATAATTTTAATCTTGAAATAGAAGTAGTAAGTTTTGTTTGTATTTTATGGTTTGATCTTCCGGAAAGCTCATCTAAAAGACTTTCAATTGCAGGAATTAATCCCAAAACATTGTCCAGCATAGAAGGCCTTAAAGCATTAATAATTCTTCTTACTTCACAGGTTACATTGTCTAAAATCTGAATTAATCCGCCAAGTTGTCTTTTTTCATTTAAAGGAAAACCTTTCGAGCTCAACATTGATTCAATGCAAATTCTTAAGTCAGTCACTCTTGCCAAAGTATCATCATGCAACTCTCTTGCTATTCTTTTTCTTTCTTCTTCACTTCTACCTGATAACTGCTTTCTTACCTCTTTTAATTCATTTACTTTTTTGTGTAATTCTGTAAGAGCGCTACTTAACTGAATATTTTTATTTTCAAGCTGCTTTTGAGAATTTTCTAGTTCATTGCCTCGTAAACTCAACATAGTAAGGGCTTCAGCGAGCTCCAGGTTTTGTTCTTGTAAATTCAACTGAAGGAAAATAAGAGAGCCAATAACAAAATTTCCTAACAGTATGAATGAAAGAGGAACTATGTCAAGTAAAATCTGATGGTAGTCATAAGCAAGATGACTAATTAAAACCTGCACGATAAAAAGAACAAGAGCAATTATAAAGCCTCTAAAAATCGGTATACTGCTAAAAATAGTACCCAATATTACACTTAGAATTATAAAATGTAATGGATATTCATCAAAACTAAAATTAAACAAATAAGATTTACTTAAAAGATTTGCTAAAGATGTAGCCTGGACCTCACTGCCAGAAGTAAATGAATCTTTCTCATAAGGATTTAAAAGCTGCTCCCTGATTAGCTTGCTGTTTAAACCAAGACCCAAAACAACAATTTTTCCACTTAACATGGTCGGATTAATTTTTCCTTGAATTAAGTCTATAAAGGAATATTTGATGACTGGTTCTTGTGAATACTTTAAAAAAAACTCATTTCTATTTTTTAAATCAGAAGGAACATCTGACCTAGCTGCCACTTTATATAAGGCATAAGAAAAAGACTGAATGTCTCTATATCCCTTATCAACCAACTTTATCTTGTGAACGATTCTGTCATAATCAGCATATAATTCACCATAACCAATACTTGAGGCACGTTTTAAAATTTTATTTGAAGAAGATGCAAGAATAGAATTTATTGAATCAGCAATAACTATATTCTTATATTTCGAGATAGTGCTTGCGAGCTTTTCATCTGATTTTGTTTCGGAGGAACTATTTAAGTTTAAATTTATTCCTATGGCTCTCACATGACTTGCTTCAAGTTTTTGAATCGCTACATTAATTAAATCTCTGCCTTTTTTTTCGAAATCTTTTATGGGCATGCCATGCTGCCTGAGCAAAAATTGTGTTTTATCATCAAAAAGGATAACCACAATATCTTTCGTTGATAGTTTATCCTTGACCAACCAATTCCTGGTATTACGGCTGTTTGTAGTTTCAAGTTCCAGTGGCCACCACAATTTTTTATCTACATTTAGTACAATAATAGCCAGAACAAGTCCAAGAGCAAGTCCTAAAAGTCTCTTTCTTATCAAATACTTTTCAACTTCTTTTGTTTTTTTCATGTTCTTTTTTCCATTTTTAAGAAACCTATGACTTTCATTGACTCACATTCCCATTTAATTCTCGAACCGTTTAATAACGACAGGGATACAGTTATACAAGAAGCATTTTCTAACGGAATTACACATATTGTCCAGTCTTGCGATAATCTCGAGGAGGTAGAAAGGAATCTAATCTTAACAAAAAAGTATAAAAATCTGTATTCAAGTGTTGGAATTCACCCTCATGAAGCAAAATTGTGGCAAGCTGTGACAAAAGACACAATCATTAAATACACAAAAGAAGAAACAGTAATAGCAATAGGTGAAACAGGTTTAGATTTTTATTATAACTACAGTTCTAAAGAAGAACAACTTCTTGCATTTAAAGAACAAATAAAAATTGCAAAAGAAGTTTCACTTCCATTAATTATCCATTGTCGTGATGCATTTAAAGAAGCGCTTGAAATGTTAAAAGAAGAAAAGCCGGAATGTGCAGGGGTTTTTCACTGTTACACAGGAGACTTACAGACAGCAAGAGAAGCAATTAAACTTGGTTTTTATATTTCCTGGTCTGGGATTTTAACTTTCAACAATGCCACAAAACTAAAAGAAGCAGCTAGAGAGATCTCATTAACAAATAGTCTTATTGAAACGGATTGCCCATTTTTAACACCAATTCCTCATCGTGGTAAACGCAATGAACCAAAGTATGTAAGATTTGTTGCAGAAGAACTTGCAAAGATTCACAATGTCAGCGTAGATGAAGTAGGAGAGATTACATCTAAAAACACAAAGAAGTTATTTGGGATAAAGTAGTATAGCTTACAAATTGCTCAATTCTCAGAAAGCGTTTTTATTATTCAAGCCAGCTGCTATAAGTAAGTAAGGCCAAATAATTAATGTATCAGCATAGGTTTTTATTTCCTTTTTTAAGATATCGTTGACTTTAGAAAAATCTAATTTTTTCCAATCAATAGAGCAATTATTACTCTTCCATTCTTCAAAAGATGTTAACCAGTTTAATTCTTTTAAAACTGTTTTTATACTTTCGACTGCTGCTTTTTTAGGATGATTGGTTTCATTAAGTAAATGATTGTGTTTATCATATAATGAAAAAAATAGATTTATTTTTTTGCTAAAACCTTTGAAATCACTTTCTAGCGCGAAGTCTGGACTTTCAGTATTTTCAATCCATGACTTAACATAAAATTCAATTTGATCGTTTACTATAATTTGATTTAAGGCTTCACCTAATCTTTCTAAAAGGCCAGTATAATTTTTCTCTAATTCAGTAAGGTCATTTTTGCTAATCACCTCTTTTTTAAATACATTAATAACAATATAAATAAAAATAAAACCAATTATTTCATTTATTACAGACTTGGCAATATTTATTGGCGCTTGACCAAATTTAGGCTCATGAAATACTGCTCCGCCAGGATGATAAAACTTTCCTTTGCTTTTATTATTGCTCCTTATGAGAATTATTCTTTCAACAATGGCAGGAAAGATAAAATCTTCTACTCTTAAGTAATTCTCACAAGTAGGTGATGAAGGAACAATTGGCACATCATTGTTCATTGGCAATACAGCAAAAACACCTCCATGAGGAGGATAATTGCGTGGATCAAAATAAGAATAAAGAGTAAATAAAGGCTTGTCTTCATTGACCATAGAAAGATAATCTAAATGATAACTAAGAGGATATGGCTCTTTATCAACAGAAAAATACAATGCAAGTTTTCTTATACCTGGACCATCTCTTGCTCCACAATATTCATAATTTACTCCATTGCTTTCTTCCTTTAATAAGCTTCTATTAATTCCAGTAAGAATATCAATCGGAATATTTTTTTCCACTCCATCAATTTTTACCTTTGTATATGGATGAACATCATCATCTATTTGAATACAGTTATGCAAAAAAGCCCAGTTCCTATTTGCTCCAGGACCTCCTTTCAGTCCTAATGCTGAATTTATTAGTCTTATAATTTTCCCCTTTTCTAGTTTTAACTGTGGAATGTTAGAGATTGTTTTTTCATAATCGTTGATTTTGTTATTTTTTTCTTCTTCTCCTAAATAAAATACTGTTATTCCAGCTTCTTTACATCTACTGGAAGCAAAGTCTATAATTTTATTTTTTCTAACTTTTCTTTCAGAATCATCAGAATCATCTAAAATAAACAAGTTTAATCCGCTCTTTGTATGTCCAAAAAAAATAAAGTTTTCTACAAATTCTTCTACTGTTTTTAAGATCACGTCTCTATTGTGAGAAAAAAATGCTATGTTTTTTATCTTATTTTCAAACAAGGAAACATAATATATCTTTTTTGTGGCATCCATTATAATTTCTACAAACTTATCCAGATCAATATCTTTAATTTCAGGTGGTTCATCTTCTATAAGTCCTGCTACTTTCCTATTAGCAGGTTTTTCTTTCCTTACAACCCAGCCTGAACCCATAAATGGAGATACTGTATAAAAATAAAGGGAGGCACCTGTTTCTATATGTATTTGAATTGAAAGCTCTTTCAAGAGCCGATTTACAGATTTGTATTCATCATTAATTTCAAGATTGATTTCCATCCTCTGTTCTTCTCCCATAAAAACTTGAGATAAGAACTGTTTATTAGTAAATATTTGTTCTATTATTTTTTTTTCACTAAAACTTTGATTCAAACTTAACAAAAATCTCTTTATAGTATTGGCAGCACTCATTTTTTCATCTTTAGCTATTAAGGCTGGTGAAGGTGCTGACATAGTTATTGTTCTACCTTTAAGGAAAAAAGAAATGAGACTAGCTAAATTAGTTCCACTATCTTCCTCATGAGAGAAAATATTTTATCATTAAATTAAAGTAAGTTTGAACTTTTCGCTAAAGATTCAGCACAGAAATTAGAATTTTGCCTCAAGTTATGCTACTTTATTGAAAGTAAAATGCCAAAGCTAGAACTAACTTACAAAGAATTACCACCATGCGATGTGCTTGTAGCTGGTGGCGGTTCAGCTGGTGTTAGTGCTGCAGTCAGTGCAGGAAGATCAGGTGCAAAAACAGTTTTAATTGAAAAAAGTACATTTCTAGGTGGCATGGCAACTGGTGCTCTTGTTACACCAATGATGAAAAATGCACTGGATGCTAAAAATATTTTAACAAAAGGTTTATTTTTAGAAGCGTGTGAACGTCTTGTAAAAGCAGGTGGCGGAGCCACTTTCAAAGATGGCAATCCAGGCTGGTTTAATCCTGAGATTTATAAGTGGGTGCTGGATGAAATGTGCATTGAAGCTGGTGTCAAGCTTATGTTTGAAAATCACCTTGTTTCAGCAGAAATTATAAATAAAGAAATTAAAAAAGTTTTTTTTATTAACAAAAGCGGTTGTTTTTCGATTTGTGCAAAAGAGTTCATTGACTGCACCGGTGATGCGGATCTGGTTACACTATCAGGTATTAGTTATGAATCCGGGAAAGATAATGCAAGACAAGCTATGTCTCTTCGCTTTATGATGAGTAATATTGATTTGAGAACTTTTGCTAAATGGCTGCAAGAAAATGATAAATCAGGCGACTCACCGGTTTACTTTCTCGACAATGGAGACATTTTACTTTCAAGTGCTTATACATTTGAAAAAGACTGGACTTTAAAATCATTTTTTGAGGCTGCTTTAAAAAACAAGGATTTAAAAAAAGAGGATGCGGCTTATTTTCAGATCTTTTCAGTACCAGGCTCTCCAGGGCTTATTGCATTTAACTGCCCAAGACTTACACCAGAAAATAAAACCTTAGACCCTTTAAACAATGAAGACACCTCATGGGTTTTAGTTCAAGGCAGACAAATGATAAAAAGGATAAGTGCCTTTTGTAAAAAGTACTTGCCTGGATTTAGCAGTTCATATGTTTGCCAGATTGCCCCTAATATTGGTGTACGTGAATCAAGAAGACTTATTGGACAGTATGTTCTAACAGCTAATGATGTACTAAATGGGAAAAAATTTGAAGACTCTGTTGCAAATTCTAATTGGCCTATAGATATTCACCCATCGAATATAAATGAAAAAGGACAATTACGTCATCCACCAAAAGATGATTACTATCAAATACCTCTTAGATCACTTCTACCAAAGGAAAATGAAATAAAAAATTTAATTGTTGCAGGGCGATGTCTCTCAGCTACTTTTGAAGCACAGGGATCAGCACGTATTCAGGCAAATTGCTGGGCTATGGGAGAAGCAGCAGGATTATTAGCTTCTAAGAGAATTAAAGAACCAGTAACTAAATCCTAATTATTTTCTATATTTTCACCTGGACCATTAACAATTTTCTTTTTGCCCAGTCTTACTTTTTCTAGATTAATCACACCACCAACACTAGATTTTATTTTCCCAAAAAGTTCTTCTCCAATTTCTGCTGTACCACGTATTGTATTTAGTGCAGCAGTCTTAGCAATATCACCTACTTTAGCTCCGGTATTGTAAGCACACTGACTAAGATCAACAATAGCTTTTCCTAAAGTATTTGCTGCTTTAACACTAACTTCATGTGTTCCTTCAATAGTTCCTAAGGTACTTGATTTTACACTTCTGCCCATTTCATCTGTTACTTCTTTTGTAGATCTGATTGCAAAAACTGCTGAGTCCTTCAAAGTCCCAAAAATCGACCTAAAAATTGTGCTGCTTCCATCCAGTACACCAACTATTGCTGTCTGTAAAGTTTCACCAGCTTGTAATAAAAATCCTGTCTCATTTAATGTTTTTCCATTTGTTTTTGTCATAGCCTTAATCTCCCCATGGTTAAATACCCTGTTTTGTTAAATCTTAGCACTGCACTATTTTTTAACTGGAAATTATTAAATAATTCTAAATTTATAATCTAATTACTATCCTATGGGTAGTTTCTTAACTTTTGCTAGCCGGTATTGAAATACAATAATAACTACTAAATAATCTTGTTAAATCTTACTATTATAAGGATATTTTTAAAATGGGAATTTATGAAATAGCACTCAGGCCATCTGGATTTACTCCAAGCAGAAAAAACTTAAGCCCAATAGAATATAAACAAGAAAAATCTGACTGGCTGAAAAAAGATCTAAATCCAATTCAAAGGATGAATTATTTAACTCTTGGTGGGTTTATCATCTCAGCTTTTGGTGCACTCATTGCACTGTTCAGTGAAAAAGGCGGAAAAGCATTTGGTGCCATTTTATCTTTAGTTGGCTTAGGAGGTATTATTGGCGGAGTTGTTGGTAAAAAAGAAGAAGAGGAAGAAAGATTACTTATTACTCCTTCTAAAATAGTAAATCCACAACAACTAGAAGACAATATCGATAAGGCTCCAGCAAATTCTGAGCAAAGTATTTCAAAGAAAAAAGCCTCAAGGAAAAAAGCAGAGCAACAAGAAACAAATGGTTTAAAAGATCTAAGCATAAAGGAATTAATTGCTATAGTACGAAACGAAGTCAAAAATAAAGACTATGATGTTAAAACACGTGCACAAGCTGCTAAAGAATTAGGCAAAATGGAATTAGAAAAAGTACAAAAAGCAATAGAGCCTTTAATAACCTGGTTAAAAGAAAATCTTTCTACAAAAAAGATTAAAACAGTTTTAGAAGCAGTGGTTTTAGCCTTAGAAAAAATCGGGCACAATGCTTTACACGGACTTTTAAATGACACTTCCAGCAAGCACAAGCTAAGCCAAGAAGCTAGAGAAACATTAGAGCATTTTACTAAGACTAAGAAATAGCCTAACAAGTATTACTTGCTTTGTAATTTCAGCAATAGGTTTATAATTAAAAACAATTTCTAAAGTTAGTGAAAATTATAAATGCTAGGTATAAGAAGACTTTTTTCAAGCTTATTTGGGACAGCCAGAAATACAATGGCCGGCTCTAATTTAAATAATCATCAAATAAAAGTATTTGGTAACTTACAACAATCAGGATCTTTTATAGAAAAACTTACTGAGGTATCTGAAGCAAACCGGAAAGAACAAAAAGAAAAAAGAGAAATTCTCTTAGATGATTTTTTAATGGAGTTTAATGAAGCTGAGCTAATAGATATTTTTAGTTATATATCCATAAGTAAAGTACATTCTAAAGAGGTAAGAGATCAAGCTACTTTATTTATAAATAAAATTTTGGCTGGAAAAGAAAACCTGGAACTCCATGACTATGTAAGCACTGAAGAAAACAATCCCATTGCTCGCAGTTTAGCTGTAGATGAATTAATTGACAGAAAAGATAAAAGTGCAGCTCTTACTTTCATATATCGTGTAATTGTAGATAGTGATGATCCTGGGGTACGGGAAGTAGCAGCAATGGGACTTGGTTATATTGGAGGCAAGGTAGCCTTAGAAGTTCTAGAGAAAGTAGAAGAAGATGATCCAATATATCTCCAAGCTCAAAAATCTATAAGGGAAATATTGAAAAAGTCGGAGGTAACAAATGTCAAAGCTTGTAACTGGGGCATTAAATAAAATAGCTAGCTGGGGCAAACCTGTTGTTCTAGATAAAAATTATTTTATTGCACAGCTAAAAAAAATATGCGATGGGGAAGACCACTCTTCAACAAAAGATCATTTATTAACTGCCCTTGTATCTAAATACACTGGCAGAGAGGATGAAGTAGTACAGTGGATTACTGAGATAGCTCTTAATAAAAAAGAGAAGGTAGAATATCAATATCAGGCAGTTTTAGTCACAAAATTTTTCAGTAGAAATCCTGAGATTATTTCATGTCTTGAAAAATGTGCAGAAGATGGAAATATAACCTTTGTTCGTGAAGAGGCAATTAGAAAATTATCAGTTTTAAGAGATGAAAGGTTTTTGCCACTATTTGCAAAATATTTAAATCACAAAGATTATTATGTCTGTGCTGCAGCAGCAAAAGCAATAGGTGAAATAGGTGGAAAAGAAGCTCGTAAAATATTAGATGCTAGAAAAGCTGATGAAGGCTGTCTTCACAAAGACTGCTTGAGTGACGCTTTAGAGATTATTAATGGAAATATTCTTGAGGAAGTTTTAGGTGAATTTGACAGTGGGCCAATAACAGAATCTGAAAAAGAAATGAAAGCAAGGCGGGTTCAGATCATTGAAAAGTTTACTGATATGTATGGTGAAGAAAAAACTTTAGAGGTGCTTGCTGACATTGCTTTGAATTTTGATTTAGAAAGAAAAGATATTGAAGAAGCAGCAAAATGTCTTGAAGAAGCTCCTAGAGAAAAGGCTTTTAAAGCTTTAATTAAAGGTGTATACGATAGGTCTTGAAGCTAAATATTTGGAGGTAACTTAAAATGACAAGAATAATATCTAATGCAATAAAAGGTGCTGTTGGTCTAGTTTATAATCCTAAGCCAATAGTTTTAGATAAAGAACATTTTTTAGACGAGTTAAAAGAAATAGGCAAAGTTTATTCTAGGTACTCTGGTGAAGAAGGCCATGAAGCCAAAGTACATAATCTCAGGGAAAAATTAGTACAAAAATACTTCAGAAAGCAAGACGAAATCGTAAATTGGCTTAGTGAAGTTATGTCAAGTGAAAAAGAGGATATAAAATATCGTTGCCAGGCAATAAAATGCTTTGGACATTTTCGTCATAAAGAAAATATAGAGCACTTAATTAATCTCCTTGGTGATAAAAGCCCTTATATACGTGAAGCTGCTATTTTAACAATTGGACAAAATCATAATAGGGAAAAAGACCGTGTTTTGCCACTTTTAGTTAAGCACTTAAATGACCCTGATTTTCAGGTTTGTGACGCAGCAATAACTGCTTTGAAATATGTTGGTGGTAAAGAAGGGTATGATGCTTTGCATGAATTCTCTAAAGATTACTCAGATAAAAGGGGCTTTAATAGGGAAGCTCTGTTAGCTATGGAAGCAATTCTTTGGCGTGAAGCTATCTCATCTACACCTACAAAAGACTAAAGTTAAATAAATTAAATAAAATACCCCACAGAACAGAAACGTTTTATAGCTAAGTTTATTTTTCTTTAGTGCAAATAAAACTATGCTTGCACATATTAAACAGAAGATAAAAATTAAATATGAAATTGATGATTGTACCTGCCAGCTTGTAAATAAAAGTCCAATTGTAACCGGAAAAGTGCTCTGGAAGACAAGAGCACCAGATATATTGCCAACTGCAAGAGTATCTTTTTTTTGTCTAATCCACATCCAGCTATTAAACTTTTCAGGAAGCTCAGTAGCAATTGGTGTAAGTAAAAGACTTATAACAAATGCAGGAAGCAACAATTGGCTTGAAACCTCTTTTATCACTTCCACAAAATAGTGTGCACTAAATATAAGTAAAGCCAAAGAAACAATTAATTGTAACCAGATTAAAAACATTGTTGGTTTTAATGCAGGAATAATTTTTGTGAGTAAAAAAGGATCTAAGTTTTCTTCAAGCTCTTCCCCTTTATACTCATTATTTGATTCTTCTTTTATTGTTAAATAAAGATAAACTGCATAAAGAATTAGCATTAAAACTGCAAAGATCACATGAAATAAATGGCTTAAAAAAATAGCTAAAAATGCAAGTGAAAAAGAAACAATAAAAAATGTAAGATCTCTCTCCAGAACCGTTTTATCCATATTTATTATTTTTGATTTTCTTCTGCCTGTTTTAAAATAAGTCCAGCTGCTAAAGCCTATTAAAAAAAATGCTACGGTGCTAAGCATAAATGGAGCTCCGATTATTGCCCCCATGCTTATTTGGTTAACAGAGTTAAGGGAATCTGCATGACCCGTTAAAACCTTAACCAAATTTTCTTTATTTATACCCCAAAAAATTGCCACTAATGGGACTACAGTTTCAGGTAAAGCCGTGCCTACGGCTGCCAGAATGCTTCCAGTGATGCCATGGGATAAATTTAGCCTTGCACCAAGCCATTCAACAGAATTGCTAAAAATAATGCAGGAAATTAAAATTGCAAAAAGTGAAATAATAAAATAAAATAAAGTTTCCACGTTTTTTAAGCGGAAAAATCTCGCTTTGAACAAGATTTTTCCTTTTCCTTCCCGACGCTTAGAATATTGCTCACCGCAATATTCTTCGCTCAGCACGCATACGAGCTATGTTATAGAATAGTATATGTCTTCAATTAAAGAATAAGATATTACAAAATGCACTATAAAAACGATACAAAAAATTATTTAAAGTTTAATTTATTAACTTTCCTTGTCTTATTTTTATTTTCTTCTGCAACAATCTTTGGCGAGAAAGTTAGTGCTGATTTTGGAGATCCAAAGGCATATGAAGTTTATAATGTTGCCTGGAACACCATAAATGAAAAATTTTATTTCAAATCAAAAATTAATCTGGATAGATGGCAAAACAAATTCTCAAACAAAATCAACGATCTTAACGATGCACACAAATATATAAATAAGTTAGTAAAAGAACTTAAAGATCCTTATACAAGGTTTTTAACAAAAGAAGAGTTTAAAGACGAACAGAACATAATGAACTCAACCCTTATTGGAATAGGTGTAAAGCTTGGAAGTAAAAACCCTTTTATTATAGATATTCTGACTAATAGTCCTGCTTATGCAGGGGGCTTAAAACCAAACGATTATATTTTAAGTGTAAATGACAAAAGTACATTTGGCTTAAGCTCAAGCCAGGTAGCAAACTTAATAAGAGGACCTAAAGATTCCAGCCTCACGATTAAAATAAAAAGACATGATGAAATAATAACCAAAACTCTTATACGTAAAGAGTTTAATTTTAAAACTGTTTCAACTGAGCTTTTAGATAACGATATAGCGCTTGTAAAAATTGATTCTTTTATTCCAGAGAATACAAGCAAAGCCTTCAAAGATGAGCTCTTAAAATTAATGTCTGCAAATGGGCTTATTCTTGACCTCAGGAATAATTCAGGTGGTCTTGTTAAAAACGCAGTTGAAATTGCTGATATGTTTTTAAGTGAAGGTAAAATAGTCAGCACTATAAACAATTTAGCAAAAGTAAATGAGTATGCTAATTCTAGTCAGTTATATGACTCAAATATAATTATCCTTGTAAATGAAAACACAGCAAGTGCAAGTGAGATTTTAACTGGCGCGCTGAAAGAAAATCAAAGAGCTATTGTAATTGGCAAAAGGACTTTTGGAAAAGGGCTTGTTCAGGAAATTGTAAAACTACCAGATGACTCTGCACTACATGTAACAATCGGGGCTTACTTGACCCCAAGTGGTAAGAGTTTAAACAAGATTGGTTTAATACCAGATGAAATCGTTCTTAATGAAAATAAACAATTAGAAAGAGCAAAAGAAATTCTGCTTACTTTAAAAAGTAATAAAGAAAAAGCAAGGCTTGCTTCTTTGTAAAGTTGGGTATAATAATAGACATGACAACCTCTCTCCCAAGACATAATATTGGTGCAATATGCAGTCAGGTAAGCTTTGATAAAGTCACTCATGCTGTTCATCTTCTAAACATTCAAAATGTTTTTCAAACACCAACACTGCCTGCTACACTTTCACAGTTTGTAGTAGCAAATCAATGGACCAATGCTCAGGGCACATTTTTACAACAATTAGAAATCTTTACGCCCAGCGGACAATTGCTTGCAGAAAGAAAAAATCAGTTTACTATTACATCAAGTCCTCCAATTTCCTGTCATTGGTGTATTGATTCATTTTCAATGATGCTTACTCTTCGTGAAACAGGGGTTTACTTTGTCACTATTTCAATCGGCAGACAAGAAGGACCTATGGAATCAGTTTGCAATATTCCATTTGAATGTAGATTAGTACCTGTGCAATCAACAGGGTAGGATTTAAAAGAACGAACATGAAAAAAATTGTACTGTGTGGTGGTGGAACAGGTGGGCACATTTTCCCAAGTATTGCTGTTAGTGAGATTTTAAAGAAAGAAAACTGTGATTTGTTTTACATTGGCGTAACAGGCAAGCCTGAAGAATTAATCGCTGAGAAAAATGGAATTGATTTTTACGGCTATGAATTCTCCGGTTTTCCAAGAAAGTTAGAAACAGAGATTTTATTTTGGCCATTTAAGCTTTTAAATGCAGTGTCAAAAGCAAAACTCTACTTAAAACATTTTAAGCCTGATATGGTTTTTGGCACAGGAGGATATTCTGCAGCTCCTGTCTTTATTGCAGCAAAAAGACTGGGAATCCCATACATAATACACAATCTTGATGTAAGACTTGGACTTGCAAACAAATTTTGTTCAACTGGAGCAGCAATCCTAACACTTGGGTTTAAACCAGAGGAGGAAATTCTTCCCAATAATTCAAACATTGTAATCACAGGAAATCCTGTAAGAAACAGCTTTTTAGAAATTGAAAAAACAGATAAATCAGTTTTATATAAAGAATTTAATTTAGATCCAAATAAAAAAGTGATTTTTGTAATCGGTGGTTCACAAGGTGCAAATGCAATTAACGAGTCACTTCTAGAAATATTGAAAGAATTAGTTTTAAACCATGATATTCAAATCATTCATCAGACTGGTGAATATACTCATGAAGCTTTTACAAAAAGAATACCAGCAAGAGTACTTGAAACCACAAACTACATTGCAAAGCCATTCTTTGAAAACCCAGAGAAGTGTTACCACCTGGCTGATTTAGTTATTTCCCGTTCTGGTGCAATGACCACTACAGAAATTATAACTCTTGGCAAGCCAGCAATATTTATCCCATACCCATTTGCAGGAAATCATCAGGAAGCAAATGTTACACACTTAGTAAATGCAGGTGGCTGTATATTGCTCAAACAGAAAGGCTTACGAAGCAAAGCTTTGTTAAGTACAATTCAAGAACTTTTAAACGATTTAAATAAATTAAATAAAATGTCTACTATCACAAAATCTTTTAGTAAGCCTAATGCTACTCAGGACATTGCTAATTTAATTCTTTCAAAGATCAAAAGTACAGGATATGACGTCAAAAATCTAACTCCGGTCATTTAAGACAAATCAAAAATAAATGACTTTAATAGCTCAAGTCCAGCATCCCCACTCTTTTCGGGATGGAACTGAACTGCAAGCAAATTATCTTTTTTTATCATTGAAGTAAACTTTTCACCATCATAATCAGTTTCTCCACAAATAATGTTTTTATCTTCTGGTAAAACATAATAAGAATGGACGAAATAATATTTTTGTCCGTTTACATCATTCCATCCAATATGCGGAATCTTTTTTGCTTTCTTAAATTTAATTACTTTACCCTTAAAAATACTGAGTCCTTTTTCATAAGGATTTTCTTCACCACACTCAAATAAAACCTGCATCCCTACACATATACCAAGAAAGGGCTTAGAACTTTTTGCTGACTTTACAATTATTTCCTCCAGGTTATTATTTCTTATTGATTTCATCACTTCACCAAATGCACCAACACCAGGAAATACCACTGCATCTGATTTTTCAATTTTATTTGAATCATTTGTAATCTCAATATCAGCACCAATAAACTTAAATGCTTTATAAACACTGTGCAAATTACCTGCACCAAAATCAATTAAGGATATTTTCTTTTTCATTGTTATTCTATTTTTCCTTAATGTATTAGAAAGGCGCGCCACTGGCACGCCCCTACAGGTCATTTCACGACTATATTTACAATCTTGTCAGGAATTACGACAACTTTTACAAGTTCTTTTCCTTCTAATTTTGCCTTTACCTTTTCTTGATTCAATGCAATATTTTCAAGCTCTTTTTGCGATTGACCTTTCTTAGTAGTAAGGACATCAACTTTTTTGCCACCCATTTGAATAACAAGTTCTATTTCATCTGTAACTAAAGATTCCTTATCATAAGTCGGCCATTTTTGCCTGTGAATCGAATCCTGTCCATCAAGTTTTTCCCAAAGCTCTTCAGAAATATGTGGTGCAAATGGTGCTAAAAGTTTTATGAGATTTGTAAAAGAAAAACTTAATACCTGACACTCAATATCTGTATAAGATTTTTTGTCCAGGATAAATTTGTACATATTATTAACCAGTTCAGTCATCCTTGCAATAGCTGTATTGAAAATATATTTTTTATCAGAAATATCTTCAGAGACAGATTTAATAGTATAGTTTGCAATTCTGTATAAGTCTCGCAAAGGTAGCCCCTGTTGAGGTAATTCATGAATTACCTTTACATGAATTGCCTCAACAATTCGCAAGCTGGCGTTTTCTTTTAAATTAAAAAATAACCTCCAGATCCTTTCAAGAAAACGATACTGCCCTATAGCACCCTGTGTTGACCATTCTACTTCCTGCTCAGGAGGTGCTGCAAATAAAATAAATAATCTAGCAGCATCTGCACCATACTCATCAAAGAACTCTGAAGTACCAACAACATTACCTTTGGACTTTGACATTTTGGCAATCTTACCTTCTTTAGGACTATGCATCGTTACCATGCCCTGGCTAAGAAGATTTGTAAACGGTTCATCAAAAGTTAAAAGACCAAAGTCGTAGAGCGCCTTTGTAAAAAACCTGGAATATAAGAGATGCAAAATAGCATGTTCAATTCCACCTACATATTGATCCACAGGCAGCCAGTAGTTTACTTTTTCTTTATCAAAGATTTTTTTGTCATTATTTGCATCAGCATAGCGAAGGTAATAATAGCTTGAACAAATAAATGTATCCATGGTGTCGGTTTCTCTTTTTGCTTTTTGTCCGCATTGTGGACAATTAATACTTAACCACTCAGTACATTTTTCAAGTGGCGATCCTCCGCTCCCAGCAAACTCAATGCCACCTTCAGGCAAAAGAACTGGAAGACTATTTTCCTCTACAGGCAAAAGTCCACACGATGCACAGTAAACAATTGGAATCGGGCATCCCCAGTATCTTTGTCTGCTAATTAACCAGTCACGCAAACGATAGGTTACTTTATGCCTGCCAAAACCATTTTTTTCTGCATGGTCAATGATTTTCTTCTTTCCGTCTTCATTACTCAGCCCATTAAAAATATCAGAGTTAATCATAATTCCAGGATCTGTATAAGCACTTGTCAACTGCCTTTCCAAGCCATCCTGTGAAATTACTTGTTTAATTTCAAGCTTAAACTTTTTGGCAAATTCAAAATCTCTCTGGTCATGAGCAGGCACACCCATTACAGCCCCAGTCCCATACTCTAAAAGAACATAATCACTAGTCCATATAGGGATCTTCTTTCCGTTAAAAGGATTTATTGCAAAACTGCCAAGCGGTACACCTGTTTTTTCTTTTCCTTCTGCTAGTCTTTCAATCTCAGATAATAGACTTGTCTTTTTTATATACTCTTGAACCTTTGATTTATTTTGCTCACCTGACAGCTTTTCAACCAGATTATGTTCAGGAGCTAAAACCAGATAAGTAATCCCAAAAGCTGTATCAGGTCTTGTTGTGTAAACAGGAATTTTAATATTTGGTTTTCCATCTATTAAAAAATCAATTTCAGCTCCAAGTGATTTCCCAATCCAGTTTTTTTGCATTAACTTTACACGCTCAGGCCAACCGGTTAACTTATCAAGATCACTTAAAAGTTCTTCAGCATAATTAGTGATTTTCAAAAACCACTGTCGCATCATCTTTCTTTCTACAGGTGTATCATCGTGACGCCAGCACATTCCGTCTTCAACCTGTTCATTAGCTAAAACGGTTTGACACTTAGTACACCAATTCACCGGAGCTTCTTTCTGATAAGCAAGATTGTTTTTATAAAACTGTAAAAATAGCCACTGTGTCCATTTGTAATAATCACTATTACATGAAATTACCTCACGGCTCCAGTCATAGCTTGTACCCATTCTTTTTAACTGCTGGTTTTTCATGTAGTCAATATTTTTTTGTGTCCATTCAGCAGGCGGTATTTTTCTTTCAATAGCTGCATTTTCTGCCGGCAATCCAAATGCATCAAAACCCATTGGATTGAGTACATTGAAACCACACATGCGTCTGTGTCTTGAGATAACATCACTAATCGTGTAAACCCTCATATGGCCCATATGCAAATCCCCACTTGGATATGGAAACATTACCAGTGAGTAGTATTTAGGTTTACTATCAAAATCAATAGCCTTATAAATCTGAGTTGATTCCCAATGTTTTTGCCATTTATTTTCAATTTGTTTTGGATTATATAAAATAAAAGATGTAACCATACAGATTTAATTATATATGGAACAAAATAACCTTAGGCTAGCTCCTATTTATTTGTTTGACTTTAAAGTTACATTAAAAAGTTAGCTTTAGCAAAGAGCCGGGTATTAATACCCTAAGAGCTGTTTACAACTGCTGGAGATTAAAATTGAAAAAAATAAATAAACTTCTAACAACACTATTCATTTCGTTTATATTTATCTTTTCTTACTGTGGTTTATCTTTTGGAAATGAGCCTGAAAAATCTAAGCCAAAACTTGAGAGACATTTTATATTTGAAGCTATTCCAATGAATCTGGAAGAGATTATAAAATACTCAGGAAAAATTTTTGCTGGGATTTGTACAGGCGTTGAAGAAATTGAAAACGATCCGGAATCACATCTACCAGTGATTAAGTACACATTTAAAATTACTGAAGGAATAAAAGGTGTAGATGATCAAAACGAAATTACTTTTAAACAATGGCAGCCAACTGCAAGATCTGTTGGTTATGAGATTGGGAAAAAATATGTACTTTTTTTATATCCTGAAAGTAGCAGAGGCTTAACAAGTACAATTGGCACAGATGGGCAAGGTTATTTTGAAATATTAGAAGAAGGTTTCATTTTAAAAAGAGAGATCGTAAGGAACAGACTTGGAAACAAAGGATTAAGCAGAAATCTTAAAACACAAAAAAGGATTTCAATTGAAAATAATAAGTTCGTAAATGACTATGTTCACCGCTGCTCAGAGCTTGGATTGTCCATGAGATATAGAGAGTTTATTGAAGCAGTCAGATATCTGGTAAATAAAAAATGAAGAAAATATTATTATTTATAATTCTAATTTTTATTGCAACAAGCTATTGCAATGCATATGCTGGTGGTCCACTTGTAGTAAAAGGTGGAATGGCAGTTACTTATGGTACAAGGCCTTTTCTTTACAGATATGACAAAGGTACACTTGGAACATTTTCAAATTCTGAAGCCATTGATATTATCGAAAGTTTATATATGTCCTGGCAGGCAGTTCCAACCGGTGAAATAAAATTCGAGCGTGATAACCCCGGCTCATTAGACGTTGATGTTACTGAAAAAAACTTTGACCCGATATTAAATTCCCAGGATCTTTTAGGTTATACACCTGTAATTTTTGACACCGATGGAAAATTACTTGATGCTTTCTTAGGAAATGGTGCTGGCAATTCTGTTCTTGGACTTTCTGGACCTATTACAGTAAGCTCAGGGCCTCTAGTTAATCAGATTGCTGAATCTCAAGCAATTTTTAACGGCAAATTTGTAAATGGCATTGATACACCTTCTGATCCTGAATCAAGTCCTGATGCTCTTAAAGGTACTATTATCCATGAAACTGGCCATGGCATTGGGTTAGACCACGCACAAATAAACTTAGAAGCAATAAAGCCTGGTTCCTCACAAACGATAAAAGATACTGTACCATTAATGTTTCCTGTTGCTGTAAATGATTTATTTTTAATCAGACGTGATGATGCATCAGCAGTATCATTGTTATATCCAAATCAAAGTCAACTTACAGGATTTGGAAAAATTGAAGGCAAGATTTTTAGAGCAAATGGAATGACAATAGTACAAGGTGCAAATGTAATTGCAAGAAATATAAATGACCCCGCACTAGAAGCAATTTCGTCCGTATCTGATTACCTTAATAACGAATCAGGTTCTTATACTCTATTTGCAGTTCCACCAGGAGATTATAGGATTGAACTTGAGCCAATTGATCTTTCTTTCACTGGAGGCTCAGGCGTGGGTCCATTTGCAGCAAGTAAAACAGATAAATCATTCCAAGACCCTGTACCAAAAGGATTTTACACTGGACCAGACTTACCAATTACCACTGATCAAAGTAAAGCACAGGTTGTCACAGTACATGCAGGACAGGCAATAAGCAATGCAAATATTATTGCTTCAGAAAGCGTAGCTTCAAGCTCAAGCACCAGTTCATCAGGATCTCCAAATCTAATAAACGAAGAAGAGCCCAATGATTCAGTTGCACAAGCACAAGTCATTACTCCACCAGTTTCTATATTAGGCAATTGCTCATCTTCAGATACAGGTGATATAGAGCTTGGTTCTGATACTGGAGCCATGATTACAATTAGTGATATTTTTAAATTCACCCTTACACAATCAACAAGTATTAATGCTCTTTTAACTCTTGAAAGTGATTCACCTGGAAATGATCTTGATCTGGTTTTATTTAATTCAAATGCCTCAGAAATTATAGATACTTCTAGTCAAACAGGGAATGTAGATGAATTAATCACCAAATCACTCATGGCAGGCACTTATTTACTCGGTGTGGGTGCATTTAGTGGTACTACACCTTACACACTTGCACTAACTGTGTCGGGAGGTTCTCAAGGAATACCTGTATTAAATTTATCTGGACCAGACTCAATAATTCTAAAGCCAGTAGGTTCAAACAAGGCTTCAATAATGGCCATGGCAACAGATTTTTCAGCTAGCAGCAAATGTAAGGTTTTTACATCAAGCGAAAATAATACTCATTTAAAAACCAGACCAGCAAAGTTTTCATTAAGCTCTTCAATGACCAGTAAAACATTTATGCTGATAGTTCCAAAGGCAGAAGCTCTGAATTTAATTAGCAATGAAGTTTCAGATACAGCTACAGTAAATGTCACATGTGAAAATGGCGCTAATGATGAAATTAGTGTAACAATTACTCCAACAGTAGATAAAGTAACAGTAAATAGAAACTGGCATATTTTAAGAACAAAGGAATAAAAGATTACGAGTAGTATTTTATTACTACTTATAAATCGCAACCCTAAAATCAAAAGCCCCAATGTTAACTTCAGCAAATTACAAGCCACCTAAAATAATAACTTTAGAAAATGGCTTAAGAATAATTTCAGAAGAAATTCCAGGTGCATTATCATGCACATTGAGTATATGGATTAACGTAGGATCGATTGATGAAGAAGTAAGTAATAATGGCGTTTCACACTTTATTGAACATATAATTTTTAAGGGTACAAAAACAAGAACTGCTTTAGAGATTGCCGAACAAAGTGAAAATGTTGGAGCTAACCTGAATGCATTTACTGACAGAGAACATACCTGTTACCATACGCGGATCTTAAGTGAACATGTTTTAGTTGCACTGGAGCTTTTCTTAGATATGTTATTTAATTCAAGAATGCAGGACAACGATTTTGACCTTGAAAAACAAGTAATCCTAGAAGAAATTAAAATGTATGAAGATACTCCTGAAGATCTTGTTCAGGATCTCTTATATGAAGTTGTATGGAAAGGACATCCTCTTGGAAAACCAATTACCGGAACTATAGAATCAATTACAAACCTTAAGAAAAAATCAGTATTCAATTTTTTAAGTGATCTTTACACCCCTGATAATATGATAATTTCACTGGCTGGTAAATATGACCTGGCTGCAATTATACAAAAAACCGAAAAACTCACTTCTAACATAAATAACAAAAACAAAAAGAAAGATGCACCGCCATTAATAATAACTCCAGATATATTCATTAAAGACAAAGATATTGAACAAACCCATCTGAGCTTTGCTACAAAAGGTGTTTCAGTCTACGATGAAGAAAGATATACGCTGGCTGTAATTGACATTGCAATGGGTGGAGGCATGAGTTCAAGGCTCTTTCAAGAAGTGAGGGAAAAGCGAGGCCTTGCTTATGTAATTTCTTCTTACTATCACACGAATAAATTAGGTGGACTATTTGGGGTTTATGCAGGAACTACTGCCAAAGAATCAAGCCATGTTATAGAGCTTATTTTAAAAGAGTTAAATGCAGTTAAAAAAGATGGGCTAAAGCCTGATGAACTTGAAAGAGCAAAGATGCAACTAAAAACCAGCTTATTTCTTGAACTCGAATCAACAATGGTTAGAGCATCGAGAAATGCATTATATGACTTATACTACAAGAGATTTTTAACACCAGATGAAATAAATAGTTCGGTACAATTAATTACCAATGAAAGAATTATTAAACTAGCAAATGTAATATTTAATTCTAAATATTACACACTTACAGCAGTTGGACCAAGAAATGAAATGCCTAAAAAGTTTAGCCTGGGGTAGTTTGTCACTGCAAGGAGCATAAGCAATGAAGCAGTCCAGATTGTAATATGAAAACATTTGGGATTGCTTCGCCCGCCTGAGTCGGGCTCGCAATGACATGTCTAGTAGCTGAGCTGTTCAGCTTTTTTATGAGCTAGCATCTCAAACGTATCGTCTACTTTCAAATCCGGCATTTGTAATCCTTTTTTTTCCAAAGCAAGTCTAATGATTTTATCTGCAAGATGTGAATTTTTTGGTAACAACGAGCCATGTAAGTAAGTTCCAAAAACATTTTTATATCTTACGCCTTCAAAACCGTCTTCACTATTATTTCCATTACCACGTAAGACTTTTGCAAGCGGTGTTAATGATTTTGCTAAATAAGTTTTCCCTGAATGATTTTCAAAGCCAACAAGAGTTTTACCGGACTCAAGCTCTTTGCATAAAACATTTCCTATCATTCTTTTACTTCCAGCAACAGTAAAAAGATCCAATGCTTCTATACCCTTAAGCTCTGTTCCATCATGCGTTTTGTAATACTTACCAAGCAATTGATACCCACCACAAACAGTTAAGAAAATAGTTTTATTTTCTATTGCAGAAACTAAGCCCTCTTTTTTAGTCTGTAAATCATTTGAAACCAGGATTTGTTGCTGATCCTGTCCTCCACCAATAAAGTAAATATCAAATTTTGCATGGTCAAGCCTGTCCCCAAGTCCTATTGTTGACACATTTAAATTAATTCCTCTAGCTTTACATCTAAACAGCAAAGTTAATACATTGCCACGATCTCCATAAATATTCAAAAGTTTTGGATAGAGATAAGCAAGTTCTAGTGTAAGGTTATTCATTGTTTGTTTTCTATTAGGTATACTATCATCATTATTACGTAATATAATAATCTAGGAAATTACCAATTATCAACTAATCACTGGAGGTATTCACATGGCAGATGTAGTTAAAAAGGCCATTAAACTGTATAAAGGCAGTAAGAAAAAATTTGGCGATTTTTCAAAATGGTCAGATAAAAATATATTAAGCATTCGTGACAAGATGCGTAAAATCGCCAGGAAAAATCGTGGGAAATGGACTCTTGAACTGTATGAATCACTACAACTCATTAATAAAGAGAGTTTAAAAAGAAAACTAACTCAGAAAACAGCATAATTAATAAAAAAAGCTTGAGGAGGAGATTAACTCAAAAAGCAGCATAAGATAAGCAAAGAATGTTGCGGTAAGCAATATTCTGAGCGCCGGGAAGGAAAAGGAAAAATCTTGTTTCAAAGCGAGATTTTTCCGAGGTAAAAAAATTATGACCTCAAGACGAAGAGACATGGGATCAGATTTGGATTTAGTCTTAAGCGGTGAGCTTGAGATAGATAAGTTTTGTGCCACAAGAAATGTAAGTCCAAGGACAGCTTTTGTATGGTGTCTTGAGCGTGCACGTTCTGAAGAACAGAGAGAAAAAATCAAAAAATTAATGAAAGAGTATTTTGATAAAGGTGTAGGACTTTTATAAAGCTTTATTATTGATAAGAAGGACTATATGCACTTGCTTGCCAGTTATAGTCACATACTGCTACACCTTTCTTACAAACAGAATTAGCATCTGGATCACAATTGGGCTCGTCATCATCGCCAAGGCATGTTGGTAGTTTTCCATCTGAACAAACTGAGACTAATTTATTATTTTCTTTTATTGTACAAGTCGGAAATTCAACACAACCAATAACAATATGGCTTGGAACTTGTTCGTCAGGACGAGCTTCATCAATGCACATAGGTATTAAATTGTTGTTATAAGTACCACAGCTGGGTTGATATTGATTTTTAATTTCACCGTTTATTATTATCTTTGTTAAATGGATTCTTGTATCTGTAGAAAAACAAACTGCTTTTTCATTTTTGTCAGGGCAAATGACTTCTCCATTTTTACAAACCGGGCCAAAAGAATATTTTATTTCCTCAGCAAGTAAAAAATTATTAAAAGATAAAAAAAATCCTATAATTGAGACCAGAAAAAGTCTTTCAACCCTTTTCATAAACTTTCTACTCCTGATTTAGGTATCGTTCGTTTGAACTAGATCTTTAATATTGGCTTTGCAGGTATCCCTCTTGAGAAACATGGTAGACAGCTTAAAATTTCAAGCTTATGAAATTATTAAAGATAACCCTGGTTACTAAAAAATGTTTTGGTGTATAAGTATCAGGTTTAGGAAACAAGAGACAGTTCAGTAACTTGAATTTGTTTTTGAATAATTTCTTTAATCCCTTTATAAGCCATACTTACAAACTTATTTACAAGTTCTGGATTAAACGGTTTTCCTTCAGCAGTCATTTGTAATTCAATGATCTGACCCGATTTGTTCATAACAACATTACAATCTACTTCAGCCTTTGAGTCCTCATTATAAGAAAGATCTAAAAGTATCTCACCATTTACTATTCCAACACTAACTGCAGCAACTGGTTCTATTAATGGTATTTCAGAAATAATTCTTTTATTTTTTAACTTAGAAAGTGCTTTATAGACTGCAATATATCCTCCACATATGCTGGCAACTCTTGTTGAAGCATCTGCATTAATTACATCCGCATCAATTGCTACTGTTCGTGGGCCCAAAGAATTTAAATCAAATGCAGCTCTTAAACTTCTTCCGATTAATCTTTGTATCTCATTTGTTCTTCCTGAAGGTCGTCCTTTTGTAACTTCTCTGACATTTCTTGGCTTTGTTGAACCTGGCAATAAAGAATACTCAGCTGTAAGCCAGCCTTTATTTGAGCCTTCTAAAAATTGCGGGACTCTTTCTTCTATCATGGCTGTAACCAGAACCTTTGTTTGTCCAAGTTCAACAAGCACAGACCCGTCAGCATTTTTAGCAAAATCGCATTTAAACGTCATTGGCCTAAGTTCGTCGCTTTTTCTATTATCAATTCTTGTCATAGAAGTTTATTCTAGCAACTTTTTTATTTAATCAAATCTTTAACACCTCGAGACAAATTCTTTTTTTAAACTGACAAAACAAGCAATGGTCGTCAGAAATTTCTTATCTGTGGACTGCTTAAAAAGAGGTTTAGTCCTAAAAAATTATTAGGTAATTTAACAGTCCTATAACCATAAAAATCTATATTATGGGTATAAAAGGTTTAGGGTTGGTCCTGAGTTAGTGACATCACAATCTTAAAGCCTATGTAGGAAGGACAATTAAAATACAAAGAGGTATAAGGCCATGATTTACAATCCAATTTTCGAAGAAGAAATTGAAAGAAAAGTTGAGCTCAAACAGTTAAAAAAAGAAATTAAAAAACGAGCCAGGCAAGAAAATATAAATGACGTAATGAATAGGGTTTATAATCTCTTAAAAAGAAAACCTATTTTAACAATTGCTGCATTTCTTCATCCACTAACAAATATTTTTAAAATAACCAAAGACAAAGAAAGTATCATAAGTAAAACTTAATCAGCAGCACCTTTTTGCTTTGATTTTTTAGAAGCCATTAAACTAGACTCATTTTCAGTATACAATTCTTGTCCTTCTATTAAAATACTTCTAACTAAACTTTCTGTATTATGTTTCTCTTCTTCAGAAACACTAATACCTGCATTAGGTAATCCAAAGTACAACCCATTTACAACATCATAAGAAGCAGCAACTGAATTATTGTGCAAGCCAAACCAAGGTAAAATACCATAACCTATTCCTGCTAGCACCTGACCTAAACCGGCACCTTTTGGATCATATGTAGAATCACTTCCATCAATACTTCCATATGTTTTTTGTAATCCTTGTGGACTTGCAGCTACCTCAAACCCATTTGCAATTATTCCAAGCGCTGGTATTGAATTTGCAAATGAAATTGCATACTTACCTAGTCTATTAAATCCATCTTCTGCTACTTCACCAATTCTTCCAAATGTCCCTCCTATAAGTGCTCCGATACCACTTAAAGCACCGACTAAAGTCATCAAGTGACCAGCACTTGGTACAGTTCTATATATATTTCCTGATCTTTCAGATACTCTCTTTTTCATCTGGAAGATTAGCTTAGGATTTTGAATTATATCTTTCATCATCTTTACAGGTGTCATTATTGCACTTGCCATGTTTCCAACAATTTCCCCTAAAATTGGAGGTTGAGCATTTTTTCTTGCTGCATTTTTAAGACTTAAGATCATATCCTCATTACTAAATTTTGTAATGTCTCTTACAAATGGTCTTGGGTCAATAACACCTTCTTCTGGTTTATCAGTTTTAACTTCTTTAGGAGTAAGACTGTTTACCATCTGCTGAGCCTGTGCTCTTTGCCTGCCTCTGCCTAAAAACAAAAGAAAGTTTCCAACACCTATACCAAGATGCTTGAATCCATTAGGAAGTTTTAGAGCAGAGAAGATATTTATTATTTCAGCAAACGTAATATCATGATATTTTTGAACATTAAACTGACCACGTAAACCACCAGCAAGTGCAGAAACTGCTCTAATACTATTTGATAACCAGTAGCCAGCTTTATAAATCGGTTCTTCAAAACCACCAGTTAGCTTACTGCCAAGCCTGACTAAGCCACCCAGAGCCATCAATCCACCACACCACTCAAGCATTTTATTAAATCCAAGTGGGAGTTTAACAAGAAAATTCTTTAAATGTTTTCTACCTTTATCAATATTTCCCAATCCTATGAATTTTAAAAGTCCTTCTCGTGCAAATATCCCCTTAATAGGAGATGTACTTGGTAAGAATTCTTCTTCAGGAAAGCAATAATTTAGATAAGTAGGATCTTTAATAACATCTTCTTTATCACCAAAATACTTAACAAATACACCTTGGTTGTTTCGTTTAATTAAAACTCTTTTTAATTCACTTTCATCCCCAGTAAACAATTCTTCCTTTCGGAATAAAAATGCATCTTTATTAACTAGCTTTCCATCTGACTTCCTTTTTATAAAAATTTCTTTTTTCTCAGTATTAGGATTATAGTAATGATATTCAAAAAATGCCCTGAATCTGGTGGAATCATCAGACAATACAAAGCGGTTCTTTTCTCGAACCACTGCCCACCTATAAGCTTCAAATAAGTCCCTATCTGATTTTGATAACCCTATACCATCTGGATTATTTTTAAATATTTCTTTTGCTTTTTTAAATTTCGCTCTATCAAAGTCTATATCAATTCCAGTTAAACACCTAAGTGCTTCTGCCATTGTGCGAATCTTAGCAGCAGGAGATTCTACACGAGCTATCCTATGTTTATAATGCGATTTTAAATCTTCAATGATTTCTTCTTTAGAATATATTTTTTTATCCTGATGCTCCGTATCAGAGAGGCTTGTTATTTTTCTATATCCACCATTTACTGATTCAAGTCCATAAATTCCAAACCTGCTACATGTTTCAGCTAGATAATCAAAGCTGTCATCCATTATCTTTGCTTCTTTTACGTATTTAATACGCTGTTTAATGGCTTCATTATAAAGTCCTCTATCAGTTGTTTTATTTGAAACAACAATAGCCAAGCCATTCCTTTCAAGAGATCCAACAAGCATACCAATATCAGACGGGCTATCACCAGCAGCTATCGGCCTTATATAATTTTCTACACACTGCCTAAAGGAAGGAAGAACATTTTTTTTATCCTGATCAGGCTGAAACTCACCATACCCATTAGCAGATTTTCTAATTGGGGTAGTTTTATCTACTACTGATGAGTTAGAAATAAATGAATAATTACCATTACCATCTCTGTTATTCCTGCTAAATAATTCATCTGGATAAAAGTATTCTTCTGAGAGATGAAATTTATTACGTTGCTCAAAAAAATCCGGAGGGAAAATTGTTTCAATATATTCTACTAATTCTCTTTCAATTCCATTAGACTTGGTAAGTCGTTTATTTAACCAGTTTTTAAATTCAAATGGGCTAGCACTTTCATTGAGCTTATTTTCTTTACAAAAATCTTTCCACTCCTGTAAAAAACCATCACTAAACCTAACTGTGCTATTTTTAAAGACAAGGATTGAAGAATTGTCTCTTTCTTCTTTATTGTAAGTATGCTTCATGTGTCTAAGCAAGCGCCACATAAGGTAGCTTTGAACACAGGTTGGACTACCATTATTAAAGATTTTCTTACCTTTTGCCACAAATGCTTTCACATCAGGATTATCTTTTTTAAAGGTGTAGTTTAAACGTCTGAATATGTCTCTAGCTAAGACTTCATTACCTTCATCAACTTTTATACCGTTAGCATGCCCTCTTAACATAGATATAAAGTCTGGTATGGCATTTTGATATGGTGTTTGTCTACTGTTATAAAAATGAAAACACATAGCGCCTGCTTTGCCATCTGTATATAATTCAAAGAAGGCTTGAGCCCTTTCTTCTTTTGACATAGCTTTTAGCTCTGACTGCTTTGGCACTTCACATAAAAAGTCATAATAATCCGGACACTGTACAGTTTTTCCCCAGCCATTCACGTAAGTTGTTTTTGGATCCAATGGAGAACCAGGAACTCTTATATAGGAAAAATATTCTTCTTTTTTATTTTTTAATTTTTGTTCAAGCTCTTCAACTTTTTTATTCAACTCTTGATCTTGATTTGATGCTTTTAGCTGATTTAACTCTTGTTGAATTTCTTCAATAGAATGTTCTAACTGTGGTATACGTTGTGCCCCTGCATCAATATTTTCTTTTACAGCACAAGCAAAATCCTTCCATCCCTCTTCAATTGATTTATTAGAATTTCTATTATCTACAAACTTTTCTTTTAGCTCAACAATATTAAAGCTATGTGGATAGTAGGACTTCCCGGTAGTTCGCTGTAAATCATGAATACCTGCAAACAGTGCCTTTGGTTCAAGCTGAGCAAACTCATGTTTAATAGTAGGATCAATAAAACATTCTTGAATAAATTCTGGACCAAGGAATTTAAGCAAATCCATCATGAGCAATAACTCAGGAGACCACTCAGTTTTTTCAAGAGGCGTATGAACTATACCGCCTGTAAAAGCAGCAATTCCGATTTCTTTTGATAGCTCAAGTTTTTCCTTTGTCGAAAATGCACCCAGTTCATTCAAAGCATCATCAAGGGTTACAATTGTAGATTCACCTTCCAGTCCTTTATTTCTTACAAATATTCTTGTACGGAATAAAGATCTTGCAGTGTTAATAAATATTTTTGCACCTTCTTCCCTTAGTGCTTTTATAGTCTGTCTAAGCTCATAAATTTGTGAAACAGGCTGAAGAGCTGCTGTACTATAAGCTTCAACTTTATGAGTATTTGTATCATCCATGTCTTCATGAGATTCAATACTATAGCCATCTAAGATGCTTGATGCAATAAAATTAATTATGCAGTTATAGTAGTAATCCTGCTCTGGACCATCAGCTAAAAACTGTAATTTAGATGATCTTGGAATACCTTTATCAGCAGGTACTATTTTCGTATTATTTTCATCTGCATACTTTATTGCAGCACCAGCATACTTTAGAGAAACTACAGCCCTAGGATTTTTACTATGCTTAGGATCTTGAGGTTCGTTTTGAATCTCACTTATAAATCTTTCTTCAAACTTCTGATGAAGAGTGCCATCAGGTCTAGCAATACCAAAAAGACTCTTAACAAAATCAACTGTCCGCTCCCACAAGCTTTTAAGTAAAGATCGCTTTGCATCTGAACTGATTGTTTGTGTTTTACCAGCTTGCTCTGGAACTAATGGGGTTGATTTTTCAGTTCTTAAAACCTGTATAGGAATTGTGTTGCTAGAAGATAAATTTGATTTTCTTATTGATGTCAAGTCTTATTCTCCTTTGAATAATCCTGCTTTTTAAAATTATTTTGTGATTTTGTTTCATGGAACAAAAAGATATTACCAAAACAGTTGACAAGGCCTATGTTCAGGAAACATCTAAACTTTTTATTAAATTTTCTCGACCCCATCGCCATTGATTTGTCGTTTCTATATTATTTAAATATGTCTTCTGAAATTATTGAGTTGAAAATGTAAGGACTTCATACATTCTTAAAACGTATTGATTCTAACATTCATATTTTGCATAATTAGGCACTTCTTTATCTTATTTTCAGATTTGTACTTCATATTAAGGTTAAGGTGCTTAACCATTCTATTGAAATGATTATTTATAGCATTCTATGGCTTTCTACGAAAGCCTTTGCAGGCAATAAAATTAAACTCTTAACTTTGCAACCTATTCAAAAATTCCTTTGCAGTCAAAATATCAAAAAGCGCAATACCTAGATTGAAGACAAGAATTTTTTTAGGTTTATTTCCTCTCTTATAATTTTTTGCAATAATTTCACCGATTTCTTTTTTTATTTTGGGTTTGTTCTGGGGAAAATAATTTCTGAATTTGCTCTTTAGTTCATACTGAGGAATATCATCTGTATAAATCTCATCTAGTTTCTTATAAAGTCCAGGATCAATTCTTGTTCCATATTCTAGAGGCAAGATTAATACATCATTTTTTAAATCCCGAGAAAAAATATATGGGGCAATTTTGGGTGGAAATGTTGTGGCAGATAAAATCACGTCAGAGTTTTTTACTACTTCATGAAAATCCTTTGTGACTTTAAATCTTTCTTTTGGAAACTTTCTTAAAAAATCACTCAGTAATTTTGAATCATGATTATACAGTATAAATTTTACATTCTTAAAAATTGATTTAAATGCTAAGACATGAACATATGCCTGCACACCAAGCCCAAACATTCCAACAGTTAGCTCTTTTTTCTTTGGTGCTAAGTACTTGGCACAAACCGCACTAACTCCTGCTGTACGAATAGCTGTAATCCAGTTTCCGCTTAGAACTGCAATTGGCATGCCGCATTCAGGTTCATTTAAAACAATTACACTGTTTAAATAAGGCAATCTTTTTTTTAAATTGCTAGTATATGCACTAAGCCACTTAACTCCAAATATTTGGAGGTGGGGATACGCTCGCCCACCTCCATTAGTAAACACAGATACTGTCATAGAATCAGCAAATGCACCAAGAGTATCAAGTTTGGGTCCAAGTTTTGGTGGCAAATTTACTAAGCCTAGTCCTTTTTTTTTAAATCCTTCTTCTACTACTTTAATTACATCTTTTATCTTTAAAACTTTTTTGATTTTATCGTCATCAAGAACTATTTTTATTTTTTGTTTTTGCATAAATAATATTATATAGCCATGGACAATTTACTGGGCTGGCATCTTTTATAAACTTATAATCAAGGAGTTTTTCTTTATTACCTCCCTGATTTTGAGAAGACAGAGCAATGACTAAGTTTCCTTTATTATTGTCAAAAAACAGTAGATCGGATTTTAAGTCATGATCAATATCAGAAGCAATTGGTAGTCCATAAAATGCACTAATAGGAAAATCAAATGACTTTCCATATGTACTGGAATAATAAGTAAATTTAGAATCGTGCTGGTCAGTACTAATAATGGCAGGATCTGCTTTGCCATCACCATCAAAATCCCCAACTACAGGGATAGATTCACCGGTATTAGTTAGGTTTATCTTCGCTTCCAGCAAATCAGATGATCTTTTAATTATAAAAATATTGTTTTGAGGATTAAAAATCGCAAAGTCATCTATTCTGTCTCCATCATAATCAGCTATTTGTGGCACACCATACACACCTGCATCTTCACTTAACTGAAAAGTTTGGATTTCCTTCGGTGCTGATTTCCCCAAAAATCGGTAATAAAAACTTCTTTCAGCATTTCTATAAACACCTATGTCAGTAATATTATCGCTATTAAAATTGCCAACTACTGGCACATCTATCTTCTGACCAAGCGGTAGAGCAAATTTCCAGCCAACTCTACTTGAACTACATAAAAATGTTCCAGTGTTAACTGACCACAAGCACGAATCTAAAACATAATCTCCATCAAAATCAGAAGCAAACGGTATAACTTTTTCTTTTTTATTCCATTTAAATATGTGTAAGCTTTTAGTTTTAAGCCCGGAAAGCGGATAACGAATAATCTCACCATCTTTAAAAAGTACAGCAGAAGTTCTACTAATATTTTCTAAGACTAGTTTTCTTAAAAGGAAATTGTTAACGGGGAGCGAATTCGTTACTTTAGGGAAATAATAAGTTTTTTGTTTTAAATTCCCTCTTATGTCAAATGTTAAAAGTATTTTTAATGAGTTACTCCAGAAAGCAAGCTCACTAACTCCATTACCATCATAATCTAAAGGAACAGGAAAAAAGTCTTTGCCATTTAATTCATTCTGAATCTTTTCTAAAATATCACCTGATAATGGTGCCTTAAAGGAAGTTAATATTACTTTTAATGAATTATTAAAACTATTCCATGCACATAAATCAGCCTTACCATCACCATCATAGTCACTAGGTATAGGCAAAAAATATGGACCGCCAAGTTCTTTTTCTGTAACACTTCCATCTCTCGATGATCTTATTGTCCAGACACCGTTTCTGGGTCTGTATGTCGTAAAGTCAGCTTTACCATCACCGTCATAGTCCTTTGATACAGGAATATCACCATTTATGCCAAGCTTGAAGTGAAATGGAATCTGGTTTCTGCTAAAAATTCCCTCAAAGCTACTATCTAGTGGATGATAAATTGCAATGTCATATTTTTCATCTCCATCATAATCATTTGGAACAGGAATATCTCCAGACTTTCCAAACTTTATGTTAACTAGATTTGAATTTGCACCACTTTGTATAATCCAGCTACCAAAACCTTCTGAACTACTTCTATAAAGTCCATAATCTGCAACTGAGTCTTCATCAAAGTATCCAACAAAAGGAATATCACCAACTTCTCCTAGATTTAATTTTGAATATTTGTTTTCTTTTAAGTTCAAAGTTTCAAAAAAACAAAGCTCAAGAAACTTATCAGACTTAGACATGGATGAAGTATTCCAGAAAACAAGTTCAGAGCATTTGTCACCATTAAAATCAATTAGGTTATTTATATTTTGTGTCTGGTGATTTAAAAAACCAAAAGGAGTATCTGAATTCGAACAACCAAAGAAAAAAAAGGTGCATATTATTGCAAAAAAAAATATAATCCTTTTACTCATACTTCTGTAATATTGAAACGGCTGGTAAACAATCATTCGGAACTGTCCACTTATATGAAAAAGACTCTTGCTTTCTGAAATTCAGGACATTCCATGAATTCTTTGCCTTACTCCAGGTAATGAGTTCAGGTATACCGTCACCATCTAAATCACCAGAAAGCGGTATGTCATCTTTAAAACCAAATTTTATTTGATTTTGTTCATTTGTACCCGAATATAAAAAGTACCAAACCTGATTTTCTGGTCTCCAGAAGACAAGATCACATTTTCCATCTCCATCATAGTCATTTGGCACTATTACATCCCATTCTTGCCCGTGTTTAGTATGATCACTTTTGCCAAAATCAAAGTCAGCAGATGATTTTACAATATGCCAGTAACCATCGTCAGGTCTCCATACTGAAAGATCAGATATTCCATCACCATCATAATCTGCTGAGGAAGGACAATCCTGATATTGTCCTTCTAAAACTCTACGCTGTATTTCTTGTCCTTCATTTGTGACCTCTGTTATTAACCAGCTACTTGCATTTGGTCTCCAAATTGCTGGTTTATAACTCCCGGTACCTTTTATGTCAGTTGGAACAGGCATATCTCCTATTGATCCTAAAAATGTTTTCTGAGGCCTGTTAGGATTTGAAGTTAAACTTACAACCCACTGACCAGAATCCTTTTGAAAAAAAGCAAAATCAGTTTTTCCATCACCATCATAATCTGCAAAAACAGGTTCAAATGATATATCGCTTTCAAAAAATCTTTTTTGATAAGAACGCTTAGTAGTTGATAACTGATAGTACAAGGTATTTGTTTTTGGATCCCAAAGAGAAAGATCAGTAAGTTTATCTCCATCAAAATCACAGCCATAATAAGACAGTGATGCAAATACTATCAATTTATCCTTACTAAGATTAGTTAACCAGGTAGGAAGAATTAATAAAAATAAGCTTAATATGACGGAATATTTCAAGTTGTTGGCACCTCAGTAGATATTTTTTCATCACGTGTTTCAGCTAAATTTCTAATTAAAAATTTCCTGTTTTGAATAGACTTTGATAACAAATATAAATATAAGATAAATGCACCTAAACTAATATAACCAGAGGCTTTTCTTAAAGGGGTATGTTCAAACCTTACAATTACCTGATGCTTCCCAGGCAATACTTTAAATAATATAGAGCCAGATTTTGGATCCATATCAATCTGAGTTTTATTTCCATCAATATATACTGCCCACCCCGGGAAATTAAAAATCCTTAGTCTAATTTGATTATCTTCCTGTGAAAAAACCTCAAAAATACGTTCGTGTGACACCCATTTCACAAGTGTAATATCAGTTGGCGAACTTGTAACAATTGTCGGTGAAAAGTCATGCTTGAAATCTATCTGTTTCCAGTTTGGATCACCAGTCAGGTTTGGTCTGTATTCTTCATTTCCCCAAAGAACATTTATTCCTGCTTTAATTAAATTCTGCTGTGGAACCCATTTCCAATAATATACATTTATAAAATCTACAAACACAAGCATGGAAAATATACATCCTAGGCAATATAAAATAATTTTATAACCGGACATATCTATTTTTTCCTTAACAAGCTTGCCAATCAAATCAAAAGCATATACCAAAATAGATGCACCAAAAGGGAGAATAAAACTTGTAAATCTCCATGGAAACTGAACCGTTTGCATTGGTTTTATCATAAGCCAAACCAGCATAGATACTGGAGTCATCATTAAAAAGCAAACGGTAAACATAGTGATTGCAATATTAACTCTAAAAGGTTCTGCAAAGTAACGTTTCACTTTATCCATGTTCAGAAGTAGTGGAATCAAACAAAACAATACTGCCAAAGAAAAGAGTGCATTGCTCACTTCATAATATCTGTGATCAAAAATTGCCCATGCATAACCATCATCTCTATGTCTGTCCAGATACGTATACAAAAAGTTTTTTGAGTAATCCCATAAAGGTCCTGCAGTTAGTACTTCATCAGTACGCACGACATTTTTTTCAAGACATGCAGGAAATAAATAAAATCCCGCCATAGCTGCACCTAGGGCAAGACTCAAAAAAAAGCTTTTTACAAACTTTTTACTTCTATAAATATATAAACTAAGAAAAAAGTAAGGTACTGATAAAAGTATAAAAAGAAATGCTGTCGCTAAATGTGCCAGTGCCATACCAGCAAAACCAATTGATGTAGTTAAAAAAGACTTAAAATCAAAATCAGCATTTTTATTAAAACTATCTATTCCGTAATACGTTAAAAACAAAAATGCAAGACCTAATGTGCTTGTAGGCCAGTTAGTATTATAAATAAAAATATGAATTGCAGGAGAAAATATTATAAATGCCATTGCCATTGCAGATGAAACTGCAGAACCATGGCGTCTCAGGTAAATATAACCAAATACCGTGCATAAAACCATTGGAATAACAAATGACCATTTCATTGAAAGAATTGGATCTCTAAAAAATATTTCTAGGAACGTAAAGAGATAATAAACCAAAGGTGCATAGTAGTTAAATATTGGTTCACCATATCCATTTACCTGTACATCAATCCACCTTGGCAATAATTGTCCTTGCCAGAAACATCTTTTAAAGTTATAAGCATGCTCAATATGAATATGCCAGTCTGCATGACTTGGAATAGTTTTTCCGAAAATTATAGGTGCAACGGAGAGCAAAGTCATTAAAGTAAGGAAAACAACTCGTTCAGTTCTTGTACCTAAGAAATGATAGGATTTACTCGGTACATCAGCTTTGCTGATTTCATTTACTTCTTGCTTTTCTGTACTTTCTATCATTTAATTTTTAACCTTATACTAATTATACTTATAAACAAACCTTATTTTTAATACTTCAAGGAGCATCTTTACTGAATCTCTTATAAGACTGACTTTTGATCCCTCAACATGGTGCCAGTTTATTGAGACTTCTTGAATTTTATAACCAAATTTCTTAGATAAAAACAAATACTCAACATCAAAAGAATAATTAAAACACTTCTGATTGGAAATTAACTTTTTAGCAAGTTGTATCTTGAAAAGTTTAAAACCACATTGTGTATCTTTTAGGTTTGCAAGCCCCAAAAATCTTAGAATAAAATGAAAAACCAGCCCAACAAGTCTTCTTTTAAATCCCATTATTACTTTTGTTTTTTCACTCTTTAAAATCCTGGATCCACAAACAACATCATAGCCATTATCAATACAATCCAGCAATTTTTCTACTTCTTCTATTGGGCTTGCACTGTCAGCATCAGTATACATAACAAGATCAGTATTTGCTTTTGAAAAACCTTCTTTTACTGCATGGCCTTTGCCGCGATTTGGAAGATAATTTATTAAATCAAAGGATTTCTTATTCTTACATTTCCCAATCCAGCTTATTACTACTTCTTTCGTATCATCAGAACTACCATCATTTACAACTATTACATAAAATAAATCCGATTTAGATTTTTTTGTAATATATTCATCAATGCTTTCCAATGTTTCTAAAATCCTGCCTGATTCATTAAAGGCTGGAATAATTATAGTAAGAGTCTTCTCAGATGGAGACTTATCAAAAGAAACCAGGGATTCATTTTTCAAATTTGGTTTGTCTATAATTATTGAATCCCCAATCATAAATACTTTCCATTATCGAGCAGTCGCAGTCTTTTTTTCTGTAAACAAAATTTCATCGTAACCATATCCATTGCTTGACTGAAGAACACCAAAAATATCTGTGTCAGGATTATAAAAAATTATGTCATCCATAAAATCCAAATCTACATCAACTGCAAAAGGCACACCACTAATCTTATTATCCAGACTTATGTTAACAAGTTTATTTAAAACAGATGACAAATAAGTAAAAGTTTTATTATTTACATCAACAAATCCAAGATCACATTTTCCTTCACCATCAAAATCACCAACCAAAAGCTCGCCACCAGAAGTATTGAAAGGTATATTTTTCTCTTCATTATCCAAAGATGATTTAACAGTAAAGGTCCTACTGCTAGGATTATAAGTTCCTAAATCACCAGCACAGTCTCCATCAAAATCACACCTAAAAGTATTCTTATTGCTCAGTGTTGACTTATATTTTTTGTACAGCATTGATAAAGTAATTTTATTATTTCTATTTAAAAATTTCTTAAGTAAATAATAGTTAATTGGCTCAGAATCTTTCTTTGAGGTAATCTTAAGCTGTTCATAAGCAACATTATTGTTTTTTACTTTAAATACATGAAGTAAATTTTCATCATACTCCCAAAATGCAAGTTCACTTAATCCATTGCCATCAAAATCAGAAGAAACAGGAAAGCATTTCTTGCCTTTAAGCTTCTCATATACTATTGAGCTAATTTGATCTGAAAGTTTATCTTTACAAGTAGAAGAGTAAATTATTTTACATTTATTATTTTTATGGTTCCAGACAGCTAGGTCTGCCTTTCCATCTCCATCATAGTCACTGGGTATAGGAAAATAATCAGGACCACCTAAAAATATTTGCTTGCTTAAACCATTCATTGAAGACTTAATTAACCATGAACCACTATTTAATCTATAAACTGCAAGGTCTGCCTTATTGTCTCCATCATAGTCTCTGGGCACAGGTATATCACCAGTTATACCAAAATGAATTTCAAGAATTTTATTTTTATCTGACAATTGACCATAAAAACCACTGTTTCTTGGTCTGTAAACAACTAGATCACATCTGCCATCACCATCATAATCATTTGGAATAGGCAAGTCTCCTACTGAACCAAATCTTTCCCAGAAAGCAACCATAGTTAAACCATCAATTAAGTACCATTTATTAATACCTTCAGCTTGTTCATATACTCCATAATCAGTGTTTCCATCACCGGTAAAATCGCCATATACAGGAATGTTACTGATATTTCCTAAATTTGTAATTTGATATTTGGTGTTTTGTGCAGTAACGGTTTCAAAAAAACATTTCCCCAAATGGTCTTTATTGCTCGGTAATGAACCTTTAAAATTCCAAAATATTAAATCTGATTCATGGTCTCCATTTATATCAACAAGGTTATTTATCTTTTGATTAGTTTCATTAAAGTTATTGTACAAATTTTTAAATCTATTCAAAGAGCAACCACCTTGAAAAAAAATAAAAATCATCAAGCAGTATAATAAAATTAACTTTATTAAAAAATTCTTTGCCATATCGTATTAACTTTTATTAACTGCTAGATAATTTATATCTATAAATGATAGTGCCAAGATAAATTCGAAAGTCAACATTGCTTGTTATAAAGTAAGGTAGATAAAGCTATTGCAGTTTATTATTAACTTATGATAAACAGCAATTCAGTAATAAGAATTCTTGTTACTGCTTGGTTTATTGTGGCATATATTTATCTTTCACACACACCAATTGATCACCGTTCTCACGATTTATGGGGTCATGTAGAATACACAAAAATCATTGTAACAAAACACTGGCTTCCTACCCCTCGTGAAGGTTCTCATACTTTCCATCCACCACTATATTATTTAATTAATAGTTTTATCCGCCCTGATAAGCTTATAACCGACATTAATGGACATGTTAATTCATTCAGATGGTTATCTGTTCTTTATGGAGCGATGACTATATATGTAATCTGGATGTTTCTTGTAGATATTAAAGTTAATCCTCTTGTACAACTTATAACATTGTTATTTATTGCAACTACCCCAGCATTTGTTTTTCTATTCTCAACCTATAACAATGACTCCATAGCTATGTTTTTATCTATTGCAGCTGTTGCAACAAGTTATAAGCTATATCTTAGATGGTCACTGAAGTTAGCACTGGTTTTAACACTGATAGCTACTCTTGGCATTTATTCTAAGTACACCTCTATCTCGTGCATAGCTTCTTTGATTTTGTTATGCTTACTTTTAATATTAAAAAATATTCTTAAAAAAGAATCATTAAATAAATCACATGTCAAGGTCAGTGCTGTTCTGATAATTTCAATGATTCTTTTTATACCGTGGGCAATGCGTAACCAGCACTATAACGAGATGTGAATAATTCACGAAAGGCCACTTTTTAATAAAAAAGCCTGTCAAGTACTTGGAGGTAACGACAGGCATATGATTTTAATTAACGAAAAAGACCTTTTACGGGTCTTTCACAAAATAGAAGCTTTAT
>JACQBQ010000006.1 GCA_016201905.1 Candidatus Melainabacteria bacterium | reverse complement strand
TTGTAAACATAGGACTATTTTGAAATAAAGTAGCTTGAGAAGTATTAAGCACATCTACAGAATCTTTAAACTTAACAAGAACTTCACCCTCTACAAATTTTGCTTGGGCATTTGTTTGTGAAGATGATACAGGTTTAGGATAATTTAAAGTTTGATTACTAAATTCAGGGTTAACTGTTTCAAATACACCTGGAGAAATTTCATTAATCCCTACAAAACTAGAAGAACTTGAAGGTGGCGGCGGGGGTCCAACGGGTGGAGGAGGTGGCGGTGGTGGTCCAACAGGTGGAGTTGCAGTAGGAGTAACACTTGGTGTTGCGGTTGGCGTCACAGTAGGAGTTGGTGTAATAAATGTACAAGACGAACCATTTAAAAATACCAACCCATAACCATTTGAAGTAAGCAAATCATTTTTTTTGTCTTTATTTACATCAGCTGTTTCTATCACACTAGAACCATTATTAGGAGGTATAATTTTTTGTCCAGATATGAAAGTTCCATCTCCATTATTTAGAAGTATTGAAATATTTTTATCAATATAACTTGGAACAACAATATCAGCTTTATAATCACCATTTAGATCATTAATTGATAATGTACTTGGATTTGATCCAACTGTATACTTTGTTACTTTACTAAATGTGCCATCACCTTGTCCAATTAAAACAGAAACAGAACTGTCTCCTAAATTTGCAGTAACAACATCTGATTTGTTATCTCCATTAAAGTCCCCTGTTCTAGCACTTATAGGGTTTTCATAACTAAAGTTGTAATTAGTAGGATTGCCAAAGTTACCAGTACCATCTCCAAGAATCACTGCAATGTAAGGTGGTTCACAAATAACTAAATCAATATTTCCGTTAAAATCAAAATCCCCTTTTGCCAATGAATATCCAAAAGCACCAGTGCTAATTTCTTTTATCTTATTGAAAGATCCATCTCCATTACCTGCAAATATTGAAACATAACTATAGATTCCATTATTTCCAAGTAAAGCAATATCAGCCTTGCCATCTTTATTAAAATCACCAGCAGCAATTTCTACAGGGTATGTAATATTGCTTATTGTACTAGCAGAATAAAATGAACTAATAGATTGTTGCAGGTAAATTGAAATAGTATTGGTAGTTTGATCAGATACAGCAATATCAGGCTTGTTATCATTGTTAAAATCTGAAACCGCAAATGAATGTGGTCCTTTATTTATGCTTGTATCAAAGTTCGGATTACTTGCAAATGTTCCATCTCCATTGCCAGCAAAAATCTCTAATTTATAATCAACTATTTCTGTATTAGTACTATTGACAACAGGGTATCTCATTACAACATCGACATTTCCATCTTTGTTAAAGTCATTAGTAGTAACTGTAGTAGCCCATGGTTTACCAAATGTATTGCTTGATAATGTAAATGTTGGTTGGCAGGATGGACCAGGAGTTGCAGTTGAGGTAGGAGTTGCTGTTGGCGTTGCAGTTGGAGTGGCAGAAGGTATTGGAGTAGGTGCAGGTGTCGCTGTCGGTGTTGCAGTTGGTGTAGGAGTTGGAGTAGGGGTAGGCGTTGAGCTACATGACAGTACATTTAAAAATGTTGAAACTGTCGAATTTGCTGCAGTAACACTTAGATCAAATTTCCCATCACCATTAAAGTCTCCTGCTCCTATTGAAATTGGATATGAACTTAGTCTTATTACTTTTCCTACTGTAAAGTTTCCACTGCCATTATTAATCAACACAGATGCTGTTCTTGAATTGTTACTAAGTACTCCTAGATCAACCTTTCCGTCACCATTGAAATCTCCTGACACAAATGAGTCAGAACCAGCTGTAGTGCCTACAAAGTACTTTGTAGCACTGCCAAATGTTCCATCTCCATTACTTAAAGAAACAGATACTATATTACTTTCTGCTTCGCAAGCAATATCGGATTTTCCATCCCCATTAAAGTCTTGTGATACTATTGCTGATGTTGCAAAACCATTTATATAACCACTAGGACTTTCAGAAAAACTACTTCCAGTATTTAATAAAACTGTTAAATTAGTATTATAAATATAATTAGTTCCTGAATTAGATGCTGCTAAAAGATCCGTCTTTCCATCACCATTGACATCACCTGTAGTTATCAGCCAGGCATTATTAGTTGTTGTATAACTTATTGTATTTCCAAAAGTTCCATCTCCCTTACCATTTAAGACATATATGCTCTTGTTATTGTTAGTAAATGCAATATCGCTGTTACCATCACCATTAAAATCAGCTGCTGAAATATAAATAGGATTTGAGGATGCAGTAGTAGTTTTTGGACTACTAAAAGTACCATCACCATTATTTAAGAGAACATTTATATTATTGGTATTAGTATTAGAAACAGCAAGATCTAATTTATTATCTTTGTTAAAATCTCTAACTGTAATTGAATACGGAAGGTTGCCTGCATTGTAATTTACTGGAATTGCAAAGCCATTTCCATTATTGATTAAAACTGATATGTTATTAGAATTATAGTTTGCTATTGCTATGTCAAGCTTAGAGTCTCCATTTAAATCTGCTATTGCTGTTGAGTGGGTACTAGAACCTATTGTATACACTCCACTAGCTAAACAACTTACTCCTGTATCAGGAATAGTTGCCAGGTTGCTGCATGCAGTCTGATCATTTTGATAACAAAGCTTGACTTGTGCGCCTCCATGAATTGCTGGAATAGGAGTAAGTAGTGTTATAGGGGTTGCTACTTCTACACCTAGGCAAAGCTCACTATTGCCAGAAAGCAGTACCTCGTTAGTAGAAGATTTCAGGACTGTACAAGTGCTGTTCTTATTAACATACCATAAGTTTAATGAATCACCGGATGGAAAACCAGCTCCTAGAGCAAGGTTCACAGCATTTAAAGTAAGAGTTGAAATAGGAGTCGGAGTTGCAGTAGGCGTTGGAGTTGCAGTAGGTGTTGGTGTTGCGGTTGGAGTTGCTGTTGGAGTAGCTGTCGGTGTTGGGGTTGGTGTAGAAACTATGCAAGTAGAAGTGTTTAATAAAATCGATACCTTGTCTGCACCAGAATTTCCAACAGCAAGATCTAGCTTCCCATCACCATTAAAGTCATTAGTTGTAATTCCATCAGGATAATGCTCTCCTACAGGAAAGTAAACAGGAGGAGCAAAGTTCTCATTACCATTATTTAAATGTATTGAAATATTCTTACTAGTATAATTAGCAACAGCTAAATCAAGCTTATTATCCCCATTAAAATCACCTGAAACAATATCATGAGGAGTATCACCTGCAGAAATATACAAAGGAGTTTTAAAGGTATTATTTCCATTGTTAAAAACTACAGCAATATTGTCAGTGTTAGAAAATGCAACAGCAATATCAACTTTTCCATCACTATTAAAATCAGCTGCTGTAAGTGCTCCGGGATATATTCCACCAGAAATATCAATAGAAAAAATAGACCCAAAAGTAGTACTAAAGATTCCATTACCTTTGTTTAGTAATATTATGATTTTTCCTGCTAAGGTATTTGTAATAGCTAGGTCAGGTTTACTATCGCCATTAAAATCATCTGAAATAATATCAGTAAGATTACTGTTATTTATTGTAAGCACACTTGGGTTAGCAAAGGTACCATTATTATTGAGATATATGGAAATGGAACCTCCTTCACTTGCAAATGCTAAATCTTGTTTTCCATCACTGTCAAAGTCATTAGCTACAACAGAAGTGAAAACAGCAGCACCAGAAGAAATAGATTCGGGGAGAGCAAATGTACCATTACCTTTATTACGTAGTAGTGAGCCAGTACGTACTACTGAAGCAAATGAACTTACAGTAACCAGGTCTTTATTAACATCACCATTTAAATCACTTGAAGTAAGTTCAGTAGAACCATAAGCATCGTAAAGGACTGGGCTTGCAAAAGTTCCATTACAATTATTAAATAAGACGGAGACATATTCATCGGTACCGGTTCCAACAGCAATATCTATTAAACCATCACCATTAAAATCACTTGATGTAACAGTCTTGTTAGCATTAGCTTCTCCGCTAATACCAAGACCTGTGTCAACATCATTATTTGAGAAGTTAAGTTGTTGTTGATTGCAAGAACCAGGAGAAGGGGTAGGAGTAGGTTGAAAACAAGTGGTGGGTTGAAAACAAGGAGTGTATTGAATGATACGACGGATAAAAGCATTTGCACCTTCAAATGAGTAGGTTTTCTTACTATTTGGATTCCAAATGCTATATGCCGAACAAGATGGAATTGAGAATTGCTCTTCTTTTAAAGATATATTGTAAGTACTTGGATCAAATTCATAGATTGTTCTTGTTCCGGGGCTGCAGTTTCCACCGAAAAAGTATGCTTTTTGATGTTCTGGATCCCATACTGCAGAATTTTGTATTGGTATTTTGGTTGCTTGAGCTACAACTTTAAGAATTGTTCCAGCAGTAGGATCATATTCATATACTCCAAAATTATTTAAATAAGGCCAGCCTGAAGTAATGTCAGGGTTAACCAGATAGATTTTATTTCTTCCTTCTGCATAAAAGGCATTAACAAAGGTTAACTCATGAGGTACATTTTCCGATCTTTTTTCTAGAACTCCACTTACGGTATCATAAGTATAAATTTCTGATTTAGGTATACCTGATACAAATATATAAATTTTCTTGTCAGAAGTATTGTAAACACTGTTCTGTACATTTAAATTAGATTGAATTGTTGAGTTTGGTATCTTTGTGACTTTATCAGTAAGTGTCTTATTAATCGGATCATATTCTATGATGAAACGGTAAGAGTTACTATTGATGCCTCCTCCATTTATAGAAATAGCAGAAATAAGATATATTTTATTGTTTACTGGACTCCATAATGAATTTTGAATATAGTATGGAATATTCAAAGTGCTTGTATTAAATGAAGATGTTTGGAAATCATATTCACTAGGATTGTCAAGAGACGGATAAACTGGGAACAGATAGGCTTTATTTCCTATTGGATCATAAGCTACAGCTTCTACATTAATTGGTACTTTTTCAGGTCTAATCTCGGATTTCCCTATGCAAGCTGTGGTAGGAGTTGCTGTTGGCGTTACAGTTGGTGTTGCAGTAGGAGTTGGAGTTACTGTTGGTGTTGCAGTAGGTATAGCTGTCGGAGTTGGTGTTGCGGTTGGAGTCGGGGTTGGCGTCACAGTAGGAGTAGCTGTCGCTGTTGGGGTTGCAGTAGGTATAGCTGTCGGAGTTGGTGTTGCAGTTGGAGTTGGTGTCGGTGTTGCTGTCGGTGTTGGGGTGGAGGAGCTACAATATGGTGTTGTTGATTTACAATTTGCCCCATTACAACAAATAAACTTATTCTCAAAGCATGCAAGATTTCCTTGATCACCAGGTGCACATTTTCCTGGAGTTTGACAATTTAATTCTCCACTTATACAGGTACAACAACTGTTAGGTGTTGAGGTTGGAGTCGCTGTCGGTGTTGCTGTCGGTGTTGGTTTTGGTGTTGGAGTTGGAGTTGGAGTTGCCGTTGGTGTTGGAGTTACTGTTGGTGTCGGGGTTGGTGTTGCAGTAGGTGTTGGTGTTGGTGTTGGTGTTGGCGTCGGTGTTACTGAAACAATTACTTTATAATGATAGTTTCCGGTGTTGGCGTCGGTGTTACTGAAACAATTACTTTATAATGATAGTTTCCGGTTTGATTGCTGTCGTGCATATACACTGGCCATTCATTATTCTTTGAATTGCCATCTGTATTCCAAACATAAATGTATCCTTCTTGATCAATTCCAATAATTTCATTCTTTCCATCTCCATCTAAATCACGAACTATTGGACCTGCATCTATATTTGCAATTGTAACAGGAGAGTTTTCCCATCCGCTAAGCAGCATCCCATCTTTATTTACTACATAAATTCTATTACAGAAAATACTCTCAGCCAATAATTCAGTGGTTTGATCATTATTTATAAAACCTCCTACTGGATCATGGTAGGTAATATTACTCCATACTGAGCTTGCTGGATTTGGACAAGAAGGAAATTGAAAAGAAAGATTACCAGCTACTAAGCTGTTACTTTGTTTTTTAAAGCTACTTAAACTAAGAGGACCAGCATAATCTAGAACAAGTCCTTCTATAATCCCATCATTATAAACATTTGCTAGAATTGGATCATGCCACCAATCAGCTTCTGGCATTGGTCTTTGTCCTTGAACTACTTGACCAGATTTACTAATACCATAATAAGCATCAGTAGTAGTTACTACTACTTCCTTTATACCATCATTATCTAAGTCACCAATTACTGGAGTAGATAGATGTTTTTGTGCTGCTATTACAATAGGCCAATTTTTTAAAGCGGTGCCATCTGTGTTAAACCCATAAACTTTACCGTCATAATTAGCACCTGATATTATTTCTGCTTTTCCATCATTGTCCAGATCTCCTATTGCAAGATGGTAAGGAGAAACATACCCAGGAACTTCTACAGGCCATCCAGGTATTTGTGTTCCATTGCTGTAAAAACCATATATTTTTGTAAGGTATGTATAATTGTTGTTATTATTAATAGTAACTTGATATGGAGCAAAAATCTCTTGCTTGCCATCTCCATCTATGTCATAAACAGTTACAGCAATAGGGTACATAAAGCCTTCATTTTGAATAGGTTTTGGCCATCCAGGAAGTGGAGAACCATCTGCGTTTATAACATGAATGTATTTGACTGTTGAATAGTAACCATCTGTCGAAGAATATATTATTTCTTTTTTCCCATCATTGTTTATATCTGCAATTACTGGTGAACTTGGATAATCGTTTGGTTGAATAGTTTTTTTAATTTGACCTTTCTCATCTAAAATATAGATTGTCCCGGGAGGACCAAAGAACTGAACCAACTGTAAATAAAGAACAATTTCAGATTTTCCATCCCCGTCAAGATCATCAGCAACAATATTACCAACAATCCTTTCCCCGGTTTCACTTACCTTAAGTGGCCAACCACTAGCTAAATGAGAATCAAAGATTACTTTAATCACAGATTGAATCTCATACGTGCCTTTCTTTGAAAGTAGTTTAAAAAAGTAAGTTGCTCCATTTTCAAAATTATTTGGATTTAAGCTTGTAACTAGTCCATTATTAATAGAACTACCTGCTGATATTTGAGTCCAGGTACTGGAATAAGGATTTTGTTTTGCATATGAAAGAGTATATGAATCTCCAATAGTTGTACCTGTAACGTCAACGTTTACTTTTGTATTAGTTAGAAGACTTGAGCTTGGAGAAGAAATTCGAGAATCTAGATTAGATAGGTCAGATGAGGGATTAATTAGAAGTGCTTTATCAGCTTGACTAATACCTTTGCCAATGTATTCACTTGAAATAGGTGTTTTATCTGAAGAGTATTTAATAATATTTTTAACCTGATCAGCTGTAAGAGAAGGATTCTTAGCAACAATTAGTGCAGCAAGACCAGCTACATGAGGACATGCCTGACTTGTCCCACTTACTCTAATATATTTAGCATTATTATCATTTGAAGGTACAAAGTAATATGGTGGATAAAGAGAAGTACCCTGAGCTCTTAAAGATAAAATATCAAGTCCAGGAGCACTAACATCAACAAAATTACCAAAATTAGAAAAGGAAGCTTTAGAACTATCATAATAAACAGCTCCTACAGTAATAACACTACTTTTAATATTTGCAGGGGTAAAGTCTTTTGCATCTGTACTGCTATTTCCAGCAGCTGCAATATTGACTACACCTTTAGATTTAGCATAATCAAATGCATCAACTAACAGTTTTGAATATCCTTGCCCACCCCATGAATTACTTGTAATTTTTGCACCAATGTTAGCTGCATAATAAACAGCGTTTGCAAGGCTAGTAATTGAGCCTGAGCCATATTGATCTAAACCTTTAAGTGGAAGGATTTTAGCTTTTGGTGCAACTCCTATAATCCCTATTCCATTATTTCCAACTGCTGCAATTGTTCCAGAACAATGGCTTCCATGCCCATTATCATCTTTTGGATCGTTGTCATTATTTACAAAATCCCATCCTCTAACATCATCTACATATCCATTTCCATCATCATCTTTACCGTTGTTAGGAATCTCTTTTGTGTTTACATAAACATTTCCTACAATATCTTCATGATTATAGTCAAGCCCTGTATCTATCACTGCTACCACTACTCCATCGCCCTGTGAAGTACTCCATACTTTATCAGCATTAATTAATTTAACACCATATAGATCATCATAGCTTTGTCCCCAACTTCCTTTTGATGAGTAGTAAGGATCATTTGAGGTGATATTTAAGATCCAATTTGGTTCTGCATATTCAACATTAGGCTCGTTTCTTAGTTGGCTTATAGCATCTGGGACACTAACATTACTTCCCAGTGTTGCAATCTGCCAATTGACTAGAGGAGATGATGCTTGTGCTAGGTTTTCGTCAAATGTTCTGGCTCTGCGATAACTTTGACTTTGAGTTACCACAGAAGGAACAACCATTGTCAGGTTTGTAACTATAGGACTATTTTGAAATAAAGTAGCTTGAGAAGTATTAAGCACATCTACAGAATCTTTAAACTTAACAAGAACTTCACCCTCTACAAATTTTGCTTGGGCATTTGTTTGTGAAGATGATACGGGTTTAGGATAACTTAAAGTTTGATTACTAAATTCAGGGTTAACTGTTTCAAATACACCAGGAGAAATTTCATTAATCCCTACAAAACTAGAAGAACTTGAAGGTGGTGGCGGGGGTCCAACAGGTGGAGGAGGTGGCGGCGGTGGTCCAACGGGAGTTGCAGTAGGAGTAACACTTGGTGTTGCAGTGGCAGAAGGTGTTGAAGTAGGTGTAACAGCTGGGGTTGGAGTAGGAGCATTAGCTTTTGTATTTTTGAAAACACTTAAAATACTGGAATTAATAGAATCACTATTACTGTTAAAGGTTATAAAATCTCCTAATCCATCGTTATCAAAATCCCCTATTTTAGAATAAAGTTTTCCTGTCACTCCGGTTGAATCTACATTAATTGCTTTGTTTATAGTTGTATTGAATGTACTTCCACTATTGAATAAAAGAGAATTGCATCCACCTGTATAGCCTCCTGCTATTAAGTCAGCTTTGCAGTCTCCATTTATATCTCCAGCTGTGAGTGTACTTATTGCATCATTAAAACCACAAGGGATATCAACATTTTCTTCAGAAGCAAATCCACCTTTTCCATCTCCATATTTAATTTTTATGAACTGTTTAGATGCTGCTGCAATGTCTGCATTCTTATCACCATTAAAATCATCAACAGCTATTGTTTCAACATAAGCAAGCGAATAGGAATTAGAACTATATGTAAAGGTGGCTAATTTTGATTTGTCTGCAATAAATATAGCTACCTTTCCTCCAAATTCATTTATTGCACTATCGATGATGTCATTCTTTCCATCGTTGTTAAAATCTACAACAGCTTGAGATTCATTTGTATAGTATCCTGGATGAATTCCATCATATGGTTGTGGAACATCTTCTTTTACAGGAATTAATAATGGATTTCCGATACCGTCACGCACTTGAATAGGAGAACCTGTTATACCACCATTACCATCACCAAGTAAAAGGAATGAAGTACCAGAAATATAACTATCTGTGCCTTGATTTACAATAAAATCAAACTTGCCGTCACTATCAAAATCACCAAGGATAAAACCTCTAATATCTAGCACACGAGCTGAAGGCAAGTTTTGAACTTGGAATGAATAAGTTAATTTTGGAGTTTGGAATGTACCATCTCCATTACTTAAAAGAGTTCTAATTTGAGATGATTGAATAGCTGTATAAGGATTTTTAGCTAAGACAAGTAAAGCAAGATCTGGATGATGATCATTATTTAAATCTTTAACTACAACTTGTTGTAGTTGTACTTCTGTTACAGCTCCACCACCACCGAAATCGTTGTCGGTAAGAATCTTTATATTTGATACTTTGCTAAAGTCTCCATTGCCTGAACCAGATGATATTGTTAGAAAATCTGGAATTACATTACCTAAAACATTATCATTCCTAGAAGTTACTTCATAATTTGCAGTGATGAGCTCAGGAAGCCCATCATTAGTAAAGTCCTCTAAGAAAAATCTTAATGAGCTTGCATTTTCTTGGGAACCAGTTAATGAGCTTTGATATTGTGGATAGTCAGTTCTTGTAAGCTCGATATTAGTAACTGCTGTGCAGTTTTTGTTAGTTGGGGTTGCAGTTGGAGTAGGGGTAGGGGTTGGAGTTGGTGGTGGTGGCGGTGGTGCTGGTGGTGACGGTGGAGGTGGTCCAGTAGTAGGAGATGGTGGCGGTGGTACTGGAGGTGGTGGCGGCGGTGCTGGTGGTGACGGTGGCGGTGGTCCAGTAGTAGGAGATGGTGGCGGTGGTACTGGAGGTGGTGGTAGATCTGGTGGAGGAGGTGGCGGTGGAGCAAGTCCAAATGGAGAAGTAGGTGCTGGCGCAGGAGGTGGTGCTGGAGGAGGTGCCGGTGGCGGTGGACCTGCACCATCAGAAGAAATAGAACTTGGTGGTGGTGCTGCTGGAGGTGGTGGCGGTGGTAGTGATGAAGTAGAAACAGGAGGAGATAATGGTACTGTAGAGTCCCCAGAACCTCCTCTATATCGATAGTAATGCTCTGATGTTGATTTCTCGACTTTATTTTGAGCATTAATATTATTTTCTTCTTCTGTTGTATCTTCTTCAGACCCTGTAGATATATCATCTGCTTCTGATTCCTGAGCAAGAGCAATTTGAGAATGCGAAGATGAATTTATTTTATTGTTTCTATTTATCGCTGATATTTCAGACAAGTTTAAATAGTTAATTTGAAGTAAGGACAGAGTTGGTAAATTAAAAAGAAAGATCATAAATAAGCTAGTTAAAATCTTTAAGAACTTTATTTTATTAAATTTGTTCATTTAATCCGATTTATTTCAGAGTTTTAATACAGAACAAGTATTGTTATCTGATTGCAAAAGATTTGGAATTGCTAATGATTTTGTACCCTAAAAGTGAAAGAACTATTGATTTTATTGTGGTATAAAAAGAGGCTATATAGATAAAATTAATTTAATCTGAGGTTTTGCTTTTTTTAAGAATTAGTCAACAAAAATCGATAATAAATGACTAAATTTTATTAAAATACTTCTAGGCTATTTGGAGGATTTAGCGTTTAACAACCTTAAAAGCGTGGTAAGCAAATTGCTTTCCAGTTACAGCACTTTTTGCTGAGTTCCACCTGAAGCGGACAAGAAATCAGAGAAAAAGCTTGGATAATTAATGTTCACAATTTATTGCCAGCATACCAGAAAAATTATATGTTTATATAATCAATTTATAGAAAGATTGAGGTACGAAATGGATAAAAAAGAAAGCTCAAAACAAAATAAATTAATAATAATTCTTTCTTGCATAATCATTCTTTTGCTTAGTCTATTGCTTTTCGCACAAGTTGGCAGTAATCCACTTTTTACTCGCTTATCTGGTAGTAGGGTTGTCGTTGCACCAATGGGCACAAGGTTAAATGTGTCATTGGCTAGCTCAGTAAATTCTGGTATAAGTCGTACAGGAGATGTTGTAAGTGCAACTGTTTCTAGTCCAATAATAATTGGAGAAGATGTAGTGATTCCAAATGGAAGTCAGATATTAGGCGAAGTATCCAGTGTAGTACCAGCCCAAAGATTTAAGGGTGGCAAAGGCGGATATCTTACCACTAAACCACTGTGTGCTGAAGCACACAGGTTTTAATCGTCACCGCCTGAAGGCGGCTTAAGATCCGATCGTTATATCTTCTTCATCCTCCACATGATTCTCTATATATTCCTTTATTTCTTCCTCTGTTATTGCTCCTAC
>JACQBQ010000007.1 GCA_016201905.1 Candidatus Melainabacteria bacterium | reverse complement strand
TAAAGCTTCTATCTTGTGAAAGACCCTTAAAAGGTCTTTTTCGTTAATTAAAATCATATGCCTGTCTAGCTCACTTTCAAAGCTTTTGACAGGCTTTTTTATTGAAAAGTGGCCTTTTGTGAATTATTCACATCTCGTTTATGTCTCTGTTTGGACCAAGATGCAATCTTAGTTGTTCCTTCAAAGCATATAGGTATCTTCGCTCTTCTTGAGTTTCCTGTGAGCTAGAGGCCGTGGGAAACCTTCCTGCAAATACTTCATTAAACAGTGTTCTCATCATGCAATTTTCCTTTAATAATTATGTCTAATTTTTACCTTTTACAATATAACACAGACAAAAAAATACCTTAAATACATTTAAGGTACCTCAAAAAATATAGTGCAACCGCTTTAACCAAGCACATTTGAAAAGAATATTTATAATGATTTAAGGTTTAGGTTAAAGGATTTGTAAAAAAGTTTTTTCCAATTATTCGGTGAAACTTTTATAAAGCATATAAGCTTTTTGTGTAATTTATTTACCAAAAAGAGCCGGGGCTGAAAAGCGAGTTGAGCATTCGTGCGAAACGAGCGGTAATAAAACTTGGGCCACAAGGGAGTCGAACCCATAACCTAACGCTTAAGAGGCGTGTGCTCTACCATTGAGCTAGTGGCCCATTTGGGCGATGAGGGACTTGAACCCACACGGTTACCCACATGATCCTAAGTCATGCGCGTCTGCCATTCCGCCAATCGCCCTTTTTTTATTTTTACAATGAAGGTTTTTTTGAAGAAAAAACCGCGCCCGAGACGACTCGAACGTCCGACCGACCGCTTAGAAGGCGGTTGCTCTATCCACTGAGCTACGGGCGCAAAATGGAAATTAAATTACCACGCACACTATCATAATCTTTTTTCTTAACCAATTAAAGTAAAATTTACAAAAAAAATTGAAATATTTTTTTTAGACCTCATAAATCAAGTTAAGGCCTTAACCTTAGCTCTTTGATTAAGAACTTCCTCGTAAACTTTACTGGACATACGTTTCTTAACTTGTATACAATTTTAATATATACATTTGTACAACAGGTGTGTATGAAAGCTGTTAGCAACTCAGAGAAAAACTCTGTGGCTTGTTTTAGAATTTTCTATAACAAGTAGCAACAACAAGCACCAAAAGTGCTTTATTTAAGACAGTTTTTTATTTAATCTTATTTATCATTACATAATTTATTTATGTCAGAGCCACTACAACGTATAGGTCAAAAACCTATGAGTCAGCACACTCATAGCACACGCTCACAGGATCTTCCATCAGAAATTTCTGAGAAAAAAAATCAGGAAAAAGAAAAGCAAATAAGAACAACAAAGATTGCAACTGGTATTGGACTTGCCACATTAATCGGCAGTGGTATTGCCATGAAAGATGGAATCAATGAAGGTTTCAAAAAAATAGGAAACCTAGGAAGGATTATAAGCAGCCTCTTTGCAATTCCAGCTACAGTTCTTACACCATTCACATTTGCTCTCGGTGAATATGAAGAGCACAAAGAAAAAAATCCAACCAAACAAGGCAGCAGCAGGTTACTAGAAATTGTTTATCCTATATTGAGTGTAGCTTTTGCACCTATGACTGCCTTTGAACCATTATTAAAGGCTACTAAGTCAAAAGGGCACATGATTACAACTCTAATCAATCTGCCTCATATTGCCTTTACTCTCTTTTCATATACAGGAGGCAGATTATTTACACTTTTAAAATCTTGCAAGCTTACATTTTTTAACTTGTCAGATGAAGAAAAATCAAAGCTTGAAAATGAAAGAAAACTAGTAAGTACCCTTGGTGATATTGGAAGTGATCATGCAGCTGTTACACCAGAAGCAGGTCAAGCTATGGATGGATGGCTTAATATACTTGATCTTTGCAAGGGTAATTTTTCAGCTATAAAAGAAAGGTTTACTGAAGCACCTCTCACTTCATTCCTTGGAACATTTGTAGGTTCAATTTTCTGGATCCCAACTTTTATAGGAAAATCTTTTGACACTATTATTAGAACTCTTGAAATGACAGATCAATTAAAAAATGCTGTTTCTGAAGATTCTAAAGTATACAAATCCGCCGTAAAAGCAAGAGACTGGTGGCATACTACAGCTACTTCTGATACTTTTATGGGAAAACTATTAACTGGTGGTAGAGAGTTTGGAAAAATCATGCAGGCTGTTGCTTCTCCAATGGGAATGGTATCAGTTGTTTTTCCTGCTTTTGATCACTTTAGAAAAGGTTTTAACAATGAAGAGGCTCTAGATGCAGGCAATACTGTACGAAGAATTGATAAAGGACTTAATATAGCAGCATTTTTTGGACATTGTTATTTTACAGTTCTCTATGGTTTATTTGTAAGGCTTCCTCAAACTGTTGTCACCACCACTTTTTATACATGTAACATAATAAATAAAATGAGAGGTATAACAAATTCTGAAGATCCAAAATACTTAGATCCAAGAATAGTCAGAGATAAAATATTTAATCCAAATAAAGGATGGGTAAAGAAACTATCAGATATTGCTGGTAATTCTATAGAAAAATTAACTGGCAAGAGAGCTTTATATGACAGTATCTATAAAGTAGTTGCTGAGGAAGAATGCTTTAGACCAATAAGAGAAAACCTCTCTAAGCAAGTATTTGAAAGTGAGTTTCAATACACTGTTACTGACGAATTAACAAAACAAGAAAAAATAGTAACCAAGAAAGCAAAGACAGTACCTCCAAACAAAATTTGGGGTGAAAAACTAAAAGAAAAGATGGATAGTGGAGAATTCCTACGTGAAGCCGAAACAAGATTTAGAAAGTACCTTAAAGATGCTTCAAGATTTGACGAAGCTAAAATTGAAGATTTCTTTACTAGAGGAGTTTATAACAGAATAGAAACAGAATTAAAGGAATTAATCAATGCTGAGATAAAAACATGCATGTCCTTTACAGAGCAAGAAAAAGATCATCCTAGTATAAATGATGCTTCTACTGGCTCTTTAGTAGAAAATAAAGAAAAACCTATAAAACCAAAACTGAAATCAAATGATTTCTTTGACATGATTCTCCATCCAGTTAAACATTGGAACGATATTAAAGAAGTGCTTAAATTTAGAAAAACAATTGCTCAGTTTGTTCTCTCTCCTATAAATGTATTAGATTTCGTAAACATTGTCGAAATGGGTGATAAGAAAGATCCTTACTGGTTACAAAACTGGTTACTCCAAGAAAGCTCAATCAGAAATGGAGATTATAAAGCTGGTAACATTGGTGAACTCCCAACCGTTCTTTTCCATGCATTACAAACAGCTGGAAAAGGGTTGGCACATACATCTAAAGCTTTAGGAGCAATATCTTCTATGGCTACATAAAACATGATTCAAAAAACCCTTCACCTCTCAAAAATAATTCTTGCCAATGATAAAGAAGCTATCATTGGTGGAGGATTATTAATTGAAGATTCAAAAATTATAAGTGTCGGCAAAAAAGAAGATTTTGGAGATCTTACAAGTAAAAACTTTCAAATCATTGATCATGGTGAAACATTAATTTGCCCCGGGTTTATAAATCTGCATACTCACCTGCTTTATTCAAAGTTAAATCTTATAGACGGTTCAGATGGATTATTTCCTTGGCTTAAAGAATTAATCGACTCCACATTAAATTGGAGAGAAAAAGATTTTATAGCTTCTATAAACTATGGAATAAATCAAGCACTTTCAAGCGGCACTACTTATATCGTTGAAAACACTCCTAATCTTCTTAGTGTACAAGAGCTTGCAAAAGGTCCAATAAAAGCTTTAATCGGGTTGGAGGTATTTGGATCTAATGAAGAAGAGGCTGAAAAAACATTTCAGGAAGCACTAGACTTTAATTCTAAATTCTCAATTCTCAATTCTCAATTAAATTTCACATTCTCCCCTCATGCACCTTATGATGTTTCAAAACCACTCTGGGAAAAACTCACACATTGGTCGACTGGAAACAATAAACCTCTTCTAACACACTTGGAAGAATCTCCACAGGAAAAATTATGGTGGCAGAGAAAATCTGGACCTGGAGTAGACTTCTGGAAAAATATAAATAGACTTGAACCTAAATTAAAATACTGGAAAAAATATAAATCCGGCGTTGATTTTTTAAATAAGAATGATTTGCTTTCAAAAAATATTATTGCAACACACCTAAGTCAAGCCACAAAGGAAGATCTTTTAATATTGAAAGAAAAAAATATAAAACTTGTCCACTGCCCACGAAGTAATTTTTATCTAAATAACGGCACTGCAAATTTAAAATTCTGGAATGAACTTGGTTTTTTATGGGGAATTGGAACTGACAGTAATGCAAGTAATAAAAACCTAGATCTCCTTGAAGAATTAAGGTTTGCAATTAATCAGCAAAAGCTTGTTTATAATTTTTCAATCTCGGCCAAAGATGGATTTTCAGCTATAACATCAAATGCAGCAAAAATAATTTCTAAAGATTCTTATATAGGTTATCTTAAGTCCGGATACTGTGCTGACTTTCTTATCTTTAACATTAAAGAAAAATCTGGCTGTACGTATAGCGATCCTTATCATTTGTTAATCTGGGACTTAAATAGTAACAAAGATTTAAAAGAAGTATGGATTAATGGACAAAAAGCCTGGCTAGCCAAGCATGTTTTACATAAAATATAACCATGCTTTGTATTGCTTACGACAAAGAACAAAAATTAAAAATAACAGAACTTCCAAAGCCTGAGTTAAAAGAAGACGAAGTGCTTTTAAAGGTAGATGTCTGTGGTGTCTGTGGATCTGATCTTGTAAAAATTAAAAATGATCTTGTGCAAGAAGGCACTGTTTTAGGACATGAAGTAGTCGGTACCATAGTTGAAACTGGAAGTCAGGTAAGAAAGTGGTCCAGCTCTCAAAAAGTACTTGTTGCACATCATGTGCCTTGTTTAAATTGTTATTTTTGTAAAAGCGGTAATTTTTCAATGTGTTCACAGTTTAAAAGCACAAATCTTTATCCAGGTGGATTTGCAGAATACATTAAGCTATCACGTGCACACCTTGAACATACAACATTTCTAATTCCTAAAGGTACTGTATCAGATCATGAAATTGCACTGACAGAGCCACTGGCATGCTGTCTTAGAGCAGTTACAAGAGCACAGATCACCACAAGCAATTCTGTTTTAATATGCGGGCTTGGATCTATTGGTATTATGCTTGGAAAACTTTGTATTGAAAAAGGAGCACATACTTTTGGAATTGACTTACTGGAAGAAAGAATTAATCTAACAAAAGATATGTTAGCAATTCATGATGGTTATTTAGCTGATTCAAATGAATTAAAAAGCTGGATTTCAAGCAAAACCGAAGGCCGCGGTGTAGATATAATTTTTCTGGCAAGTGGGAGCGATAAAAGTATAAATCAGGCCACCAGTCTGGTAAGATCCGGTGGAAAGATTGTTGTTTTTTCAAGCATTGCCAAAGAGGAAGGTTTTTATAACAATGAGATTTACTATCGTGAACTGTCTATAATAGGTAGCTACTCGCCTTCTCCAATAGCACTTAAAGAGGCCTATCAGCTAATTATTACCGGAAAAATAAAATTAAAAAAGCTTATCACTGATATTGTTCCTTTAAAAGAACTTCCAAAACAAATTGAAAAATGTTTTAAAAACAAATCTATAAAGATGATGATGGAAAATTAGAATGACATTACAAGTTTAAGGATTCAAAATATAGTTGTTTTTATTTTTCCTGTTTTTTATGTTGCATATTTTTGTTATATAGGTTAATCTAAAAACAATTTCAAAAATTTAACTTAATCAAGGAGAAATTTGTCTATGAAAACAAGTCTAAAGATTATTAGTACTGCAGTATTAGGTCTAGGTTTAGGTATTCCTCTTAGTAGGTCTACTTCTCAAGAACCAAATCCCCCATCAAACAATTCAACAATTGAAAAAGGAGGAGCTAAAAAAGGAGATCTTTTACTTAGAGAAAATTTGGGTTCAGTATATTCTGTAGCTTTAACAGGAGATGGTAAAAAGTGGATTGAAAAACAAAAAGATACCTATCAAAAAACCCTAAAGAAGCAAGATGGCGGCTTAATAGATGCCTCTACTTTTTTGTCAGAATCCGACAGAAAGATATTAGATAAGCTAGCTAATGAAAGCGGTGGTATTGGTATAGTAAAGTTTACATTTAAAAAACTAAATCCGAAAGAAAATGGATATCAATATGCACTTTATGCCGATTATCACCAGGATGGATTAGAAAAGTGGTACATAAGTAGTTCACCATATTACACAGATCAATTTCCTGAAGATTTACCACCATCGTTTGTTTCCTTTGGAATCTGGAAAGGAACTAAAGATGGCGGAGTAGATAAGCTAATTCAACACGAGTTGAAATATGAAAAGATTGTTACCAAAAGTGGCGAGATTAATTTTGATTACTTATTAAGGATGATTGATGAAGCAAAAGAAAGCAGAAAAAGTGAATTAGCTGACATGGCAAAAATCAAAAACTTTGATTTACCAAAAAACGAACTAATTGGTTATATTGGCTTAGCTGACTCAAATTTGCACAATGATCCAGTACTCTCTGGAATAGTAGAAGATGTAGGCTTCCTCCCTGAACTGATGAGCAAAGCAGGCTATAACTTTGTTACGACTAAAAAAGGAAGAAATGCTATTCAAGTAATGTCTGATCCTAAAAAAATAGTAGAAGAAGAAGTTGAAGCATTTAGAAAACGTGGAGTAAAAAATATTTACTTAAAGTTATCTTCTCATGGTAATGAAACAGGAACATATTTTCTTGGTAAAAAAGGATACAATATTTTCACACCAAGAGATTTGATTGATGTTTTAAATAAATTTCAAGACTGTAAATTTGTAGTGACTACTGATGCCTGTCACAATGGTGGACTCTCTGATGCCATAAAAAGATATAAAGACCCAAGTGGACAAACTGGAAGAGTTTATTTATTTGCACAATCAAAAATATCTGGGTTTAATCAGGAAGGAAGATTAAAAGGTACCATTGGTTATGCAGATATTAAATTTTTACAAATTCCTTTTGGATTAGTTAGTGTACCAGCTCTTTATAAAGCACAGATAGCTCCTAAAGTAGCTTCATCATACTATGACATTTTCTTTTATAATCATATTTTAAATGGTGAACCATATGGCAGAGCACACCTAAAAGCTGATGAAGACACAAAAAAAATAGTGCCATGCGATGCAAATGGTACAAAAAGTACACCAAACGGTGGAATTACAACTTCAATGCTAGAGCAAGGAAATAGCATTTACTCCTTATAAAACAAACGAATTTTATCATTAAGACAGGTAACTATTAGACCCAATATTGCTGACTAAATATCTTAAGTCTTATAATAACCTAGAGGTTAATAAATGAATCTAAAAGTTCAAATGTCATTATTCAATCATGTTGGTAACCATACTACTTTAAGAACTAGCGAGTTATCCGTGCCTCTAAGAGAATTAGATTATGGAGTAGAACCTGTAACATTTAAAACGTTTCCTGCAATTGCTCAAGTACATAGATCTGTTATTGCTGAAAGTAACGCTAAAAGAGTAGAACCGACTAATCCTTATATTGCTAATTGGTTATTAAATCTGGGAAAAAATATTGGAAATTCTACAACCTTTTACAAAAATACTATTGAAGAATTATCTAAATTAGAAGGGATTTTAATATATGCGACTTCATTACATGAGAGAATTGCTCGATTCAATGCAGTAAAAAATGACAATGAACAAACAGGTGCTTCATTTGATGATTATTCAAAAGCATTATATCTTTTACATAAACTATATTATGAAAAATATCAAAGGCTCCATCCAAGAAAGATGGTTAACTTAGAACTTTCAAGGAAAATATTAGATATTGCTTATACCTTTAAGGATTATAAAGGAAGTGGGTATCATCAAACTCTAGGTCATTGGTTACATTTACACAGTGATAAGCTAGCACAAAGGGATATTAGAGATAAAAGTGAAATTTTAAAAATTGCTCTTGCTGTAGAAGAAATCGGGTATGGTTCTCAAAATAATTATGCACCTTGTTTGCTTAGAGATCTTTATAAATTATCATGCGAAATGTGCTTGCCTTCTGAAGCCAGTTTGTATCAAAAGCAAATGACAATTATAAATCCTAGAGAAGACTTGCCTGAGAAGTATTATCACAAAAAATACGATCGAAAGAAATGATTAATATCAAGCAAGAAAAAAATAGTCGTCTAGTACTTCACTCTTTATAAAAAATTAAAAGCCCATTACTGATTTTTCTCTCATGATGTTCACTAAGCTTATTTATTATTTCTCCATTTGCCACAAGCGTTGTCGAGCCTCCACCATCTAAATTAATAGCTTCTTTTAAATCTAGTTTTATTAAAAACTCTGCTAAATCATTTAAAGACAATCCTACCGAATAGCCATTATTCCTGCCATCTAATGCTATTAAAAAAAGATTTCCGTTTTTACCTATACCAATGGCACTTCTTGGCGCATAGGTGTCTTTTTTTGCAAATTTAAATTTTTGATTTGACAAATCCAAATACACCTGCCCATCCATAATAAGGTAAGGACCACCACTAACAGCTTCTGCAACACCGGACCAGTCTGGAGTACTGCTCCAGTCAACCTTTATACGATCTCTTTTTCTTATAGAGGTTGCAATGTCTTCATCATTACTAATAAGCACAAAACCATCAGGTGGAATTTCTGCAGAATCTTTAGTTATTTTTTTTATCGATCCGTCCCTTACAATTACCGCTATTTTACCTTCAGTTAAATCAAATTCTTCATCCCAGTTGCTTGTAAATAATCCAATCTTTTTATAAAGATGTGGTGGGGTATTTAATCCGTCGATTTCAAAATTTGCGACTTTTTTTCTTCTAAAACCACGATAAACCATAGCATTTCCAGTCAGCATGACCTGATCAATGAGCACTTTTTTATCCTGAGAAAATCCAATAGCAACTCTGTCATATACTGGTCCAGTAAGCCAGGCTCCATCTGTAATTAAAGTCCCCAAAGGGTTTCCAACTTTTACATCAAAATAATTCGCATTAATCCCGGCAAATGCCATTTCGCTCTTAACGATGTCGGTTAATTTGCTTTTTGATTTAATTTTTTTCTTATCCAGCAAACCAACTTTAATCGAAATATTTTCATTTGAAAGGTCAACCTCTAAAACGTTTGCTGCTACTGGACCTCTATCATTAACTGTCCGGACTAAATGCCTGGTAATACCTGGCTTAAGCTTATAAGACTCCTTATTAAAGTAATATTTTGGCAGCTCAACTAATAGAGCTGGAGGTTGTTCTTGATTTACAAAATTAACCGGGGAATAATATTGTCTTTTAACTTCAAATTTTGTTTTATCAGAATCTGAAGACCACTTGACATTGTTTATAAATTCATCTGAGGCAATCTCTGAGTGGTTTACTTGAATATTTTGATTTTTTTCTTCTCTTTTTCCGTGCCTTCTTTTTCTTACTTCTTGTTTTCTTGTTTCCACATATACAGCATCAATATCAAAAAAAACTGTTTCTAGCGTAGCCATATGAGTTGGCAAATTTTCTAAAGGATATTTTAGTCCAATTATAATCCTTGAATTGTTCTTATCCTGCAAGAGTCTTACAGAAGTTATTTTATTTAGGTCTTTAGTTTGTGCAAATATTGCTATCTGAAAAGAAAATATAAAATATAAAATAATAAAGATAAGGGCCTTGATTTTTTTCATCAATTTTTACTTACAACATGACCATTAACTATGGTGTAGGCAGCCTTACCTTTCATATGGCGCATATGAAAAGGAGAGTTTCTAGACTTTGAAAAAGAAGAACTGACATCATAGGTCCAGTCTAAATTCGGGTTTAGAATTGTAATATCTGCGACATCACCGACAGAAATAGATCCTCTTTTAATACCAAGTACTGATGCAGGATTTACAGTAAGCTTCTTTACAAAATCAAGCGGTGATAACTTTTTCGTGTGATAAAAAACCTCAAGGTAAAGCGGCAGGGCTGTTTCAAAACCTATTATCCCAAATGGAGCTTCTAAAATAGATCTGGATTTTTCCTCAAAAGTATGTGGAGCATGATCTGTAGCAAATGTATCTAATGTTCCATCTAAAACACCTTTAATAAGTGCAATTTGATCTTCTTTTGATCTTAGGGGTGGATTCATTTTTTTATTTGGATTAAAGTCCTGAACATCTTCATCTGTAAGAACAAGGTGATGCGGTGTAACTTCTGCAGTAACATTTAAGCCATCAGCTTTAGCTTTTCTGATTAATTCGACAGCTTCTTTTGTACTGATGTGTGCAAAATGTATTTTTCCTTTTGTTTGCCTGACCAGTTCAATTTCTCTGGCAACACAAACTGCTTCACTGCTAGAAGGAATTCCTGGAATACCAAGTTTTATAGACCAATGCCCCTCATGCACAGCACCTCCACAACATAATCTGGAGTCTTCAGCATGACTGATTATATTTGCATCCAGCATTTGTGCATATTCAAGTGCATGACGAAGTAATTTTAAATTTTCAATTGGCTTACCATCATCTGAAAAGCCAACTGCACCTGCACCTTTTAATTCTTCAAATGGTGATAGCTCCTCCTGCATTAAGCCTTTTGAAACTGCAGCAATCTGGAAAATATTTACTGAGCCAAATTTTTGATTTGTCTTATTCACATACTCCACAAGCGCTGCAGTATCAACAGGAGGAATTGTATTTGCCATGGGACAAATGCTTGTAAAGCCGCCACTTGCTGCAGCCCTGGTACCTGTTTCAATAGTTTCTTTTTCAGGCTGTCCTGGATCACGAAGGTGGCAATGAATATCAATCAGTCCAGGTACAACCCAAAGATTTTTTGCATCAATAATCTGTGTTGCTCCATTTGAATTTATTTCTTTTTTTAACTCAACTATCTTCCCATCTGAGACAAGAACATCAAGATTTTCATCTGTATTTGTTTTTGGATTTATATATCTGCCACTCTTAATTAGTAGTTTAGCCATATCGTTTAAAATATTAACATGTCTTCAATGAAGTTTGCTATTGAAAAACTTGAATCAAATTATAAAGCACGTGCTGGAAAGCTTGAACTTCCTCACGGTGAAGTACTTACTCCTGTATTTATGCCTGTCGGTACAAACTCTACTGTAAAAACTTTAACCATGGAACAGCTGGAACAAACTCAAAGCCAAATTGTTTTAGCTAATGCATATCATCTGTATTTAAAACCTGGTGCTGAAATTATTGAAAAGGCCGGGGGATTGCATAGCTGGTCAAACTGGAAAAAACCGATTTTGACAGATTCAGGAGGCTTTCAGGTTTTCAGTCATGGAAGATTTGGTAAAAGTAAAATCACAGACGATGGTGTACATTTCAGAGATCCTTGGAGCGGAAAAGAACACTTCATCGGACCTGATGAAGCCATTGCTATTCAAAACAAACTTGGCGCAGACATAATAATGGCATTTGATGACTGTTCAAAACTCCCAAGCACACAAGAAGAGTTAGAAGTCTCATTAGAAAGAACACATAAGTGGGCTATAAGATCTCAAAACGCTCATAAGAAGCCAGACACACAATCACTTTTTTTAATCGTTCAGGGAGGCACTAATGAAGAGCTAAGACAAAAAAGTGTTGACTTTATTTCAAACCTAGATTCACCTGGTATTGCTATTGGCGGTGTTAGTGTGGGAGAAAAAAAAGAAGAGATTTATAGAATTACTGCTTACACATTGGATAAGTTACCAAAAGATAAACCAAGATATTTAATGGGGGTGGGAACTCCTGAAGATCTTATATTTGGGATTCTTTGTGGCGTAGATATGTTTGATTGTGTAATGCCTACACGAATTGCACGGCATGGAACGTTTTATACAAATGAAGGGAGAAAAATAATAAAAAATTCTGAGTTTATAAGTGATTTTTCTCCTTTAGATAAAGACTGCAAATGTTACAGCTGTTTAAATCATACAAAGGCATATATCAGACATTTATTTAAAGCAAGTGAACCAACTGGTCCAACACTACTTAGCATACATAACATTTATTTTTTAGTAAATCTGGTCAGCCAAATCAGAAAATCAATCATAAACAATACCTTAAGTGAATTTCTAAATCAATATCCTCTAACACCACATGAAATGATAAAACGATATTTAGAACGTCAAGCAGTAAACACATTACAATAAATAATGAGAATTCTATTTATGGGGAATATTAAAAATATTTTTTACAAACTTAATTATCTGCGATTTTATTTCTCATTTTTATTTGTTATATTTTTCATTTCAGCTAATCCAGCAACTGGTCAAATATCAGCTAATCAAATTACCTCCATAAAATGGGAAAACAACTCTTTGGTAATTAATACCACTCAAAAAATTACCTATGCTGAATCCAGATTAAAAGAACCAGAGCGCTTAGTCATTGACATATTAAACTGCTCATTTCAGAACAAAGGGCTGGAAAAACGTTTTAAAAGCGAGTTAGAGGAAGACATTACTGTATCAGAACCAACAACTGGTCAGATTAGAATCATTTTTCTTGGTTCAGCATCAATGAACAGAAAATCCTATCTGACAAACAATGAAAGAACTCTGATTACAAAGATAGCAAGGATTAATACTGACGAAGAAAAGAAAATATTTGAGAATGAACAACAATCCTCATTAGAAAAATATGTTCCGGGTTTTTTAAAAGAAATAAACATTGAAGAGGAAGATCATGAAACTGAAGTCGTAATTTCAACCACAAAATCCATTAAATACAATACCTATACACTAAAGAACCCCGACAGACTTGCAATTGATTTATTAAATATAATTCCTCCAAAAGATCCACTACCAAAATATATGGCTACACAGCTTGTGTCTGGAGTCCGGGTCGGACGTGCCGCAAGCAATATTGATGCTACAAGAGTAGTAATAGACTTATCAAGAGAAAATCTTGACTGTGATGTAGATTCCACATTACTGGGTAATAAACTAAAAATTAAATTTAAAATCAACAAAGAAAAAGAAGAGATTGTCAAAAAATCTGGGATAAAAATCGTAATAGATCCAGGTCATGGAGGATATGATACCGGTGCAAGTTATGGAGGGTTTGAAGAGAAAGCAGTTAATTTAATTATTGCTGAAAAGCTTAAAAAAATCCTTGAGGACTCAGGGATTACTGTGTTCTTAACACGAGATGATGACAGCTTTTTATCACTGGCTGAAAGAGTAGAAATTACACATAGCATTAGACCAAATGTATTTATAAGTATTCATGGAAATGCACTTAAAACTTCAAGAGGAATACGTGGCGTGGAAACATATTACTGGAACAGCCAGAGTCAAAAACTAGCTTATTACATACACAAAAGCATTTTAAGTCATTTAACTATACCTGATCATTTTATAAGAAGAGCAAGATTTTATGTCATACACCACACCTCATCCCCAGCTGTTTTAGCTGAACTTGGCTTTTTAAGTAATCACGACGATCGCAAACTCTTAACCAATTCAACCACTCAAGACCAGTATGCAAAAGCCTTATCAGAAGCTATACTAAAGTTTTTAGATTTGGATACAGAATCAAAGCCAGAAGTAAAAAGCAAAAAACAAGAAGAACAAAAGTTAAAAGAGAAGAAAAATGAATAAACCTATATGCTTATTTGACTCGGGGATTGGTGGACTAACTGTTCTTAAAAAACTTATTGACAGGTTTCCAAATGAAAATTATATTTATCTGGCTGATTTAGCCAGAGTTCCTTTTGGTGACAAGACAAAAGAAGAAATTAAAAAAATCGGAAGTGAAATTCTTGAATGGCTTTTAAAATTCAATCCTAAACTAATCATCATGGCATGTAACACTAGCTCTGCAGTATTTGGATCTCAAATTTTAGCTCTCAGCTCCAAGCTCCAGATTCCCATATACGGGATGATTGAAAGCTGTGCAAAAGAAATTGCAAACTTAAATCATTCCAAAATTACAGTATGGGCTACAAAACTAGTAACCAAAAGTAATGCATATAAAAATATAATTCAAAAACATAACCCAGAAATAAAGACAGAAGAAATTGCATGTCCTAAATTAGTACCAATGATTGAAGATTTAACCTTCAATTTACCGGATAAAGAATCTATTATCGTCGAATACTTGGATATGACTTCAAAAGACTCTGAAGCGCTTGTCTTAGGATGTACTCACTATCCGCTGATAAAAGAGAACTTACTAAGGCTAACAGATCTGCAAATCATAGATCCTACAGACAGCTTATTAAAAGATTTAGAAAATCATCTTACGGGAGGTAAGGACATTTCATGGAATGTCCCAACAACTAATAAATCACAAGTCTCACTTTATACAACTGCTCAAGTAGAGAAACTAGAAAGATTTGCAAAGCTATATCTTTGCAGGGATATAAAAGTAACCATGGTTAGTCTAAACAAAATCACTGTTTAAGTATAAAATTCTTTAATCTGGGCAAACTATTTTTACTCTTTTCCAAAACCTTTATTAAAGCACTTCCTATAACCACTCCGTTTGCTCCATAAGAAATAATTTTTTTTACTTGTTTTGAATTGCTTATTCCAAAACCAACTACTACAGGCTTTTTCGTATAAGATTTAATTTCTTTAATTTTTTGTTTTAATTCAGATGATAATTTTCTTCTTACCCCCGTGGTTCCTGTTACTGAGACCAGGTAAATAAAGCCACCTGAAGATTTTGCAATCTTTTTTATCTTTTCTTTTTTTGTAGTCGGTGCTGCTAAAAGAATTAGGTTTAATTTATGCTTTTTAAACAATGATAAATATTTTTTAGCCTCTTCAAGCGGCAAATCAGGAATAATCAATCCATAAAACAGTGGCTTTGGAAGATCTTTTAAAAGCTTTTCCAAACCATATTGCAAAATTGGATTAAAATATGAGAATAAAATTAATGGTTTGATTTTCTGTTGTTGTAGGTACTTATCGCAACAAGCACCTACAATCCATTTCAAATTTACACCATTTTCCAGAGCAATTTTTGACGACTGTTGAATTACAGGTCCATCTGCTAAAGGATCAGAATGTGGCACTCCTACTTCTATAAAGTCTGCTCCATTTTTTGACAATGTCTCAAGAATTGGCAGAAATAATTTCTTAGTAGGAAAACCTGCTGTTATATAAGGAATAAGAATTATTTGCATAAAACCATTATAACTAATCACGTCATTGCGAGACCTTCAAAGAAGGTCGTGGCAATCTCCTAACGTTCTAGAGATTGCTTCGTCGTCCGCCTAGGCGGACTCCTCGCAATGACGTATCACCCTTAATTTGTTGACACACCCCTACTAGAATAATAGCAATCGTTTATGCTATAAATTAATTACATGACTCTAACACAAACAAAAACAGAATACGAAGTAGTTATAGGACTTGAAGTTCATGCCCAATTAAAAACAAAAACAAAGATTTTTTGTAATTGTCCTGTTGATTTTGGAGCAGAGCCAAATACAAATGTCTGTCCAGTGTGCCTTGGAATGCCAGGTGTTTTGCCTGTCTTAAATAAGCAAGTGGTGGCATATGCCATTAAAACAGGACTAGCATTGGGTTGTGAAATTGTAAAGCATTGCAAATTTGATCGAAAACAATATTTCTATCCTGACCTACCTAAAAATTATCAAATCTCCCAATACGATCAGCCTATTTGTTCAAACGGTTTCTTAGATGTAAACGGGAAAAAAATTGGTATACAAAGAATCCACATGGAAGAAGATGCTGGAAAACTTGTTCATGCAGGCTCAGACAGACTTCATGGCTCGGATTATAGCCTTGTTGACTACAATAGAACCGGCACACCACTGCTTGAAATTGTCAGCCTGCCGGATATAAGATCAATAGAAGAAGCACGTGACTATGCACAGCTTTTAAGAAGTATTTTGCGTTACCTTGATGTATGCGATGGAAACCTAGAAGAAGGTTCTATGAGATGCGATGTAAATGTAAGCTTACGTCCTGTCGGCAGCTCAATACTTGGTACAAGATCTGAAATTAAAAATGTAAATAGTTTTAAATCCCTTGTTCGGGCTATTGAAGCTGAAATTGAAAGACAAACTGAAATTTTAAACAGTGGTGGAAAAGTAATTCAAGAAACAAGACTCTTTGAAGAAAATTCAGGAAAAACGGTCTCAATGCGAAGCAAAGAAGAAGCCCATGATTATCGTTATTTCCCAGAGCCTGACCTTGTTCCGCTGGAAATATCAAAAGAATGGATAAATGAAATAAAAGAAACTATTCCAGAGCTACCACACAATAAAAAAATCAGATATCCAAAAGACTATGGACTTAACTCTGACGATATAAAAGTTTTAATTGAAGATAGAAATATGGCAGAGTACTATGAGGCAGTAATCAGGCTTGGTGCAAACCCAAAAAAAGCTGCAAATTGGTTAATTGGTCCTGTTACAGCATATCTTAAAGAACATAAAACAGACATTATAAATAGCTGCATGACTCCGGTACAGCTTGCTGATCTTTTAGTATTTATTGAAAAAGGAATTATCAATGACAATATTGCCAAGGCTGAAATCCTTGGAGAGATTTTAAGCAATGGAACTAATGCCAAAGAAATAATAGAACAAAAAGGACTAGCCCAAATTACTGACGAAGGTGCTCTAAAGCAAGCAGTAAAAGAAGTTTTAGATCAAAATCCAGAACAATTAAAACAATTAAAAGAAGGCAAAGAAAAAGTTCGAGGATTTTTTGTCGGGCAAGTAATGAAAAAAACAGACGGCAAAGCTAGTCCAAACATTGTTAATAAACTAATTGATGAGTTTTTAAAATAATGAACTTTTGTAATTATTTAAGTTTTTCTGTCTTGGAATCAATAAAACTGCTTACTGCTTTATGTACTGTATTAGTTACATACCACCAGGCAGCCAAAAGACCCCCTGTCATCACTGTTAGTGCTCCATACCCTAATATATAATCTCCAATAGAGTGAGACTTAGGATTTTCTTTATTCTGTTTTTCAACTGCTTGTACAACTTGTCCTTGATTTGCTTGTGCTTCACTTGGAATAGCTGCACTTCCTACTGTAATTGCAGTTCCAATGACTGCAGCCCTAGCAGCTCCAAGTGTTGTTCTCATTATGCCCATAATTTTTCTCCTTATAATATTCTTGAATAATAAGGGCAGGTTTGAAACCTGCCCCCAATAAGTTAGAACCCTGTACCACGCAGAATAATTGCCTGTGCAACTCTTTCAAGACCAATGGTATAAGCTGCTTGACGAAGTGAGATTTTCTTTGCACGAGACAAATCTCTCACATTTTCATAAGCACTTACAATAATCTTTTCAAGTTTTTTATTTACTTCTTCATGGGTCCAGTAGAACTGTTGTAGGTTTTGTACCCATTCAAAGTACGAAACTACAACACCACCAGCATTTGCCAAAATACCAGGAGCAACTACTCTTCTCTTATCAATTAAGATTTCATTTGCTGGGCCAGTTACTGGTCCATTTGCTCCCTCGATTATAATTTGGGCATTTGTTTTATTTGCAATTTCTACATCTATAGAACCTTCCAGTGCTGAAGGAATTAAGACGTCACAATCTGCAAGCAAAAACTCCCTTGGCGACATAAAGTCAGCACCAGGAAAGCCTTTCAATGTACGGTTCTTAACATAATAGTCATGTGCTGCCATTACATTAATTCCGTTTGCATTGTAAATGCCACCTTTTGAAGTGGATACACCCACAATCTTACCTTTTAGTTCATCATTAATCAGCCTTGCTGCCCAGTAGCCCACATTACCAAAGCCTTCGATTAGTATCTTTGTCTTAGACAAATCCATCTTTAGATCTTTTGCAATTTCACGAAGAGTATACATAACCCCACGTCCAGTGGCTTCTTCTCTACCTTCTGAACCACCCAGTCCAAGAGGCTTTCCAGTAACTACACCTAAGGCATTAGTAGAATGTGATTTTGCATATTCATCATAAAACCACGCCATAGTTTGTGAACCTGTGTTCACATCTGGTGCAGGAATATCAGTATGTGGTCCGATATTATCCCCAAGCTGATAAGTGTATGCTCTCACTAATCTTTCAAGTTCGGTTTTTGTAAGAGTACTCGGATCAATTGCTATCCCGCCTTTTGCACCACCGAAAGGAATATTTACAACTGCGCCTTTCCAGGTCATTAAATTTGCAAGCATCTGTACTTCTTCTAAAGTAACTTGCTGGTGAATACGAAACCCACCTTTGTAAGGTCCTCTGGCATTGTTGTGCTGGACTCTATAAGCCTTTATAGTAATTAGTTTACCGTCATCTTTTCTAAGCGGAATTTCAAGACAAATCTGACGTCTGAAACTATTTAAAACTTGTAATAAGTTTTCATCGATAAAACTTATCTTTTGTGCTACTGACTGAAAGAAACAACTTTCAGCATCAAAGCATGCAGGGCCTTCTATTTTTGGTATTGGTAGATTCATCGTTGGCATAATTATTAACTCCTTTGTTAGTTATACCGAAAAAGTCTCGCTTTGAACGAGATTTTTTCTTTTCCTCTCCGATGCTCAGGATATTGCTCATAGCAACACCCTTTGCTTACTTTTTCATTATTCTTTGAAAGTTTTTAGCTTTCTTTGTTATTATTTCACAACTTGTAAATTGATTGCTCAATCATAGTATTTATTTTATTTTAAATTGTCTATTTACTTATTTTTTTTCTGCTTATTACAACATCAGCTAAAATGTCTATTTATATCACACTATTATGGCAGAGAATATTATCGAAACTTCAAGAAACAAAAACCTTAAGATTAAAGTTTTTCAGGGAATAATTTTAATCTTAACCTCAATACTAATTCTTAAATTATTTTATCTTCAAATATTTCAATACAAAACAATTTCCCAAAGAGCACAATATTCAACATCAAAAATCTCAATCCTCGTAGCTCCACGTGGAATTATTTATGACAGAAATGGAAAAATTCTCGCTACAAACAAACAAGCAATTTCAGCTATAGTTTATCCAAATAAATTAAAAACACAAAAAGAAAGGATGGAAGTTTATGAAAAACTTACAAAAATTCTAAAAACAAATCCGATTAAATTAAAAACAATTTTTCTAAAGCTCCCGGAAAATGCTGCACTGCCAATCCGGCTTCAAAGTAATATAAGTACTGAAGAGGCTATCCAAATAGTTGAAAACCAGCACTTACTGCCAGGCATCAGTATCCAGCAAGAACCAATCCGTTTTTATCCAAATGGTTCTCTGGCTTCCCATGCACTGGGCTATATTGCACAGATAGATGAAAAAGAGTTAGCACAAAGGCCTGAAAGAAAGCTGGGTGACTTAGTAGGAAAATATGGAATTGAAAGGTTATTTGATGACATTTTAAGAGGAGTAGATGGAAAGATTATTGTTGAGGTGAATCGCTATGGAAAACCAGTTGACCCAGAGTATGAACATTCCATAATCAATATAAATTCAATACCAGGAAAAAATATCTACCTGACTTTAGACTTGAATTTACAAAAATCGACTGAAGAGGCACTTAAAAAATCAGGTACAAGCTCTGCTGCAGTAGTTGTAAATCCAAATACTGGTGAGGTTCTAGCATTAGCCAGCTATCCTGATTTTGATCCAAATATTTTCACAAAACCATTATCTGCTGATACATGGCAAAATCTTCTTAATAGAAAGGCATTTTTAAATCGTGCAGTACTTGCATATGTACCTGGCAGTATGTGGAAGCCTGTTACATTAATTACTGCACTGGATGCAATGGTAGTAAAACCAAATGAAAAGTTTAATGTGAGTGAAGCATATTATTTAGGAAAAACAAGATTTGGGGACTGGACTTCAAAGGCTGATACTTTATCTTTAAAAGAATGTTTAGCATGGTCAAGAGACACTGCTTTTTATCAAATCGGCAGAAGGCTTACTCCTGAACAAATCAAAAAGTGGGGAGTAACTCTCGGGGCTGGAAGAAAAACAGGTATTGAAATCTTAAATGAAGAAGAAGGAATTGTGCCGGATCAAGAATGGAAAATGAAAAATCTTGGTGAGCTCTGGTATCCAGGAAACACACTCCACTATGCTATAGGCCAAAGTTTTTTACTCATTACACCTACACAAGCTGCAAGGATATATAGTGCAATTGCAACCGGCTTTCAAGTACCAAAACTTCAGCTTGTAAAAAAAATACATAACTATAATAAAACTAATCAAGCACCTGAAAAATATAAGCTTGACCCAGATTTCTTAAAAATCGTAAAAGATGGTCTTGAGCTTTGTGTTGAAAAAGGAACAGGACTTGCTGCAAAACTTGACAGTATAAAAGTCGCCGGTAAAACAGGTTCTGCTGAAGTACCTGGCACAGGAAAAACACATGGCTGGTTTGCAGCTTATGCACCGGCAGAAAAGCCAGAGATTGTAGTCATTGTAATTTCTGAAAAAGCTGGGCATGGTGGCACTGTTTCTGCACCTATTGCAAAGCAGATATTAGAGAAATATTTTAAGGTAAATGAATCAAAAGTGCTGGCAAAGAAATAAGTGGTGTTTTATTTAACTTCTAAAATCTAATTTTACAGCTTATTTAAATCTGTCTTTGTTTTACGAGTAGAGATCTTAAATGGTTTGAAAACTTTTTGAATGTCATTGAGAAAAGTTAGGTATTCTTCAAAAGAAATTTTGCCGACATCTTTTCTAAGAAGCCTGAAATCCTTCATTCGATTTTTATCAGAAGCATCTAAAATCATTTCTCTTTTTTCAAAATCACTTAACATGTTTTGTACCTTTAATTATTTTATCGAGCTCTTCAATTCTATTAAAAATTGAAAAATATTCTTTAATTATATTCATATCCAGTTCAGAAGCATTATTCTTAATTAATTCTTCAATATCCGCCATATCCTGATGATAACGTGTCTGATCATTTGAACTTGACTGAACTTTTAACCCTATTTGATCCTCCACCTTTACAAGCTTAACCTTAAACTTCCCGTCAAGAACATTTTTTTCTACTGCTCTTTTCAACATCTCAAAAGCATATTTCCTCTGAGCCAGCAAAAAATCTACTCTGCCTAAAGCAGGCCTGCCCCCAACGAAATTTAAAACATCATTACTCTCATGCAGCAAACTAAACCCACCCTTAGTCATTATTTCTTTGACTTTGTCTTTATTATCAACCAAGACGAGTAAATCAATATCTTGTGTCGCCCTTGCTAACCCATAAGCCTGTAATGCAATTCCACCAATAATTGCAAAATCAATGTTTTCTTTTTGAAACTCTTTAAATAAATATTCAAATACAAAAACAAAATCCATGAATAAATCTTATAACATATCTTATAAAATATCTTAAACCAAGCAAATTACGACTCAATAATTTCAACTATTAAGTTTCTTAAATACAATTTCAAGTCAGCCAAAAGATTCCTTAGCTAATAAATTCAGAACCTGTAAACCAGATATTATTTAAGTAAAGATATTAGATAATTGAAAAGCTAAGATAAACCTAATGCTAAGGCAAGCTCTTTTGCACGTGTTGATCCTGATCTAACAAAATCAGTTAATTGTTTCTTACTTACATGAGTTAAAACACATAATGCATTATTTCTTAGGTTTAGATCCTTATCCTGCAAACCCCACTCAGTAAGTCTTTCAAGACCAAGCCTATTTATTAAACAATCTTTTGAACTATCAGTTTTATAATGCGGGTAAAATCTAAATGTTTTGCTTAGGTCAATTTTAATTTCTTCGAGTTCTAAAAGACAATTTTCCATGTCGCTTATCCTAGAAAGTGTCATTTTAAAAACATCATAATAACAACTAATTTCTCTATCCTTGCGACTGGCTCTATCATATATATAACCGTCTAGCACAAGCCAATATAGCTCAAGTGGAGATTCACCTCTATCCAACTTTTCACCAATTATATCTACAGCTGCTTCTTGTCCTTTCCTACCACAAATCTCACCATCTAAAAGAATTGGCATAACCGCATCTTCCAGATCTATATTTTGTTCAGCAAGAAGCATATTTCTTAGTAATGGTATGGATTCTTCTTTTTTCATCAGTGCAAAATGTTTTATTCCTGAAGCCCTCAATCTGAAACTCTCTGGGTCTAGATTTAATGTGGTATCCTCTGCTAAGCATTTAAAATAATTTAAGGATTGTGCAAGATATTTAGTTCTTAAAACTTCAGCTGTATCTTCTCGAACACGATCTCCATTATGATTAACACTAACCTCAAACAAGTTACAAACAGTTGAAAAATTAAAAGTTGGTGCAAGCTTTTGAATCGTAAGAAGCAAAAGTTCTCTAGCTCCGCTATCATTAAGCCCTGTGCCAAGGCTTGAAATCGTCTTAATTACAAAGTCTCTATCCTTTAAATCAAGGAGTGCATTTAGGCTATATTCAGTAGGAAAACTTATGCGTTGTATGTATTCTTTTATTTGATTATTTGTTAAACTTTCAAAAAAACCTTTTGCAAATTTATAATCTTTATGTTTTGGATCTAATCTTACAAAGAGAAATCCAGAATACCCATTATTTAGTATAAGAAGCATTTTTAATATCATCTTCTTTAGATTTTCATCTTTAGCTTTCTCATAAGCTCGTTCAAGACAAACCTCAAGGTCTTCATCAAGCCTATGGAAAAATCCTGCATCAACAAATGCTTTTTCTAATCTTATTGTTTCTCTTTGGAGTTCTTTGCCACTTCTGTTTGTAATTGACAAGAATTCATCCAGCATTCCAAGAAGAGTTATTTTTTTCCTTTTTAAAATTTCTTCTGGAGCTAAGGTTTCTTGCAAAGCTTCTTTAGCTTCAACAAATTTATTTCTAAGCCTTGCTAAAGCTGGGCTTGGTGGAAATCTAAACCACTGTGTGCTGAAGCACACAGGTTTTAATCGTCACCGCCTGAAGGCCATATGTGTCAACTTAAGGAAGGAATCTGACATGGTTTTATGCTCCTAAATCTTTCTTTTGATGAGAGTTGAAGATTTTCAAGTGATGTTCTTCTCGACCGCTGAATTAATTTTACACAATTTCTCAAACATCTTAG
>JACQBQ010000058.1 GCA_016201905.1 Candidatus Melainabacteria bacterium | reverse complement strand
TCCAAGTGGAAACCCAAGATGTGTCGGTAGTTCTTCCATAATTACAGGTACATGTACTCAAACCAGTACCACTTCAAGTTCAAGCAGCTCCTCATCTTCTTCTTCTTCAGGTGGCTCTTCGGGATCTTCCTCCGGTATTTCATCATCTTCTTCCTCTTCCGGTGGTTCTTCTGGATCTTCCTCTGGTATTTCTTCATCTTCTTCCTCTTCAGGTGGCTCTTCGGGATCTTCTTCCGGTTCTTCTTCTACTAGTTCAACTGGCGGATCAATGTGTACACAAAATAGTAATTGTTCATCAATTGCAGATCTAACAAGATGTTTAGATGGTGTTTGTAACAATGGCACATGCATACAACAATCAATCTGTCCTCCATTCTCACAGTGTCTAAATGGAACATGCATAATTAGCAGTTCATCTTCTGGCATTATTTCAAGCAGCAGCTCAAGCGGAAGCAGTGGTAATTTAACAATAGACAGTTCATCTCCAAATGCACCAGTATTTAACCCACTGTTTGTTGTAAGACCCGATCTTTCTACTGAAGCTGCCGTTAATGGTGTTTATTGGATAGAAGGTATAGTAAGAAATACTACTTCACTATCTTCCGCAATGATAACAGTTTCAGCAACAGATCCTGACACACCAAGTTCTTCACTTATGACAAGTTATTCGAAGTGGACTTTATATGATGCTCCATTTAATGATCTAGGACTGAATAAAGATACACCAGATAGGTTCATATGGACTCAAAAAGGTCCAAACCCACAAGACCTAACATTAAACGCTAAACTTAATGACACCAATCTGCCATCAGGAGTTTATAAAGTAACATTCTTTGCAAACGATGGAATGATTGACGGTCCAACTTCCGCTATATACTTCTCAATAGATAATCCTGCAATAAATGACAGACCTTATATAAAAGAAATTCCTTCTATTACATTGCATGAGAATGATCAAACAGTAATAAATCTTGATGATTTTGGAATTGATCCGGACAGAAACAAAGATAAAATTGGAAGAATTAACTATAACCTAGTTTCAGTCAATCCAAAATATTCCAGGATAATGTTATGCCGAAAGAATCCACTTACAAATAACATAAATTATATTTTAAGCATTACTCCAAGTCAGGAAGATCTTGATGGTGCTCTAAGCAAGACTGTTGCAGTAACCATTAGAGCAACTGATGGCGGTAAACCAGGATTATCATTTGACAGAACGTTTAACGTTACAATCCTCAGAAAAGCTGGAGATCCAGTAATAAATAATCCTTCAAAATTGAAAGCTTGCACAGATGAAGACAACATACTTGAAATTGAAAGTGCAACAATTACAAGCCTCCCTCAAGTATTTAACTTTGCAGATCTAAATATTCCAGACATAAGCAAAGCAATTCTTAGCAGCTCAGAAATCACACAAAAATATATTTCTTACTTAAGCAGGGTATTAAACAAGAAGAAATTTGAAGGGAATTTAGTTGTAGGTGGCAGAGCTTACATTGGATTAGAGCTTAAGCCTGGAATCATTTCAAGTGAAGATGATCTCAAATCACTGGCTGTCACATTCTTAACTGAACTTGATAACCAAGAATATCAAGCCGGCTCAAAGGTAGTTTCATTTGATCAAGCTACAAGAAGCCTGCTCATTGAAGTTAAGCTGCCAGACAGCATTCCTCCAGGCAATGCAACCTTATTATTAAACAGAACTAAAGACGAAAATACAAATGTTATTTCACGTACTAGTCTGACAATCTTACCAGCATTAATTGCAAAATCAATTACAGAAAAAGAACTTATTGGAAAACCACAAATCACAAATACTAAGCTCATGAAACTACCAAGCAAAGCCCAGGACAATAAGAAACAATACTTACTGGTTCTAACAGGACATAACTTCTTAAAGAGAACTGTGAATATCAATAAGACATTGATAGTTTCACCAATCGTATTCCAACCATTTAGTTTAATTACATTTACAGACAAGACTGGAATCACCATAAAGAGAATGAGGGTTACAAGAAATCAAAAAGACATAAGAAGAACCAAAATGGAAATTATCTTTGAATATGATGACACTTTATCAAAAGACAAAGACATCAGATACTTTACTGTAAGTACACTGGTTGGACAAGACATTGGCAGTGTAGATCTAAAAGCACCTCAAGGAAAAGGGTTTGAAAAATTTTAAAGAATGAATAGCACAATAAAAAATTGGGCAAAGATTTGCATGTCATTAATAAGAAATTTGCTTGTCGTTTTGCTTATTGTTTCAATTGCACAACTTGAATTTTATCTACCAGGTAAAACTCAAAGTACAAGCTGCACAAAAGTAAAAATAACACCGCTTGGAAACTTCCCTATTGAAATCCCTACTACACCCGGCGACACAAACAGTGATAATACCTTTGAAAATATTGATCAGTTTGCAGACTTAGACATCCCATCTAATAAAGAAACAAATCAAGTAAGCTTTTGTATTCATAGAAATAATGCTGCTAGGATTCTAAGTTTAGATCCTACAAACGGAGCATTGTCACTTTCTGATAGCCTTGCATTGACTGATCCTATAAGCTCAAGTAATTATGCTGCAACAAGAGGTGTTTGCTCTGTGAGTCCACAGGGTGATCAACTCTTTTTTCCAGGAATTGGTCCTGCAAAGTTTGGTTATGATCGTATCTACCTTTACAATATAACAAGCACAAAAGTATTCAGTAAGCCAGAAAATAATTATTTTTATATTCCTTCCGATCTAACCAAAAGCACTGCAATTACTCCCAACGGGAAATACTTAGTATATCTACAGGCAAACACTTCAAATAAAAACCTAGCCAGCCTTCTGTCAGTAGAAATAAAAGCTGACAAATCCTTAAGCCAGTCATCAGTCGGACAGGATCTGGCGCAAACAGTTAGTGCTGGAACATATTTAGAAATTGCAAAGGAGCAAGACAACACAAATTTAAACTTTGTTTACGGTGCATTTGCAAACTTACAACAAGGCAAAAATGCCAGCGGTGACAGCTTTGGAATATTTCAAACAAATCAAACAACAGGAACAAATACAATCCTGGCTGAGTTTAAAAAAGGTGACACAGACTTTCCATTGCCTGACTTGTTTAACACCTCCTCATTTGTTGGCTTTTCAGGCTTTAAACTTGTAAAAAAAGATTCTGATCTATTTCTTTTTATTTCATATATTGAAAACAATTCTGATTCTTTACCAGGATTTAATTACATAACAAAACTAGCATTATTTAAAGTCAATATAAAAAACAATCTGGGCGGTTCACTAGACATAGTCCAAGCCGGAAAAGCTATTACAACTGCTTTTCAATTAACGCCATGTGGTTCAAATAATTTTCATGGAATCAGTGGGCCTCTATGGATTAGCAATGACTTGGTCTACATCGTGGATAACAATTCTAGTCAGGCAGCCTCAGGAAATTATATTGCTGCTTATTTTGTTAATTGGGATAATGCCTCACTGGCATCACAAGACACAGAGATAATGAAACTTGCTTCACTGCCACAAAAAATAACCCAATCACCTGGAGAAAGACCAACCGACCTTATAATTTCAAGAAACAACAAGTTTGCATATATTGCAAGTATAGATACCAAGACATCTCCAAATGCAAAAATAATTGGGTATTCACTAGAAGAATCAACCACAAATTGCAATCAATTAAATAAAGAATTAATTGACAGTATATGTAACCTGCCAGCTCTAGAAACCCAACAGGAAGAACCTTTTAAAAAACCAGATGCTCCCTTACCTCAAGCCGTTAAGTTAAATCAACCTGCTCAAACAAGCTCTACATCTTCAGTGTCGACTTCAAATACAAGTTTAGCCCCGGTTAATTTCTTTCCACTTCAAGGTACACAGACATTAAATATCGGAAGGCCTCCTTTATTTGGCTCACCTCCTTTTGGATCAAAACTTACAAATATCGGCAGACCACCTTCTGCGTGGGAAAATTTCACATCACCTTTTAAAACCGAATCTAATATTGCAAATAATGCTTTTAAAGAATATAAACCCTCAAGCGCATTTATAAAAGATCTGACCAATAATCAGCAAAAGATTCCTTCATTTCCAAGCACAGTACTAACTCCTACAGAAACCAAAACATTTAACACATTAAATATAGATATCAAATCGTTAGAACTACGTGGAGAAGATCAAATCGTAATTGCACCAAGAACACCCTATATTTCATTTAATACTAAGCCTCTCGAAACAGCAAAGATCGAGTCAGTATCACCTAGCCCAACATTAAAAGCCTCACCAATAGACTCAACAGCAGAAACAAGCACACCAAAAGCTGAAACCTTGCCTCCTATTATTCAAAGCAGTGAAATCAGAGGTGCAATAAGTGGTGGTACAGGCACTTATTTGATTAGCTTAAAACAGGGAGTGGCTTTGAAGACAAAAGATTTAAAGAGCATTATCCATGTCGTTATCGACAACAATAAAAACATAACAATACTCCCTGCTACAAATACTCTAACAAGCACAAATAAAATACTTGCAACATTGACATTTCCAAACATATTACAAAGTGGTACTGTAACTCTTGCGACTTTGCTAAACAGAGGTGGAACAAAGAGAGAAGTAATTGCAAAAAGCAAGATGAAAATACTAAATCCTTTTGATTTTGAAAACGCTGGAGAAGAAACAAATAAAATAGTTGAACTACCTTTAATAACTAAAATACTAGGAAGAATTGCAGGTGACTCTTATCACGGCGGAAAAATTATCAGATTAACTTTCGTTGGGAAAAATTTTGCATCAAGATTAATAAAGATTAATAATCAGCTCTTTATAGCTGAACCATTAAAAGCACATACATCAATTTCTTTTGGCAACGAAAAAGATTTTGAGATCCTAAGGGTAAGAGTACTTAATAAAGGAAGTAAAATGTTTGTGACTTTAAGATTCACAGGAAGTGACTTAAATAACATACCATTTACAATAAGTACACCAAAAGGTCAATTAGTTAAGGACAAACTAGGCATAAAATTATTTTCTCAATCTCCGGTTAGAAGTGTAACTTTAGATTTGGATAGAGAAAAAGAAAAAAAGAAGTAATACAGATAACTAAAAACTAATAAACCATAGTATTTAAGTTTATTGTTTTTACTTTTTTATTTTCTTACTTTTAGTAATTTTTTTAGTATAGAATGTGTTAGCTGCAATTTAATTTATTAGTTGTGAATTAATTTTCAGGATTTTTTATATTGAAAACCAGGAGTATACTTTGGGAAAGAAAAATTCAATAGCAAGAGTAAAAGCCATGGCATCTGTAACCTATGACGATAAGTCTGCTCATGGATCACATGGATTAATAAGAACACTAGGAGCATGGGATTTAGTTAACTTAGGAATTGGATGCATAATTGGCACTGGTATTTTTGTTTTAACTGGAATTGCAGCAGCAAACTATGCCGGACCCGGCGTTTTCTTTTCATTTATACTCTCTGGCTTTGCCTGTGCTCTTGCAGCTTTTGTCTACAGTGAGTTTGCTTCACTGGTACCACTTTCTGGCAGTGCTTATACTTACGTATATGTAACTCTTGGAGAGCTTGCTGCATGGTTAATCGGGTGGACATTACTTTTAGAATATCTGGTTTCAGTTTCAGTAGTAGCAATAGGATGGAGTGCATACTTTCATAATATTCTTACCAATTTTGGACTTAGCATTCCAAAAATTCTTACAGCACCTCCAGGTACAAGTGATATACCCGGCGCACTTATGGATCTTCCTGCGTTTGCCATAACTATAGCTTTAACTTTACTTGCAATTTATGGAATAAAAAGCTCAACCATGTTTAATAACATAATAGTCACCATAAAAGTTTCTGTGGTTTTATTTTTTATTGTTTTTGGATTATTTCACCTTCATCCTCAGTACTGGCATCCTTTTATTCCACCAAGGGTAGCTACACCAACTGGCCATGGCATAGATATCTTGCACCTTCCATTTAATGAGTTTTTAGTAAAGCTTTTTCAAGGCACTTTAGGTGTGCATAATGATCTTGTCTATCACTACGGCTGGCAAGGTGTTCTAACAGCAGCAGGAATCGTATTTTTTGCATATATTGGTTTTGATGCGGTGACTACCGTAGCTGAAGAAACAAAAAATCCTCAGAAAGATTTGCCTATTGGTATTCTTGGCAGTCTTGTAATCTGTACAATTTTATATCTTTGTGTCTCACTTATTTTAACAGGGCTTGTGCCAGTAACTATTGATGGCAAGCCAAACCCAGCACTTACAGGGCATGAAGCTGGTGCAGCACTTTCAGTAGCATTTACAGCTCTGGGTGAAAAATGGGCAGCACTGATTATAGGATTTGGCGCACTTTGCGGAATGACTAGTATTATTCTCGTCATGATTGTAGGACAAGCAAGAATTTTATTTTCAATTTCACGGGACGGACTACTACCAAAGTTTTTCAGCAACATTCATCACAAGTACAGAACTCCATACGCAGCTACATTAATTACAGGAATATCTTCAGCACTTATTGCAGCATTTACACCCATACTTACTGTAGCTGAACTTACAAGCATAGGAACTTTGGCTGCATTTGTTTTTGTATGTGCTGCAGTTTTAATTTTAAGAATTACCCAGCCAAACTTAAAAGCAAAGTTCAGATGTCCATGGATGCCATACACAGCAATTTTTGGAGTGGTAGTAAACTTCCTTTTAATGACTGGACTTCCTACTGCTACATGGATACGTTTTGTAGTATGGATGGTAATAGGATTTATAATTTATTATTTTTATGGTTTTTGGTTTAGTAAGATGAGGGTGAAGGATTAAATTCCTTGAATAGCCAGCTCAGGTTTTTGTTGAACTTGTTCTTTTTGATCACTAACTTCTTCTACTTCTTCAGTTTTATTTTCTTCTAAAATACCCAAGGCTCCATCACGCGCACCTAATCTGTTTATGCCAAGAGCAAGTAAATCCAAGTTCTTCACCCCAGTCCACCTGAAAATTAAATCCAATAATGAGCCCACAGTATATTCTATACCTGATCTTAAATAATATTTATGGACCTTATCATTTCTTTTCTTTCCATCTGATACCTCAGACTTACCCTTAGCAATATATGCAAGGTCTGCATACACACCAAACAAGTCTCTCATTGTCGAGCCTATCTTCTTAAAGCCCATTATTGTAGACATAAATGCTCCACCAATTATGCCAATTCCCGAAAGCAAAAGATTTTTTTCTGCATTTCTCTCACCATTTATAAAACAATTCATAAAGGCTTTTCCCAGACCATTTGTTTTAAATTCATTTATTACATCACCTATAATCACATTTGAAGCATAAAGCATTTTCCAAGCACTATCACGAAAACCCTTATGAGTCATAAATTGTTCTTTGCTTTGCTCACCAAATTTGTTCTTAATTTTTTCATTGGAAAAAACTTCTCCCAGAATTAATGGACTATGATCAAGCCCACTACCAAACCCTTTCCATTGGTACAAATCTTCCTCACTTGCAATTGCAGTAGTAACAAAATCTGTGGTAAAAGCTAAAGTACCAAAAGAATCTTTATCCCAAGCTCTATTCAAACTGCTAAAAATTGAAACAGCATAAACTGCTGCTTTACTTGCATAAGTTGCGACTTTGTCTAAGAATTCATTGTCATTTTTAAATAAATTTGTCTTTAAAAAACTTAAAACTCCAAGCCCAGCTGTTGCATAACTTACTGGTGTAACAAAAAACTTCTCAAGAGCATTTAATATTTTTTCTTGATTTTCAGTTCGTTTCTTTCTCGCTGGAGGATTTTGATTATTAACTTCTTTATTTACCGAACTATTAACTCTAATGCCCGAATCATTATTTTTGCTTACTGTACCACCCGCAACAGGGCTTCCTTTTGAAGGATCTGGATTGTTATTTGCAGGTGATATCATTATTATTAAAAACTCCTATTCATCAAATACCGACATAAGAAATACAGAAATCAGTTTTTTATTTTCAACTGATTCAACATGATGTTTATGTTTGAATTTAAATTTCATATTACTAACTTCATTTCCTAATTAAAGCTATTTATAAGGTGCTGAAATATACTTTATATAATAACAAAAATATGTAATAGCAGCAATTTAAAACTGCACTTTTTACTTGAGTTAAGCGTCTTAACTTCTTAATCCTTAACCTCTTAACCTTTTTCACGACTAAAGTATAAAAGATCAAAGTGTTTCATAGGTTTTCTAATTAAAGCTAGCATCCTTAAATAATTAAATGCAAAAAGAAAAAAAATACATACTAAGTTTAGATCAAGGCACAACAAGCTCAAGAACCCTGTTAATTGATGAAACATCTAAATTGGTCGTTAAACAACAAAAAGAGTTTAAACAAATTTTTCCAAATCCATCCTGGGTTGAACACAATCCTGAGGAAATTTGGAATACTCAGCTTGAAACAGCTACAAAAGTTATATCTGAAAATAATATCGATCCAAAAAATATTCTTGGCATTGCAATTACAAACCAGCGGGAAACAATTGTTGCATTTGATAGTAAGACCGGGAAGCCTGTTTACAATGCAATTGTTTGGCAGTGCAGAAGAACTGCTAAGTATTGTAATGAGATTAAATTAAAGTATAAAAAAATAATAAAAGAAAAAACAGGACTAGAAATTGATCCGTATTTTAGTGCATCTAAAATGAGATGGTTATTAGATAACGTTCAAGGTATTAAAGAATTAGTTAGTGAAAAAAGAATCAGGTTCGGAACTATTGACAGCTGGTTAATCTGGAAGTTAACAGATGGAAGATCTTTTTACACAGACTCATCAAACGCTTCACGAACAATGCTCTTTAACATAAATGAAAATAAATATGACAAAGAGCTTTTAAATGTTTTTGGCATTGAAGAGTGGATGTTGCCAAAAGTCATAGGCTCAAATGGTGATTTTGGATACTCTGACAAAAAATATTTTGGTACTGAAATCCCTATCAAAGCAGTTCTTGGAGATCAACAGGCAGCACTTTTTGGGCAATGTTGTTTTAAAGAAGGTGATTTAAAAGTAACATATGGCACAGGAGGGTTCTTGCTTGTAAATTTAGGAGAAAAAGCTGTCTTCAGCGAAAATTTCTTAACAACAATTGCATGGGATATAAAAAATTGCAAAGGATTTACAGGTAAAAATCCTACTTATGCACTTGAAGGCAGTACCTTTATCTCCGGTGCCATTATTCAATGGCTTCGGGATGAACTCGGACTCATTAAGGATTCATCTGAAGCTGAAAAAATTGCAATAAGCATTAATAGTAATGAAGGTGTATACCTTGTTCCTGCATTGGTTGGACTTGGAGCACCATACTGGAATGAAAATGCAAGAGGAACAATAATTGGAATCACTAGAGGTACCACTCGAGCACATATTATAAGAGCAGCACTAGAATCAATGGCTTACCAGATTACTGACTTAATTTTACCCGTAAAAAATAAATTGCCAAAAGATATATTTGTAAAAGCTGATGGTGGAGCAGCAAAAAATAATTTTTTAATGCAGTTCCAAGCTGACCTCCTGCAAATGCCAGTTACTAGATCTTCTCAAGTTGAAGCAACAGGGCTTGGGGTTGCTTATTTAGCTGGATTAAGTTTAGGAATTTGGAGCTCCAAGGAAGAAATACAAAAATTCTGGCACCCAGATGAATTATTTTTGCCCAAAGTAAGTCGAGATAATGAATATAATAAGTGGAAAGAGGCTGTAAAAAGGTCTCTAAACTGGGAAAATTAATCATACTCATGGCAAAAAACTTTTTAGATCTTTGCAAAGAAAAAATTGTAATTTTTGATGGTGCAATGGGTACATCAATTCAAGATTATCCCCTTTCACTTGATGATTTTGAAGGGAAAGAAGGATGCAATGAGATTTTAATTAATACCAAACCAGAAGTAATAAAAGAAATCCATGCTTCATTTTTAAATGTTGGCTGTGATGTAATTGAAACAAACAGCTTTGGTGCAAGTTCAATTGTTCTGGCTGAATACGATATTCCTGATAAGACATATGAATTAAATTTTAAATCTGCGAAGCTGGCAAAAGAAATTGCTTTAAGTTTCAATCAGACTAAACACAGATTTGTTGCAGGCTCAATTGGACCCACAACAAAACTTCCAACGCTTGGTCATATTAGCTACAGAAAAATCAAAGAAGCTTTTTACACACAAGCATCAGGGTTACTTGATGGTGGTGTTGATCTTTTTTTAATTGAAACCTGCCAGGATATTTTGCAGGCAAAAGCTGCAGTAGCTGCAGTTTTTAAGCTCATGGAAGAAAAGAAAAAACGTATTCCTGTTATCGTTCAAATTACTATAGAGCGTACTGGCACCATGCTTGTAGGCTCTGATATTGCAACTGCTTTTTGTGCCCTGGAACCTTATGAAATCGATGTCATTGGAATGAACTGTGCTACAGGACCACTTGAAATGTCAGATCATATAAGACACTTATGTGAAGCTAGCTCATTTCATGTTTCATGTATACCAAATGCTGGCATACCTGAAAATGTTGGCGGCAAAAGTCATTATCATTTATCACCTCATGACTTTGCAAAAACACTTTTTCATTTTGTTAATGACCTCGGTGTAAGTATAGTCGGTGGTTGCTGCGGTACAACCCCGGAACACTTAAAGGCACTGATTAACCTTGTAGGAAACTCATCGCCAAAAAAGAGAACTCCAAAATATACGAATTCTGTCAGCAGCTTATATAATTCAGTTCCACTAGTAATAAACCCTCCACCAATTATTGTCGGAGAAAGAACAAATGCAAATGGCAGCAAACTCTTCCGCGAACTCTTAGGAAAAGAAGATTTTGATTCAATGATCAATATGGCCAAAGAACAGCTTGAAGAAGGTGCACACCTGCTTGATGTTTGCACTGCTTATGTGGGAAGAGATGAAGTTAAAGATATGACCGAGTATATAAGGAAGCTGAACATACAGGTCAATATTCCTCTTATGATTGATTCTACTGAAGCTCCTGTTATAGAAAAATCTCTTGAGCTTACTAGCGGCAAAGCACTTATAAACTCAATAAATCTAGAAGATGGCGAAGAAAGAATGAAAAAGGTCTGCCCCCTAGCAAAAGAGTTTGGTGCAGCAGTAGTTGCACTTACTATTGATGAGGATGGCATGGCAAAAACAGGCAGCAAGAAATTTGAAATCGCAAAAAGGATTTATGAGCTTGCTACAAAAAAATATAAGATCGCTGGGAAAGATTTAATTTTTGACACATTAACATTTACACTTGGCAGCGGAGATGAAGACTTTAGAAAAGCTGGCATTGAAACTATTGAAGGAATAAAACTTATTAAAAAGAGCTTTCCCGAAGTAAAAACAATGCTTGGCATAAGCAATATTTCTTTTGGTTTGGCTCCGCCAGCAAGGCAGGTCTTAAACTCTATTTTTATGCATGAAGCAGTTGCAAATGGGCTTGATCTTGCAATTGTCAATGCAAGAAAAATACTTCCATTGTTCAAAATACCTGCTTCTCAGAGAGAAGTCGCATTAGATCTTGTATATGACAGAAGAAAGGAAAACTATGATCCCTTGCATAAGTTTATGTCTTTATTTGAAGATATAAAAAAACAAGAAACCACTGAAATTAAAGTGTCAAAAAGCACTCTTTCTATTGAAGAAAATTTAAAATCCAGGATTATTGATGGAAACAAGTCAGGTGTAAATAAAGATCTGGATGAAGCATTAAAAAAATATAAACCACTCGACATCATAAACAATATTCTCTTAGATGGCATGAAAGTAGTTGGCGACCTTTTTGCATCCGGAGAAATGCAGTTGCCTTTTGTTTTACAGTCAGCAGAAACAATGAAAGCAGCAGTAGCTTACCTTGAACCATTCATGGAAAAGGAGGACGTAAACACAAGGGGAAAAATGGTAATCGCAACAGTAAAAGGAGATGTACACGACATTGGAAAAAATCTCGTCGACATAATTTTAACAAATAACGGATATAAAGTTTTTAACCTTGGAATAAAGCAACCTGTCGAAAATATTATAAAAACTGCTCTTGAAGAAAAGGTCGATGTCATTGGCATGAGCGGGCTTTTAGTAAAGTCAACGCAGATAATGAAAGAAAACCTTGAGATTTTAAATGAAAGGAACATTACAATTCCAGTAATACTTGGTGGAGCAGCATTAAACAGAAGATTTGTTGAAGAAGATTGTCAGAGCACTTATAAAGGTAAAGTGTTTTATGGTTCAGATGCATTTTCTGATCTAAGATTTATGGAAGATATATTCCAAAATAAAGCTGAGAGTAAAAAGCCAACTACCATTCAAAAACCTTTGCCAAAAGTGATCTCTAAGGTTATTAACCAGCAGTCAGTTATCGGCTCTGCAACAATAACTAAAAGCCCTCTTGTGAAACCAGCAGAAAAGATTCCAACTATTCCTTTCTATGGTGCAAAAGTATTAAAAGATATAAAGCTCGATGAAATTTATCCTTATATAAATGAGACTGCTCTTATGGTAGGACAGTGGCAGTTTAAAAGAGGAAAGCTTACACCAGATACTCACAAACAATTATTAATTCAAAAAGCTTATCCAGTTTTTGAAGATTTAAAAAAATTAGCAAAAGAAAAAGTCCTACTGACTCCTCAAATAGTCTACGGTTATTATTATTGTCTGAGTGATGGAAATGACTTGATAATTTTAAAAGAAGATAAAAAATCAGAACTTCTGAGATTTACATTTCCACGGCAGAAGGACAGAGACAGGCTTTGCCTGACAGACTTTTTTACAGATAAAAACAGCTCAAGTAAAGAAGTCGACGTTGTAGCTTTTCATGTAGTAACTGTAGGACAAAAAGCAAGTGACTATGCTAAAGAACTTTTTGAAGCGAATCAGTACACCGATTATTTATACTTTCATGGTTTTGGAGTGGAAACTGCAGAAGCATTAGCAGAATGGTCTCACAAAAAAATCAGAACCGAAATGAATATTCACCAGTCAGATGCAAAAGAAACAAGAAAACTTTTAGGACAAGGTTATCAAGGCTCAAGGTATAGCTTCGGGTATCCTGCATGCCCATACCTTGAAGATCAGACAAAAATCTTTGAACTTTTAAAGCCTGATCTTATTGGTATATCCCTCTCTGAAAGTTACCAGTTACAGCCTGAACAAAGTACATCTGCAATAATTGTTCACCACTCACAGGCAAAATATTTTAATGTCAGCTAACAATGTAAATCTAATTCAAGATTACCCATACCAATATTTTCACAGACATATGACGGGGATAGCGAATCTTCTATTTCATCTTCACGATTTTTATAATATTGTTCGCTTGCGCTCTCTTCTCTATATTTGTTTCTAACATAATCATAATTTCTACTATAGTGCCTTGATTCACTTTCAGCACGGTAATCTTTGTGGTAATTTAAATTTGATTCATCCCGTACTCGTATAATTCCCTGTATTTTAGAAAGTGCCTGCTTCATCAAGCTATAAAACTCTTCTGCGATTTTTCTTTTGACACGGTGCATCCTGCACATTGCCTCTATAAGTTTTTTTTCTTCACACCTTTCTTCACATAATTTCTCTGCTTTTTCTTTTTCTTCTTTGACTTCCTCTTCACGCTCCTCTTCTGCTTTTTCTTCAAACCAAGAGGTAATAAACTCCTGAACATATGACGTCCAATCACTTAAAGACTGGCGAGAACAGCCCAGACAAGAAGACATACCTTCATCATTTATTACAGTTTCTGCATGCCTGCACGCACTGCCAAGTTCTTGGCATATATATTCTCTATCAGCATGATTTAAATCTCCTCTTCTTGTGTGGTGACGCTCTACAGCATTAACAGTATGATCAAGTGACTGAGTTATATGCCCTTGAGCCTGATCTCTTATTTCACTTGGCGGATGACTCATTATTTCTTCCAGGGACAGAGCTAAAGATTCTAGTCCATTTACAAAAGCTCTTCTTAATTCTTCATCAGTAAACTGTACGTTGTTTCCATTATTTCCTTCTTGATTTCTTAACATTGCAACCATTCTAAAGATGGCTTGCGTATCCCTGCTGCTTCTCCATCTTTGAATTAATCCTGTTATATCCTCACTTTGCAAGTCTTTTCTTTCACTAAGCCTTGAAACTGTTGCCCTAAGTCTTTCTAGTTCTTCTCGACTTTGGCTTGAAAGATTTCTATTTATATTCTCATCAGTATTTATTTTTGAAAGAACATCTTTCAGGACAGTAGTAAACTGTCCAGCTGTTATTTCAGCATCACTATTTCCATTTATTTCCTCCACTCCAGATATTAAATTCAACAGCGGTTTAAAGGAATCAAACATACTATTAGCTAAATTAAAAACCACATTTGAAACAGACCCTATCAAATTGGTTACTTGTGTCGTCAGAGAAGTTATTGGCGCTGGAGAACATTGTTCATTCAAAGCTTGCTCCGGTCTTAATTCTGGAGTATTTTTGCTGGTAGAAAAATCACTGCTACCAGCAGCTTGTCTAACAACGCTACTGACTGGATGGCCCATTTGTCCAACTGTTAAATCTGACATTTTTTTGTTTTTTATATGTTTCTTAAATAGTACAAATCTATCAAATATAAAAAACCAGAAGGTATATGTATTTGATAGCTCTTTAATATAAAGTATAAAAAACTTAATTATGGATTGGTTAACTCTAGGCTTAAAACATATTACCTGGAGCCAATATTCCATTTGGGTCCAAAGAATGCTTCATGGCTTTCATAGCATTAATCACTGACTGTGGATATTGATATTTTACAAAATCTTTTTTAATTTTTCCTATACCATGCTCAGCAGCAATTGTACCGTGCAGTGAGATTACTTTCTGGCAAGTTTTATGAACTACTTCTAAAATTTGTTTTTTTTCATTTGCATTTTTTGCAATAAAATTATAGTGAGGATGACCATTTCCAATATGACCATAAATTACCGGCTCTTTTATCTTTGTCTGACTTGTTAACTCCTGAGCATAATTTATAATCTCGTGAATCTTACCTATAGGCACTGACCAGTCCGTAGAAATCTTTCCACCGCCATCTTTTACATATACTCCTCCTTCTTCAAAAAGATGGCTTGGCACTTTATGCCTAAGTCTTCGCAGCTCTTCTTGTTGTTTTGGTTGCTCAGCAATTATCGTATCTTCTACTAGTGCTTTATTTAATTCTAAAAAGGAAAGCCAGTTATCCAAAACCTTTTCAAATGTAGGGTTACCACCTAGGGCTGTCCCTACTTCAGAGCTATATTCCTGTTCGAAAAATATTCCAGCTTTTGCAGACTCCGGTATTTTAAAAGTTGAATCAGGTCTAATTATATTTAGTCCATTATGATCAAACAATTCAACAGCACGTGGTGTAATCGTAGGAACTTGTTTTAGCAAGTCCTTACGAACACTGATCACAAAGTCTAAAGCATCTGAAAGAGTTTTAAAAAAAGCCATTCCACCAAAAAAGTTTTCCGGCTTTTTAATTAACTCAACTTCAGCTTTAGTTATAACTCCAAGTGTACCTTCCGAGCCTACAAAAATATCCACCATATTTTGAAAAGGCAGATAGCCAAAAGTGTTTTTTTCAATTTCAGGGCGTCTAATATTTAAAACCTCTCCCGAAGCTAAGACTACCTCTAAAGCTCTTACATATTTTCTTGTAGAGCCATACTTAAAAGTTCTTGATCCAGATGCATTGGTAGCAATTGATCCGCCAAAAAAACATTCTTTTTCACTGGTAGGATCTGGTGCATAGAATAATCCTTCATCTAAGATTGTTTTTTTTAAATCAGATAGCATCAATCCGGGTTCTGCCAGAGCAAATTTTTCTTTATGGTTTATCTCAATAATTTTTGTCATCTGGCTGGTATCTAAAATCCAGCCGCCAAGAGCAGCCGCAGAGCCTGTCAAACTACTTCTATTTCCAATTGTAGTAATTGGGATTTTTTTTAAATTTGCTTCTTTTAAAATCTCTACAACTTCATCTTTTGATTTTGGTCTTACAAGAGCCTCAGCATAACCAGGATAATTTGATGAGTCTGTACAAAAACCACGGACAATATCTTGGTCGGTAATCAATTGAAAATTTGGCATAAACAAATTATATCGAATATATAAGGGAATATACTTAGAAAGCATGGGTCTGTCATTCCCAACTTGATTGGGAATCCAGGTAAAGCATAAAGCTCTAATACTGGATTCCTCGCAAGAACTCATCTCAAAAGTCTTACAAAAGAAACTGATGTTTTTCTAGCAAAAGTAGGTAGAATATCTTTTGCCTATTGTCATTCCAGGCTTGACCTGGAATCCAGCATAGTTACGCTTGCGACAATTATTCCGGATTCCCGCTTTTATGTAAGCCCATTTTGCCAGAAAAATAGTGGCTGTTCCTTAAACAGAGTTTTGAGACAAAAAAGCAAATCTAACTCATATTTATAATCTAGTACAAATAGTCTAGTTATGAATTCTTGGGAAGAGGTAAAAAATAATTAAGAACTAATCTTAAAGGACAACTTATGAAAAATGTTTTAATTTTAACTTTGGTATTAATTTTTACTTTTGTATTTTTAAGTGTTTCATTTGCTGCAGGGGGAGACGGTTCTTATAATCCTATTGAGTACGTCCCCCCCCCTGTCCTTCCTACTTCTTCTCCTATCCCATGTAGTAGCAGCATCACTGATCCTCTTTCCTGTGAGGGTACATGTCCTTCAGGACAGTACTGTATAGTCCTTGCTATTGGAGGATGTGTTTGCAAACAGAAAACAGAAATTTTCTGTACTTCCCTTGCAGCAGGTTATTGTCCTTATGGTCAATCTGATTGTTATAAGCAGGGCTACCTGAAGTGTGTTCAAGGGTCACAGGGATGTGTTTGTAGTAAGTAGATTCACCCCCTCCCCCGAACTCTAAAGATATACCTTACGAAAAGTCTAAAGCACGCTATCTTTCATTAAGCTATCTGCTTGTTCATGTATAAAGCCAGTATAGTATTTCCCAGTTTTTGGATCTTTATTTCTTTGCGCCAGCTCTAGAACAGAATAAGGAAAATTATCTATAACTTCTGCCTGTGTAAAAATTTGTCTAAGCCTTGTACCTTTTGGACCTGTGACTTTTCCAGGAAAGTTAACGCCTTTTTTCTTTAAGTAATCAATCGCTTCTTCAATTTCAACACCCTGCGGCAATAAAACTGCTATATGATGAAATTCCTTGTCACCGAATTTATCCACCCATTTTTTTATAATTTGTTGGTCTGATTTTGCATCATCATAGGATTGATCTACAAATAATGCAGGAAACTTCTCGTGTCGGTAAACTTTTGCATACCAACCTTCATCTCCATAAGTTATTGTTTCATCATACTTATAGCCCAGCTTTATATAATGTTCTGCTGCTTTGTCGATACTATAGGTTCTAACAGTAAGATGGTCAATTACAAAATCCCAGTTATGTTCATGGCAGACTTCTCCATATTTTCTAGCTGCAAGATTTTTTTCAAAATAAACGACCAGCTGCTCATGAATTGACTTTTCTCCCTTGTACTTTTCAAGGACATTTTGAAGGTAATGGTTTAAACTCATATATGTTCTCCTAAGTTCTTATAAAATTATATTCCTTAAAAACGATTTTGGTAATCTATCAGTTAGAGTTAAATACAATGATAACAAATCAAGCTTTAAATGTAAAAGAGTTGCTGGCCAAAGACGAACAGTTTTTATCCAGTGCTTTATATAGAGTCTTTCACATAGTTGCTGAAAGAGGGGAAGGTTCTTACATTTATTCAACCGATGGAATGAAGTATTTAGATCTAACCTGTGGTATCGGTGTTACCCAGCTTGGGCACTGTCACCCTGAAGTTGTAAAAGCAGCACAAGAGCAATTAGCAAAACTAGTTCACATTAGCTGTGTTACACACCATACAGAAAATATTAAGCTTGCAGAAAAATTAGAGAAAATTTTACCTGGTGAAATAAACAATACTTTTTTTTGTAACAGCGGTGCAGAAGCAGTTGATGGTGCTATTAAACTTAGTCGCTATGTAAATTCTGGCAGGCCAAATATTGTTGCATTTCGTGGCTCATTTCACGGCAGAACACTAGGCTCGACAGCGCTGTCTTCCTCAAAAGCATTACATAGAAAACACTACGATCCACTGCTTGCCGGGATAACCTTTGTTGATTTTCCAAATTGCTGGGGTTGTCCAGTTTTTAAAGATCCAAAAAATTGTCAGCTCGAATGCTTAGATCTCTTAACAAGAATGTTTAAGTTAAATCTTCCACCAGAATCCATTTCAGCCATTATTATTGAGCCAATTGTTGGTGAAGGTGGCTATGTTCCTGCTCCAAGCCATAGTCTAAATCCAAGGTTCAATTACTTAAAAGAACTCAGGAAGATTTGTGACGAGTACAACATTTTATTTATCTGCGATGAAGTCCAGTCAGGAATTGGAAGAACAGGTAAATGGTTTGGAATTGAACATTATGGAGTAGTACCTGATGTCATTACCATGGCAAAAGGAATTGCTAATGGTCTGCCAATGGGAGCTTTTTCAAGCAAGAAAAAATATATGTCTCTTATGCCACCTGGAGCACATGGCAGTACATTTGGTGGAAATCTTGTTTCCTGTGCAGCTGCTTCTAAGACTCTTGAAGTTATTGAACGAGATAAACTCCTTGATTATGTTTCTAAAACCGGTACTGAACTAATGAAACACCTTGAAAATGAATTAAAATCCATTGCAAAAATAAGAGGGTTTGGATTTATGATTGGAATTGAACTTACCAGCAAAGAAAAAGCAGAAAAAGTTATCGAAGAGTGCTTTAAGGAAAAGATTTTAATTCTCAGTGCTGGAGCTGAACAAAAAGTAATAAGATTTATCCCACCACTAAATATTGAAAGAACTCTTTTGTTTAATACCATTGACAAAATTATAAATATTATAAAGAAGGGGTAAACAATGCAGGCTACAGCAACAATGTTTAAAAACAATATTGGTGGAACTGTCACTGAGAGTACATCTAAAGAGTTCTTTGAAAAATACAATCCCGCTGATAAAAACGAGCTTCTTGGAAAATTTCCAAAATCAAATCAAAAAGATTTAGATTCAGCTGTCAGCGAAGCTAAAAAAGCATTTGAGGTTTGGAGATACACACCAGCTCCAAAAAGGGCAGAAGTTTTATACAGAGCTGCTGAAGTTACAAAAGATCAAAAAGAAGAACTAGCAAAAATCCTGACCAAAGAAACAGGAAAACCAATTGTCGAAGCACGTGGAGAAATTCAGGAAGTTATAGACACTTATTTATTCTTTGCAGGAGAAGGCAGAAGAATTTATGGACTGACTGGGCAGAGTGAACTATTAAACAAATCAATTATTACCATAAGACAGCCGATTGGGATCTGTGGCTTAATTACAGCATGGAATTTCCCAAGTGCTGTTCCAAGCTGGAAAGTTGCACCAGCACTGATTTCTGGAAATGTAGTTATTTTGAAACCATCAAAGGACGCTCCAATATCCGGCTACAGGCTAATTGAAAACTTATACAAAGCAGGACTGCCAAAAGGATGTGCAAGTGTTTTATTTGGAACAGGAGAGTTTGGTGATCTGATTGTGAGACATCCTGAGATAAAAGTTATAAGCTTAACTGGCTCTGTAGAGGTTGGAAAACAAATTTATGAAACATGTGGAAGAATGTTAAAAAAATGTGCTCTTGAGCTTGGCGGGAAAAATGCAATTATAGCTCTTGAAGATGCAAATCAGGACTTGCTTTTAGAAGGCGTTCTATGGGGTGCATTTGGAACTGCAGGACAAAGATGTACTTCTACAAGCAGGTTAATCATTCAAAAATCCTCATGGTCTGATTCTTTTATTGAAAAACTTGCAAGTGCTGCAAAAAAATTAATCATAGGAAATAGTTTAAATGAAAAGACACAGGTTGGTCCAGTAATTACAAGCTCACATAGAGATAGCATTCATGGCTTTACTGAACGAGCTATTAAAGAAGGCGGAAAACTGATTTGCGGTGGAAAGTTTTTAAGTGGTGGCGAGTACGACAAAGGAAACTTTTATGAGCCCACCATTATTTCAAACATAAAACCAAATATGGAGCTGGCATGCAAAGAAGTTTTTGGGCCAGTTCTTGCCGTTATACCAGTAAGTGATTCTACTGAAGCCATTAAAGTTGCAAACAATGTCGAATATGGGCTGTCACTTTCTATTTATACAAAAGATATTAATCTAGCAATGAAAGCAGCAAACCAGTTTGAATCTGGAATCGTTTATATTAATGCACCCACAATAGGTGCTGAGTGTGGTGGTGCAACAGCTTTTGGTGGCTGGAAGAACACTGGAAACGGCACTCGTGAAGGTGGAGTAATGGCTCTGGATACTTATACACAGTACAAAACCATTTATATAGATTATTCAGACAAATTACAAAGAGCACAGATTGACTAATGATAAATCTTTAAAGTTTTGATAACTTTCTTATTTTATTAAATAAACCAAATAAATGATTACTGCTCAACTAAATAAAACCTTAACCCAAAACAAAAAGTGGTGTGATACAATTTATCCATTAGTTAAATAATCGCTTTTTTAGTATAGGTAGAGGATGACTCAAAGCCAATAGAGGCATTGTTTTGTCAGCTTTCAGTATGGAACACAAACAAAAAACTAATGACAGCCTAGAACATCATTCATTTACAATAGTGACTGGTTCAGAAAAAGAAAAATGCCTTAATATTAATTCTCAATTTATCAGTGAAAGAAAAAGCGAAAATAAAAAATTAGAAGAGCTTTTAGAAGCTACAACTGAAGAAATTATTATTTTACTTTATCAGATGGAGTTTGCGATTTTTACAAATGGTTCTCTTCCGGAAGAAATGCATATTAAATTAGAAGCACTTAAAGAACTTATATTAAATTATAAAAAAGCTCTGGGTTTACCAAATCCAGACAAGATAGATCTCCCACAAGGTTTTATAGATGAGTATTCTAATTTAATTCAAAGAGCAAACAATGTAATAACTGAAACAGAACAACAAATTGAAAGGTTAGATAAAGTACCAGGAAGTGATTTTTTCATAGCTGAATCAAGGATTAGACTTGAGAGGCTTATAGCTCTAAATACGCACTATAAAAGAGCTTTAGAATTGTATTAAACCTTAGAATCATACAGAGTCTTAGATTTTACCTGCTGCAATAAGCTAACCATTTCAATAGCAGCAAGTGCTGCCTCTGAACCTTTGTTTCCAACTTTTCCGCCAGAGCGATCTTGTGCCTGCTCCAGGTTTTCGCAAGTTAACACTCCAAAAATTACTGGCATACCACTTAAAACCCCAAGATAATTTATCTCAGTACTGATTGCATTACAAATATGATCGTAGTGAGATGTCTCACCGCGAATTACACAGCCAAGACAAATTACAGCATTATATTTGTTTAAATCTAAAAGGTTTTTTGCTGCTGTCGGGATTTCAAATGCACCTGGCACCTTTACGATATCTATGTTTTTTTCATTTGCACCATTTTTAAGTAAGGTCTGTAAACAACCATCTAGAAGCTTTTCAGTAATAAACTCATTAAACTTGCTGACAACAATTACAAATTTGTTATTTGAGTTAGCTTTTGATTTTCCTTCGTATGTATTTGTCATTAAAAATTTATTTTTGTTCTTCTTGCTTCTTATTTTTTGATTCTTGTTTCTTCAAATCAATTACATGTCCCATTTTTTCATTTTTTGTTTTTAAATATTCATGATTATGCTCAGTACAGATTTCAATCGGTTCTCTACCTATTACTTGCAAGCCATAGCCTTCAATACCAACAATTTTTCTTGGATTATTAGTCATAAGCTTAATGGTAGTTAATCCTAGATCAGTAAGTATCTGTGCACCAACGCCATATTCTCTCAAGTCTGCTTTAAATCCAAGCTTCTCATTTGCCTCAACAGTGTCATAGCCTTGATCTTGCAATTCATATGCTTTTATCTTATTTATAAGTCCAATCCCACGACCTTCTTGTTTTAAGTAAACAACCACACCTAAACCTTCTTTTGCAATTCTTTCCAAAGCCCAGTGTAACTGTGAATTACAGTCACACCTTAAACTTTCAAAAACATCACCTGTTAAACATTCACTGTGCACACGAACCAGAACATCCTTTTTAGCTGACACATCACCACACACTATTGCTATATGCTCTTTATTGTTTAAAGTATCTCTATAAGCATAAATTGAGAATTCCTTACCATATTTTTTTGCAACCTCGCTTGGAAGTTTTGCTTTTGCTTCTCTAATTACAAATCTTTCTTTTTTTAGCCTGTATGAAATCAACTGAGAAACAGAAATAAATTTCAAATTGTGTTTTCTTGCAAAGCGTAAGAGATCAGGTCTCCTTGCCATAGAGCCATCTTCATTTAATATTTCACAGATTACTCCTGCACTTTTAAAACCAGCCAGCCTGGAAAGATCCACCGATGCTTCTGTTTGACCTACTCTTTTCAGGACGCCGCCACGCTTTGCTCTAAGTGGAAAAATATGTCCTGGACGTGATAAGTCGCCTGGTTTTGTTTCATCATGAACTGCAATTTGAATCGTTTTAGCACGATCGCTTGCTGATATTCCTGTCGTCACTCCAAATTTTTTATCAGCATCGATACTTACAGTAAAAGCAGTTCCAAAAGAACTAGAGTTTTTACTGACCATTTCAAAAAGCTCAAGCTTATCTGCAATATCTTCCTGCAAAGCTAAACAAATCAGCCCTCTGCCTTCTTTTGCCATAAAATTAATTATTTCCGGAGTGACTTTTTCTGCAGCACAAACAAGATCACCTTCATTTTCCCTATCCTCATCATCTGCAACTATGACCATCTCACCAGTACAAATCGCTTCAATAGCTTCTTCAACTGTATTGAAAATTTTATCTTTTAAATTATTTTCTTTTACATTTAACATTTAACTTCCAATTTCTTATTTTCAAAATAATTAACTAAATAACGACTTATAAGATCTATTTCTAAGTTTACAAGATCACCAATTTTAATCAAACCCAGATTTGTATTGTCTCTGGTATAAGGTATTAAAGTAAAGGTAAAATGCTTATTTTTTAAATCAATCACTGTTAAGCTAACTCCATTTACAGTAATTGATCCTTTAGGAGCAATATAGTTACAAAGCTCATTTGAAAATTGGACTTGCACAATTTTGTTTTCATCAAAAGAAGAAGTATCAATTATTTTGCCAGTTCCATCAATATGGCCAGAAACAAAGTGCCCGCTTATTTTATCACCTGCTTTTAATGGAGCTTCAAGGTTTACTCTTGAGCCTTCTTTTAGTTTTTGGAAGTTGGTTTTTTGTAATGTTTCATGCATTGCTTGAACTTTAAATGAACTTTTAGCAATTTCTGTTATTGTCTGACAACAACCGTCAATTGCAACGCTGTCACCAGCTTCAAGATCATTTAGTACTTTACTGCAAGAAACCATTAGCTCCTGAATACCACTTCTGGATTCAATCTTTAAGACAGTTCCGATTTCTTCTACAATACCTGAAAACATATAAATGATTTTAATCGAAAACGATCAACATAAACAGGGCTGTACGAAATAAAAAGCTAATATTGAAAAAGAAGATTGTATAGCACTAAGCAAGGGCTATCTGGGGTTTAAAGGATTAAAGCCTCTATAAATAGCATCTAAAACACCTTTTTTATAAGCTCCGCCACCAGTATAAAAATTAATTATAACGGCTCTTTCTACTTTTTTATAATTGTTCATATATTCTCTTGCCTGTTCTTCTAAAGACAATTCTTTTTTAGCTTTAAATAGATGACTGTTATCTGATACTTCAACATCAGATATTGGAGGTTTAATCTTTTCCACAACTGGCTCAGGAAAAGGCATAATACCCTTATTAAATGAATAAGAATTAAAATGAGATTTCAATAAAATTGCAGATTTTCTTGACATAAATTTATTAGTAACTAACACATAACTAACCAAAAACACTGACAGCTAAGTGCTGACAGCTTAGGGGTAATATTACAGATATTAGTTAAAGGAAGGTTAACTGTTTAAGTCCTAGTCAGTTATAATAATGTCCATTTTTACATCCCAGGCATCTACTGGCAACTTATCAACTAAACATCCCTTTGGGCAGCATCCAATTTTAATACTGTTTGGATTTAAAAGTAAAAACCGATCATAAAATCCAGCTCCAAAACCAAGCCTATTTCTTTCTTTATCAAAACAAAGACCTGGCACAAAAATTAAATCCAATTTTACTTTTTTACTTATTTGATCAAAAAAATTATCATCTGTAATTTCTGGCTCTAGAATATTAAATCTATTTTTTACAAGTTTTGTTTTATCAGGAAAAAACGGTACAACGACTATTTCTTCTTTTTTCCTATCTTTTGTTTCTTGGCTTTTGCCTCCTGAAATAGCCGGCAAAAACCATAGCTTTAACCCATCTTTAAAAAGTCCATGTAAAGAGACCTCTGTATCTTTTGCCTGATAAGACATAACTGTCTTAGCAGATCTATAGTTGTCGAGTTTTGTTATCTTTGCTTCAATATGAGCATTTATGCTTTTTAAATCTAAAGTTTGTCTTAAACTTTTTGCCCAGGAGCGATATTCTATTTTCTTCTTATTGTTATCCATTTCATATTCATGCTTCACAATATTTGATCCTTACCTTATACTATCGTAGAGGCAAGCAAAGTAAGCTAGAGCATGTCTCTACATTTACATAGAAGCACTCTTTTAAGGAGATAAAATCAATGACAAACATTTCTTCTGCAACATTAGACAGACCAGCCAATGAAAAAAAATCAGATCCAGGCACTTATAAATTTATATACTCAGTAGTTTTTACCTGTTTTATATTATCCGGGATAAGTGGTTTAATCTACGAAGTTGTCTGGACCAGAATGCTAACTTATGTATTTGGCGGAACAACTCTTGCTGTAAGTACTGTTCTAACTGCATTCTTAGGTGGTCTGGCACTAGGAAGTTACCTTGGCGGGAAGTTTATAGATCATTTCAAAAAACCTTTATTGGCTTACGGAGCTTTAGAACTTTTAATTGGAATTTATGGGTTACTTGTCCCTGTAATCTTCAGCGAAAATTTTCTCTCACCAGTTTGGCAGACCGTTGTTCAAATGTTTGAAGGTGTACAATTTATTTCTTATCTTGTCAGATTTCTTATATCAATTTGCTTACTTGCCTTACCAACAGTTCTTATGGGTGCCACTTTGCCGGTACTAAGCCGTTACCTGACTAATGTTAGATCTGATATTATTCCATTTAATGTAGGTGCTCTGTACACTATAAATACTGTAGGTGCAGTCATTGGCACATTCCTGTCAGGTTTTGTCTTTTTACCAATGCTTGGTGTAAACGCTACAGTTTATATTGCTGCTTTTTTAAACTTAGTTCTTGCCTCAGCTGTGATTTTTCTAGCTAGCTCAAATAAAAATGTTCAGGCAGATACTCCCGAAGTCAAAAGCGAAAAAAATATTGATCTTGAAACTTTAATTAGTGAGTCCCAAGAAGAAATTCCTTTAAGACTAATCAAGCTCAGTATGTTGGCATTTGCAGTGAGTGGTTTTGTAGCATTGACTTTTGAAGTTGTTTGGACAAGGACACTAACTTTAGTTTTTGGATCTTCTACCTATGCTTTTTCCACAATGCTTGTAACTTTTTTGATCGGACTTGCTCTTGGAGCAGCTATTATGACAAAGCTTGTAGAAAAAATTGAAAGACCTGTGTTCTGGATAGGTGCAATACTGTGTGGCATAGCAGCAAGCGGCTTTCTAACAGCCTGTTTCTTTAATGAATTACCGTGGATGTTTTTATCACAAGCTCAAAAATTGCCTGACGATCCATCGACCAGCTGGTTTTTACTGACTATTTACAGATTTATCATTTCAAGCATGGTAATGTTTCTCCCTACAGTTTTATCAGGGATGATATTTCCGCTTGTCATAAGGGTTTACTCAGCAAGACCAGATCATGTTGGCGAATCAGTAGGTAAGTTATATTCATTAAATACATTGGGTTGCATCTTAGGTTCATTTACAAGTGGATTTATTTTTATACCACTTTTTGGAATATTTGGCAGCGGTATTCACACCACAAGCAAAATAGCAATTTTAATTGCTCTTGGCATGGGGCTTTATTTAATTTCAAACGACGTAAAGCACAATGACAATCTCAGTGAAAAGCAAGCAAAAATTTCCACATCATGGGTTTATATGATTGGCATAGCAGGTCTTGTCGCTAATTTAATATTATTACCACCATGGGATAAATCCCTTATGACGACCGGCGTTGCAATATATCACTCACTGTCTTACAAAAGCTTAACAAGAGAACAGTTTTTTAACTTGTTTAAGTTCGACAATTCAAAAGAAAAAATCAAATTTTATAAAGAAGGCTTAACAACTGTAGTCTCTATTACTGCAGATGAAAACGGAAACACTACGCTGCTAAAAAACAATGGAAAAGTAGATGCTGGCGTTCCAACAGATGGAGATGGTCCTTCCCAAGCAGATATGGTTACACAAGTTCTTTTAGGACAGCTTCCTCTTCTCTTACATAAAAATGAGCCTGAAAATGTTTTAGTTGTAGGGCTTGGAAGTGGGTGTACTACAGGCTCTGTAGTCAGATACCCGTCCATAAAAAGCGTCAAAGTCTGTGAAATTGAAAAAGCAGTTATTGATGGAAATAAATTCTTTGAACCACCAGTTGATAAAAGTCCTTTTGATGGAAACGGCTCTCCTTTAAATAAGCTTAGAAATCCACTAGCTGAAAAAGTCAAAGCCATTCATACCGACGGAAGAAATTATTTGCTTACTACTCGTGAAAAGTTCGACATAATTATTTCACAGCCAGCAGATCCATGGGTAAGTGGAGCATCACAACTATTCACCAAAGAGTTCTGGCAACTTGGTGCAAAACATTTAAAAGAAAATGGATTGTTTTGTGAATGGATACAGCTTTATTCAATTACACCTGAATACCTTGGTGTGCTGGTAAATAGCTTCAAGCAAGCCTTTGGAAAGTATGAAAACGGTAAAAAAGTCAGTGATGGTTATGTCTACTTATTTAGACCGGGACTTGCTGGTGAAATACTTTTAATTGGTTCAAATGATCCTATTGAAATGGATATTGAACAAATCGAAAAAAGGATTAACACAAAGTTTACTGCTAAAAGTGAAACAGCTGGTGAGCATGAGGTAAAAACCTTAGATGATCTTTCTCGAATTTCAATACATGATGCAGCAGATGTAGTATCCCAATTGCTTTTGGGCAATTCTGAAGTAACGGAATTTGCTAAGCTCTCTACAGAGCAAGTTCCAAGACTTAAATCACTTCCTCTGGAAAAACGCGTCAACACCGATGATAATGTAATAATTGAATTTGAAGCCCCTAAAAAACTTCATTTATTCTATGCTCCAATTGCTGACAATTTATCCTTAATCGGTAAAGCAACGAACGGTAATATTGAAAGCTATTTTAAAAATTATGGGAATACAAAACAACAACAAGCAAGTTTCTTAGCCAGGCTTGCAATCCTCCATGCTAAAAAAGCATCTATTCAGGATCAAGGAAAAGCTATGGAAGATCCGAATTTAAAAATTGCTGATTACCTTGCCAAAAAAGCTTTGGAAATGAATCCTTCAGTAGAGAGCTATCTGGCTAACTACACTGTAAACCTAAGAAAAGGTGATAAAGAAAAATCAGATTATTATTTCCAAAAAGCTGAAAGCGGACCTACATACTCTGTTAACGACTGGATTGGACTTGGTCAGCTTAGAGCTACAAAAGAAAATCTTGATGGTGCAATTGCTGCTTTTAGAAATGCCACACAAGTAGATCCAAAATCCAATCAAGCCTGGGCAAAGCTTGGAGAAGCAGTATTTAACAAAGCTCAGTCTTCAAACGATAAATCACTTTTTGAACAAAGTTTATCTTACTTTAAAAAGAGTCGTGATTTATTTCCTTACAATGCAGAAGCCTGGTCTGGTGAAGGAAATATTTATTTTAGTTATGCCAGCAGACTTAAACAATTTGAATACATTCCATTAGCTGAGCAAGCTTATAAGATGTCTTTTAAAGCTGATTTAAATTACTGGCCAAGTCGCTTAAACTACGGAAAGATTCTATATGGACAAGGACCCAGTCGTTATAGTGAGGCACAAAAAGAGTTTAACCATATAATAGGAAGACTTAATCCACAAAATTCCGAAGTCAGATACCTGGCTGCAAAAATACAACAAACACAGGGCAACTTAATACCTGCTTATCAGTTGTACCAAACTGCTATACAGCTAGGATTAAGCCAAAAACAATCAGAAGATGCACAAGAACAATTAAGATCAATTCAACAAAACTTACAAGACCAGCAAAACGGGAGACAACCTCAACGGTTCCAGCCACCGCCCCAACAAGAACAGCAAAGACAACAAGTTCAAGAACCAGAAAAAAAAGAAGAAATAAAAAAAGATCAAAAAGCAATAAGTGATGAAGAGGCACTAAACAATGCCATAGAAATGCAAGAGAATCCACAGCCTCCTCCTCCACAAGAACAGCAAATGGTCATTGAACAAGTCGTTATGACTGCAATGGGGCAGGCAACTATAAGGATTATTCCGCCAGGTACTACTAAACCTGAACAGAAAGGACTTTTCAGAAAGAACAGGAACTAACACCTAACTTAGCGATTCTTTTCAACACAAAAATGTACAGAGCAGGAATTGTAGGGCTTCCAAACGTTGGGAAATCAACTTTATTCAATGCACTTATAAAAAATCATCAGGCTGAAGCAAAAAATTTCCCTTTCTGCACAATAGAACCAAATGTCGGCATAGTAAACCTGCCGGATGAAAGGTTATCTAACCTTGCCAAAATTGTTAGCACAGAAAAAATAGTACCAGCAGCATTTGAGTTTGTAGATATTGCAGGACTGGTAAAAGGTGCAAGTAAAGGAGAAGGGCTGGGGAATCAGTTCCTGAGCCATATTAGAGAGGTAGATGCAATTGTACATGTTGTCAGGTGTTTTAATGACTCAAATATAATTCATGTTGAACAATCAATAGATCCGATTAGAGATATTGAAATAATAAAACTTGAACTTGCTTTAAGCGATCTTCAGTCAATTGAAAAAAAAATTGACAATGTTTCAAAAAAAGCAAAAGGAAATGACAAAACCAGTAAGCAGGAATTAATAATACTTGAAAAAATTCAAAAAACACTAAATGAAAATCTACCCTTAAACTCAATCGCATTAGAAAAAGAAGATGTTGATTTTTACAAGTCACTTTTTCTTTTATCTGACAAACCGGTAATCTATGCTGCAAATGTTTTAGAAAATGAAATAAAAAATATAAAAGAAAACAAGCTTGTTCAATCAGTTCAAGATTATGCAAATAAAACAAACTCAAAATGTGTACCTATTTGTGCCACTTTAGAATCAGAACTAATCGCACTGACTCAGGAAGAAAGAGCAGCTTTTCTAGGGAGCGATAATCACAACCAGCAAACATACACTGGCGTTGATGATTTAATAAAAGCAACTTTTGATTTATTAGGACTTACCACTTTTTTTACAGCAGGACCAAAGGAAGCAAGAGCATGGACTATTTTAAAAAATACAAAAGCACCTCAAGCTGCAGGTACAATTCATACAGACTTTGAAAAAGGATTTATAAAAGCTGAAGTTGTAAAGTATGGCGATCTAATGAAACTAGGTTCTAAAGTTTCTGTCAGAGAAGCAGGTCTTGCTCGCCTTGAAGGGAAAGATTACATCGTTCAGGATAGTGATGTAATTGAATTTAAGTTCAATGTTTAATCATAGCTTGGGGGCTTATCTTAAAACTCTTATAGGAGTTTGCCTTGGTGGTTTTCCTTAACCAAGGATAAAACATACTCAAAAATGCTTTAATCAAAGTTAAGCATTTAATATTAAAAATAATTAATCTATTTCCTCTAACTAATTATTGTTTTTCTTAACTAAAATAAGTTATAGTCAAATTATATTAGAAAAATATTTTAGCAACTGATTATCGAAAGGAATTAAAGAATGCCAGAAATAACCTCAAATCCCACTCCAGTAAGCTATGCTGACAAGATATCACAATATATTAGAGAAAGGGATGAATCAAGTATCCAAACCTTTAAAACCTTGCTTGAAGCATTTGGAGGAATAGATCCAGTTAAATTTAGTTCACTAATTAGCTTACTTCAAGCTGCAAGCAAGAAAAATGATCCGTATAAAACTGCTCTACTAACTGCACAACTAAAAATACTAACTACAAAAGCAAATATACCTCAGGAAGAGCTTGAAAAACTAATAACTAGAATATCTGGACCTGGAACTTTTGTAGAAAAACTAAAGCAAGCAGTATTACCTAAATCTTCATCAGATTCAAGAGCAAATAATCCAACCACTAAAAACTCAAGTTCCGGATTAGAGCCATTAAACTATAGAGCACAATTTGAAGCACAAAAGAGAAGACAAGCTCAAGATGAAGAGGCAGCATTTTAAACCTTATTAAAGACTTTCTTATCGACTGTTTCAGTCTGCAACACAAATAACTTCTTCCTCGATATGTTTATTTACAGCGTCAGATCTTATTAATCGATCAGAGTCTTCATTTTCGCTAAGACAGGCTCCCCATAGGACAATTGACAATGTCAGAACCCAAGTAATATGGTATAAGATAAAATTCTATTCCTGAGTTAGAATTAGCTGCTTAATTTTTTTCTATGGCTTTCGAGCTGGTTTATAGAATTTCACAAGGTCTACATTAACCACAACACCATCTAAGATAACCTCTTTACGATTATTGGTTTTCTGTGCACCATTGGCTTTCAATAATTTTATTATTTGTGAAATCTTTGAAGACTGACCTTCTTCAAGAGAGACATTAACCCCTGACAAAAATGGAGCAGTAAGGATGCTACGGACTGTAATATTAGCTAATTTAAGCATGCTCTTAACTTTGTCTGCTACTTGAGCTTTTTCTTGTTCACTTGGTTCTACGCCAGGTTGCCTTATTAATGATGCTTTGTCTATTGGCTTGTATACTTGCTTTCCTACACTACGTACTTCTTTGCTCATTTGTACTCTCCTTATCCTAGGTCTTCAACTCATATACTATATAGCACACAAAATGCTTCCTTAGTAAGGGTGTAACAAGTGTATGAGTTGTGTAAAAGCCTAGAACTAATTGCAATGGGCTTTTGAGAAATAAAAACTCCTCCTAGGGTTGGAAGTTCGCCGCTCAAGCAAGGCTTGAGCGAGCCTCGCTCAGCTCTTTTCAAGGGCTGAGCGGGAACTTGTATCTGCAATGAGAAACCTCCTATTTTTAGGAAAGTTGCTTAGTTAGAATGTTAGATAGAATAATAAAAGATATACCACTATGCTTTACAAAGAAATTTTAAAAAAACTTCAAGATGAACATTTTGAATATTTAGTAGTTGGTGGGCTAGCAGTTAATTTACATGGGTACTCCAGAATAACTAATGATCTAGACATAGTGATTCTACTTAGTGAAGAAAACATTGCAAGATTTGTAAAAGTAATTAAGTCTTTAAATTATAAACCAAAAGTGCCAGTTGAATTAGAAGATTTTATTAGTAAAGAGAATAGAAAAAAATGGATAGAAGAAAAGAATATGAAAGTATTTTCTGTGTATAACCCTAAGAATGAACTTGAACATATAGATGTATTGCTTGTGTATAGTTTAAATTTCAGTGAGATTTATAAAAGAAAAGTGGTATATAGAGTTCAGGAAGTAGAAATACCAACCATTTCCATATCAGATCTTATAAAATTAAAGAAGGAAGCTGGAAGAAAAATTGATGAGTTAGATATAAATGTTTTGACTAGAATAATGGAGCTCAAAGATGAAAGATAAAAATAAAATTAAAGACGAATATATAAATGATGAAGACCTAAAACGTTACATTGATTTGTCGCCAGAAAAAAAATTAGAATATCTGAACGAGATGAATCAATTCCTCAACGCAGCAATGCCGCCTGAAAATAAGAAAATCGCACAAAAACTAAGAGAAGAAGGATTTTGAAAAACTCCCTGTAGGGTTGGAAGTTCGCCGCTCAAGCAAGGCTTGAGCGAGCCCCGCTCAGCTCTTTTCAAGGGCTGAGCGGGAACTTGTACCTGCAATAAGAAACCTTATATTTTTAGAAAGGTGGCTTGAGAACTAGATTTTATTAAGAGCTTGAGTTACAAACCTTCTCCCATTTACCATTAAACTTCTTACCTACGGATTGTTGAATATCTGTCAAAATATTTTTTGCAATGGTTCTTATAGCTAATGAATCTACATTATACCCAGAGGGATAAAAACAAACGCTTCCATTATCTCTATTGATCATCATAAGTGGACCGTCATCTAATGTCCTATCAGTATCTTTTGGGTGTCGTAGATAAACCTCAAACATACTGTCAACACCAAGCAGATAGCTACTAGAAAAAGATCTAATATCTTCTGAAGTATAACTAAGCCCTTGTGTACCAAGTGCTCGTCTAATAAGTGATCCAGTCCAAAACCTAGAAGGAGCATAATTTAGTGTAAATTCTTTTAGTTCTGTAGAACTATAGTAGCCTCCATTATATGGTTCAAGAAGAAACGCAATATCTAGTCCTGGCATTTTTAAAGTATATTTAATATCTGAATTCCTAGAATATGCTGGTAATTGCTCACAAGGAACAGGTCTTATAGCTGGCTTGTTAGTACTTGGTCCACTAGGTATTGTTGTCATTTTAAATTCTCCTTATAAGATATTTTTATTAGTTTTTATATTATACATTGAAGTACAAATTAAACCAGGCTCAAACCACCTAAAACTAATTTCTACTATACAAAACTAACTTAAAATAAATCGATTAACCTTAACTCATAAACTAATAACTTAATATAAGATATTTATCTAACAAAGAATTAGTAACCATGGCTATAAAAGTTAATCTCATTCTTCCAAAAGATGTCCCCTATAAAAACAGTGGGGGAAAATCTCTATTTCGAGAACTTAAACCTGAAGCATGGTGGTCAGGGTTTGTATCAGTAAAAGATTCAAACAAAGAAGATTTTATAAAAAAGTTAGAAGCTCTTGCAAAAGAATTAAACTTTAATTTTTCAGGATGGATTGTTGATAAGCAAGATGGTTCATTTGATTATTTTTTTACCCGTTATCCAAGAAAAAAATATGGACCTTTAGCTGAACTAATAGAACATGACAAGGTGCTTGAAAGATTAGCTAGAGAAACTAATGGAGATCCAGATATAGAAGATTATTCAGATTCATCTAAGTTTAGAATTGTGCTTGGACTTAGAGAATTATATGAAACCTCAAATAAATTACATACTATAGAAGAAGTACGTACTGAGCTTGGCAATAGCTTTGATTTAACACAAGCAGAGATTTGCGCTGTTCGCCCAGCAGGCAAATACACTGAACCTGCTGTCGTTATAACAGGTGATTTATCACAGGTTGAAAAAGTATATTTGCTTGCAGAAAAATTTAATCAAGCAAGGTTTACAGTAGAAGATCTATCTCATGACGTATCATATGTAGTAGAAACCATTCATTGTAAGGATCCGGATAAAGAATAAAATCTAATTTATCTTTGCAAACCCAGGCACATTTTTACACTTTTTGTAAAGCATGCTAGTGTTATAAAAACCTGGAGGACTAGTTCCCCACCAAAGCTGGCTAATCCCAAGCGGAAACTATGCTTTCCATCTTGTAAATCTTAACCTAGACTTGAAAGTTGTTTGACAAAACAGGTAGGACAAAGAGTACAAACAAGAATTTTCTAACCCCTGAAGTTAAAATATTTTTAATCTTTTCTAAAAAGCATACTTTTATCATTTTTTAGTTAAAACCTAGGCAGTAACATTTGAAATTTAATTGACATCTACTCAATTTAAAGTTAAATTAATAAGACTTAGTTTTTCTGAAATAATAAAGAATATAACAATGAAAATTGGCAGTACAACGAATAGCATTATAGCTTGGAATCAAGCAGCAAAAACCTTTCCGTATGAGTCTTGTGCTGAGTTGATGACACGAGTTTCAGTCGGTGGGATTAATCCTGGTGAGTTATGTCCTGTACGGGTTTCTAACCTCAATGTTTCTCAAAATGCACTTGATGTTTTTGACACCTTACTAAAGAGAGGTTACAAAGTAAATCTTGTCGTAAGACCAGAAGAAGTAGAAAAAATTATTCAGACAAATAAAACAAGAAAACTTAAAAGAGACTATAAAGCATTAAATGGCTGGCTGGGAAAAGAATACAAACATATAGTCTGGATGCGAGATAGTAGTGTTTCAAAATCTGCAAGCCTAAACAAGTGGTTTGATTTTGCAGAAGATGATAAGAAACTTAACAGCTTGCTTGGACGTAATGCAAAAGCTAATGAAAGTGTCCAGCTTTATGTTGTTACTTCTGACTCAGATAGACTTGTAGAAGAAATAGTAAAACGTATAGTTGAAAATCAAGGCATTCCCTATGTAATGGGCTCAAATGCTCAAGGAAAACACCACACTTGTGTTAATGCAGCCAGTGATGAGCAACTGAGTTTTGTAAAGCCAGACACACTGATGTTATTTCAAACAATGCAAAAATTCTTTGATATTTATAATACTTCTAAGGATACTTACGCAAGGATTGAGATATCTCCATCTAATATTAGTGATGCTGAATACGAAAGAAGAAAAACACTCTTTATAAAAGCTGCTTCAAAATCTTCCAGTCCTTATATGGAAAGAATGTCACGTGTTGAATGGGGAGCACTGCCACCTGGAAAGTTTTTTAGAACCCTTGGGCTTTCTCCTTCTTTTGATCTTGCTTCTGAGATGGGATTCACTTCTGATGAAAAAGGATTAGATGATTTTGGTGAGTTTTATAAGAAAATTACACATCTTGATGAAACAGATCCAATCAACTTTTACCGAGAGATGATGTTACTTGTTGATCACTATGCAAAACAATTACGGAAATTTCATACAATAAAAGTAGAAAGAGAAGATGGGAAAACCAATGTAACCCTTTCAATAAGAGAGCCTGGAGCTAAAGAAAGTCGTTATGTATGTCCTTCAACAATTACGGGAAATGCTCTTCCTGCTGAAATATTTACATCACCAGTCGAAGATAGTGTTGAAGGTAAGATTTATTTTGATTTGCCATTTGTTCTTGATAATAAAGAATTCAATGGACTAACTTTAGTCTTTAAAGGTGGACAAATAATTGATTTAGATCTTGAATCTGGGGATAAAGAACACCTTGAAGGTCGTATTTTAGGAAGAGGTCCAAAGTCAGGCTTAAAAATTGAAAACTTTGATCGCCTTGGTGAATTTGCAATTGGATTTAATAGAATGATTACAGAACTTTTGAATGGAAGAATCGTTCACAACACATTAATTGCAGAAAAGCAGGATGTACACTTTGCTTGTGGAGATGGATACACAGTAACAGGTGGAAAAAATAAATGTGATCTTCATGTTGATATGTCGCTTAAATCTGGTCCTGGCGCAGGAGTTACAATTTCTGGTTTACAAGATAATTCTAAAGAGCCAGTAATAATTCGTAGAGAAGGAGAGTTTACTGAAGATTTTCTAAATTTAGATAGTACATTTAACTGGAAGAAATATGGAGATATTAAGTGGGAATAAGTAACTTAATATCAAGTAAAATAACTAATTTTGCTGATGCAAGAATAAATAGATTTAAAATCCACAAGCAAATAGCTCCACTTTTAAGGCCTAATAATATTGGAATAAACCCAGACGGAGCTTACAATCCTGGGGCAACAATCCATAGAAATAATAGATTTCTTCTCTTCCCTCGGATTACTTTTGGCGAGAAATATCCAGATAGCAAATTTGTTTCTTATGTTTGCCTCGCTGAAGTTAAAGATGGACTTTTTATTAAAGACTTAAGAACAATCGATGCTTTATCTCCCAATGATCGTTTTACATATGGCTACGAAGATGCAAGGGTTACTCTAATCGGAAGGTTGAATTACCTTGTTGCAACTGCTTATGATGGTAAAACACCTCAAATTACTTTAACGCTTACAAAGAACTTTGAAGAGTTTGACTATAAAGGAATAATCGGTCCAAGAGATTTCGATGATAAAGATGCCTTCTTCCACCCGGAGCCAATCTATATCAATGAAAAGCCAAAACTTATGCTTTATCATAGGGCAAGTGAAACAGGAAATATTCAATATGTGCTAGTTGATAGTATTGAAGAGCTGCTAGGTAACGCTGGAGAAGCATTTTGGAAACAAGAAATTCCAGTTGATGCAAAGGGCAAAATAACTTCAACAACAAATCTAGACAGTAAAACAATTCTTAGAACAATACCAAAAACATGGGAAGGTGGAAAACTTGGTGGTGGTGCCCCACCTATTAAAACTCCTAAGGGAGGATTATTTATTTACCATGCAGTTGACGATCTTGGAATTTATAGAGGTGGTATGGCTCTCCTTGATGCACATGAACCATGGAAAGTTATTTCCCGTTCACCATTTCCTATTTTAGAACCAACACTAGAGTTTGAAGTTGCAGGACTGGTTGAAAATGTAGTATTTCCACAAGGCGTGGTTTTAAAGCAAGATTACACAGAGCCTGCTAATCCAATAGTTTATGTATATTATGGAGCAGCTGATAAATATGTTGGTGTTGCAAAATTTAGATTGAACGATGCTTTAAATTATCTTAGTCAATTTGACAAAGATGGTAATTTTATAGAGACTGAGACTACAAAACAAGAATAAGTGTTAGAACTAAAGTTAAGAATTATAAAGTATCTATTTATGTTTCGGGCTTGAATCACAATGCCCCTGTTTAATAACCTGTTTTTAATTTGACAAGTGTTACTTTATAACTTACAATTTTGAATAATCCAATTAAAACCTTAATTAATTAAAGGACTATATGCAAGTTAAACCCCTTATTGCATCAAACCTGAATCCGGGAATGTTATTCCTAGAACAACAAAAAGATCTTAATGTTTACATTGCAAACCTTCTTTCTCAAGTTAATAGCGGACAAGCATTAAGACCTAACCAAAAACTAAAAATCACAGCTTACAGTGATCATCTTCCATTTGTTTATAAGACAGTTGAGATAGCATACAGGGATTTTAACGCTGGACTAGTTTCGGTTAGCTTAAAAGAGCAAGCATTAGAAGATTTAAAAGCAAGGTATGGTATTAGAGAAGATTTTGACTATAAAGAACAAAAAGAGTTAGAACTTAAACAACAAGGGGCAGCTTTTATTACTTTTGATAAAACCACATCTCTGTATAGTGAAGCAGGTCTTTCTGCACAAGACGAAAAAGATCTAATCAAAAGTATATCTGACTTTATTCCTGATGATGTGCAAAAAGAACTTGCAATTAATCCAGAAGAAATTCTAAGTGGTTGTTTAAATTTAAGAAGGGGACAGCCTCTAGCAATTTTAGGTTCAAGAGAGCACTTGCCACAAATGCTTCAATTAGCAGAATGGGCTTATCAAAATGGTACTAAATTAATTGATATTAGTATTAATGAAAAAAAAGAGTTTGATTTAGCTATTCCATTTTACAAATATGCAAGCAAGTCCATTTTAAGTGAGGTGCCAGAATCTGTGGTAGCACGATCTAAAGAGTTTCTTGAAAAGGGCACAGCCAGTTTATATTTAGAGGGCACAGACCCAAGTAAATATGAAAATATTGATCCTGCAAAGATTCAACTTGCACAGACAGGTATACTTAAAAAAACTAAACCCTATGAGGATCGCCTTACAATAGAAAATCCTTGGTGCATTTATTATTTACCAACTACAGCTTCAGCAGGTGCTGCAGGTTACGCTAGTTTAAAAGATGCTGCTATTGAAGCAAGAAAAATAACTCGCGTAGGTAAGTTAACTGAACATATTGCAAATCTAAAAAAAACAGAGGAGAAACTTAATGCTGTAGTAAAACAGGGTTACAATATTTTGCACTTCTTAAGTGTTAGACCAAATACAGAGACTCCAGATGGGAAAACTGATTTAAGAGTTGGTTTGACACCAAAATCTATTTTTATTTCAGGAACTGCAATAACACCCAGTGGACAAGTTTATATTCCAAATATACCAACTGAAGAATGTTTTACAACTCCAGATTGGACAAAGACTAAAGGCACAGTAAGCATGACAAGACCCGTTAGTTTAAATGGTTCTATTGTTGATGGTATTCAAATGGAATTTAATGAAGGTAAGCTTATAAAAGCAAATGCTACAAAAAATCCAGATGTCCTCCTGGAGTGGTTAGAAAAAAATGAAAATGCAGATAAGTTAGGAGAAATTGCTGTGGTAGCAGGTTCTCCAATATTTGATTTGGGCAAGATATTTAATAGTATATTGCTAGATGAAAATGCCACATGTCATTTTGCTCTTGGAAACTCTTACTCTGATTGTATTGAGGGTACAAACGATATAGCTAATCATGATGAGAGAGAAATATATATGAGAAATCTAAGTTGCAACAATTCTCCTGTACACATTGACTTTATGATTGGTGGACCAAATGTAATGGTATTTGCTGAAAAGGTAAACGGTTCTGATAGAAAAGTTTTAATAAAGGATAATAAGTTTCAGATTTAATCGAGTTCTAGTTTGTAATAATTTACAGCTTGTACAGCAAATTCAATTTTTATAAAAGTGATTGACCGAGTGAAGCATAAATTTGTTTTGTGCTATATAAAAATCTGGAGACCTGGTTTCTGCCGAGGCGGACCTGCCAAGGCAGGAATAATATTTCTCACCTAGTAAATCCAAATTTTCTAGCAAAAGCTGCTTGAAAGTATATACCGGATTAAGAGTTTGATTCAAAATCTTTATTGCTTAGTTTCAAGCTACTTTATAGTAAAATATTAGGACCATTAATTAATTTAAATTTTTTAGAAGGAGATTAGTTATGTCAATTATAATAAGTGGATTTAAAAAAATAGTTGGTTTATTTGGTACACCTGTAAGGGCATCAGATGAAAATTATCATGCATCTGCAAAAGATCAAGTAATTAACCAATTAAGAGAAGTTATTAAATCTAAAAGTAGCAATGAGAAATCTCCATTAGATGACAAATTAAAGCAATACGAGCTAAGATGCGAACTTGTGGACAAATATAAAAAAGCTAATAAAGAAAATGAACTATTTGAAGTGTTAAATAAGATTGCATTTGATGAATCTGAATTTGATGCAGAACTTAGATCCCAAGCAATTTGTTGCCTGACTTACTTTATGGATATGCAATTAACAAGCAAGATTGTATTTCATCAAAATGAAATAGATAAATCTTATGAATCCAAACTTACAACAAAATTACTAAACTTACTTAATAACAATAATCCTCAAATTAGGGCAGCTGCTTTTTATACATTAGTCATGAGGACACTTGATGGTCCTGTAAATCCTGCTCTAATAAAATGCTTAAATGATGAGAGCGAGGGAGTTCAAAAATTTGTTATTAGTGCACTACAGTATCATCATAAAGATTCTACAATACTGCATGCATTAGAAAGCAAATTAGATACAATACCCTTCAGTATCACAATCGATCAAATGATAAAAGAAGCCATTGAATTTATCCACATGGGGATTCAATCTGATCTTGAGAGCGATTTAATACAAAAAGCAGAAGCAAAGACCGTTGTAACTTATTACATTAAAAAGTATGGAACTAAGTTAATAAGAAATTTATTGTCTAACATAGCTTCAGGAGAACTAATACTTTATTCACAGGATACTCAGAGCTATAATCTATGTAAACAACAAGGAGCTTACGCTTTAAAAGACTTACAAGTGTAGTCTTAAACCTATTGGAGACCTAGTGCCCTTTCAGCGCGGGGACAAGGTTTCTCACCTAGTGAATCTTAACCCTTTATTAAAAGTTGCTTAATTATTCTAATTGTACCTTGATTAGATATACTCCTATTAAGGTATAATCATGGTATAAGAGAGGTATAGTTTATGACTTATCAATTAAAATTACAGGTCCCTATTTCTGAAGAGCTAAATAATAAACTTAAGAAAAAGGCTAAAGAAGTCGGGTTTAGCTCAGTTAATGAGATAGTGAGACTTTTACTAACTAATTTTGTAAACAATAATTTGGTTATATCCTTTGTAAGTAAATTGGGTTTTGAAAATTCTAATGTTGATAACTTAAAACAAATAATTGCTGAAGGACTTGTAGAATACAAAGAAGGAAAAACCAGAAAGCTTAATTTTTCTAAATCCTTACATAATCAGTTAATAGAAGACTAATATTATGTATGAATTACAGACTACAAGTAACTTTAGAAAGAAGTATAAGAAACTCACCGGAAAAAATAAGAAATTACAGAGTGCAGTTGAAAAAACGCTTGAACTATTAAGATCAAATCCTAAATATAAGTCCTTGAAAACTCATAAAGTTTTCTTATCTCAATATGGAGAGATTTATAGCTCATTTGTGACTGGTGATATAAGAATTATTTGGATGCAAATTGAAAATAAGTTAGTAATTTTACTTTTAGATATTGGTAGACATTCTGGTAGTAAGAGTGTTTATAAATAATGCGAACTTATTAAACTTGGTGGAGGCCTGGTTTCCACTTTGTAAATCTTAATCTAGGTTCACAGGCTGCTTAATACTTAAATAATCATATTAAATTAGACACTTCTTGAGCAAGTTCATATTCACTACCCCGAAATGGCATGGATAATTTCTGTAGTTCTTCCAGTTCTGACTTTATATCAGAAAGATCAAAATTAAGTTCTTTGGATTTAATTTTTTCTAAGAGCCATTGCAAATAATTTGACTGTAAAAGTCCATTATTAGAGGGGTGTAAAAGCTGTCGGGTATTTTCCACTGCGTTCTGCCCTATACCAAACTCAAAAACTAAACTGCCTTTTTCCTCTGAGAAGAAGTACGGGACATGCCTTTCATCCAGATATGAAAAATGATACAAATTTCTTTCTGCTCTTGTCCTAAGGAACCATGGTGGATGATCCAATAGATATCCTATGGGAGTCTGCAGGCCACCTAAAACATTTGTAGCTTTAGCCTTTTTCGGACCTACCTCTACATGATGAGCGTTTGATATATCGGAGGAGAGACTATTAGGAAGAATTACATCATCTTTTCTGTCCTTTGAGTCTATAGCAATTATAGTCGTATCAATAGGACAAGGTGTTGTTTTGGCTTTTATAAGTTCAGAACTTCCAGCTGTTAATTCACCCACCATTGGAGATACTCTTTTAAGTAGCCACGGTGCAGGAATTCTTTCTGGATTTACCCCATTTGTTGGCATGCCCCAGCCAAGAACAATTGAAATATCATTATTTTTTTCCTGCAAAGACTGTAAAGCTGTTAATCCTCCCTGACTGTGACCTCCAAGAACAGCAACTCTTGGCGTAAGCAAATCAAAAACCCTATTAGCAATTTTTCCTCTTTGTATATGACCAGAAGTTAATCCTGTACTACCAAGTTCATCTAATAAATTTTCTTGGTATTCAGTAACAATGTCTGACAATCTATCATTTAAGGTAGTTCCAAATACCCGTGGGGAAAATCCGGACACTTTTTTATCCAGAAGATTTAAAATATATCTTTCAACAAACAAAGATAAATCAGAAGAATCTTTCAAAGAACAAAATCCTTTAACCCAAGCTCTTTTATCACTAATTTCTTTCTTTGATTCAAGTTCTTTTGCAACAACTCTGAGCCTAGATTTTGCTATTCCTCTTCTAACAGAATCAATTTTTCTTGAAAACCAATCTTTAGCTGCTAGCATATTCCTGGCAAATAATATCATTGGATTTACTACAGGCGTGACCGAACTGTGCTCTCCCAGGAATCTTGTAATATGTTTAATAGTACTTCTACCAGCAAAGAGGCCTGCCTGAGTAACATAGGGTACTCCTATTGGCAAAAAAGGATTGTTGCTAATTTTTACTGTCATTTATAGGTTATATAAATTATACAGTAATAGTTTAATCACCACAGCGTTAAAATTTTTTCCCCACCAGTTTTATGTGAATTACCAGAATAAAATTAACTCTGTAAATACTTTAGATTTTCGGCATCTGCCACATTTTTTATTTTGAAAGATTAGGTTTAACTCACTCTTAAATAAGAAAAGTAATTTATAAACACAGCGTAGATTTTGTTTATCGAAAATTTGTGTATTGCGTAAAAAAGAATCTGGAGGCCTCGTGCCGCCCACTCACTTTGTGAGTGAGGCAAGCCTTGCCCCAAAAAGGGGCGGGGGCAAGGTTTCCCATCTTGTGAACCTTAATATACCACTGAAAGCAGCTTAAGATATAACGTACCAATTGATACTATAGTTGCGTTTAGTAGCACTATATGCTATTATCATTACATATGGCTAAAAGGAATTTCTGGATAAACCAAATAAATGACTTGTGGAAAGAAAGAACTTTGATTTGGTTAACTGGCGTTAGAAGAGTAGGAAAAACATATCTTTGTCAATCTTTAGAAAAAGTGGAATACTTTGATTGTGAATTACCTAAAACACGAAAACTAATGAGTGAGCCAGAAGAATTCTTAGAAAAATTGAAAGGTAAAAGAATTATTTTAGATGAAGTTCATAGACTTGACAATCCATCAGAACTGTTAAAAATTGCAACTGATCATTTTGGCAGTATAAAAATAATTGCAACCGGATCATCAACGATTACTGCTTCAAAGAAATTTAAAGATACTTTGACAGGAAGAAAAATACAGTTATGGTTAACACCGATGATCACTAATGACCTATTGGATTTTAGAAACAAAGATCTGGAACATCGCCTTTTTATGGGCGGTTTACCACCGTTTTTTATGTCAGAGAAAATTCCTGAAAGGTATTTCCAGGAGTGGATGGATGATTACTGGGCTAAAGATATTCAAGAACTTTTTAGATTAGAAAGAAAAGATTCATTTCAAAAGTTTTTTGATCTTGTACTTAATCAAAGTAGTGGAATATTTGAAGCGTCTAAATTTGCAAAACCTTGTGAGGTTAGTAGGCAAACAATAAATAATTATTTAAGAATTTTAGAATCAACTTTTGTATTTCATATAATTAAGCCTTTCAGCACCTACAAACCAACTGAAATAGTTTCTGCACCAAAGGTCTATGCTTTTGATACTGGATTTATATGCTATTACAAAGGCTGGGAAAAACTTCGAAATGAAGATTTGGGTTACCTTTGGGAGCATTTTGTTTTAAATGAGATCCAAGCAAATTTGCAAACAAAACAAATAAATTATTGGAGAGATAAGAGAGGACATGAGGTAGACTTCATCTTAAAGAAGAGAGGGAAAGAGCCAATTGCTATTGAATGTAAATGGAGAAGCGATCACTTTAATCCTTCAGGATTAGAAGCTTTTAGAAGGCAGTATCCAAGTGGAGATAATTACTTGGTAGCAAGTGATATTGATATGAACTTATCCAGGAAATTTGGAAACCTAAAAGTACAATTCATTGATCTCAAATCATTAATTAAAGAATTAAGTTAAATCTTAGTATCCTTTCTGATTAATGAGTTTCCCACTTTTATTTAAAAGACCGCAAACTCTTTGTAGAACTGGCTAAACCATTTAAACTTATCCAAGATGGTACAAAATCTGGACTTACATTCGATTCAAGGTTTCCCACCTTATAAACCTTAACCTGGATTTGAAGGTTACTTGAAAATCAAGCTGATTTCCTTATATTTTTTATAGGAATAAAATCAATTACTAATTTTGCACCTAATGCTTCAGAAATCTCATAGAGTTTAGAAAGTGAATGACCTTCATAGTCTGCACTTTCTATTCTTGCAATTGCAGCTTGTGAAGTATGCGTAAGCTTAGCTAGATGTTGTTGAGTTATACCGAGTTTTTCTCTAAGATGCTTTATCTTTTGAGAAACAGAGAACTTAGCTTCTTCTTCTCCATATAATCTCTTAAATTCTGGATCCTTCATTTGTTTCTCAAAATATATCTCATAGTTTGTTTTTTTTCTTTTAGCCATTTTTGTATCTCCTTATATATTCACTCATCCTATTTTCAGCAATTCTTATTTCTTTTCTTGGTGTTTGTTCTGTCTTCTTGGTAAATCCATGTAATAGAACAAACTTTTTATCAATATGAGCAAAGTAAAAGATTCTGTAGATATTTGGTGATGCTTGAATCCTTAATTCTTTTAATTTCCCAGATATAGTTTTAGTGAATGGAAACCTAAACATATTTCCTTCTTGAGACAATCTTTGTATTAAAATGTTAGCTTTGGTCTCATGATTTTTTGGTAATGCCATTAAGAATTCTTCTACAGGTTTTCTACCTCCTTCCGTTTCATACATTTCTATATTCCACGACATAGATGCATTATATCATATTTGATATATATCAATATTGATATAAGCAATGGTTAAGAGTCAGGATTTCCTTATGAATTTATACATTAATAATACATTTTTTAATGATTTGGAGACCTAGTGCCGCTCACAAAGTGTTCGCCTCGCTCGATGCGAGTCAGAGCGGGGACAAGGTTTCCTACCTTATAAATCTTGATTTTTATAAGAGGACTGCTTAATGTATGCCTCTAGAACGTATATTTTGACCTTTTTCTCAACTGGGGTAATTAAGCTAGATACCCGTAGTACCTTGGTATCTTACTGAATTCTCTTTTTAAGGACCTAGGAACAGCTGCACCAATTGCAAATAACATTCGTGCACAAGCATGACTCATGACGTGTGTTACAAGCTGGATATCACTTCTGACAGACTTCATGTGTTTTTCTATTATTTTTGGAAATTCAGGAATTGTTGATTTGTCCTCATAACATTTGACAACTTCTTCCCCATAACGAGAAATAAGCACATCTCTATTCCAATTTCTTCTCATATTAATGTGTTCACCACTGGTCAGCCATATAAATCCTTTATCAAGCAATTTCAAAGATAGTTTAAATTGTTGGTAAGCATTGCCAAATGGATCAAGATCGATTGTATCGAATTTTGCACCTGAAGCTTGGAGTTGTTCCATCACTTTCACATTATCCGCATGTTGTACTTTCAGCTGATCAGCAGGAAAATCTTTTAGGTTTTCTGTAAGGCAAGCATGTACATTTTTATTTTTCTCAACTGCCGCAACTCTTCCACCACTTAATAGCCAATCATATGTTGTGATACCGTATCCAGCAAAGGCATCAAGCACAGCACTCTTTTTCTTAAGACAGTATTGTGAAAATAATTGATTTAGCTTTCTTTTTACATATGTGATGTCTCCCTTGAAACCTATCTGGTCACTTGATTTAAGAACACGAAATGTGCGTCCCTGATATTCGATCAGTTTAGGACTTACTTCTATTTCTGGGAATTCTTTTTTTGCAAGACAAGAATGTTCTCTAACTTTTCCAAGTCCAATCTGAGGTATTCCCATTGAAACTACATCAGCTTTCATAATTGACTTTTATAATATCACTTGAATAAATTACAAAAACTTAAGTTATAAGCTGATTTAATAACTGTATTAACTGTGGAGTCCTAGTGAACAAGGTTTCCCGCCTAGTTTTTCTTAATTTGGTCTAGACTGTCTACGACTTTTTAGAAATTTAGATTTTATTAGTAAAATACTTACATAAGTGATTTAGGAAATAATGAGAGTATTTATAAATAGTTTAAAAACTTTAGGTCAAAAAATTTATATCTTACCTACATATGATAAGAATTATTTTCTCCAAAAGTTAGACACCTTGAAAAGATTTGAATTCTATTGGCTAAAAGGAAAATTTAAAGGGAGTGAAAATGAAGCTATTGAATGGAGCTGTGAGGCGGCATCTAATAATAGTAATTCTATAGATTTAAGAAGTAAACAACCCTCAACTAAAAGTTGGGGGCTTTGGAACACGCTCGCACTGAAGTGCTTGCGTTAATCCTCCTCAACCGTTATATCCCCATCTATACTTTCTCCCTCTTGACCTTTAATATATTCCTGTATCATTTCATC
>JACQBQ010000057.1 GCA_016201905.1 Candidatus Melainabacteria bacterium | reverse complement strand
GTGATTGGTATGTTAAAGCGTTTCAAGGTGATTTCTGAACGATATCGTAATAGAAGAAAAAGATTTGCCTTAAGGTTTAATTTGATTGCAGGAGTTTACAACTATGAATTATTTAACTGAGTTTCGAAAGAGCTCTAATATCTAATTAGGATGTATTTTTCAACAAAATTCCTAAAGAAAAGATAAAGTTTTACAAGTGTCAAGGTTATATTTATAGATTTACTTAACTTGTTAAAGAAATTTATTGATGTTTTAATGCCTTTAGTAGTGGAAACTAGTCACCCACCTGGTTTCATTATAGAAGAACTCTTATTTCTGCAGGAATAATATTTAAAGTTTATTTTTAGCTTGTTGTTATTTTTCAATTGGACATCTGCCAGGATTTACCTCGCGGCAAGGAGTTTGTCCTGGTTCAGGAATAGGAGCAGGATCTGGCTGCCTGACTGGTTTAGGTGGTGGGGCTGGAGCAGGGGTTTTGGAAGGTTTTGTTGTTGGCTTTGGTTTTACTGGTGGAGCAGCTGGACTCATAGTAATATTTTTAACAAGCATATTTTTTCTCCTTTTTGTACTAACTTAAACCTAAATCTTCTCTATGGTAAAATCTGAAATCTTTAGCAGGGTTTTGACTAAGTGGAATAATTTTTTTATACCAAACTGTGGCTTCGTCTTTCCCGAAACCATTTGAATCTAAAGGTAACTGTATTTTCTTCCCATCTATTGTTAAGGTCATATCAAAAGTATCTAAATAAAATGGTGAATCAGGCTTTGTCCACCAGTCAAAAGCATCAGCTAGAACTAAAATTGGAAAATCATTTTTATTATTGTTACCTTGTTCTCTTCCCTTATTCCATTTATATACTTCTACTAACATTCTTAATGAAGCTTGGTTTGTAACCAAGTCATCAATAGCTTCCCCTCTCTCAAGCACTTGTTCAGGTTCCTTTAAGTATTCTCTTTCAAATAGTAAATCATCTGAAACATCAGGTGGTACTAATGCTTCACTTACAGTTTCTCCTTTATGCCATAGTGCAGAGGATAGCCTATATGACAAATTAAAAAGGGCTTTATATCTTTTTCCAAGGGTGTTGACTTGATCATGAGCAAATCTAAGCGGGAGTAATTTCTTGTTTTGTTTTCGAGTCATCTCACTTACGTATTCACCAGTAATATATGATTTATGAACATGGTTATAAAAATCTTCTGTAGGTGATTTTCTTCTTAACTTCCTTTCCCATTCATGAAATGGTGAACTATTTGGCGGGTAAGAATTACACAAACCACCACCAATATTTGAACCCCATCCCATGTTTAATACACTTGCATCAATCTCTTCTGCATCTTTTATTAAATCTTTTATAGTTAAACCAACCTCATTAATATCTTTATATTGATTTGATGGACCGGTATAGTGATCATATGGAATTAAAGTGCCAGCTAGTCTTTTCTTTAAAACTTCTGTTGGAACCAGATAAGCTACATCTAGATTATAGTTGCGATGATGATCGTTAAATACTACATAGCTATAGTTAATTTTTCTATCTTTTCTACCTGTAAGGTTATCTATAAAATCAGATTTGACTTTTCTGTCTACAAGCTTGTATTTATCTCCTTCACATGAAATTGCAATCATTCCTCGAATAGCTAGAATTTCTACATTTTTCAAGTCATCAAATATATCTTTTGTCCATGGCCATGCAGTTTTATACTTATGAAATGGCTCCTGTCCTTTTTCCACTGCTTCTTTATCATTTACAAAAATCTTCTCTGGAATAAGTTTAGATATTAAAAAGCCCCTGCCAGGAAATAAAGTAATGTCTTTTGCGTTTACATACTGAACAGATTCTGCTACATCGTTACCAAACCTTGCAATTAAAGGAGGTTCTTTAGTGGGTGGTCTTTTAGTTTCAAATGTAAGTGAACTAAAACCATGGAAAATATTAAATGCTGTGCTGTAAACATCTAAAGTTTCATCAGCTACTTTCTGTGCATCGGGATTAATTTTATTATTAGATTTATATATAGGATAGGGTACAGAGTCGCTTTCAGCATAGTTTAAAATGATTTTCTGTGCTCTTTTTGTAACTCCTTTAGGATTTTCTCTGACTAAATTTGATATACCAGCATGAATGACTATCCTAGTCAGCAGATCGACTGAATCAGCTGGAGATTTTATCTTTCCATTTGAAAGTGCTGCATTGTAATTCCTTAATAAGGTAGGAGAAGCTTTTTGATTTGTTAGATCCTGAAAGTAATTTATAAGTGGATATCTCAAAATACCACCCATCATCTTATATGAAATGTGTTTATTTAAAAAATAAACAGCAGTTTTTATATATGCTTTAAGGAGTTCTGGGGAAGCTTTATAAGCATTAGCTAACTCTCCGACATCACTTGTAATTCCATCTATTCTTGCTTTTTTTTCTTTAAAAAGAGTCAGAGCATCTTTATAGAGATCCCATTCTTCAGGCAATAAGTTTACCTTTTTTGATTCAATTATTTGTGAAAAATTATCTATTAAGTCAGACACTGGAAGAGCTTTGTTTTTCTGATATAAAAGCATGTCCTGAAGAAGCTGCCATTCTTCAGTGGTAGGCTTTGCAAGAACTAAATTAGAAAATGCCTGAGTTAATCGATTAAACTCTATTTTGTCTTTTTTGTGATAAGCAAGTAATTTTATATAAGTTTTCCATTCTTCACCTGAAGGTTTAGTACGAAACAATCGTAAAAAATTATAAGTAAAGCTTACAAAGCCATTTACCTTATTCTTTTTCTTTGCATGATACAAAGCAGCATATGAAAATATTTTTAATGCCCCAACAGATCCTGTCTCAATTAACTTAGGACAATGTTCAATAAAAGCATCCAGTTCTAATTTATTTTCCTTATGTTTATTTATTCCATCTTCAATAACCTGTAATTGTTCTGGGGAAGGTTTTGATTTAATTAAAGCAATAAAATCCTCAGTTAACTTAGTTATATCTTTGTCATTTTCTATATAATAAACTACAGCATCTTTGTACAGTTCTAATTCTTTTAAGGAGGGTTTTCCTTTTAATACTTTCCTAAAAAGAATTGTGGGTGAGTGTAGCTCCTCGCCTTTTAGCTCGCAGGCTTGAACTAAATCTTTATAACATTTCCATCCATTATTGTTAAGCTTAATTTCTCTTAAGCGAATAAAATCAAAACTTACATTGTCTACAGGCTCACCAATATTTTTATAAAACTCCCATTCTTCTTGTTTAATATTTGACTTTAACAAATCTACAAAATCAAAAAAGAGGCTTAAAGATACCTTAGATCTGTTTTCCTCATCATAACTATCGTTACTGTAAATAACACCATCAAGGTATTCCCCTAGCTGTTCTGGACTAGCACCCATATTTATAAGCCGTGCAGCATATTTAGCTGTAGAACCTATACTCCAATCTCTTTCTCTAAAGACTGCTCTAGCATTACTAAAAATATTTGTATGTTCATCTGTTAACTTCTCCCTTGAAACCCCAGAACTAAGCAACAGCTCACGTGATTTAGTAAGATTTTTTAAATAAGAGATTGCGCCATTATCAGAGTTAGGGTTACAGACAGTTTCTAATGTTCTAACTTCGTCTTGATTTTCAGTAAGAGGTGAGCTAGTAGAGTTTTCTCTACTCACCCATGCCCATACATTACTAACAAGAGGTGTTAATCTTGGTATTCTCATAATTACAAAACAATTACAGTAATCTTATTCTACATAGGTGAAATATTCAACCTAATGAAAAAGAACCTAAAGAATTGGTCTAGTTTAATATAAAGATATATTTAAGGTTTACATGTAAGGAAATTGTAAGGACCTGGGTATAATTAAAACAAAGGTGAAAAATTATGTCAGCAAATAAAGATCAAAAAAGACAAAAAGACAATCCACAGGAAAAAGCAAAGCAAGAAAATAAAAAGTTCACGCCACCAGGTTCAAATAATCCCAAACCATTTCAACAGTTTTCAAACCCAAATAAGTTTGGCGGTGGTCCACCAAAATCCTACAATGCATTTCACAGAAGACTGGGGAAATAACTGTTGAAATTAAGTGTATCTGATCTGCTTAACTTTTATCGCTGTCCAAGACTTCTTTTTTTAAATCAGTATGGTGATAAGACTTTGCAGCTTGCGCCAAGTGATTTCTTAAAAAAGCTTTGGAAAGCAGGACGAACTTATGAATCAAGAGTAATAGATTTTTTTAAGTACGAAAAGCCAAAATATAAAATCGGAGATTATGAAAAAGGCCATGAAGAAACACTAAAGCTCATGAAAGCCGGTGTTGAAACTATTTATCAGGGTGTTTTAAAAAGTGATGAACTGACTGGTATCCCTGATTTTTTAATCAAAGCAAAAGGGAATTCGTTACTTGGTGATTATTATTACTATGCTGTTGACATAAAAGGTGCAACTACATCAAGAGAACGCTACATATTTCAGCTTGGATGCTATTCATACCTGCTTGGAGATATACAAGGTTTTACTCCTTTATATGGAGGGCTTTTGCTTCTTGATGTTGACCTGCAAATAAAATATTTTTATGGACTTATGAAACAAGTTATTTATGCAATAAATGAAAGTAAAAACATTTTACGTGATCCGGATGCTATGCCAGATCTTTTTATAGATTCAAACTGTCAGATGTGCCAGTGGTACAGCTTTTGCCTGCCGGAAGCTACTGAAAAAGAACACTTGTCTTTAATTTCCGGAGTAAACAGAAAGATAAAAGAAAAACTTGAAAAGATTCCAATTAAAAATTATGGTGAACTGGCAGGCTGTAATCAGGATGACATCTCATCTATAGAAGAATTGGCTGGGGAAAAAGGTACAAATGTTCTCATTCAGTCTAAAGCTTTAAAAGAGAGAAAAATTTATTTAAAATCAAGAACTGACTTGCCTAAGTCAAATAGAGAAATCTTTATTGATTTTGAGTCTGATATGATTTTTGATGAAAAAGGAACAGAACTTGTACGAGTAGATTATTTAATCGGGCTATTAAAAAATGAAAATGGTCGGGATAATTATAGTTATTTACTTTTAGAAGATGAAGAAAAATTATTCAATGATTTTGTTTTGTTTTTAAACAATCACTCTGAGTGTAATTTTTATCATTATGGACACTATGAGCAGTCGATCTTTGACAGTAAATGGGATAAGCTTCCAAAAGTAAATCTTATTAATCTTGAAAAGGTAGTTAAAGATTCAATTATAATGCCAGTTACAAGTTACTCTTTAAAAAACATTGCAAAAGTTCTTGGGTTTAGATGGAAGAACAAAGAAGCAAGCGCAATCCAGTCTATGTGTTGGTATAGTAATTATCTTGAAACAAAAGATAAAGCATATCTTGATTTAAGTATTCAGTACAATAAAGACGACTGCCTTGCACTTTTATTTGTTAAAAACTGGCTTTTAGCTCTAAGAGAAAAAGATGTGCCGGTGGGTGAGTTTATTGATTTAAATGAGCTTGCAAGTATTTGTAAGTTTTAGCCTTACTTCTTTTTCCCTTTAAAGATAGTGATTAGTGTAGGAAGTAAAGTCATTGAAATAAAATTTAGTATATTTGCCTGATTAATAAAAGTAATAGCATAAGAATGAGTCATTGAAAGGGTTATAAGTATATTTTTTAAAATACCCTCTTCAAGAAGAGGGATGAGAATTATAAAGTTTAATAAATACCATGAATGAAACTTTGCAATGGTGAAGCTAAAAAACACCAAAAGAATCAAAACAACATCATAAATCAAATTTTGTTTTCTTTTTAATAGCATAGCGATACAGAAAAAAGAAAAAGTCAGATAAAAAAAGAATTTAAGGATAGTTAACACTAAGGCATGATTACAGTCAATCTTTTGCCAGTAGCAAAAATATTTGGTTGTAGCAAAAATTGTTGAAATAAACGATCTATGTACAAGCCCAATGTTTTCTATAATTCTATTAATATTTACTGAAGTTATATGCTGGTTTGGAATTAGGTAATCAATTGAAAAAATAAAAATCAAAATAATCCCACTGCATATTCCAAGAACCAGATTCAGAAACGCTCCACGTGGATGTTTCTTTTTGAAAAAATAAACAAATATGACTGGAAGAATTATTAAAGATACAAACTTAACCCCAGCTGCCAGCGCTAAACAAAAAGCGCTCCAGAAATAACTCTTATTTTTTATCAGGTAAAGACCAAGAAATATTAATAAGCCTGAAAGCAGGTCATTGTGACAATTCCATAGCCCATGAATTAAAATCAATGGGTTCCAGGAAATAAGATAAATATCTTTAGTGTTATTTGTTTTTAAAACAAAAAATATCAAAATTAAAAATAGAGTCAGGTTTAAAAGTTTAAAATTAATAAATGAAAGAAAGAAATCATTGTTACTTAAAGAGACAATTAGTTTTGTCAGATAAATAAAAACAGGTCCATAAGTGGCAGGATGTAATGGCCACATGAAGTTGACAAATAACGGTTTAGAACTATATCCTTTGATTTCACTTACTGTTATCAGGTAAGGATTTTGGTGATATAAAGACTGCTGAGCACCTCTTGCCATGTAACCAAACAAGTCAGATGAATGTGAGGGTATAGCAATGGTCATTAAGAGCGAAAAAACTATTGACCATTTTATTATTTCAGTATGATTGATTTTCTCTGATTGAACTATTTTGTACCCGACAAAAAATAAAATAACTAATGCTGTAACCATTAGAGTAAAAAATATATCGTCAATGATTTTATATGGAACTGGAGTGGTTATTACCGCTTTAAACCCTGATAGATTATAAAGATTTTCTGCTATTTGCTTAGGGTTTTTAATTTGACTATTGTCAAAAGTTAGTAAATAGCTTCTTAACGGAAAATAGGTTTTACCCCAAAAGTTTGCTATAAAGAAATTAATGTGTCCACAAAGTGCTGTTATAAAGTAAACTATAAATGTAAACCATGTGACGAATTTAAAACGGGAAGTGATTGTAAGAGCAGGATTCATCCTGCCCAGAAACTGTAAATTGAAACTATGAAGCAATTTGATAAAGTTACCTTTCATATTATTTCTCATACACACTGGGATAGAGAATGGTATTTGCCATTTGAGGTTTTTAGGATTGAACTTGTTGAATTAATCGACAACCTCTTAAATATTTTAAAACAAAATAAGAATTTCATATTTCATCTGGATGGTCAATCAATTATATTACAGGACTACCTAGAAATTAATCTACAAAAACGAGAAGAAATTAAGCAGTATATAAAAGCTGGAAATATTCTTGTAGGTCCATGGTATGTTCTTTCAGATCAATTTCTGACAAGTGGAGAAGCTACCGTTAGGAATTTATTATATGGTATTCGTGATGCAAAAGATTTTGGAAACGTAATGATGGTAGGTTATTGCCCGGATCAGTTTGGACAAATAGCTCAATTACCACAAATCTTTAAAGGTTTTAACATTCATTCTGTAATTATTGGTCGAGGCATACAAGATAGCATTAGTGAACATAATTGGTACGGGCTAAATGGTGATAAAGTTTTTGCTATTGCCCTTACTCATTGGTATAACAATGCACAAAGATTTCCTGATGAAAAAGAAAAATTACACAGATATTTAGACAAGATTTACGATACTCAAGCAAAAACATCTCACTCAGGACACATCCTGCTTATGAATGGTTGTGATCATTTGATTCCGCAGGAAAACTTATCTGAAGTTTTAAAGCTTACAAATGGAAATCAAAAGTGGCAAATAAAGCATAATGATTTGCAAAGTGCTGTAAATAACATTGCAGACAATAAAAACATCGATAATTATCCAATTTATTTTGGCGAACTTCGTGATGACAATAATAAATATATTCTTGCTGGCACTCTTTCAGGAAGGGTTTACCTAAAGCTTGAAAATTACAGATGCCAGACAAAAATTGAAAAAATTATAGAACCATTGTCAGTACTATTGAGCTTGAATAAGAAGACTATATATCCGCAGAATCACATTAAACATGCCTGGAAACTTTTAATGCAGAATCATGCACATGACTCAATCTGTGGCTGCTCTGTTGATGAAGTTCACAGAGAAATGGAGACAAGGTTTTCTAAAGTGAGTCAGGTTTTAGATAAAACCAAAGAAAATCTTTTGAGTTCACTAAATGTTATTTTAAGCGATGGCGAAGAATCTCATAATGTTAAAAAATCCTTTGCTAACGCTTCTCAAGGTGACATTTTCAGGAAATATCTTCAAGTAATTAATTTAACCAGCTATCAAAGAAATGAAACTATTGAGGCAAGACTTGATTTTCCTTTAGGCCCAGCTGCTGAACATCCTTCAGCTATTCCTACCATAAACAAAGAAAAGATAAATAATATTTCTTTAAAAAGCAAAGATAAAAACATTGACTGTACTGTACTAGAAAATCATGAAACTTATAAAATGGTACGTTCAAAAGACGAAGTCCCGTTACTACAGGCAATTCAAAAAATTAAATTATTATTTAAAGCAAGTATCGAGCCATACTCTGTCTGTACGTATGAGATTACAGCGCAAGAAACATTGGCTAATAAGAAAGAAAAAACAAACTCGCTGGATTTTGAAAACAAGTTTTATAAATTAAAGATTAATTGTGATGGAACACTTACAATCTCCTTAAAAGAAAACAGTTTTAAATTTGAAAACCTTCATTTTTTATCTGTAGAAGATGATATTGGTGATGAATATAATTTTGTACCAGCTAAAGGATCTAAAATTGTCCTTTCTAAGGATTGGAAATGGAACATAGAAGTAATTGAAGAGAATGATCTTAGGAAAAGATTTTTACTTGAAAGTAAAGATACCATTGGCATAGAAATGAAGACTGAAATCACCTGTTATGCTGATTCTGGAAGAATTGAATTTAAAACTACTATAAATAACTCTTGTAAGGATAAGAGAATCAGATTGCATCTTCCAACAGAACTAAGCACAAACTGTTTAGTGGCTGATACTCCATTTGGTGTTTTACAGAGAGCACGTCCACCAATTGATTGGATAAATTATGCAACTTCTCAGCCCTTGCATAATTGGATTGACCATAGTAATGATAATGTTGGCTTTGCTTTTTTTGGAGGTGGACTTGCTGAATATGAACTTTATGAAAATGGCAATGGCTTTGCAGTTACCTTAATCAGAGCAGTTGGCAGGTTGTCTAGCGTAAAATCCCACTCTTTAATAGAAACTCCCGAGGCTCAATGTAACAGGCAGATCGAATTTGCTTATGCATTATATCCACACTTAGGGAACTGGGAAGATGCAAAAATTCAACAAGAACAGTTACTTTATCAGTCTCCACTTCTTACCAATCAGTCATCCTTGCAAACTAACATCCCAAGTTTAGTTACAGTTTCAAGAGATGTCGTTGTAAGCAGTTTTAAAAAAGCAGAAGATAAAGACAATGCTTATATTTTAAGGCTTTATAATCCTACAAACAAAACGATCGATGACTGTTATATAGAGATTGGAATCCCGATAAAAAAGATATTTTTACTAACCTTAAATGAGGAAGTAAAAAATGCTTTAAATAAAACCAATGGTCGAATTAATTTTCAAGTAAAGCCATATGAGATTCTTACTTTTGGTTTTGAAATTTAAAATGAAACGCACATCATTGTTTTTGTTAACCGTTTTCTTTTTGTCAGTACCAGCATTTTGTATTGAGCTGCCTGATGATTTAAAAGATTGTATTAAGAAAAAATTCCCTACAGCAAATTTTAAAATTGACAACTCATTTGTTGTAAATAATGAAACTTTTTTGCCTCTACTACCTCCTCCGGAAGAAGACTTAAAACCAATAGCAAAAAAACGTTTTGCGAAGAAAAAAATTGAGCTTGTTTATAGTATTTTGAGTGAAGACAAAAAGAGCTTACCAAGGCTTCTTTGGTTCTCAAATGGCTGGATTTATGTAAAGGTATTAAAACATAGCAATGAAACTCAGACAATTCTTACTTTATCAGAAATATCAGATAAATACAGAGAGAAGTTTTTAAAAACAAAATTTCCAAGCGATCTTATTGTGCCAAAAAACTTCATAGTTAAACAAGATGAGTCCAGTATAATTGGTGACTTGTCTATAAAAAAAGAATGCCCTCCAAATCAGGATTGTAATGCAAAACTACTTAGTACGAATCCGGCTCCTAGTGGATTAAAAGGGATTTTATATTTAACAAGTCCTGATACAGGAAAAATAATTTATTTAAACTTAAGTGACTTTTCTATGATAAATAACATTCAAACAATGGGTACCCCGTGGGAAATTGCATTTGATAAAACGAATAAATTACTATTTGTTACAGATCTGGCAAAGGATCAAATCTATGAATTAAAACTTATGGAAAATTCTATTTTGAAAAGTTTTAGTTTACCGTCTATGTCAAACCCAAGAGACATTGAGATTTCTTCTGATGGAACACTCGCTTATATACTGGAAAGCGTGGCTAATGATTTTGCAGTTTACCAGACTAAGGAAGAAAAGTATTTTATAAAAACAAAATTACCGCCTAATCCAACAGGCTTTTCACTACTGAAAGAATTAAATCTGATTGCAATTACATGTCCCAATGCAAATGATTTAATATTTTTAAATGCCAATGATTTTTCAATTGTAAATCACATTATGATTGATGGTGGCCCTGAGAGAATTATTACAGATCTTAGTCGTGGACTGATTTATACAGCAAACAGAGTCGGAAATACTGTTACAGAATATGACATTGAAGCTAAGAAAATAAAAAATACATTTCATGTAGGGGAAACACCTGTTTCGCTTGCTATCCATCCTGGAGGTAAGTGGCTTTATGTTGGAAACGGTAAATCAAATTCAATTAGCATAGTAGATCTTGAATCTGGTCAATTAACTGATACTATCAATCTACCGATTGAAACTCAATTCCCAAGTGATATTAAACTTACTGCTGATAGCAAGTGGCTAGTAGTCACAAGCGAGACTACAAATACTATTTCAATAATCGATTTAGATCTTAAAAAAGTTGCAGTAAAATTGGATGTTGGCGCTACAACTCATGCAGCATATTTAGTGGATAAAGAATCAGAAAAATGAATTACACAATAACAGCTGAAAGCATTTATATTCACATCCCGTTTTGTAAAACCAAATGCCCTTACTGTGATTTTGCCTCCTGGGCTAATAAAGAAAATTTGATTGAACAATACTTTGATGCTCTGCTATTTGAAATTAGAACTAAATGTGAAGCATATAAAAGCTTAGAACTAAGAGATAAAAATCGAAAGGTAAAAAGAACAATAAAAACAATATTTATTGGTGGCGGTACACCATCATTGGTTTCACCAGAATTATATGAAAAATTATTTAGCGAGCTAAAGAAATATTTTGAAATAAATAATGATTGTGAGATAACCATGGAATTAAATCCTGGTACAGCTCGTGAGGATTACCTGCTTGGTTATAAGAATCTTGGTGTAAATAGGATTAGCATTGGTGCTCAAAGTTTTAATGAAAAAATATTGGAAACACTTGGAAGAAAGCACTCAGCAGATGAAACAATTGATGCAATAAATAAGATAAAATTAACAGGTTTTACTAACTTTAATCTTGATCTTATTTTTTCAGTGCCTGGCATGACAAAAGATATCTGGATTGAATCAGTTTATAAAGCTTTAGATTTTGCTCCCAAACATATTTCTGCATATTCACTGATTATTGAACCGGGTACACCGTTTGAACATATTTATAAACAAAATAAAAACTCAAAAGCACTTATTGAAGATGATTTTGCTTTTGAGTTTTACTCTGAACTATGTAAAATTTTAAAACAATCTGGCTTTATTCATTATGAAGTAAGTAATTTTGCAAAACCAGGTTATGAGTCTAAGCACAATTTGACTTATTGGTTGGCCAAAGAATACTTTGCGTTTGGAGTAAGTGCTCACAGATATTTAAATGGTATGCGTACCGGTAATACTAAAAATCTTGAAATGTATATTTCATCTCCGAACCATGAAACGATAATTGACTATCCGATTAATTACAATTTCGAAAAAATAATGCTTGTCTCAAGATTAAGTAATGAATTTGATGTTGACTTGATAGAAAAAGTGACTACTAAAAATCGAGGCGAAATAAGAAATTTGTTAAAAGATTTGTCAAATGAGGGTTTTATAGAACTTTCAAGAGACAAAATTCATCTAACTGAAAAAGGACTCTTTGTAAACAATGAGATCTTACTAAAGTTAATTTGAAAAATTTTGTTTTAAATGTTTTTTATAAAATTAATAACTAGAATAATAATTTATTTTTCTGTTTTGCTTTGCATTACTGTTGCCTGTCTTTTGTATTATTTTGGTGACATAAATAAATTAAAAAGTAGTGTTGAAAAGAATTTGAAAGAACAACTGACCTGTACAATCAAGCTTGGGGAACTAGATTGGGATTGGGATGGATTAAGACTTGGAGTTACAACTTCAAATATTACTCTTTATGATAATGAAAATAGCCTTGTTCTTCAGGCTGGACCGACCAGGTTTGTATGGACCCTGACCAATATTATTACAGGAACATACTCTCATTTTTATAGTATTGATTCATCTGACTTATATGTGAACCCTATTCGCTATAAGGATGGTAAGTGGAATTTAATTACAATATTTCCCCCCGGGCCTCCTCCAAAAGTAGATAATTTGAAACTTAATAACAGCATTGTATATTTGATTGATGAGCTTAATTCGGAAACAAATAAAACAGCGCTGTACAAAGATTTCAATATAAACTGGAGGATAAGACCTTTTTCCAGGCTAAGAACAATTGATCTTGTAACGAGGGTAGGTTCATTAACAGCTCCTTCCTTTGTAAAAGTAAAAGGGACATATGTTGAAAGGAAAAAGTTTGACTGGACTAAGAGTCAGTTTGACATATCTGTATTTGCTAAAAAAGTAAATTTTTCTAACTGGCAAAGTTATCTTGTAGATTTAATAAAAGAGCCTGAAATAAAAAAAATAAATGGGGAATTTACAGGCAGAATCAAATTGTTTAAACGTAAAAATGATAAAGAAATTAAACTAACAGCGATTACCAAAACAAATAATTTCTTAATAGCGTTCCAGAATAAAGAAATCTCACAGCTTATTGAAATACCAAAAACAAACCTTATCGTTAATGCATTAATCGATCGAAATAAAATCACCATTAAAACCTTTAAGTCAAATATTGATGAACTTAGCTATGAATTAAGCGGGTATATATTTAACTGGTCAAAAAGTCTTCCTGAGGTAGATTTAAAACTAAAAACAAACAGGTTTAATTTTAAGTCAGTTAAACCATATCTCCCACTTTCACTGTTACCAGCAGACACAAGAGCAAGGATAGAACCTATAAATGATGATGGCTTTGTAGAAATTGATTTAAAATTGGATGGTCCTGCCATTGCTCCAAAATATTATGGAACGGTTTTACTGGATGACTTTAACCTTACTGCAGAATCAGGATTTCTAGATGCTATTAAAGGGCTCAAAGGTAAGCTTGTTCTGGATAAGGATATTTTAAAAATTGATTACTTAAGCATCCCAATTAAAGAGTCTAACTTATCTTTAAAGGGCGAAGTTGACTACAAAAATGTAAAAACTGCATTTAATCTGAACGGAAAAGATTTAAGCTTACATGTTCTCCAGGATCTTCTTTCACAGACTGGATTTCAGCTGCTTAACAATGAAATAAACAGTGAGGGAAAATTAGATTTAAATCTTGATGTCGTTGCAATAAAAAATACCCCACCGGATATAAAAGGAAAAATTAGTTTTCATGAAACAGGAGTTTCAGTATTTCAGGATGAACCGTTGAAAATTAAAAATGTAACTGGTGATTTGTCTCTGGATGGCTCAAAAGTTATTTTCAATAAATTAAACGGGTTAATAAACGATGAGATTTTTTCTATCAATGGAGATTTTTCACTTAAAGAAGATGAAAAAATAAATTTACTACTTCAAGCAGAGCGATTAAAGATTATCCGATATTTACTTTCTTTTATTTCATCTAAGACACCATTTAAACCAATTGCTGATACTGTATCTGGTGAAGCACGTGATTTAAATCTGAATATCGGTGGTTCATTTTCTAAACCGACTCTATATGGAATGGTTTTAATCAGTGATGTTTCTTTTAGTCTTCCAAATCTGACAGATAAGATAAGTGATATATCAGGCAGTTTAAAATTTGAAGAAAATGAGCTTATCATTGAAGAGCTAAATGGGAAAATCCAAAATGCAGATTTTGGTATTGCTGGATATATTGAAAACTTATTTTCAGGACCAAAACCCAATATTAGATTTGTAACAGGTGATATAGAAATAAGTCACTTCTGGGATTATATAAAGAATCAGCTAAAAACATCATCGCTAAGCATACAGGCAAATGAACTTGAGAGATTGAATGGCATTGCTGCAGTGGATGTATTCTTACGTCCTGATGCTGTTCTTGGCAATGTTTATTTTAAAAAAGGTGAAATCAAATATAAACCTTTGCCATTTAGCTTAAATAATCTTGCAGGCAGACTGGTAATAGGGGAAAAAAATATAAGCTTATTTGGGCTTATGGGTTCTGTTAATGATACAAATAATTTTTATTGTGATTTAACAATTTTTAATTATTTAAGTCCTTCCTTTAATATACAGGGGATGTTAAATCTTGATCTGGATCTTCCTGGTGCTTTAAAAGCAATTAATGCACCAGCCTTGAATACCGTAAATATTAACGGACTTATTCCCACCATTGTAAATTTTGATGTTTCTCCACCAGTTAGTAGTTTTGATTTTTATTCAACTTTAGATGAGATGCTTGAACTTACCTTGCCCCCGTATATTAAAAAACCAACAGATAAAAGTTATACAATTTCCGGTAACATTGATTTTGATACAGAAAAAATGGATCTTTATCTTAAAGACTTTAATATTAAGTCAAATAAACTTTCACTTACAACGCGGGGTAATATTAAAAATATTTCCTCAAAGACTCCGGATATAATGCTTTACTTTAACACTGACGAACCAGCTGGTCTTTTTATGATAATTGAACCTGTTATTCCTCTTATGGGGTTGAAGGTATGGGGAATGATTGAATTTTCCGGTTCAGTAATTGGTACACCGACTATGTATGCTGTCTCAAGCAATGCAGTAGTAACCGATATTAAAATGCCTGAACTTTTAGGGAAAAATTTGGAAGCAAGTGACGGAACACTTAGTATTTATCTTGATACTGAACAAGGTGTAATAAATTCAAAAATTAATAATGTAAAGTATGTGTCCTTAAGTGCAAAGTCAGTTTCTTTGTCCGGGAATTACTTAAATCCGATTATTTATCTTAATGAACTTTCTGTAGATGGTGATCCTGGAAATATATTTGCAGTTGGTTCATATGATCCAAGAGATGGTGCTGTAAGTTTTAATGCTAATGGTTCTGAGCTTGAATTATCGACTCTAGGTTCTTTCATTTTCTTGGATCCTTCAAAAATATCAGGCAAAACAGATTTTTCTTTTATGATTGATGGTAAGGGAAAGACAAGAGAAGAAATCCTCTCAAATTCCAAAGGCAGCTTATCTTTTTCGGTATCAGATGGTAGGCTTGGTCAGGTAGCTCTCTTGCAAAAAGGGATTCAGCTTGCAAACCTTTTTAGCCAGGGTATATTTGGTTTTAATTTGACAAATGTACTCTCATTGTTTTTTAAATATCAGGATGGGAGTTTCAATATTATTAAAGGAAACTTGAATTTGGATAAAGGAATTGTAAAAGCAAATGAGTTGATTTATAGAGCAAAGGATTTGTTGTTAAATTCTTTAGGCTTTATAGATTTAACAAATTCATTTATAGATCTTTCATTTTATGGTTATTTGCCTGAACATACAGAACAAGCTACAGTAAGTCCCGTTACAGGAGCACTGTCGATTATTCCAGATACTCTTGGCAATAAAAGATTTTTTATTCCTTTTTTATCTTCACAGCCGCCACATTATTTTAAATTTGAAGTAAAAGGTGGACTAAAAAACCAAAAAGAAATCACTGAGCATGCAAGACATAGTTTTAGGTGGCTTAAGGGAAATCGTCTAAAAAAAGAGTATAAATTTGTACCAAAAATAGAAAGTAAAAACTCTAAAGCTTAATAGTTTTTAAAATTTCATTAGCTTCTTTAATTTCATCCTGCTTATTCATTAATGGGTTCTTTATCTTTTTTTCCAGAACCTTATTTAATACTTCTCCAATCATTTTTCCTTCTTTAATACCTATATTAATTAGATCCTGACCAGTCATTTCTAGTCTTATTTTAGAAGTTTTTTCAAGATATTCACTGACTAGAGGAAAAATTTTCTTGTCCTGTGCAAACAGTGATTCAATCAGAATAATGCTTTCAAAAGGTAATCCCCCCAGTTCTTTATAAATAATTATTGAATCAATTTGTTGACTATTAGTCAACCTATTATGCACAGCAAAAGCCTTATCAATTATGGATATTTCATTACCTGTCAGTTGAAGGTTTTTCATTATATTAAACTGTTTTTCATGATCTAAATGCTTCATAAAAAGAGCAAAATATATCAACCATTGATTCTCATATTTGCCTGGAATATATTTTGTTGCATTCCATAACTCAGGTAGTACATTAAATTTCAAATTTGTGGAAATTAACTTATAAACCTTTGAATCTATTAACTTATCTACAATACTTTTTATGTTGCTTTCAGTGAACATTCCCTTTACCTGTCTCAAGAAATATCTAGTCTCAATTTTTACTCTGTCTCCACGAATTGTTTCAATAAGATTGTCAAACTTTTTTGATTCAATTGCCGTTTTTAAAAATTTTTCTGTATTTTCTTCAATCGTAAAACCCAATTTACATGCAAATCTTACAGCTCTTATCATTCTTGTCGGATCATCAATAAAACTTGCATCATGCAAAACTTTTATTTTTTTGTTCTTTAAATCAGTTAAACCATTAAACAAATCCACAATCTCGCCAAAATCTTCAGGGAGAAGTGAAGCAGCCAGTGCATTAATAGTAAAATCACGTCGATAGAGGTCTTTCTTTAAATCAGAAATTGTAACCGTAGGAAGTGCGGCAGAGTGTTCATATATTTCTTGACGTGTTGATGCTAAGTCAACCGGTACTTTTTTGCCATTTAAATTAAAAATAAGTTTTGCTGTATGAAATCTATCGTGCTTTGCACTTAGCTCGGAGTTCGGGAATTTCTTGGTAAGTGCTTCTGCAAGCTGCAATGCATTGGATTCAACAACAATATCAATATCCAGATTATCAAACCCTAATAAAAGATCTCTTATCATGCCACCTACAAGATATACTTTAAGTTTTTCCTCATGAGCTGCTTTCCCAATTTCCAAAAGTAAAGAATAGTAATCTTTGTCAATTTTCTCCAATTTTTCTTTTATGTTTTTTTTCATGTTTTGTCATGTCACTGCTTTGTTGCTTATGTTCTTTGCAATGACAGTTAAGTGATATTATAATCTCTATGAGTAAGGAAACAACATTAATATATCCTGAGTTAGCGCTAAATGAAGTAAAAAAAGTTCATGAGATTATAAAACCGTACTTAGTCTGGACTCCTTTAATATCTACAGCAACGTTTACAGAATTAATCGGCACAAATATTTTTTTTAAACTGGAGAATATGCAGAAAACCGGTGCCTTCAAACCGCGCGGAGCTTTAAACAAAACACTAAAACTCTTAAGAGAAAAGAAAACAATAAGGGGTCTTGTTGCTGCTAGTGGCGGCAATCATGCACAGGGTGTTGCATATGCAGCTCAGAAACTAGGTCTAAAAGCAGTACTGGTTATGTTCGAAGGAGTACCGGATTGCAAGATTGATGCGTGTAAGGGTTATGGTGCTGAAGTGGTTATCCATGGTACAGAATTGCAGCATGCTTTAGATCATTCTTTTGAGCTTCAGAAAAAATTAGGCTATGAGCATCTTCATGCTTTTAATGACATTGATATAGTTTGTGGGCAAGGAACTACAGCTCTTGAGATTTATAAAGATCTTAGTGAAGTTGATACTATTATTTGTTCAATTGGCGGAGGAGGCTTGGTTGCAGGCATTGCAAGTACTATAAAACAGTTGAAAAAAGGTGTAAAAGTTTTTGGGGTAGAAACTATTGGTGCTGACTCAATGTATCAGAGTTTTAAGTCAGGTAAGATAGTCGGGCTGCCTAAAATAACATCTTTTGCTGAAGGGCTTTCAGCATGCCGAGTTGGTGATATAACTTTTAACCTGACCAAAAAATACGTGGATGATATTTTTACAATTTCTGATGATAAGACAAAAGAAGCTATTTTACTCCTTTTAGAAAGACAAAAATTATTGGTTGAGCCATCTGCCGCATGTACAGTAGCAGCCCTTCTTGAAAGGAAAATACCTGTCGGTAAAAACACAGTTGTAGTTTTAAGTGGCGGGAATCTGGATTTAAACAGATTGAAGACTTTTTTGTAGATTAATGCCTTTATTAAAATCTGGTTAATTTGTTATTTGTGTCTTTAATAGGGTTATTAGGCATTAAAAAAAATTAATCTTTTTTTTAACCTTGACTTAACGTTTTGTCATTATATTTTCTCATATAAATTAACTAAACACTTGGAGGTATTACCGTGTTAAGTAATGTTGACAAAGTATATTTTGATGGCCTAAAAGATAATTTGCCTAGCCTTGATAAGAAAGCAAGTGAAGCAATAAAATCTTTTGCTGAGTTTGTCACCGAGTTAAATAAGGTCAATAAACTTAGTACAGGTACACCTGTAAAAGAACAGGTCAAGCAGCTGGCTGGTGAATTAAATAACTCTTCTGTATTTTTTGCAAAAATGATCGGGGATGAGCTAAATAAACTCCATGGCATAGTTAATCCAGCTTCAGTAAATGAGACTGAGGTAGAATCAAAGTCGTAGTTTTTAAATAATGCTTTGTATATTAAGGACGTAGTAATATACGTCTTTTTTTTGCTGCTAAACACCAATCGTTTATAAGGGGTCTGTAAATTTTTGAGGATTTGCGTCATTGCGAGCCCGCCAGGCCATATGTGTCAACTTAAGGAAGGAATCTGACATGGTTTTATGCTCCTAAATCTTTCTTTTGATGAGAGTTGAAGATTTTCAAGTGATGTTCTTCTCGACCGCTGAATTAATTTTACACAATTTCTCAAACATCTTAG
>JACQBQ010000059.1 GCA_016201905.1 Candidatus Melainabacteria bacterium | reverse complement strand
ATACAAGAACATATGGCTAATCGTTATGTCAGGTGTTACAAATCTATTTACACTAAACTTGAAATGAGAGCTGCTCATCTAGCTCATACATTCTCAAAATGGGTTAAGCTGCTTTTGAATATAATTTTTCACAAGTCGTATAAGTCTAGAAGCTAAAACCTTCTTTGATAGAGTAGTATGTGAAGGCGATAAGAAATACTTTGATCTAGATCTTGTTAACTCAGCAGGTCCAGACAAAGAAAAAAAGCTAGCTGCAAGAAACAGAAAACTTGTTGGCCTACCTCCTGATGCAACAGAAGAAGAATTTCAAGCTGCTTGGAAAAGATTAGTAGTGGAACTAAGGAGTGAGGCACTAACACTAGGTGGGTTCTAAGACTTATTCAGCTTGTTCAAAGTGTGCTTCAAAAAATAAAATTAATACAGCAATGAATATAAGTGCTGAAAGTAAAACTGATAATTGACCTACAAGTAGCATAATTTCCTAGAAAACTATTCCCATATCGGGATAAATGTACCTAGGGCTATTAACCTATTAGTTGCCTTAGGTTTGCTTTTAAAAGTAATTTTTTTGCTGTTTCAAAATCACAATCTTTGAAATGCATAACAATAGCAGCTTTAGTATCTTTTTTAGCTTTGTTAAATAAAAGGCTTGCTTTGTTAAGTGATACTTTACAAATAATGGAGATAATCCTGATTGCTCTTTTAATTAACTTTTCATTTGTGGGTTGGACATCTATCATTAGATTTTTATAGACCTTACCGCCTTTAATCATTGAAATTGAACTTAGCATATTTAAAATAATTTTTTGAGCTGTTCCAGATCGTAACCTGCTTGAACCTGAAATTATTTCTTCGCTGATTTGTGGACTTATTTTGTGAGATGTTATTTTTGAAAGTGTTGATTTTGGATTTGATGTGATGGAAACAGTTGTTGCTTTAATTTTTTTTGCATATTTAACTGCTGAAACAGTATATGGAGTTTCACCGCTTGCTGAAATGCCTACAATGACATCGGTTTTGTTTATCTTTAGTTTTTTTAAATCTTTTATAGATTGTTTGGAATTATCTTCAGCACCTTCTTTGGCTTTAAAAACAGCATCTTTACCGCCTGCCATGAGTCCCAAAAACAAATCTGTACTAAACGTAGGTTTACATTCGACTGCATCGAGTATTCCAAGTCTTCCGCTAGTGCCTGCTCCAATATAAATTACCCTTCCACCGTTTTGTAATTTTTTTATAATAGTGTTTATAGCTTTTGCAATATTTATTTTTTCTTTTTTAAGTGAATTGATTGTTTTTTGTTCTTCTTGTAAAACAAGATCCACGAGATTGCTGGTAGTCATTAGGTCTAAGTTTTTATTCTTTGCTTTCATATTTTTTCTTCATACTATTATGAGTCCCAAGAAACCTTTTTGCTGCCATCTTTGCAATATTGTTAAATACAGGACCACAGACTGTATTTCCCCAGCCACCACCAGTCTTTGGATCGTCAATAACTACAAGGGCTAAGATGCCCGGATCATCAGCTGGTAAATATCCAATAAAAGAAGCCACAGTATGCCCGCCCCAGTATCCTTTTCCATCTGGTCTGATCTTCTGTGCAGTACCTGTTTTACCGGCTACTTCATAGCCTGGCACATCACCTGCAATATATGCCATTGCTTTAAGGTTTTCTTTTACGCTTTGTTTTAGAAGACCGGATACATAATCAGCAGTCTCTTCTGAAATGACCTGTTCACTGTAAATCTGATTTGGACTTTTATTTATAAGCATATAAGCTGGATCCCATGTACCTTTTAAAACATGTGGCTGAAACCATAAGCCATGGTTAGCTATTGCACTTATTGCGCAGGAAAGTTGTATAGGTGTTACAGAGACAGCTCCCTGCCCAAAAGCAGTAGTAGCCAGATCAATTGTTCTCCACTTGCTAGAATCAAGTAAAAGACCCTCTGACTCTCCCGGCAAATCTATGTTTGTTTTTTGTCCAATCATAATTTTTTTCATTGAATTATAAAAAGTTTCTGGTTTCATTGAAAGCCCGACCTGGGCACTTGCAACATTGCTTGACTGCTTAAAAAGCTCAAGCAGATTTATTTGTTGTGGTTTATTCTTTGCATGGTTTCTAACTATCCTTTTCCCTACTTTTAAAAACCCTGGATCGTAAAATGTAGAAGTTTTTTCAATGGTCATATTTTCAAGCGCTGATGATATAGTAAGTATTTTAAACGTGGAACCTGGCTGATAAATGTCAGTTATAGACCAGTTTTTAAGCACCTTTTCTTTATAATAAATATTTGGATCATAGTTTGGATAAACTGCCCAGGCATATATCTCTCCTGTTTTAGGTGAAAGAACAATAATTGCTCCTCTTGCAGCATTTGATTTTCTGGCTGCTTTGTTTAATTCCTCTTCACAGTATTCCTGTAACTGTGAATCTATGCTCAGAACTATGTCTGTTCCTTTGGGGAAGAGCTCTGTCTTGCTTGACTTGTCAGAGATTTTTGTAAGAAGATCTTGATGCTTATATTCAACACCGTGTTGTCCTTTATGATCGCTGTTTACAAAACCAATTAAGTGCGAAGCCATTTTTTTATGTGGATATGATCTTTTAACGACCGGTATTAGATAAGCAAAGCCAGGATTAATTTTTCTTATCCTGTTTGCTGTCTTCTCGCTAATTCCAGAAAGCATTCTTGTGTCTTTTTTTTGACCTAGTTTAACTTTAAGATTGCTTGGACTAATATTTAGTAACTTAGACAACCTATCGATACTTTCTTCTGAAATTTTATTTAGATTGCGAACGTTGTTATAGAGATCATATGTAATTATGTCTAAAGCAAGCAAATCCCCATTTCTATCTCTAATGTCTCCTCTTAGCGAAATCAGTTGTTTGTAAAACTGTTTTTTTGCCTCTAGAACAAATCCACCTGATTTAATTATTTGTATGTTAAATAATTGCAGCCAGATTAGTATAAAAACCAATATCAACACTGCCTGACAGACAAAAACTCTAAGCTTGTAACTTAAATACATGCAAACTTGATTATAAACCAAAGAAGTACAGATCTACTAAAACCCTGCAAATTGAATGACTGGATAATTGCTTGATGCAATAAGTCTTGAATCTTCTTTGTCTTGGACTTTAATGCCTGATTGTTTTATATAAATAATTTTTTTTGCATCCTTTAGTGAGTATATGTCTGCATTTAAAAACAATTTTTTGTAGGTGGAAGCTTCCTGCAGATTTGCTAAAAGTGAATATCTTTCACTTGTTAGACTTCTTGTAGTGTTAAGTAATTTGTTGTTTTGTTTTTCTATCGGTAAATAAAAACAAAGAATCAAAAAGCATGACACCGTCATAAATAGTGACATTGACAACATGAACTGAAAAATAAATTTAAATAAAAGATAAGAATCGATTCTCAACCCAAATGGAAAACTAAATATTTTTGAAATCTTTGGAGAAGTTGTAAATCCGTCGATTTTATAAGGAGGATTTAATACAAGTGAACTAAGTATTTGATTTCTTTGCAGGGATTCTTCATTGTAAAAATTTGGATACTTCTTCACTTTGTATTCTTTCTGCGGCCCGTAGCTTTGCACTTCTTGCTCTTGGGTTTATTTCTGTTTCACTTTCAGAAGGAACAACAGGTTTTTTGGTCAATATTTTGAAATTGCTGTTATTTTTTAGAAAGTTTTTTGTGATTCTGTCCTCTAATGAGTGAAAAGATATCACTGTTAGTCGGCATGGGGGTAAAAGTAGTTCCGGAATAAAACAAAGAAATTTCTCAATGTTTTCAAGCTCTTTATTAACTTCTATTCTTAATGCTTGAAATGTTCTTGTAGCAGGGTGTGTTTTAAAATGCTTATTTCTGGGATAGCAATGTAAAACTAGGTTTGCTAAGTCACTTGTTGTTTTAAGCGGACCATTTTTATCCCTCTTTTGGGCTACCAATCTTGCTATTTTTCTTGAATATCTTTCTTCCCCGTACTTGTAGATAATGTCTGCCAGTTCATTTTCTTTGTAGCTATTTACTATTTTATAGGCAGTTAATGTTTGGTTTTGATCCATTCTCATATCAAGTGGCGCATCATTTTTAATGCTAAAGCCCCGTGAAGGATCATCGAGTTGCATGGAATTTATGCCTAAGTCAAGCAGTACTCCACCTGTTATCTTGCTTATGTTTAGTGTTTTTAAAAGATCCTTTAAATCTAAATAATTTGAGTGGAAAAGATAACAATTTGAAAATTGTTTTAATCTATCCTTAGCAATTTTCAAGGCAGATTCATCTCTTTCTATGCCGATGAGCTTTCCACGACCATTTAATCTTTTTAAAATCTCAAGACTATGTCCTCCATGTCCTAAAGTACAGTCAACATAAATACCATCATCTTTTATATTTAAAAAATTAATTACTTCTTTTAAAAGTACTGGTTTGTGCATTTTTTTTTACTCTACAGGATTATTTGTCAAGCAGCTTTAATAAGATTGCTTTTTGGGCATGGAGTCTGTTTTCAGCTTGCTGGTAAATAATGCTAGAAAATCTTTCAAAGACTTTGCCTGTAATTTCTTGACCTTTATGAGCTGGTAAGCAATGAAGTACAATTGCATTTTTATTTGCACAGGATAAAAGTCCATCATTAATCTGGTATGATGCAAATATTTTTTTTCTTTTTTCCTGTTCTTTCTCTTGCCCCATGCTTGTCCATACATCTGTATATAAAGCATTAGCACCTTTTGCTGCAAGTCTTGGATCATTTGTAAGTTCAATCTTAATTCTTGGATTAATTTCTTTTGCTTTTTCTAGAAAGATCAATTTCGGTTCATATTTTTTGGGACAAGCAATAGAAATATTTACATTTGCTAATGCACAGGCTAGAAGAAGGCTTTGTGCTACATTGTTTCCGTCTCCGACGTAAGTAAGCTTTAATCCTGAAAGCTTTCCAAATACTTCACTTAATGTAAAAAGGTCAGCTATAACTTGACATGGATGTTCTTCATTGCTTAGACCGTTAATTACTGGTACTGAGGAAAACTTTCCAAGATCTTCGATCTGATTTTGTTCATAAGTTCTAATGACTATAGCACTTACATATCTGCTTAAAACATTTGCAATGTCTTCTACATTTTCTCTTATACCAACACTAATTTCATCCATTTTTATAGTTATTGCTTGTCCGCCTAATTCTCTTATTCCTACTTCAAAACTAACTCTGGTCCTGAGGCTGGGTTTTGCAAAGATTAATGCAATAGATTTGTTTTTTAGAAAACCTGATTTCAAAAGAGGTTTAGCTTTTATTTTTTTTGTTAAATTAATTATTTGAAATAAGTCGTCTTGTGATATATCACTCATACTTACCAGGTTATTTTTTTTAATAGATTTTCTTTTTTGTGTCTTAGCCATTCTATATATTTTACTAGAGATTAGGGGCTGTCAGAAATTCTGAGGATAACACGTCATTGGAACTCATCTCAAAAGTCCTACTATAGGTTTTACTTATTTTTCTAGCAAAACTTCAAATGGGCTTACTTTTTTTTGCTTACCCATACCCTTCGCTCCACTTGTGCGAACAATGACAGTTACCCTAAATATTACTTATTAGTCCACTTTACTAGTCTTGCGCCAGGATAATAATGAGCAAGTATTTGTTCGTAAGTAAATCCTTCCTCAGCAAGTGCTTTTGCACCCCATTGTGAAAGACCAAGTCCGTGCCCAAATCCCCTGCCTGCAAACTTAAGATAATTATTTTCAATTTTTAAATTAAACTTTGAACTGGGGAGTTTTAAAAATTTTCTAAATTCTTCTCCTCTTATTTTTGCATTTCCATTTACTCCTTTTATTTCAATCCATGTAACTCGTTGAGAAATACTTCTTGAAAGAGGAACAATATCTGTTATATCTCCAATATTTAAAGTACTTAAAAGCATATTTGCTTCCTTAAGTTCATAGCTCCTAAACCACTTGAAGTGAGGTGAGTTATCGTCGTAGTCAGGTCTTGGCTTAATATGAGCTGATGGTTTTTCATTCCACAGATTTTCTATGCTGTCAGTATATCCACCTCCGCTTGAATGATATAAAGCAATTAAAGGCTTATTGTTCTCATCTACTAAAATAATTCCACTGGTTTCCTTTACAGCTTGGGAAGTTGATCTTTTTTCCGAAGATACGCCTAAGTACACCTGGTCTTCTACACTTGACTCAAGATCATATCCTTTATTTCTTCTCCTTCCTAGATAACCAAGAGCATATGATCTGGCAGCTATTGACTGAGCTTTTAGGGTTTCTCTATTCCAATTGTTTGGTATTTCAGATGGTACTACACTTAGCAGATAATCCTCAAGATCAAGTTTGTTTACTACGGTAATGTTTTTTTTATCTTTATTAGTAAGCAAAATCAATGTACCTCTGTACCAGCTTTTATTACAAAACACAAGACCGTTTTTGCTTTCTGGGATCAATTGAACTGGTCCGGTAAATGCGCCTAAAGTAGCTTTGGTAAGGTTGTGTGTAATGCTGACAAAGCCATTGGTATTGTGTACTGTATAAGTCTCATGTTTGTTTATTTTGCTAATCTCTTTATTTGTGTGCAGGTTAATTAAAGTTGCATTTTGGTTTGAGCCAAACCTAATTTCTTGATCGCCAGTAATAAGCCCAATGTCAATTTCTTTGCTTATTGCACTCAGTGAAAATAAAAAAATTACTATTAAATTTAAAACAATGAAAAACGAGTATTTTGGTTTGCTGTTTTTCATTTTCTGGAGAAAAAACTAAGTAATAAAGTAAGGATAATGCTTATGATGATCGAAGTAGCTAATGGAAAGTAAAAAGTAACATTTCCTTTTTGAATTAATATATCACCGGGTAGCTTGCCAACTCCTAAGCCGATTTTACTAAGAAAATACAAAACAGAACCAATTATAAGTAAGAGTACACCAATATAAATCAAGTATTTTGCTATCGATGATAGTTCCATAAGAATTAATTACAGCTTAAGCTCCAGCAAAGATTCAAATTTCTTGCTGCTTGTGTTTCATCAACTCTACGAACAGGTGTATTATATGGTGCACCATTTACAAAGTCTGGTTTTGAAATAACTTCACCTGCTACCTGCTTCATTATGGTTACAAAATTATCTAGCTCTTCTTTTGATTCTGTTTCTGTCGGCTCAATCATAATAGCTTCCTGAACAACGAGCGGAAAATAAATAGTCGGTGCATGTATTCCAAAATCTAAAAGCCTCTTTGCCATAGATAAAGTACTGACACCTTGTTTTTTTTGCCTGTTACCAGATAAAACAAACTCGTGCATGCAATTAATATCATAAGGAAGATCAAAATCTTTTTTTAGTTTATTTTTTAAGTAATTTGCATTAAGAACAGCATCAAAACTGACTTGTTTTAAGCCTTCTTTGCCATTAGCCCATATATAAGCAAGTGCTCTTACAAACATACCGAAATTTCCATAATAAGCTTTTATTTTTCCGATGGAATCCTTTTTGTCATAATTCCAAAAATATTTTCCTCTTTTGTCTTTAGTCAGAATAGGTATTGGTAAAAACGCCTCTAACTTTTCATTGCAGCAAACTACGCCGGCACCAGGTCCTCCACCTCCATGTGGAGTGGAAAATGTTTTATGTAGATTTAAATGACAAACATCAAAGCCCATATCACCAGGTCTTGCAATTCCCATAATGGCATTTAAATTTGCACCATCATAGTATTGAAGTCCTCCAACTTTGTGAACCATTTTGCTTATGGTTAAAATATCTTCTTCAAATATTCCAAGTGTGTTTGGATTTGTAAGCATTATGGCTGCTACTTCTTCGTCTAAATTATTTTTTAGTGATTCAAGATCAACCTGCCCTTTACTATTTGATTTAATTTCAATAACTTTAAAGCCGCACATGCCTGCTGTTGCAGGATTTGTTCCATGTGCTGTGTCAGGTACTAAAACCTTGGTTCGTTTTTTATCTCCCAATTTTTCAAAATATTTCTTTATCATGAGCAAGCCAGTAAGTTCTCCATGAGCACCAGCAGCTGGTTGTAGAGTAATTGCCTTGAAACCACTAATTTCTTTTAGATATTCACCTAAAATAAACATTATTTCTAAGGCTCCCTGAACTTGTTCTTCAGGAGCTTTTGGATGAAGCTTAGTTAGTCTTTCAAATCTTGCAACCTGCTCATTTATTTTTGGATTATATTTCATTGTGCATGAGCCAAGAGGATAAAAGCCAGAATCAATTGAAAAATTTCTTCTTGCTAGTTCTGAAAAATGTCTAATCAAATCAACTTCTGAAACTTCAGGAAGTTTTGCTATGTCTTTTCTTACATAATTTTCTGGTATGTAATCATTAATAGGTTTAAGTTGCTCATTTGTAAGGGAAGGAATGTTAGCACTAATCCTGCCAGGTTTTGATTTTTCGAATATTAGTTTTGTCATAAAATACTTTAATGGTATTGAACTTACATTCTAACTTAGCTATAAAGTAGTAAAAACTTTTAAGCAGCTTGTTCTATTTTCATAAATCGATCTTTATAAATAGATGCAATGATATGTATTAGCTGTATACGAGTATAAATATAACTTTTTGAGAACTTTTGTCAGTAATCCTAACAAATGAGAATATTTATCAGTGAAAATATTTTATTGAAATACTTTCTCAGTAATTATAGATGTCAAATAATATTCAAAAACCAATTTCTGTAACTGTTCATTCCTCAAATGGAATGCCAGTTGTTAGCGATTCAAGAAACTTAAAGGCCGATATCAGTTTAAATGAAAGATTTAATAATCCATTTAAGTATCAAGCTGCTTACCTTATGGACTACTATTTTGCAAAGCAGTTAAACAGACTTCCTTTTAGAAAAGCAAATCTAAACTCTTTACCGACTCCACCGACAGAAGTTAAAAATCCACTTATTGTTGGGATGGGTCCATTTATTGCAACTACCGAAACTATAGCAGCAGGATTTTTACTGAAAGCTATTCCTGGCATCTCAACTTTTATAAATCTAGTAACTACTTTGGGAGAATTTTTGCAAACCTGGGCAGCTGGTACTGATTCTCTTGGTAATCCAAATGATCCGAACAGGAAAAAAGCTGAAGAGGCTAAAGATAGAAGAGAAGCATATATGGCTTGGACCCAGGTAATTGCCGGTGGTGGTGGTGCTTTAGGTTTTATATGGGATAGGCTTTTTGGCAAAGAGCATAATGTAAAGGAAATACCTCTATGGGAAAAAATAGCATTAAGTATTTCATCGGCTTTTAATGGCGTTTTTATGTTTTTTGGTTCTGCTGAGAAGACTCTTATCTCTGGACTAAGCAGAAATGAGGAGAAGGATAATTTAAGAGGAAATGAGTATGAGGACATGGAAATAAATGGGCATAATGACAGGCGGTGTACTGCTGAGTGGTCAATCATGACGTTACTCCCATGGATTTCAAACATAAACCCAATAAAAAACATTGTTGACTTAGTGGTAATTTATGGTGCTCTTAGGGAAGGATTTGATCACTTTGTAAGCAAGAACAAAATTCAGGGTATCTGTAATGATTTGAATAAAATACCGATTTTAAAGGGACTTCTTCAATCTATTACAAACCCGATTTCTAAAATCAAAGAATTGGTAGGAATGAAAGCTAGAGACAGAAATGAAAATGAAATAGTTTGTTTCCCATTTAGTAGGGCAAAAGAATGGCTTCTAGGTACTGAAACTGATCAAAATGGACCTGGTACTTCTGGTTTTAGGTATAAGTACATGCTGCCTGTATTAAAGTTTTTTGGTGCAAATCCACCTGTTTGCTATCTGGATAAAGCTGGTAGTGTCGTGAGCGAATTTTATAGTGGTGATATTGATAAATCTACTGGCTCTAGTGAGGTAAGAAAGCAAACTAGGCAGGATAAAAGTGGCTGTAGCTTAACCCCTACAGTTAGAAAACAAGCAGCAGTAGCTCATTGATTGATATGTGAAGGTGCTTTATTTAGTGGCTAGCATTTCCAAGAAGGTTTTGCCCTACAGGCAGAAAATTTTTTGGAGAGAATGGCTTTATAACATTTTTAAAACAAAGGCAGGTGGACCAATTTAATTCGATGGCAAATTGTAGTAAAAATGTAGCATTCGAAGATCTACGGCAGATAAAAAATTAGAAATGGAAATAGTAGCTAGCCAAACATTTAATCAATCCGGAATTCAAGTTCTCGGATCAAAAAATTTTTCAAGCAATGGCCTTGTGTCAAATGAATACACAGCAAAATTAGCAGACAAATATTTTATTGAGTCAAATGATGTTCCATGGAGTCCTGCAAGTGCAGCAGCAGGATTAGAGATTGTTGGAGCTGGTGCACTGATGCGCTGTTTCCCTGGACCTGCTACTTTTGTAAATTTACTTTCAACGATTGGAGATGCATCTTCGATTTTAATTTCAAAATCTAAGAATCTGACTAAAAAAACAAAAGATGGATTCTTGGCCTGGTTTCAAGTTGTATCAGGTATTTCTGGTTTTCTTGGAATTGCTAAAGAGTCGATTGAAAGTGGCAATGGAGAAGACTATAAAGAAGTCCCGTTTCTAGAAAAGCTCACTTTATCCGGAGTTTCATTGTTAAATGTTTTTTCTATGGCTTCAAATGCAATTGAAAAAACTCTTTTATCAATGGTTTGCTGGAATAGAGCTGATAAAACTAAAGGAGAATATAGGACTAGTTTAACTAGTGCGCTTGGCGATAGAAGAGCAGTACCAGAATGGGCTGTAATGGCTACAATACCTTGGCTCTCTAATATCAGGGCAGTAAAAAAACTTGTAGATGTCGGCGTAACATATATGGCTATTAGAGAAGGTCTTGATACTTTTGATGAACAGGGAAGTATTACTTTTCTGCCTGATAAATTGCAAAGTCAAACATTACAGAAAATCATTAAAGCTATTATTAATCCACTTTCATTATTTATGGACAAAAAACCAGAAAGTGTTAACGGGCAAAATAAATATAGGCTTTGTTGGCCATTTAATAAATTCTTGAAGTTTTTAATTGGTGCTGAATTTGATGTTGGTGGAAAAGGAAGTAGTGGATTTAGAAACTACTGTTTAAAACCTATATTTAAGTTTCTTGGATGTACCCCCCCATTGTATTATTTGGATAAAGATCGAAATATTGTAGTTGAATTTCAGGATGATAAAAAAGTTGAGTCTAAAATTAAGCATTATGAGCCTGTAGTAGAAAATATAAAAGGAAGTCCTAGTACTCCTGTAGAGATTGAAGAGTCATCGAAAGTTCAGCCACAGCCTATAAGGGCAGTTAGTTAGTAGCGATAATGTGCAAATGCTTTATTTGCTTCAGCCATCTTGTGTGTGTCTTCTCTTTTTTTGAAAGCTGAGCCTTGACCACTGGCAGCATCTGAAATTTCAGATGCTAATTTTTCACTCATTGATCTTCCAGGTCTGCTTCTTGCTGCATTAATAAGCCATCTTGAGCCTAAGGATTCTCCTTCAAACTGTCCTACTTCAACTGGAACTTGATAAGTACTTCCGCCGATTCTTCTTGCTTTTACCTTTACAAGTGGAGTAACGTTTTTAATTGCTTTTTTGAAAACTTCTAGCGGCTCTTGTTTTGTACGTTCTTTAACGAGATCAAGAGAGTCATAAACAATCCTTTGAGCAGTAGATTTTTTACCTCTTTGGATTACTCTGTTTATAAAACGTTGAATGTGTGTACTTTTGAACTTTGGATCTGGTTCAACTACTCTTCTTTTTTCTACTGGTCCTTTACGTGGCATGAATTCATTTACCTCTTATGTTTTAGCAGGAGCAGCTGCAGGTGCACCGATAGCTACTTTTCCATCTTTCTTGGCACCATATTTCGAACGACTTTGTTTTCTGTCTTTTACGCCTTGAGTATCAAGAGTTCCTCTGATGATATGGTATCTGACACCTGGAAGATCTTTTACTCTTCCACCTCTGATTAGAACAACTGAGTGCTCTTGTAAATTATGTCCAACACCAGGTATATAGGCTGTAATTTCAGCACCATTTGTTAGTTTTACCCTGGCTATTTTTCTTAAAGCTGAATTTGGTTTTTTTGGTGTTGTTGTTTTAACTTGTGTACAAACACCTCTTTTTTGAGGACAGCCTTGTAGAGCTGGTGACTTTGTTTTTGATTGAATTTTTTTTCGTTCTTTTCTAATTAGTTGATTAAAAGTGGGCATGTTTTCTTTCTGTTTAGCTATGAAATCTGCAAACTTAAATACTACAATGTTTTACTGGTTTTTTGTCAAATATCCACTATAATTGCTTTCTACAAAAGATCAAATTCTAGATAAATGCTGAATTTCATGCTGAAATATTAAAAAATCCTCATTTTTATAAGTGATTTACTATTTTAGTCCTATGATCAAGTCATAATAATGACATTTAATTTTATTAAAATTCTGCAGTTAGGGTATGGAATGGTTTAGATTGACATGAATTATAAGCCGGAAGAATTACTAAATGCATTAGTTTCCTGCTCTCCAGATGGGTATGTAGCATCTAATGAATTTGGAAAGATTATTTTTATAAATGAAGTAATTGAAAGAATAACAGGCTGGAGTTTCGATGAACTCTTAGGGCAAGAAACAGGAAAAATTTATTCTTTGCCGGAAAGCTTACTGTCAAAAGCATCAGGTACTGAAAGCTTAACAAAACCTCAGGCTGCAATATTATTTAGAAGAGATGGAAAAAAAATCACGCTTAAAGCCAGGCAAATAGAAATTAAAAACTTAAATGATAAGAAAAATCAAAACAGATTTAAAGGTTATCTGATAATATTTCACACTGAAAACCCGATTGTATCTAATTTAGATCGTGCGCAGATAGAGTTTGTAAGTACAGTTAGTCATGAGCTTAGGACTCCGCTTACAAGTATTAAGGGCTTTGCAGAAACTTTATTAAGATCGGGTGATAAGCTTCTGGAAGAAAATAAAAAAAAATATACAACAATAATTAAAGAGCAAGCAGACAGGCTTATAAGACTTGTTGAAGATTTACTTGCAGTTTCAAGACTTGAATCCCAGAATTATCAATTAACTGTCAGAGCGTTAGACTTAAGGAAAAATATAGATAAGGTTTGTGATTCTTTAAGTTCAAAATCTTTAAATCATAAGGTCCTGCAAAAAATTGAAGAAGATATTCCACATGTATGGGCTGATGCAGATAGATTAGAACAAATACTAACTAACTTAATAGACAATGCAATTAAATATTCACCAGATGGTGGAGTAGTGACAATAAAAGTTTCAACTCTGAAAAATGATCAAAATGTAAAAGATAGATTAAAAATTGAAGTCATAGATCAAGGTGTTGGAATTAAGGAAAATGATTTACCAAAAATATTTACTAAGTTTGGCAGGTTAGACAATCCACTAACAAGACAAACGCAGGGAACGGGCTTGGGTCTATTCATTACAAAATCATTGGTTTTAGCTTTGAAAGGAGAAATAGATGTATCAAGCAAGCCTGGAGAAACAATATTTTCAGTTATTTTACCTGCAGTGATTTCTAATCAGGCAATTCCTTTGTCGACAAGTGAGCCTAAAAATAAAAGTGAGGAAATAATAAATTAAATGGTTTCTATTCAGCCAACATCAAAAGTCCTCTTAATTACCAGTGATGTGGATGTAACTATAGCTGATGCATTGGAGATGGCAGGCTTTAAGGTTGAAACTTTTAATAATGTTACAGATACTGAAAATAATCTAAAGCTGCTTAGACCTGATTTGATATTACTCTACAGCAATATGACAGGAGATCACGGTTTAAATTTCTGCCAGCAGGTCAGAGCTTCTGAAATTAATCCAAGACCAATAATTGTTTTTCTGGTTCACGAGGATAACCCGGATGAAAGGATTGAAGTCCTGAGGGCTGGAGCTGACGATGTAATTTCTTATCCTCTTTCCGGAAAGGAAATTGCTTTTCGGGTAATGGCACACATTAGAAGAAGGCAGGAGACCCATGTAAACCAGCTGACAGGATTACCTGATGGAGTCATAGCAAACAATGTTCTGGAACATTGTTTGACTGAAATTAATGATTGGGCTGTTTTATCAATCGATTTGGATAATTTGAGAGTTTATAACGAGACATATGGCGAAAATCGTGGAGATCAAATGATTAAAGCTTTAGCTGCTGTCTTGAAGTCTGTTTTAACTCAGGATGATTTTCTTGCCCATAGGGACAGTGATGATTTTATACTTGTTACGCGTAGTGAAAATGCTGAAGCAATTGCTGAAGAAATATGCCGAAGGTTTGATTTTATTGCACCAAGATTTTATACACAGGTTGATGCAAGCAGAGGTTATGTAATTGGCGTTGGTCCAAAAGGTATAAGAAGAAGGGTGCCACTTGTTTCTATTAGTATTGGAGTAACAGCAAAAGGGCGCCGTAATTTTTTAAGTGCTGTTGAAATAGTTCAGGTCTCTCGAGACATGAGGTACCTGGCTAAAAGTAAGAGCGGTTCAGACTGGGTTAGTGACAGGTTGAGGCTTGTTGCGAGTGAACATGAGCAAATAGATAATAGAATAAAAATCTTAGTTGTAGAACCAGATGCTTCAATGTCATTGCTTTTGAGGGACACACTTGAGATGGAAGGCTATATGGTAGATGTTGCACACAGTTCTAGTGAAGCCTGGCAGCTTATAAATAATTGGCGTCCGGAGTTAATTTTATTGGAAGTTGATATTTCCTCAGATGGTTTTAATGGGTGGGAATTAACAAAAAAAGTGAAGCAGGATCCAAACTTAGCTGGTATCTGGCTTGTTATGACGACAAAAAATCCAGATCATCATACAGCTCTTGACTGTGGAGCAGATCTTTATTTGCCTAAACCTTTTGAACTTCAATTTTTGTTTTCTGAAATCAGGTATCTTTTAAGAGCAAGAATCAGATCTGGTGTTTTATTGTAGAATATTGTGTGCATTACTAATCGTCAGAGCTGGCTAACTTAAAATCTGAAGCTTTAACATTTTGTAAAAAACTTTTAAATGCTTCTGTATCTTCATCATCTGAGTCCATTTCGGTTGGAATCGTTCCATCTGCAAATACTTTTTCAGAAATTAAAATAGGACAGTCAACCCTAAGAGAAACAGCAATTGCATCGCTTGGTCGTGAGTCAACAGGAACTAATTCTCCTATTGCATTTTCTAAAATAATAGACGAGAAATAAGTGTTTTCATTTAAATCATTTATTTCTATATGATGTACTTTGTAGCCCGTGCCTTCAATAATATTGATTAAAAGATCGTGGGTTAATGGTCTTTCTGGCTTAAACTCTTCTAGTGCCCTTGCAATGGCTTGTGCTTCAGCATGTCCGATCCAGATAGGCAATGCTCTTTTTTTGGAAGCATCGTTGAGTATTACCAAAGGATGGTTATTCCTAACATCTAATGCTATTCCTGTTACAAACATTTCTATCATTTTTTTATTTGGGTTATTTGGTAGTGTCATAAACAATCTTACTTTAATTCTACATAATCATCAAAATCTAAAGATTTAGTTAAATCTTTGGTTTTTTAATATATTCCCTAAAGGGGTTTATTTTATTCTATTTTACGAATTCTTAAGATCAAATGATTCTAAGCTTAGTAATATGCCCAAGAAGCCTAATGTATAGGAATAGTAAAGGTACTAAGACACAGGGCTTGTATCCAGTTTTTCAATCTCTTTTTTCTGAATCTCAATAAATGGTCTTAAGATCTCTGCTTTTATAGCAGGAGACATTTTTTGAATATTTTTAAGAAGTCCTTCCTGTGGTTCAATCCAAAATTTTCTATCCAGTACATAAGAGCTTGTTTTATTTTTATGCTTTGCTTTTAGGACTATTGGGTAGAATGGGCTTGACTTTTCTTTTTGAAGAATATTTCTCAATGAATGAATACTTGTGTATAAGTCGTTTTCTGAAATTTCCTCTTGTATTTCAATTGACAATAGTTTTATTTCTTCTAATGGTTGTAATGATTTTATTTGCAAACTGATGTTTCCTTCACTTTTTTGTTGCACTCTGCCCAGTATTAATAAAGGGACTTCTGGAAGTAAGAAATCTCCAAATTGTATTAGTTGTTCTGAAAATATTACTGCTTCAACCTTTCCTAATATATCTTCAAGCTGAACTATGCCAATAAGTTTATTGTTTTTTGTAAGTTTTTTATTTATTTCACTTATAATTGCAATGATTAAAACCTCAGTATTATCGGGCATTTCATGGATTTCAGCAAGGTTACATGATGTAATCTTGGGAATAACATCAGGAATATTTTCAAGTGGATGACTCGATATGTAAAAACCAGTAAGTTCTTTTTCCATCATCTGAAGTTCTTTTGGGGTGTACTCGTCTTGGATTTTTCCATTTTTCTCAGTAGAAGAATTTCCATTAGTGGAAGTGGAAGCTAAAAAATCAGCAGGTGTGCCAAAGATGTTTAATTGTCCACTTAAAATCATTTCTCTTTTCTTTTGAGCTAAGCTAACGATTTCCTCCAGGGATTCAATCATTTGTTTTCTGCTTTGTTTTAGTGAGTCAAATGCTCCGGATTTAATAAGTGATTCAAAAGTCTTTTTATTTACTACTCTAAGATCAACTAGGCTGCAGAACTCTGTAAGTGAATTGAAAGTCCTGTTTTTAGATCGTGCTTTAATGATTTCATTGACTGCTTGTACGCCAACATTTTTAATGGCAGCAAGTCCAAAGCTAATAGAATTATTTCCTACGTCTGCAGTAAAATTGACACCAGAGAGGTTAATGTCTGGAGGCATTATTTGTATACCCATTTTTTTGCATTCAGCCATGTAATATTTCATTTTGTCTTGATCATCAAGGACGCTGGACAACAATGCAGTCATATATTCTATAGGATAATTTGCTTTTAAATATGCAGTTTGATATGTAAGCATTCCATATGCTGCACTGTGTGATTTGTTGAAGCAGTACTCTGCAAAACTAACCATCATTTCATAGAGTTCTTCAGCAAGTTTTGGGTCATGATTATTTTTCTTAAACCCGTCAATAAATTTCAGGCGATATTTTGCCATTTCTTTTGGTTTTTTCTTACCCATTGCTTGTCTTAAAAGATCTGCTTCTCCAAGTGAAAAATCAGCAAGCTTTTGAGCAATCTGCATGATTTGTTCCTGATAAACGATTGATCCATAAGTATCTTTTAAAATAGGTTCAAGCTCAGGTAATAAATAACGAATTTCTTTTTTCTTGTTTTTTCTATCAATAAATTCATTGATCATTCCTGTATCCAGTGGACCTGGTCTAAAAAGTGCTATTAAAGCTGATAAATCTTCAATGGTAGAAGGCTTCATCTCCTTTGCGACCTGTTTCATTCCTGTAGATGTTTCAAGCTGAAAAATTCCAGCAAGTTGTCCTTCCGAAATCATCTTAAACACTTTTTCATCGTTCAGTGGAATTGAATTTAAATCAATATTTATATTTCTGGTATTTAAAATAATATCTATAGATTTATTTATCATTGTCAAATTTCTAAGCCCAAGGAAGTCCATCTTTAAAAGACCAAGATATGCAAGTTCGTCCATACTGTACTGTGTGATAATTGTGCCTTCATTGTTCTTTGAAAGAGGGACAATTTCATCCAGTGATTTATCAGAAATTACGACACCGGCAGCATGAACCCCAAAAGTTTTATTTATCCCTTCAAGTTTTTCTGCCAGATTTATAATTTCTCTAAAGTCGGAATTTGTTTTATATTGCCCGGTAAATTCAGAATGATTTTCTTTCATCCAAGCAAGTTCTCTTGGTTTACCGCGAACGACTGGTATTAATTTTGCAATCTTTTCAGACTCGCTATATGGATAATCCAAAACTCTTGCCATATCTTTAATAACAGCTCTAGATGCTAGTTTGTTAAAAGTTATTATTTGAGCTACTCTGTCTGTGCCATATTTATTTTTTACATATTCTAAGACCTCGTCTCTTCTTTCAATACAAAAATCTGTATCAATATCAGGCAGGGATTTTCTTTCAGGGTTTAAAAACCTCTCAAAAAGCAAATTATATCTTAGAGGATCTATATCGGTAATGTTCAGTGCATAAGCGACTATTGAGCCTGCTGCTGATCCTCTTCCAGGACCGACTGCAATTTTGTGATCCTTGGCATATTTAATAAAATCCCACACTATTAAAAAATAATTTGCAAAACCAAGATTGAAAATTATTTTTAATTCATGTTCTGTTCTTTCCCTGACTTCTGGAGTTACTTCTCCATATCTTTTTTTAACTCCTTTCCAGACAAGTTCTGACAAAAATGTTTCTTTTGTAAATCCTTCTTCTAAAGGATATTCAGGTAATCTTGTAAAAGCATCAGATAAAATTCTATAATCCTCTACCTTTTCTGCAATTTCAAGAGGTGAAATTAATACTGCTTGTTTGATTGTTTCTTCTTCAAGATGATCTGAATATAGCCTCATCATCTCAAACCCATTTTTTAAATACTCTGTGCCAGTAAAGTGCATTCTTGGAAAGTCTTTAACAAGTTTGTTTGTTTGAAGGCAAAGCATGGCATCCTGTGAAATCGCATCTTCTTTGTTTGTAAAATGACTGTCATTTGTAGCAACAATTTTTAGATTTAATTCCTTTGAAAGTTTAGCTATAAAAGGATTTACAAATTTTTCTTCTGACAGTCCATGGTCTTGAATCTCCAGATAGAAATCTTCACCAAATATATTTTTGTAAGATTCAGCAATATTTCTCGCTTCCTCATATTTACCTTTTAAAAGAGTGTTTGGTACTTCGCCACCTAGGCATGCAGTTAATGCAATTAAACCTTTGCTGTGTTTTCTCAGGAAATCTTTGTTAATCCTTGGCTTGTAATAAAATCCATTTAAATTGCTTTCAGTAACTATTTTTGAAAGATTTATATATCCTTCATCATTCTTAGCTAGGAGTATTAAATGATAAAGTGGACTTCTTGCTGATTTATCATTGTGATCGCCATTTACGATATAAGTTTCACAGCCAATAATTGGTTTTATGCCTTCACTTTTTGCTGTCTTGTACAGTTCTATGGCACCGTACATAACACCGTGATCAGTAATTGCAAGTGCTGGAATATTATTTAATTTTGCTTTTTTTATAAGATCCTTAATTCTGCTTGCACCATCAAGTAAGCTGTATTCAGTATGAAGATGGAGTGGGACATGCTGAGGAATATTTTTTAATTCTGCTTCCATGGAAAAATTCTAACATCAATTTTTGTAGAGTGTGTTAATAAGAACAAGTAACGTCATTGGAAGCTATCTCAAAACTCTTATAGGAGAAACTCCTGTTTTTCTAGCAAAACTTCAAATGGGCTTACTTTTTTTTGCTTACCCATACCCTTCGCTCCACTTGTGCGAACAATGCACACGTTCCGCTTAAGGGTATGGGTTTCGCTTTTATGTAAGCCCATTTTGTCAGAAAAATGTTGCATTCTCATAGCAATGACAAGCCACATTAAATTTTCACTTACTCTACAGCTTCTTATTTAGCTTTGCATTAATGCCCCAAAAATTTCCAGCTCCACATGCATATGCTGCAAACTGAGAAAAGATCATTATAATGTTTACAAACTGAGAAGGTGTAGAAGTGGCTACTAGGTAGTAATTAAGGTTCATAAATATTCCAGCCAATGCTGCAATAACCATTGGAAATCCTAGTAGAAAAGCAATCCCTGTAAGGATTTCTCCCCAGATTGTAAGCTGAGCAAAAATATAAGCATGTGGCAAAATATATTGTTTTAAAAATCCTTCATAAAAATCAAATGGGGTATTTTTTACAAAGCCATCTAAAGTAACTGGGAAATTGCTTATGAACTGTGGGTTGAAAAGCTTACTTAAACCAGCTGTAAGCCAAATATAACTTATCGCTAATCTTAAAAGTAATAACGATAGACTACTTAAGTTCATAAAAAGAATTCCTGATTAAGCTGGTAAAACACTTACAAACTGTTTGCCTCTTTTGTGTTCAAATTTTACTTTGCCATCTTTAACTGCAAACAGTGTGTAATCTCTTCCACTTTTTACATTTAGACCAGGATGAAACTTGGTACCTCTTTGCCTGATAATTATATTTCCAGCAATTACTTTTTCGCCACCATATTTTTTAACTCCAAGATACTTGGGGTTACTGTCTCTGCCATTTCTTGTTGAGCCTACGCCTTTTTTTGATGCCATAACATTATCTCCTGAATTATTCTTCTTTCTTTTTGCTTGTTTTCTTTTTTGATACTTTTTCAGTAGTGCTATCTAGCTTTGATACTTGTTCTTCCTTTATTTTTTGTTTTTTTACTGGTGGGGCATTTTCTGCTTTTGAAATAACTTTCCCCTCTAGTTCTATACTTTCTATAAATACTCTGGAGTAGTATTGTCTATGCCCATATTTTTTACGAGTGCCCTTTTTGGGTCTCATTTTATAAACGATTACTTTGTCATCTTTGCCTTGTTCTATTATTTGACCTTTGACAACGGCACCTTTTATATAAGGATTTCCAACTTTTGAATCTTTTCCATTTACAAGCATTACTATGCTGTCTAAAGAAATCTTTTCATCTTTGTTTTGTGGAATTTTTTCAATATCAATATATCGGCCAGCTATTGCCTTAACTTGTTTTCCACCTGTTTCTAATATTGCAAACATAGCTCAAATATTTTAACATGAGTCCATAAGCTCACGATTAGATATATTTACTTTTTACTTCTTTAATGGACCTTTGTAGTTCTTTTTTCTTTATAGCATCTCTTTTGTCATACACCTTCTTGCCTTTTGCTAAAGCAAGCTCAAGCTTTGCCCAATTTTTTGAAAAATAGATTTTTAATGGAACCAGAATAAGGTTTTTTTCTTTTGTTGTTCCGTAGAGTTTTAAAATCTCTTTTTTCTTTAAGAGCAATTTTCTTCTTCTGAGTGGACTGTGGTTAAATCTGTTCCCATACTGATATGGTGAAATATGACAATTATATAGCCATGCTTCGCCATTTTCTATTTTTGCAAAGCTGTCTTTTAATTGTGCTTTCCCTGTTCTTATCGATTTAACTTCAGTCCCAGACAAAACTATGCCACATGTAATTGAATCTTCAATGTGATAATCATGCCTTGCTTTCCGGTTTTCAATTACTATGGACTGGTATTTTCTTTTGTTATCTGTTTTGCTTTTTTTATTTACCATAGTTAACGATTATAACGTTAGATGAGAGACTTAGATCTTTAAAATTAACTGTGTAAATCCTGTTATCCAGAACAGATGATTAACAGGCTATTTTATGGGTTAAGTATAGAAGGTTTTATCATTATATTTATGGGTAAAAACTAATCAGGTAACCCAGCATTGAACAGCATAAACAAAATACAATTAGAACCACAAAAATTTCTTGATCCAAAATTCTGGACTTCAATAAATCCAGCTCTTCATGTAGAAGATAAAACTTTTTTAACCCAGCATTCTGCCCTTAGATTTGATGCAGTCAAGTTGAAAGAAATCAATTCTGATTTAGTGAAAGAAGGTTATTTTCAATTAGAACCTCAGAAATGGCAACTGCCGATTTCACTTATGGCAGAAGCAGTAAAGAAATTCGTAGATATGGGATGGCCAACTGTTTTTGCACTGGTTTATGATGAATTCTTTTTATTACCATATTGCGTTTCAGAAATTTTAAGTAGTGTTCTTGGAAAAGATTTTAAACAGCTCCCGGATTTTTGGGCATGGTATATAGATCCTTTGAAATCAGAGGGTGGTTGGAAACCACATAGAGATAAAGGGGTTGATAGTTTAACTGAAAAAGGAGAACCTAAAAGTCTTACTGTCTGGATACCGTTAACAGATGCTACATCGCAAAATGGGTGCATGTATATTTTGCCAGCAAATTGGGATCCTTACTTTAAAGATCCTACAATTAAAAGCGATAAAATTGATTATCACAACATTAGAGCATTACCAGCTAATGCAGGCTCTGTTTTAGGCTGGAATCAGGCTATTCTTCACTGGGGTGGCCGAAGCAGTGAGAAGATAAAGATTCCTAGAATAAGTGTTGCTTTTGAGTTTCAGAGGGGCGATGTCCCGCCTTATAACAGTCCTTTTATTTCTGTGAATCCGGTTATGGATTTAAAATCTCGGGTGCAATTTATATGCAAGCAAATTTTGCAATATAAGCATATGTATCCTCTTTCAGATGAAGTATACAAAGCAACCGTAGAGATGCTTACCTTATCAAGTAACAAGGTATAACCCCATTTAACTTAGTGTTTTTGAGTTACTAATCGTTCCCCAATTAGAGTTCCAATTTTTTCACCCTGGACAATTTGTTTAATTATTCCTTTTGCTGAAAAGTCAAAAACAATAATTGGAATACTACTTTCTTGAGCAAGTGCAACTGCTGCTGCATCAATGGCTTTTAATTCTTTGCTTAAAACCTCATTGTAAGTCAGGTGATTAAATCTCTTTGCATTTGAATTCTTTTTAGGATCGCTGTCATAAACTCCATCAACACCATGTTTAGCCATAAGAAGCACATTTGCATCTATTTCTGCTGCTCGTAATGCTGCAGTAGTGTCTGTGGTGAAAAATGGATTTCCAGTCCCAGCAGCAAAAATTACAACTCTTCCTTTTTCTAGGTGTCTTATTGCTCTTCGCCTTATGTATGGTTCTGCAATTGCTTGCATTCCTATTGCTGACTGTACTCTTGTGTTTACGTTTAAGGATTCAAGAACACCTTGTAAAACAAGACTATTCATTACGGTGGCTAGCATTCCTACATAATCTGCAGCAGCTCTGTCCATACCAAGGGCAGCGCTTGACTGAACACCACGGAAAATATTTCCACCACCAACAACAATTGCTACCTGTACACCTAAATCATGTGTACTTTTTACTTCTTGTGCAATTTGATTTACAATTTTTGGATCAATGCCGGAAGATTGATTTCCCGTTAAGGCTTCGCCAGATAATTTAAGTAAGATCCTTTGATAAGTAAGCTTTGACATGTTAAAGCTAAATTATACCTGCTGTCATTTTCTGATCATTGTTTGAATTCTTTTCAAGTGATTCTCCAACATTGTAACGTACAAATTGAATAATGCGGATATCAGTATTTAATTGTTTACCCTTATCCTTAACTAACTTTTCAATTGTTAGGCTTTGATCCTTAATATATGGTTGATCTAAGAGGCATCTTTGAGAAAGTATTTTATCGAGCCTTCCTTGTACTATCTTTTCAGCAATTTCTTTAGGTTTCTTAGCTAGATCTTCTTTGCCCATTTCAATTCTTTTTTCGTCTTCAATTATTTCTTTTGGAATTTGTGTTTTATCAATAAACTCAGCTTGAGGTTGACTTGCTGCAATATGCATTGCAATATTTTTTGCAATTTCTTCAAGCTCTGATGGATTTGATAGGCTTGGATTTGTAACTAATTTAACAAGTACACCGATTTTATTTCCAACAGGATGTATATAAGTACCAACTATTCCGCTATCATTCTTTAGTTCAAACAATTTGAATCTTCTTAGCTGTATATTTTCACCTATAGTTGCAATTTTGCTTGAAATCAATTCAGATATTGGGGTTCCGTTTGACTTGATTTTTAGCAGCTCATCAATGTTTTTGGGTTTGCTACTTAAAATGCTTTCTAAAATTATCTTAGCTAAATCTAAAAACAGATCATTCTTTGCTACAAAATCTGTCTGTGTGTTTAACTCAACAATTACACCACCTTTTTTATCGATAGAGATTTTGCTTGCAACAATTCCTTCAAGTGCAGACTTTTCAGATTTTTTTGCAGCAGCTATGAGTCCTTTTTGTCTCAGAATTTCTGCTGCTCTTTCAGAGTTGCCATTTGCTTCTTTTAAAGCATTTTTGCACTCCATCATGCCAGCACCAGTTTTTTGTCTAAGCTCTGCTACATCTTTTGCTGTAAATGTCATAGCCTTATGCTTCCTGTCCCTGTGGTGCTGCTGTTATTGTGATTTCTTGAACCAGTTGTACAGCTGGTTGTACTTGGGGTTTGATATTGGTCAAGGTTTTTTTTGAAAATCCGTTTTTTGCAGTGACTGGCTTGTGAACATCGGGTACTTGTCCCTCATGTCCTTCTATGATTGCATCAGCAATTGAGCTTATTATTAATTTTACAGATCTAATAGAGTCGTCGTTTCCTGGTATAGGATAGTCAATTCCATCAGGATTGCAGTTTGTATCTATAATTGCAGCTATTTTTACACCTGTTAATTGTGCTTCTTTAATGGCTATCTCTTCTTTTTGTTGATCGACTACAAACAATATATCTGGCTTGCCACGCATGTTTTTAATTCCACCAAGTGTTTTTTGTAATTTATCCAGTTCTTTGTTAAATACTGCCAGCTCTTTTTTGTTTGAATGCTGTAGTGTTCCACTTTCCTGCATTTCTTCCAGCTCTCTTAGTCTATTTAGCCTTTGTCTGATAGTGTCAAAATTTGTGAGTAGACCGCCAAGCCAACGTCTATTTATAAAGAAAGCACCACACCTTATTGCCTCTTCTTTTACTATGTCAGAAATATGTCTTTTAGTACCTACAAAAATTATGTTTTTCTTTTGTGAAGCAGCTTCTTTTAAAAATGTGCCTGCTCTTTCTAAGAGCTCAGTGGTTTTTACTAAATTAATTATGCAAATCCCATCCTTATCGCAATAAATATAAGGCTGCATTTTTGGGTTCCATTTTTTTCTTTGATGTCCAAGGTGTACCCCAGCTTCAAGTAAATCTTTTATTTCAAGTGTTTGCATTTTTCCTTTGAATTAAGTATTATTCCTTCTCTAACAAGTTATTTTATACTATAGTTTAAAAATATAGCTTGGATATTTTAGCACGACTGTATCCTTGACTCCAAAATTGGAAAGCGCTCTGTGCAATGCCTCTACAATAGATTAAGTTATAAAATTTTAGTGATATGGGAGAAAATCTTTAGGGTTTATAGGAACAGCAATAGGTCCAGATAAATACCTGTTTTGTACCTCATTTGGGAAATTAGCTAAGTCTTCTCTTACAAGTTCTATATTAAACATAGACTGCCCTCTTGTAATGAAAAGTTTTACTTTAGTGCCTGGATTGCCTGATAACATTTCATAAACACTGTCAGAATTTAAATAATCTGTTCTAACCCCGTCAATTGCAAAAATCAAATCTTTTGGTTGTAGTCCTCCTCTGCTTGCAGGAGAGTTTGGGTATACCTGTTCAATGTATGATGAGTAGCCGGCCTGATGTATAAATCTTAGACCAATTACACCAATCCCTGTTAAAGGTTTTATTTTGCTTATATCTTCTCTGATGTTCCCTTTTAATGTAACGTTTGATTCTTCTTTTTTTAACCATGGAGGGGACTTTAGTTCTATTTCATCAATTGCAAGAGCAGAAAGATTAAATTTCAAAAATGAAATTGTAATCAATAGAAATAAATACTGATAATAATTTCTTCTCATCATGGTATATTCCAATTTAATTCCTGAACATTAAAGATTGATTAAAACGAGAATTAAAAATTAAGAATTAAAAATTCATAATTATAGAGTTTAGTTTTAATTCTCAATTCTTAATTAGTTATATCGGCTCTCTTTGTTTTGTCTGTATTTTAATAGCTTCAATTAAGTCATTTGGAGAGATAAACCCATGTTCTAATAGGATTTGCCCTACCGGTTTATGTTCTTTTCCCTGTGAGTCAATAATTTCTTGTTCTTTCAGTGCCTGTTGTAATTGTTCTTCAGTTAATACGCCAAGCTTTATTAAAATCTCACCTAATAAATATTTTTTTTGTGTCATGTGTTTAGCTTAACCAATATTTCAAAATCTTGCAACTAAGTGTTAGCTGCCTAGAAAAATATTCACAGTAATATTATTTTCCCAAGAAATATGAAATGTTACACATTAAGTAGGGCTTTCCATGTTGAAAAAAGGGGGCAAACCCAAAAGTTTTGAATGAGCCATTAGGTATACCCAAAAATTTAACTTATGGCTGCTTAGTTTCCTATCTGACCAGGTTCACAAAATCTTTGCCATACCTAACAGCAGGATAATTATAGCGTAGAACAGATAATGTATAATTTTATGCTGTTTTTCAATTTGGTGAAAATACTAATACATCGCTTAGCGAATTTAAATCCTCAGACAGCTTTACTTCAATGTATAAATCTGATGTCTTGCTTTTTTTCTTACTTACTTTACTTACTTTTCCAATAGGATGGTTAGTTGGATATGTGGGTTGTAAGCCACCTGTTGCAATACCAGAGGTTATAACTAAATCTCCTGTTTTTACGTTGCTGCCAACAGGAATAAACTGAATTATACTTATCGAATTCGTTTTTCCTGTAAGTATTCCAAGTATATTCTTTTTAGCAATTTTACAACCAAGCTTGTAAGATGGATCAGAGATTAATTGAACAATTGAAATATTTTTATCTACATCGACTACCTGCCCAATAATTCCTTTTGCACTGAGAACAGAATCACCCAGCATAATGTTATATTCTTTGCCTTTATCTAAGATTATTTGTTTGTGCCAGTTGTCAGCACTACGACCAATAACATTGGTACAAACAGTTTTATAACTTAAGCTCCTTTTTAAATTTAAAAGTCCTTTAAGATTTTCAGTTTCCTTTATTTGATTTTCCAGATAATTCATTTTGATTTTTAATAAGGAAATTGTTTTTGCTTGCTTGCTGACTAAGACTTTTGATTTTAAAAGATCTTCTGCATTTGACTTGGTTTTAGAAATGTTTTGAAATGTGCTACTTGTAAGAGTTCCTAGTAACTCATATATATGCTGACCTATGCCGTGTAAAGGTCTTGATAAAACCCATGCGACTATAAGCCATATTACGATGGTAAAAACGGCCTTTGGATTAATGTTCTGAATAAATAAAGGCTTTTTAAAAGACATTTTTCAAATTTTTCAATCAATCGTATTGAACAGATGCATCTAAAATTCTACGCAAAGTCTTGTCAATTAGAACTTTACCAGTCCCAACAACTACACATGATAATGGATCTTCTGCTATATGAACTGGTACTTCTGTTTCATGCGAAATTAATTCATCCAGCCCATGCAATAATGCTCCGCCGCCTGCTATTACAATTCCACGATCATAAATATCAGCGGCCAGCTCTGGTGGAGTCCTTTCTAGTGTTCTTTTTACAGCTTCTACAATTGCTGCAAGTGGGTCCTGCATTGATTCTCTTACTTCTGGTCTTCCTATTACTACGGTTCTTGGAAGTCCGTTTATAAGATTCAGTCCTCGTACTTCTAATTTTTCATTGTCTTCATTTGTTTTAAATGCTGAACCTAGTCTGAACTTGATTTCTTCAGCAGTTCTTTCACCTACTGCCAGATTATAAACTTTCTTCATGTACTGAATAATGGCTTCATTAAGTTCGTCCCCAGCTACTCTTATAGACTCGCTGACAACTATTCCGGAAAGTGAAATTACAGCAACTTCTGTAGTCCCGCCGCCAATATCTACAATCATGCTTCCTATAGGTTCTGCAACTGGCAGCCCTGCTCCAATAGCTGCTGCCATTGGTTCTTCTATTAGGTAAACTGGACCTGCGCCAGCATTTTCGGCAGCTTCTCTTACAGCTCTTCTTTCAACCTCAGTAATTCCTGATGGAATGCCAATTGCTACCCTTGGTTTACCAAGTGGTCTCCCAAGGTTGCTCTTACCATTTACTTTGTCAATAAAATACCTTAACATCATTTCTGCATGACGGAAGTCTGCAATTACTCCATCACGTAGTGGTCTTGTTGCGACAATGTGTGAAGGGGTACGGCCAATCATAGCCCTTGCTTCTTCACCTACTGCTAAAACTTCTTTTGTTTCGTTATTTACTGCAACTACTGATGGCTCTCTTAGTACAATGCCACGTTCTGAGGTACAGACCAGCGTGTTTGCTGTCCCTAAATCAATTCCAATATCTCTTGCTAACCTTTTCCAAAACATTTTTTATTTATCTTCAGATAAACTGAAGTTTCCTTACTTTCAATTTTTTTGCAAGAAAGCTTTATGCATAATCTTTTCTTATTCCTCTGATAAGTTATAATCTAGTGTAATTGATTTTGATTAAGTGAGCAAACCAAAGTTGAGAATTCATTCCATGACATTAAGAGAAGCAATTATCGGAAATAAAACCGGGGAATTTATTATTACTTGTGAACTAGCGCCACCAAAGGGTACAGACGTATCAAATTTAATTCAGATGGCAAAATCTCTAAGTGGTTTAGTAGAAGCAGTTAATTTAACAGATGGGCAAGGTAGCAACATGAGAATGTGTCCACTTGCAGCAGGGACTTTTTTACTTAAAGAAAATGTAGATGTAATTTGGCAATTAACTTGTAGGGACAGGAATAGGATTGCCTTACAAGCAGATTGTCTTGGAGCAAGTGCAGTAGGAATTAAAAATGTTTTGCCAATGAAAGGTGATGATCCAAAAGTAGGTGATCATCCGGATGCAAAAGCAGTTTTTGATCTTGAAACCACTGAGTTGATAAAAGTGCTAAAAAAACTTAATGATGGTTTTGATATGTCGGGGAAAGAGTTGAAAGGTAAAACTGATTTTTTAATTGGTTGTACGGCCCATCCAAATGCTCCAGATTTAAAAAAACAAAAAGAAATTCTTGATGAAAGATTTCAAATTGGAGCAAGTTTTATTCAAACCCAGATATGTTATGAAATTGATCAGATAAAAATATTTATTGATTCACTGGGTGAATTAGCTAAAAAAGTAATTCTAGGAATTACACCACTAAAGGGTATTAAGATGGCTAATTTTATGAATGAAAAAGTTTTTGGTGTAACTGTTCCACAGAAAATAATGGAAAGACTAGAAAAGGCAAATGATCAAAGGCAAGAAGGATTAGAGATTGCAAAAGAGATTGTTTCTGAAATCAAGAAAACCAATATAGGTGGTATTCATGTGATGGCAGTAGGACAAGAAAACGAGCTGCCGAGTATTATCCAGTTCTTAACTGAACCCAGTAAAACAATTAAAGTTTAAGTTTTATGTAATGTGGGTCTTTGCAGGATAAATAGGGTTGTCCCTAAGTAATGGACCTTAAATATGTGCATATTTTATGTGTAGCCTTTATTTGATTTCACAAGAGGTACTGATTTATGAAGAATTACAGGATGTTGCTAAGTTTTTTATTGTTAATTGGTTTTGCAATTGCTTATATGCCAGCATATGCTGATGAGCTCGATGAACAGTGTAAGAATGAATGTAAAAGCAATGATTCGGAAGACGGATATTATTTAGCGCCAGAGCCAGGTGCAAAGTGCAAAGCTGGCTATGAAAAACATCCTACAGATGAGATCTGCTGTTGCAAACAAAAACAAGCTTAGCAATAAAAATTAATTGCCAGAGTAGAGGCATGATTAATCATGCCTCTACTCTTTTTGTTTGATAAAATATACTCTGACAATGAAGTATACAAAGCCATTATTAAAACTTATTGAAGAATTTCAAAAATTTCCTGGTATTGGTCCAAAATCAGCAGAGAGAATGGCTTTTCACATTTTAAATCAGGACATGCAAAACATAGAAGATCTTTCCAGAATTATTTTGGAAGCAAAAACGCAGATAAAAAGATGTTCTGTCTGTCAGAATCTAAGTGCAAATGATCCATGTGAGATATGTGTTAATTTATCCCGGGATAAAAAAATGATTTGTGTAGTCTCTGAGCCAAAAGATCTCCTTGCAATTGAAAAGACTAACGAATATAAAGGCTTATATCATGTATTAGGTGGACTTATATCGCCATTAGATGGTGTTGGTCCCGAGAACCTAACTATTAAAGAGTTGTTGAGCAGAGTTAGTAAAAATAATTTAAGTGAGATTATCATTGCACTAGATACTAGTACTGAAGGTGAAGCGACTACGCTGTATCTGCATAGAATTTTTTCACCTGTATGTGATAAGGTTACAAGACTTGGTTTTGGCTTGCCTGTTGGGACAGAGCTTGAATATGCTGATGAACTTACTTTAACAAGGGCTTTAGAAAACAGGTGTGAGATTAAGTAACTAAGGTGGGGTGTATAAAGTTTTTACGGGTAAAAACAGCGTCACTCGTAAATAGTTAACACACCTAAGGTGCGATATCATTAATGCTATGAAAACTGTAAGATTAAAAAACATAGTGTGGGGAAGTGAGGATAGCCTGCCATTAATTGCAGGTCCATGTGTAATTGAAAGTAAAGATCTTGTTTTTAGAACTGTAGAAAAATTAAAAACTATTTGTGAAAAACTTAAAGTACCTTTTATTTTTAAGTCTTCTTATGATAAAGCCAACCGTACCTCCATAGATAGCTTTCGTGGGCATGGAATTGATGAAGGACTTGAAATATTAAGTCAGGTAAAAAAAGAATTTGATGTTTTTATTTTGTCAGATGTCCATGAAATTACTGAAATAGAATCAGTGAAGGATGTTCTTGATGTAATTCAGATACCTGCTTTTTTATGCCGTCAGACAAATCTTATTGTGGAGGCAGCAAAAACCGGTAAAGTTATAAATATAAAAAAAGGTCAATTCTTAGCTCCGGATGATGTTTTGAATATTGTAAAAAAAGCATATGCTGCTGGCAATGAAAATATTTTAATAACTGAAAGAGGAACATCGTTTGGCTATCATAATCTAGTAGTTGATATGAGATCGTTTGACATAATACATAAGTTTGGAATACCGGTGATATTTGATTCTACACATTCTGTGCAATTGCCAGGTGGTGCTGGTACAAAATCTTCCGGTCAGAGGGAATTTATTCCATCCCTTCTTAGAGCAGCAGTGGCAGCTGGCTGCGATGGGATTTTTATGGAAACACATCCTGACCCAGACTTAGCATTAAGTGACGGTCCAAATATGGTGCCTTTGAATAAAGTAGAAGATTTACTCAAGGAGACTTTAAGAATAAAGGAAGCAGTTAGAAAAAGCAGTGTCCATTGAGAAAAAACCCGAACCAATAGTAGAAGTTAGAAACTTAACTAAATACTTTGGCAAAAAAAAAGTATTGGATAATGTTAGTTTTAAAGTTTTTCAGAATGAGCTTTTATTAATTATAGGGTTTTCTGGTACTGGAAAATCAACGCTACTTAAATTAATTTGTGGACTTGAAGAGCCGGATTCTGGTGAAGTGATTCTTAAAACTAAACACATTGGAATGGTATTTCAGGGGTCAGCATTGTTTGATTCTATGAATGTCTTTGACAATGTTGCATTCCCGCTGATAAATAATCCGACAAAACTCACAGCAGGTGAGATTAAAGAAAAAGTTCTGGAAAAATTGAGATTAGTTGGCCTTGCTGGAATGGAAAATCTAAGGCCAGATGAATTGTCTGGTGGTATGAAGAAAAGAGTTGGTTTTGCAAGGACGATTATTAACGATCCGGACATTATTCTTTATGATGAACCTACTAGTGGGCTTGATCCTGTAGTTTCAAATGTGATCGTAGATTATATTTTGAAGCTTCAACATGAGTTAAATGCATCAAGTGTATTGGTCACTCATAATTTAAATGTGATTAAAAAGATTTCTAGCCGTGTCATACTTTTATATGATTCAAAGATTGCTTGGGAAGGAACATCACAAGAACTGTTTACGGCGGAACATCCTTACACAAAACAATTCAGAGAAGGCGCTGTGCATGGACCAATGGTGGTAATAAAAGAATAAGAATTTAGTCGTATCTATCTCCTGATGCAATTGTTAACCCAAGCAAACTAATTTCTGAATAATTTCTATGAATTGTTCTTGCTAGTTCGCACATGGTACTGCCTGAAGTTAAAATGTCATCGATTATTAGAATGCATTTTTCTTTTTTTATTGAATTGATCAATGTAAAGGCATTTTTTATATTTGCTGCTCTTTCATTTATATTATTTAAACTATTCATGTATTTAGTCTCTTTGTTTCTTATGACAACTTGGGCTGAAAATTCTTTGCCTATATTCCTTGCAAACCCTTTTGCTATAAGTGACGATTGGCAGTAGCCCCGCTCTTCAATTCTTTTCTTATGAGAGGGGACAGGGATAATTAAATAATCGTTATTTTTAATTTGTTGAGAAATATTGTTCCAGAACTTTGTAAGCCTATTTGTAAAATAAGTTGCTAATTTCTTTTTGCCAGCTTTTAGATTTAAGATTCCATCTCTAAGTTTTCCGTCATATAATCCCCAGCTAAATACAGTTATTTCTTCGAAGTGCTTTGTATGATTTTTTTCTCTTTCAGTAAAATCATTTTCACATTTATTACAAACCAATAAATTATTTGATGACTCATTACAAATTAAACAGGAATTTTCAAATATAAGGTCAAGAGCTTTCATTAAAAAGCTTTGCATAATAGTTGATAGTGTATGAAACTAAACACTTTTTGTGAATCAGGCAAATGCTGTATTGGACTTAAAAATAAGAAGCCCTTACATATGTACATATAGATATTATTAAATAAAGTTATTTAATTTGAATACTTTTTTTACTTTGAGAAAGTCTTTTGAGAACTTGCATTAAACCCTCAACTTCATCAGAAAAAGCCAGTGAAAGCTCTTTTCCAATGCTAATTAAATAGCGGTCATTATAACTTCTAAGCTTATATCCAAGCATAATTAGATTAAACAAAAGGTCGATTTTTAGCTGATTTCTTTTAATCAAGTTAATCAAGCTTGAAAAGTTATTTGTTAGTTCAACAATTTCTACTTCTGAAGCATTTTGAATGAAATCATGGATCATCATTGGTTTTTGGGGTGGGTAGTTAAATATTTCATTACTATGTTCTTTACAAGCAAATAAGTAAATCTCTAGTTCTTTTCTAAGCAAGTCATAAACTTGCGGTTGCAATTCTGCTAATTCTTTAAAACTTAAACCCAATGCGTAAGGCTTATGGATATTGTCCAGGCTGGAGTTGTTTATTTTGGCAATCAATCCAAATGCTACGTAAGAATTGTCATACGAGCTTATAACTTTAACGACAGAACCCTGGACAAGAGTGTTTTGAGGGGTTTTGTTTATGACATCTTCTTTATAACACTGTGCAATAATCATCTCATTTGTGGAATAGATGACTTCTGCAAAACTCTCGTGAACAGCCTTTTGAGGGTTACTTGTAGTCATAAATATAATGTAACAGATTTAGAACTATTGTGCATAGTTTTTAGAAGTTGCTATTGACTTAGTTTACATTGTTTGCCATACTTCAATGTGGTTATTTGGGCATCCCAATTAAACCCTGATAAATAAAGGCTTTGGTAACAAAGCCTTTTATAGTGAAGAGGTTTTAAAGAAAGCATGTCAACGGAAGTGCTTACCTTTAAAGCCTTTCAAAAAACGGCCTGACAAGGGCCAAAATAAGGAGGATCTAATGAATAAGTCAGAATTAGTTGATGCAGTTGCAAGAACAACTGGATTATCAAAGGCAGATGTAGATCGTGCTATCAAAGGTACTATTTACAATATTTCTGCAGCACTTTCTCGTGGTGAGAAGGTAACATTTGTTGGTTTCGGAACATTCGAAAGAAGAGATAGAAAAGCACGCATGGGTGTAAATCCACAAAGACCAACAGAAAAAATTAAAATTCCTGCAAAGAAAGCACCAGCATTTTCAGCAGGCTCTGAACTAAAGGCAGCAGTAGCTTCTGGTAGAGCTCCAAGGTTAACTATGGAACCAATCAAAGCTAAGATGCCATCTTGGAAAGGCTCCAGTAAATCAAAGAGCAAATCCAAGAAGTCAAGCAAAAGAAGAGGAAGATAAAGCTAATTGGCAATATATATAACAAGGTGTTTTAGCAATAAAACACCTTGTTTTTTTGTAACAGGATTTTTTTTAATATACTTATAAATGATATGACTCAAGATAAAAAAATTGCAATAGGTGCTGATCATGCAGGTTTTGAATTAAAAGAAAAAATTAAACCTCTTCTAAGTGAAATTGGTTATGAGGTTATTGATTTTGGTACGAACTCTACAGATTCAGTTGATTACCCTTTAATTGCAAAATCTCTTGCAACATCAGTTGCAAATAAAAATCCACAGAGAGGAATACTAATATGTGGTACAGGCATTGGTATGTCTATTGCTGCAAATAAGATAAAAGGAATAATTGCTGCACATTGCTGTGATATTGAAACTGCAAAATTAGCGCGCCAGCATAATAATTCAAATATTTTAACAATTGGTGGAAGAATCACAGATAGCGAGCTAGCTAAGGACATTGTCAAAGCCTGGTTAAATACTGACTTTGAAGGTGGCAGACATCAAAGGCGTGTTCAAGAAATTCGAGACTTAGAAAGATAACGTTCTTCTCTTGAAAAATTCAACAATGAAAAAAAAAATATTAATTACTGGTGGCTCAGGGTTTATTGGTTCTAATCTAAAAAATAATTTGAGCAATTGTGATTTAAGTGTATTAACTGTTGGACGAGGTGAAAAAGAGGATTGCAAGATTGATTTACGCGATCCAAGATTTAAAAATATTATTGAGGACTTTTTGCCTGATGTCGTTTGCCACTTTGCAAGTGGCTCTAATATTATGCGGGCAAATGAAAATAAAGAAAAAGAGTTTAATGATTCTGTGTTAAGTACAGAATCATTAAACAAAAATCTTTCCCAATTAAAATCCAAGCCAGAAAAAATAATTTATCTTTCAAGTCAGGCAGTCTATGGGTTGCCTGAATGCTTACCTGTTCCTGAGTCTCATGCAACACACCCTAAAACTATATACGGAGAAAATAAACTAAAAGCTGAAAATGTGATTATAAAAAGTAGTTTAAATTATGTAGTATTTAGAATCTCAAGTGTATATGGACCTATGCAAGACCATCAAAAATCAGGTGTTATTGCCAAGTTTATAAACAGAATGAAAAATAATCAAAGTCCAGTTGTATTTAACAGTATTGATCTTTATTCGGATTTTATTTATGTGGATGATCTTGTTAGTGCAATTGTTAAAGTAATCTTGAATGATCCTCAGGTGAAAAATAAAATATATAATATAGGCTCTGGCAAGCCCACTACACTGAAAGAAATTTTAGATATTTTGTATGAGTATTTCCCACATGCACCAGAACCCGAGTTTAAAACCAATGCACTTTATCCAGATAAGGAGCAGAAGGGCTTGTATTTAGATGTGAAAAAAATTCAGACAGAGTTAAATTGGGTTACAAAGTATAGTATTGAAGAAGGTCTACGACTCATGGTGAAAAATATTAAACATGTTGAGAAAGTATGATTCAAATTTGTTTTTATGAAAATCTTTTTTAAAAGAATAATAGATGTTTATTTGTCAATAATCGGTATTATTTTATTTCTTCCTGCTTGGATCTTTTTTTCAATAATTATAAAGTTAGACTCCCCAGGCCCTATATTTTACAGACATAAAAGGGTTGGTATAGAGGGCAAAGAATTTATATGCTTGAAATTTAGATCAATGTATAAGGGAGCTGATCAAGACTTGCTTGTCAGCGATCCAAAAGATAAAAGGGTTACCAGAATTGGTAATTTTTTAAGAAAAACCAGTCTGGATGAAACACCACAATTAATAAATGTTTTATTAGGTCAAATGTCAATAGTAGGCCCTCGCCCTGCTCTGCCATCTCAGGTTAAGCAATTTACAGAAAATGAATATGACAAGCTGCTTGTAAAACCAGGATTAACTGGCTGGACTCAAATTAACGGAAGAAATTCTATTCCATATAAAAAAAGGATGGAGTTAGATTGTTGGTATGCAAAAAACTGGAATATTTTACTGGATTTGAAAATTATACTTAAGACATCTTTTGTCATATTTAAAAAAGAAGGCATTTATGATGTTAAGTAATTTTCCTGTACTTACTTTATCCTCGCCTGGAGCAGTTGCATTTTACATAGGTGTATGGCCCATCAGATGGTATGGTGTTCTTATTGCAGTTAGCTTTCTTATAGCGTATTTTCTTGCAGAAAGTCTTATTAAAAAAGCTGATTTAAGTATTGCTCACTTTAGTGACATGATTTTTTTAATATTGATTTTTAGCATTATTTTTGCCAGGTTGTATTTTGTCTTTTTAAGCTGGGATTATTTTAAAGATCACTGGAATGAAATTCCAAAAATATGGCATGGTGGACAATCAATTCATGGAGGTATTTTTGGGGCAGTACTAGCTGCCTTAATTTTTGCAAGATTAAAAAAAATCTCCTTCTATAAGTATATTGATGTAATTGCAGTTGTTATGCCTTTGGGTCAGTCGATAGGCAGATGGGGAAACTTTTTTAACAATGAAGCTTTTGGGAAACCAATAGAGAGTGGGTTATCCAGACTCTACTGGCCTATTCGTCTAAATATCCCTTATGAATTTAGACCAAGCCAGTACTTAAACACTGAGTATTTTCACCCAACATTTTTATATGAATCATTTTTAGACTTTGCACTTTTTGTATATTTGTTTAAGATGTTTCCTGTATGGAAAAAAAAACCTGGTAAAACATTTTGGACTTATTTGTTTTGTTATTCTGTTATAAGGTTCTTTCTAGAGTTTTTAAGAGTTGATAGTCTTAATTTGTTTGGAAATATTGCAAGTGCTCATATATTAAGTGTAATTATTTTTGTTATATCTTTAAACTTTCTAATCAAACGATAATTGTAAAATGATAGGTAAGAAAATGAAAAAACAACAATTAAAAAAAACAATTATGGGAATAGACATAGGTGGCACAAAAATAGCTTGTGCTTTAGTCTCAAGTGGAAAATTAGCTTCGCCCGTTTATACTGCAAGGACTCCAAGAGGTGAAAAAATATTAAGTGTTGTCAGTAAGTTCTATGAACAATTTTCCAGGAAATATTTAATCAGTGGTGTTGGTATTTCTACTGCTGGAATGGTGAGCGATCACGGCAGAATTGTAGGTTCAACTGGAAATATTCCTGGATGGCAGGGTACAAAGGTAAAAGAAATATTACAGAAAAAATATAGACTACCTGTAGTAGTAGAAAATGATGCAAATGCAGCTGCTTATGCTGAGTATCAGATAGGTTCTGCCAGGGGTGCTAATCCACTTCTTATGATTACTCTAGGGACAGGTGTTGGTGGCGGGGTTGTCGTAAATGGAAGACTTGTCAGAGGTGCACATTTTGCAGGTGGTGAAATTGGTCATATAAAATTAAGCTACACAAAACAAAGACGTTGTACATGCGGAAGATATGACTGTCTTGAAGCATATGCATCAGGAAATGGACTTCTTGCTCTCATTAAACATTATTTTCCTGACAAGTATAAAAAGATTTCTACTAGAGATTTATTTAGACTTGCAAGATTAAAAAATAAAAGTAGCATTTTTGCAATAAGAGCAGTTGAAGACTGGCATTTTTATATTGCACTTGGCATTTGTAATTTGTTTCAGGTATTTGATCCTGAAAAAATTGTTTTGTCCGGGGGTTTGTCAGAAGAAGTTAATATTAATTATTTGGTAAAAGAAACTGGGAAGCTCTTATTACCAGCTCTTTCTAAATCAGTTCGTATTGAAAAAAGCAGACTAGGAAATAATGCAGGACTGCTTGGAGCTGCATTATTAGCTAGTCAGTCATTATAATTTACTATTAGGAGTGTAGTTTATTGGACTTTTCTGTTGAATGACATTGAATAGTGTAAAATTATACTGCTTATGCGAACCACAATACATACAATAAAAGAGTGTAAAAAACAAAAAAGAAAAATCGTCGCATTAACAGCTTATGATTACAGCACTGCAAAGTCATTGGATAATGCAGGAGTAGATGTTATTTTAGTGGGTGATAGCTTGGCACAAGTAGCATTGGGTCATGAAAATACCTTGTCTCTTACCATGGATGAAATGCTCCATCATGCAAAAGCAGTTGTAAAGGGGGTAAAGAATGCACTCGTAGTGGTTGATATGCCATTTTTGAGCTATCAAGTAAGTAAAAAAGATGCAGTTTTAAATGCTGGTAGATGTCTTCAAATCGGTGCTCAGGCAGTAAAAGTAGAAGGTGCTTCAAAAGATATTTTAAAGACAATAGAAAAAATGATTAGTACTGGGATTCCTGTTTTAGGTCATGTTGGTTTTACACCGCAGTCAGTTAACGCTTTAGGTGGAAACAGAGTACAGGGAAAGACAGCCCTTGCAGCAAAAGATCTTTTAAGTCAAGCAAAGGACTTACAAAATGTTGGTTGTTTTGCTGTTGTTATAGAACTTGTACCGTCTGAAGTCGGTGCATTAATTACAGAAAATCTTGATGTCCCGACTATCGGTATTGGAGCAGGTTCTGACTGTGATGGTCAAATTCTTGTAACTGATGATCTCTTGGGTAAGTTTATGGATTTCAAACCGAGCTTTGTAAAAAGATATGCAGAGCTTGGTAAAAATACTGAAGATGCTGTAAAGGATTTTATTTATGATGTTCAGAATGGTAAATATCCACAAGTGAATGAAAGTTTTTTTATGGCAGAACCAGAAGCAGAGAAATTGAACAAACGATAAGGGAAAAATCTTGGTTGATAAGCAGACATTGCGTGATGCAATGAAAAAAAAAGATGGCTGGTGGGCGTCCAGATTCAGTGGACCAATTGCAAATATTTTTTTGTATTTCATTGCTGAGCGAAAGTGGATAACACCGAATTGTATAACAAGCTCATCTTTGCTGGTTTGTGTAGTCTCATGTATTTTAATCTCGACAGGCATTACACACTTTTTATTTCTTTCAGCAGTGTTAATTCAGCTTGTATTTATTTTAGACTGCCTGGATGGGCAGTTAGCCAGGTATAGAAATGAGTCAAGCAATTTTGGTGCATGGTATGACAGAGTTACGGATAGAGTAAAAGATTTTTTAATTTATTTTTCAATTGCATGGGGGCATTTTCGGACTTACCAGGACTGGAAAATATGGCCTTTGGCAATGACAAGCCTATTTTTTGTCTATTTGTTTGATTACTATGTAAACCAAGACATTAAACTGGAAGCAGTTAAGAGAGTAGATGAAGTTGAAAAGAAAAGTAAATGTCCTATGACAATGAGTTTAAACTTTTTGTTTTCGCTAGGTGAAAAAATTTATAAGTCAGTTCCATTGCTACAGTTTCATATTGGTGAGCAATATTTATTGATTTCAATTTTTTTAACATTTAATCAGACAAGATTGCTTTTTTATTTGATTATTTTACTTGGCGTGTTTTATTCGGTTTATTGGCCTGTATCTAAGTATTTTGGCAGGAAGCCTGTTTAGATAGCGGTTCTTAGACATCTTCCTCACCAGCATCATATATTGCTTCTTTGATTTTTTCGTTTTCTCTGATGCTTTTATAAATATGTTTTGGTTCAAAAAACTTTTGTGCAATTAAAGTTGGGATTACTGCACTTAAAATTACAACTGTAACAAGAATAGAAAATTGAGTCGTATCAATTATTCCAGCATTTAAACCATAAAGAGAAGAAATGGTCCCGAAAGTTAACCCAGTGCTCATGAGAAGTGTAGTATATATGGCTTCTTTAGGGACATATTTTTTTGCAAAGGGTAGTACGCCTGCTATCTTTGCAATTACTTTTACAAAAAAGAAAGAAACTAATAAATATAAACTTTTTTGTAGTGCGCCAAATGAAATGTTTAGCCCACCTTTTATAAAAAAGAATGGGTTTAGCATGGTAAATGCAACTGCTCTAAAACGTGTCTGAAGTTCTTTGTTTTTTGTTTTGAAATAGTCAGACATTGCTAGCCCAAGAATAAAAGTAGGTAAAACAGCATGGCTGTTTCCAAGCTTTGCAAGCCACATCAATGAAAACAGCACAAAAAATAAAAACTTTAATTCAGGCTCGACCACTTTAAAGCCAAATGATTTTGTCATCCATGAAATAATCTTTGGGGTGAAAATAATTGCAAGTACTGAAACAATTGTGAAAATGACAGTGAAGAAGTTAAAATGTGCAAACATAATACTTAAAGCAATAGCAGTTCCTAAGTCTGTTATAAAGCAGGCAGCCATAAGTAATTTACCTAAATCACTTTTCACTAAACCGGTTTCAACTAACACAGCATAAATTACTGCAAGTGAAGTAGTTGAGAGTGCTATGCCACTTATTTCAGAAGCTTGAAAAGACCAATGAACAACATAATATGCAAATAAAAATGTACTAATAAACGGTGCAAGAAATGATATGCCACCTATTAACAAACTTTCTTTTAGTTTTGCTTTAAGCAATGGAATATCTACTTCTGTTCCGGCAAGATAAGTTAAAACAATCCCACCAAACTCACCTAAATATTTAATCCATTCAGTCTGATGTAGTCCAAGAAAATTTCCAGCTATAGCGCCCATAGCTATTTCAATGAGAGCTGCTGAAATCATAAATTTGATCGAAAGAAAGCTGCTTAAAAAAATTAAACTTCCAACTAATAATGCGGTGTAAATATCCATTTATCCTCTTGGATCTAAAATATCTCTAAGTTTATCTCCCACTAAATTAAAACAAAGGACTGATATAAATATACAAAAGGCTGGCAAAAATAGTATCCAAGGTCTTACCAGCATGTTAGAAAGTTCTTTTCCTTCAGCAAGAATATTTCCCCAGCTTGGATCAGGCTGTGTAATTCCCAGTCCTAAAAAGCTTAGCGCGCTCTCACCAATAATAAATCCAGGGACTGAAAGAGTTGCTGCAATGATTATATAGCTTGCAGTTTGAGGAATAACATGCTTGATAATTATTTTTAAATCATTTATGCCAATTGCTTTTGCAGCTTGAACGTATTCTTCCTCTTTAATTGATAAAACCTGCCCTCTTATCACCCTGCTAAGCCCTGCCCAGCTGACAAAAGAAAGAATAACGGTGATCAATAGGAATCTCTGCGAGTTTGAAATATTAGCAGGTAAAATACTGGCAAGAACAACTATTAAATAAAAATAAGGGAGAGACATAAAAGCTTCTGCTACTCTCATCATGAGATTATCAATAGCACCACCAAAATACCCTGCTATACCGCCGTATAAAAGTCCTAATGGAAAAACAATAAGTAATCCTATAAAGCCAATGGTTAAACTTGGCCTGCCGCCATATAGTATTCTTGAAAAAATATCTCTTCCATTTCTGTCTGTTCCAAACAAATAAAGCTTTTGATCGTTAGTGCCAAATAAATGTAAATTAGAATGAATAATTCCAAAAAAATTATACTCATCTCCTTGAGTAAAGAGATTTATAAAACATTTAGTGGATTTGTCTTCAACAATTTTTTTCGTAAAGGTGTTTTCATCAAATGTATATGAAGTCTTATATATAAATGGCAGTGATATTCTTCCGCCTTCAGAAAAATAAATTTTAGAAGGTGGCATATAGCTTGCTTTTGGATCTCTTATATTTGGATTATAAGGTGCAATAAAATCACAGAATGTTATAAAAAGATATATAAAAATCAGTATTATGAAACTTACTCTTGAAATTTTGTCTTTTAGGATTTTTTGTAATGTTGTCATTTTAAAATCAATCTGAATTTCTATCCTTCAAATTTTATTCTTGGATCTGCAAACTTAAGCAAAAGATCTGCAAGCAGATTTCCGGCTATAAGCATTACTGCACCCATCATTAATGTGACCATTGTAAGATTTACATCAAGCTTTCTTGCTGCTTCAAAAGTCAAAGCACCAAGTCCAGGGTATGCCAAGATTGTTTCTGTAAGTGCTGCACCACTGAGCAGGGAGGCAAATTCAAAACCAAATAATGTAATTAATGGATTAATTGCATTTCTAAGAGCATGCTTGTAAACTACTTTGTCTGTCGGAAGCCCCTTGGCTATTGCAGTTTTTATGTATTCCTGCCTTAGTACATCCAGTAAGTTAGCTCTCATTTGCCTTTGCAATCCAGCAATTGAAACCAGGGTAAGAATAAATGTAGGCAGTATTAAATGTTTTATAAGATCAATAATTTTTTCAATTATGTTCATTTCATAAAAGCTTACGCTTGTTAATCCACCGACAGGAATTATTTGGCTGTTTAATGCAAACAACAAACCAAGAACTGCAAGTACAAAAGTCGGAATTGACATAGAGCAGGAGGTAAAGATCGCTAAAAATTTATCAATGAATTTATTTTGAGAAAGTGCTGCCCAGATTCCAAGCGGAATCGCAATAAACCATGTGCAAAACAAAGTACACAAACTCAATAAAAGAGTGTTTAACACTGGTCTCTGGATGACTTTAATTACTGACTGATTTTGCTGGGTTACTCCTAAATCACCATGTAGTAATCCTTTTAGCCAGAGTAAATATTGCATATGCCATGGTTTATTTAAACCCAGTCTTTTTTCTTCAGCTTTAAGTACTTCTTTGCTAATAGCAGGATTAAATCGAAGATCAGCCAATGGATCTCCTGATTTTAAAACAACAGGAGCAACTGGTATGTTTATTGGATAATTGAAGCTAAAATTAGCTGACATGAAAAGGAAAACAATACCAATAACAACTTTAGGGACGTAGGTTGATTTGCTGATAAGTGATGGAATCCAGTAAAAAAGCATAACGCCGGTGAGAAATATAAAACTAATTCCAAAAGCAAATAAATTATTTTTTGTAATTAAGTCAAATGGCAATAAAGAAAAAGATGACAGATACCAGGAAAAACAAAGTAAAAAAATCAAACAGGGCAATCCTAGGAAAAACCAGTTTCTTGTTTTTGTAAGGCAATAAAATGCTAATAGAAATACAAGCGGATAAATAAACAAACTTAAATTTATATTTTTTACAGTTATATTTAAACGTATAATTGCAAAGCTGATTATAGAAACAATAAATAGTAAAGGGATTGCAGATAGAACTCTCTTAAAAATATAGCTGGAAGTGCTCACGATTTTTATTATAGTAGTTCAAGACCTCCCGATCTTAGGAAACATACAATATTTGAAACCGTCATACACTAAGATAAGGAAAACAAAAAACTATAAGTGTATTGAGTGCATGAGTATCAATATTTTATGCAATTCCATGTGGCAAAAAAAGACAACAAAAATCTTGCTATTCAAGTAGTTAATAATTCTTTGAGTGAAATCGGTTATATACTAAAGCAAGCAAGAGAAAAAAAATCTTACAGTCTAAAGAATATTAGGGAAATAACATGCATTCCGGTTCACCATATAATTGCTATTGAGGCAGGAGATCGAAGAAAATTACCAGAAGATCCTTTTTTAATTGGGTTTATTAAAAGATATGCAAGAGTTTTAGGTTTAAATGAGCAAGCTATTGTTGAAAAATATTTAAGCTGCAAAGCTTTAAACCCAAATAAAGAAATTGATGCATTTGATTTATTATTTCAGGAAGAAAAGTCGCATAATGCAGCTAATCTGAGACTGGCAAAAAAGCGTTTCTATGATGAGCTGAATGAAAAAAGCTTTTTAAAGGTGTATCATATTTATTTCTTTATTGTTTTTATTCTATTTATTGTGGGGGTATATTTGGTATTTGGAGTATTAAGAAATATTCCAAGAGATTCTTCTGCTTCATACCTTGTCCTTGAAAAAAATGACAATGCCAGTGATGAAGAGCCTGAGGTTGATTACGAAAAAATAGAAAGCTGGGTAGGCTCTGAAAAACAAAATACAGAAGTTAAAAAAGAAGAAGTAGAAAATAAAGAACAGGAAGTAAAAGAAAAAAGTAAAAAGCCAGAGGCTGGAAGTAAAGGCATAGGTATTAAAGAACAAGTAAAAATAAATAAACCAGTTAATGTACAGTCAAAAAAAACTAGCCCAGTAAAACAAGTAAAGAAAACTGTTCATGTAAAGCAGACAAATAAAAATTTAATAGTAGTAAAATCAATAAAAAGTACAGCTAATAAAAGCATATCAAACTTAAGTAAAAAAGCCCCTAATATAAGTAAGGGACAAGAATTAAAACTAAGACCTTTAAGAAAAGTCTATCAAAATAAATCGTCAGGAAATCCTCTCAAGAATAAAGTCACCAGCTTTTGATAAGTAAGTCTTTAGGTCTCCATCTTTAACAAAGTCTAAGTTTTCTTTTGCTTTGTCAATATAATCGTATGCAAGTTGCTTTGCTTTTTCACACCCACCAAGTTCATGCACTAACCTTATAGCCTTATCAAAATCTTCCTCAGAACCATTATTAAACCTGTTTTCAATTAATGTTTTTATTTGATTTGCTCTTATGTCTGTGCTGTTTACTGCAAATAATGCTGGAGCTGTAATTATTCCTTGTTTTAGATCTGTGCCAACTTCTTTTCCGATTTCTTTTGAATTACTTGTAAAGTCTAAAACATCATCGATTATTTGAAATGCTATTCCTAAATTATTGCCAAACTGCTCTGCCTGGTTAATTATTTTTTTCTCTTGATTGTTTAAAATGGCTGATGATTTACATGCTGCTGAAAATAAACTGGCTGTTTTTGTGGTGGATTTATTTAAGTAATGCTCCCATGAAATATCAGGATTAAATTTTGAAGAATATTGTTCAATCTCGCCATCACATAAATCACTTAAAACTTTTGCATAGATTTTTACAATCTCAGTGTTTTCCAGTTCTCCTAACCTGATTGAAGCTTGCGCAAAAAGAAAATCTCCTGTTATGACTGAGATTTTATCATTCCAGAGACTGTTTATAGTTTCTCTTCCCCTGCGAAGATTTGCTGAATCAATTATGTCATCGTGTATAAGGCTTGCAGTATGAATTAGCTCTGTCAGTTCGGAAAGGATTATATGTTTATTTGTGATTTCACCAGTTGACTTAGCAATTAAAAAACACAAAGCAGGTCTAAGCCTCTTGCCACCAGCTTTAAAAATATAAGAAACGATTTCCTGTAATAATAAACTCTTTGCTGGAAGTTTTTTTGTCAAATTTTCTTCTAATATAAAAAGTTCATTATTTATAACATTAAAAAAATCAGGCCATTTTATGGTTTTTTCTTTCGTGATTTTTTCTAGAGTTTGTTTCATTGCTTTTGAGACTTATGTTACTGGATTTTTTATCATATCAAGAGCCTTTGAATCCATAATAGTAAATTGCTTGATAAAATATTGTATTGTTTGTTGAATTGATTTGTTTTTATTGTACATTTCTAAAAATTGTGTTGCTTCATTTCCATCTTTTAAGATACCAGTAATAGGATTTAAATATTTTAAAATATCAAGCTTACTTGCAGTATTTTTTAAATCTTTATACAATGTCTCAATTATTTTATAAGCTTCAATTTCAGTATCACCTCTCCAGTCCCAGATCTTTGCATTTAGACCAGATTTTGCAATGAGCTCTTCTTGCTCTCCTATGGTTATAACTAGATCGTTTAAATCTTTTTGCTTTTTGCTTAATATTTTAGGATAGTTTCCTTCCAGCAAATATTTTTGAATTATGCATTCTATAAAAGCAACTATTGCAAGCACTTTTTTAGTGTCACTTACAAGATCACAGATCCTTATTTCTAAACGGTTTAAATCATGCGGCCTGTCTGGTCCATTCGGTCTTATGCTTGTCCATAAATGCCTTACGTTTAACATTTTTTTTGATGACAGCTGCTCATTTGTCCATTTTATGTATTCTTCATGGGTCGTAAAAAATGGAACAAATTCTGGAGTCTTTGGGAAATTGTGCCAGCGGTAAGAATGATAGCCTGTTACTTTTCCGTCGTGAAAACATGATGAAGCACTTAGAGCTAAAAGCAGAGGTATATCTAACCTTAGAGCACATAATAATTTGAAAAGATTTTCACTGTCTATTCCTATATTAATATGCAAACTTGTTGTAATCACATTTGTTTTGTAAGTATTTAAAATAAACTCATGATATGGATCATCAGCTTTTGAACGATAAAAATCTTTACTAAAAGGTAGTGGTATTGTACTTCCTGGTATTAAAGTTAATTGTCCATTATCTTTTAGATATTTTCTTACCTTAAGCCTTGGCTGAATAATCTCATTAAATAGCTCATTGTAACTGGTTACTGGGTTTGTAATATATTCGAAGTTTCTCTCATCGGGTTCTTGGGAAAAGTCCGAAAATTTTTCTTTTAATTTTGTTGATAATGGAAGTACTTCTCCAGCTTCTGTACCGGCATATAATTCAACTTCAAGTCCTTTTTTTAATAGGTTACAGGTCATATTGAATAAAGCATACATCTATATAGTTAATAGATCTAGGTTACTACCTAGCTATTGCAAAATGTCGTAATAAGCGATTTAATGATAAGATTTTATTCTGCCTCTGGCGGATAAAATCTGTAAAATGTTATGGGTTTGCAATTCAGGAGCACTATGCAAAGCCGGTTTTGGGAGCGCAGCGAAAAAACCGGCGGTAGGTAAAAACAGATCTAGTAATGTTAGTGGTTCAGTAGTAAACTAGTTGTGTTTAAAGTGGGAGAATAATTAAAACTCATGGAAATATGTAAGATAAAACAAAAAGCTATTTATATTTTAGCTTGTTTTGCAGTGGTGATCTTTTTATTTGGCTGTAAGGGGAAAGACGGTAAAGTATCAATATTTGATGGTTTACCTGAATCAACTTATTTAGCAGAGGTAAGGTCGTCTGTTGAAAGTGGTAAACCTCTGGCTATTGCTTTTACGGCAGAATGGTGTCCACATTGCAGGAAGTACAAACCAGTTTTTTCTGAAGTAAAGGAATTACTAAAAGATAAAGCTACTTTTATAAATATAGATGTTGATGATTCAAATGGTACAGCTATTTCATCTAAATTTCAGGTAAAAGGAATACCAACCACTGTATTTGTTAGACCGGATGGATCTGTTTTTAAAGTACAGGTTGGTGAAATTGAAAAAGAAGATTTAACAGAAATCATTAATGATCTTATTAAAAGCAAGAAGAGAAAAAGAGGAGAACCTATTGCTCCATTTCCAATTGAGCCTGTTCAGCTTAAGCCCTTACCTTCAAAAGATGTGGAACCGCAAGAATTAATTAAAGAAGAAGAAAAGAAAGAAGAAAAATCAAAAGTAGAAGCTTCACCTGCACCAACACCAGATGAGTCTGTTAAGGATTCTGAAAAAGGAAGTGTTGGTTCAGAAGAAACAAAACCTGAAGAAGAGACTAAAGAGCAGTCAGACGAACGATCTCCTAATGAAGCAGAGCAAGAACCAGAATCAGATAAGTAAAAGTAACATTAGATCATGTGCTACTTACAACGGGTTCTTTAGTTTGTTTATGACTAGAATATTTTGTAAGCTCTTCTTCTAGAGGTTCTCTCTTAAATTTACATTCCTTATTTGAGCAGACGATAAGAGTAGCTTTTGCGGTTTCCTTAAAAGTCAGCAATGAGTTACATTCAGGACAATTTACCGGGATGGGTCTATTCCAGAAGACAGAATTACATTTTGTTGTTGACCACATTGAGCAGCCGTAAAATGGTTTCCCATATCTGGATCTCTTCTCAATGACTTCACCGTTACATCCTTCTTTTGGACATTTAATACCTATTGTTTTAATTAAAGTCATGCGATGTTTACACTCTTCATTTCCGCACTGTAAATATTCTCCATAAGGTCCATGTTTAATTATCATTTTACTTTCACACTTTGGACATTTTTCTTCTGATTCTCTATCTTTTGGTACAGGTACTCCATCTTTTGTTAGATTTAAAACAGTTTTACACTCAGGATAATCTGAGCATCCTAAAAATGGCCCAAATCTTCCACCTTTAAGCAACATTGGTTTCCCACATTTTGGACAGGTATGATCTGATTTAATTTCAACTTTTTGAATATCAATTTGTGCTTTTTTTAGATTTTCACTAAAATCACCGTAAAAGTCAGCAATCATTTTGTTCCATTTTTGTTTTGCTTCTTCAATTTCATCGAGATTTAATTCCATCTGAGCGGTAAAATCATAGTCAAGATATTTTGGGAAGTGATTAACCAAAAGCTCTGTAACTATTTCTCCGAGCTTCGTTGGAGCAATAGCCTTTTTATCGATTTTATGGACATATTTTCTGTCCATGATAGTGCTTATCGTACTTGCATAAGTACTTGGTCTTCCTATTCCAAGTTCTTCAAGTCTTTTTACTAAGCTGGCTTCATTGAATCTGCTTGGTGGCTCAGTAAAATGCTGTTTAGGATTAATGTTAATTAAATCAATTTCATCTTTTGACTTTAAATCAGGCAAAGCACTGATGACTTCGTCTAGTATTTGATCTTTTCGATTTTCTTTTTCTTCTTCTTCCTCTTCTATAACTTCATCACCGGGTTCAAATGCTTTTAAGAAACCATCAAACATAACTTTTGTTGCTGTAGTATGAAAAATTCCTTTTCCTGCCTTGATTTCAACAACAGTAGTTTGAAGTTTTGCAGCTGCCATCTGGCTTGCTAAAAATCTTTCCCAGACTAATTTATAAACCCTGTACTGATCTGAATTTAAATGTGTTTTTATTGAACTGGGTGCTCTGAAAACACTTGTTGGTCTTATAGCTTCGTGTGCATCTTGTACGTTTTTCTTTCTTGATTTGAATACCCTTGGCTCAGGAGGATAATAATCTTTACCAAATGTTTTTAAAATATAATCATGACTTTCTTCCTGTGCTTCTTTGGATATTCTGGTACTGTCTGTTCTCATGTAAGTGATAAGTCCAATAGGTCCTTCTTCACCAATATCAATACCTTCGTAAAGCTCCTGGGCAATTTTCATCACTTTTTTTACTGAGAAACCCAGAACATTTGCACCGGCTCGTTGTAATGTACTTGTTATGAAAGGAGGAAATGGATTTTTTTGATTTGCTTTATCTTCAACACTTTCTACGATAAAATCAGATTTTTTTAACTCACTGAGGATTTTATCTACAATTTCTTTATTTTTTAATATTAAAGTTGTTTTACTCTCTTTTTGTTTGGGGCTGATAACAGATTTACCATCCCACTTAAACAGATTTGCTAAAAATGAAATTTTATCTTTTTCAAGATCTGCATGAACTGACCAGTATTCTTCTTTAATAAAAGCATTTATTTCTTTTTCTCGTTCATTTACTAGCCTGAGAGCAACGCTTTGTACTCTACCTGCAGACTTTCCGCCAACTTTTCTCCAGAGCAAAGGACTTATTTTATAGCCTACAAGTCTGTCTAAAATTCTTCTTGCTTGTTGTGCTGCAACAAGATTTTTATCAATTTTTCTTGGGTGTTTAATTGCATTTTTAACTGCTTCTTTTGTGATTTCATTGCACTCAATTCTTACGGTTTTTTCAGGTTTTCCTAAAATTTCATATAAATGCCAGGCAATTGCTTCTCCTTCACGATCAGGATCTGGTGCTAAGTAAATCTTAACTGCTTTTTTTGCCAGCTCTTTAAGTTCTTTAACAACTTTTGCCTTCTCTTCTAAAATTTCATAAACAGGTTCAAAATTATTTTTTACATCAACACCAAGACCTTTTCCTGGCAGGTCACGTACATGTCCGATGCTGGCTCTTACTAAAAAATCTTTGCCAAGAAATTTGCTTATTGTTTTTACTTTTCCGGGTGATTCAACAATAACTAATGACTTACCGGATTTGTCAGTTGACTTTTCTTCTGCTTTTTCTTTCTCTTTCGTTTTTATTTTTGCTTTTGCTTTTGCTTTCATTTTTTATTACTCTAAACCTTTATACCTTGCAACTCAAATAAAATAACATAACTATGATTTTTTCACAGCCTGGACATCATTTATCATGTTTCTACAGTAGACTTCTTTCGAAACCTTAAGACAGGGCTGGCCAAATAATGGGAAATAAGCTAAGTTTTAAGGATGAAATATAAACAAGCTAAAAACTTAAAAGATATAGAATTCCGTCGTTTAACTGGTATCAAAAAGAAAACTT
>JACQBQ010000005.1 GCA_016201905.1 Candidatus Melainabacteria bacterium | reverse complement strand
TGGAGGCAAATATTTTCTGATTTTTCTCCATTGCTTTTCAGAAAGTTCATGACGACGTGGCATATTTTTATCCTCCCACATGTCATGATGTTTTGTTAGAAAAATAGTGGCCTTTCATTACAGAGTTTTGAGATAGCCTCTAGAGGCGGCGGTGGCTGCAATCGAGCCCTTGCTTGTCGTATCAGAGCTAATAGTGGTGCTTCAATAGGTGCGCGGTCTTCTGGTCTGGCAGCCATGAATCGATCTATGTTTTGTAAGCTAAGTTGCCCTTCATTCAGTGCTCTTTGAAGAACAGCTGCTGTACCATCTACAGTATTAGCACCCTGAAGACGTTGCAAAAGAAGTGGATTAGTATTAAGTGGATTAGTATTATCAATTGGCATTTTTTAATAATTAACGAATTAAAATTATAATTTACTGTTACCTTTTTTATTTTCAACCAATAATGTTATCGCTTAATTAATAAGAGATGGTAATGATTGATTAATTTCTTCTTACCCGGGAAACCATTTTCATTAGATGGATTTAATAAAAGTCTCCTCTAATTGAATTATGGCTTTTTAAGGGTTAACCCTCAATTAAGAATAGAAAATATTCATTCTAAACAAAACAATAATTTTTTATATACTGCATAATCTCTTTGAAGTCACCTATGCTGTTTGGTTTTCGAATAAACAAATCAGCTCCAAGTTCATAGCAATACTTCATATCAGACATTGAATCTGAGCTTGTAAAAATTATTGTAGGTATTGAACTGGTGTATTCACAGGATTTTATATACTTCAAGACTTCAATACCAGTAACCTTAGGCAAGTTTATATCAAGCATAATTAAATCTGGAAGTTTTTTCATTTCATCAACTAAGCTATCTAAAAGCTGAAGCGCTGTTTTACCATTATTGACAACTAAAAAGTTCCCATTGATATTGCACTCACCTGCTGCCAGCTGTGTCAGCAAAACATCATCCTGATTATCTTCCACCAAAAGGATATTAATCTCTTTTTTAAAATCTCTCATTACAACCCTCTAATTTTTAAGATCTGTTTTTGGCAACGTGAAGTAAAACTTACTGCCTTTCCCTTTTTCAGACTCAAACCATATTTCACAATTATACTTTTCTAGAATCTTTTTTACAATTGCAAGTCCAGCACCTGTTCCTTCATATTCTTCTTCTGCGTGCAGTCTTTGGAACAACCCAAAAACTTTATCAGTATACTCTTTTTCAATTCCAATCCCATTATCTTCTATACAAATGCAGATCTTACTTAGAGCAACACCAACATTGTCAATCAGTCTAATTACTAGTAATGGTTTTTTAGATTCATTAAACTTAATGCCGTTAGCAATTAAATTTTTAAAAACTGATAAGATTTTTTCTTTATTCCCAATTATTTTCGGCAGCTTGTCATGTAAAACTATTTCAGCATTTTTCTTTTCGATAAAAGCAGTTAATTCAAACTGTACTTCAGTTACAATAGCATTTAAATCAATGACTTCCTTCTCTTTACCATTTGTATCTCTTGTAGCCCTGGCTAAATGAGTTAAGTCTTCAATTAATTTCCTCATCCTTTGTGTAGCTTTCACAATTCTAAAAAGATAATCCTGTTGATGAGGGTATAAATCTTTAGTTAATTTATCCTGGATAATACTTACAAAACTTTCAATTGTTCTTAGTGGTTCCCTTAAATCATGAGATGCAATATAAACAAATGAATCCAGCTCTTGATTAACCTGTTTTAATACTTCATTTGCTTCGGCAAGTTTATTTTCTGATTTTCTCGCAACTTCAAGAAGATGATTTCTCTCAATAGTACTTGTAATGATATTTGCAGTAGTTTTCATAAATGACAGCTCTTCATCATCAAAAACATGTGATCTACTAAAGTATTTTGTTATAGCTCCAACTGCTTTATCATTTATAACCAATGGGACAGAAGCAACGGATTTGATCTTATTTGGTTTTATGCTGTCATTAAATAACTTTGAAAAACCAACGCTCATTTGAGTGGTATCTTTTATTACAACGATTTGTTTTTTTAACATAGATCTAACTGAAGGCCAATTCTCATGAATATTTTCTGAATTAATCGTAACCATTAGTTCTTTATTAAAGCTGTCTTTAAAATGTTCAGGAAAACCATATGTTGCCTCCAGGCAAATCTGTTTATCAAAGTTTTTCAGAAGTAGCACTACACCATAATTAGCACCTGTCAGCTCACAAAAAGGCTTAAGAACTTTATGCGAAGTAGTAGCGACATCAGCTGTAAACAAATTTGAGCAAACATAAGAAATATCTTCTATAGCCTTAAGCCTTTTTAAGGTTTTCTCAAGGCTTGTTGCCTTAAGCTCTAGTTCATGTTTTGGAGGTTTTGCGTATTCAGGAACATTAATGTTCCTTTGGACAAGCATGGATTTCTGCCCAATTACAAAGCAACAATTTTTTTTACTCTTAAGAGAACAGCTGGTTTCAACACAAAAAAGTTCTTTTACAAAATCAGGATTTTGAAAAGTATAAATAGAGCCTATAAAACCTGCAAGCACTCCACGCGTATAATCACATACTTGTTCATTATCAAATAATTTTTTTTCTTTGTGTGCCCAAGCCTCAAAGCAATCACTGCCTACAATAGTCACATAACAGTTTTTTAAATCACAATCAGCGATTGAAAAATTTCCAAATCCAGCTAAGGAATATTGAAGTAGCGCGTTTTGCAATCCGGTTTCATCAGGAGAAAAGGTTTTGTTTTCAATTAGTCTCTCTAAAAATAATCTTGCTGCCTCATACCCGCTCTTATAAAGAATTTCTTTGACATTGTCTCCTACTTCGGTTTTCAAACTTTCCTTAAGAGTCAAGAATCCACCTAAAATATCAAAAACACACATTCTTGACATTCCCATCTCAAGCCGGCCGGCTTTCGGCAGAGAAATCATTGAAAGCTTATCGAGCTTCTTGTGTTCAGATGTTAGAGCTGATTCCAAAGGCATAATCTTTTTAAATCCTTTCCTTAAATATAGTGCAAGTAAATTTACTTTTATAATACGATGTTTGCTTTTAAAGTTTAGTTAAATTGCTTTAATCGCTTTACAGTAAAAGTATTTGGTTCTTACAAATTTCCTTACAATTTACATTGCAAATTTAAAAATAAACAATTTATCAAAAATTAATTTTCTTTAATATCGGTTCATTACATTATTATGAATGCTCAAAATCAGTTACTGAACAACAAATAATTGTTTGAAAGAAAAAACATTCAAAAAGGCCTTGCGATTGTCAGTTTAAGGCCATATACTCAATATACAAAGTACAATTTGATTTCTTTCACAAAGTCCATCTCAAATGTATACAAGGAGAGCAACCACAATCCATATACAAAAGATAATCGGCCTGGTTTTAGGGATATAGGTAATCTAAAGTAAGGTTATAAAAATTATGAAGATGAACAATATCAATCCTAAAAAATTAAATCAAACGAAATTACTTATCGTAGATGATAATAGTAATAACAGAGCAGCTATAAGTTATTGGCTGGATGAAGAAAACTATGAAATATTACATGCAGTAGATGGTATAAGTGCATTAAAAATTGTTGAAGCATTTATCCCTGACATAATACTGCTTGACTACAATCTTCCTGGAATAGATGGAATAGAAGTATGTCAAAAAATCAGGAACAATAAAAACCTTCCTTTTATTCCAATTATCATGATGAGCTCATATGCTCCTGAAGCAAATGTAATGGCCTTGGAACAAGGCGCTGATGAGTTTATTGCTATGCCAATAATGCCTACAGAATTAAAATCGCGCCTTCGAGCAATGCTAAGACTAAAACAAGCTGTTTCAGAATCACTGGAGTTAAGCAAACAAAATAAAAGACTACAAGAACTGGACAAAATTAAATCAAACTTTGTATCAAAAGTTTCACATGAATTAAAAACACCTCTACAAGCAATTTTAGGGTACACAGACATACTTAAAGAAGGCTTGCAGGGAGAATTAAATTATCCTCAAAAGCTAATGATTAAACAGATCAGAGAAGCTGGTGAACAATTACTTAACTTAATTAATCAACTCCTGGACTTTGAAAACATTGAAAAGGGGAAAATTTTAATATCAGCTGAGGTCTTTAAAATTGAAAATATTTTTAATTACCTGTCACAGGTAGTAACATCCACAGCATTAAAGAAAAATATTAAGTTAAACTTTGTCCTTGAGAATCAAAATATTCAGCTTGAATCTGACAAGAATCTCGTTCAGCAAATTCTTTTAAATATTGTTTCCAATTCAATTAAATTCTCAAATGAAAACAGTGTAATTTTAATTTCAGCAAAAGAACTGCCAGATGAATTGATTGAATTCAAAATACAAGACAATGGTAAAGGAATTGAAAAATCTAATATTGCTTACATATTTGACAAATTCTGGCAGGAAGATGACTCAATAACAAGAGCACATGGTGGTCTAGGCATAGGACTTGCTTTAGTTAAAAAGCTGGTTACTCTACTAAATGGTCAGATTATGGTTGACAGTAAACCAAATAAAGGATCTACCTTTAAAGTGCTTTTACCAAAAGAGTTTAGAGAATATAAACCTACACGTATAACTAGCTCATTAGAGATAGCTTAGGTTAAGTCATTGCCGTCGGCGTTAACTTAACAAACAATTAATTTTGTAAAAGCCTTTCTTTAAATGTCGTGGGCTTACTCTTTTTGCTTACCCATACCCTTCGCTCCACTTGTGCGACAATGCACACGTTCCGCTTAAGGGTATGGGTTTCGCTTTTATGTAAGCCCATTTTGTTTAACATATTCTAAGTCCTGTAAGATATAAAGGTGAATTTAAAACTACTTCAAAATAAATACAACTTGTCTGATTTAGAACTTTTTACTCAGAATATTTCTGATTATAAGATTTCTTTTGTAGCCAATAAATTAAAACAGGCAGAGTCTGTACACACCACAGGTCAAGCTATAAGACTTGTACAAAATAAAAAGATTGGATTTGCTGCAAATTATGGTTTAAACAATATAAGTTTAGAAGAAATGCTTACACAAGCTTTGGAAGTTTCCAGATTTTCACCTGAAATAAATATTAAATTCCCAGCCTCAAAAGAAAAAAAAGAAGCAAAGAAACAAATAAGCACAGAGATTGAAGAAATTATTTCTAGCTGTAAAACAAAAGGAGAATTAATAATTGAAACAATACTAAATAACACCATAACAATGGGTAATTGTTCACCCTTAATAGATATTTCATTTGATATAACTGACATTCTGGAAGGGCTTGAAAACAGTAATGATCTTAGTTATTCTCACTCAAACAAAATCTATTCATTTTCAATGAATATCAGGGAAACGCTGGAAAACGATTTTATAGAAATTTTTACAGCTGCAGTAGATGACTCTTTACCTAATTATTCATTTTATGCAGATGAACTTTTATGGTTTTATAAATTATCAAAAAAGCATGCCAAAGTTAAAACCGGTACATGTCCGGTTTTATTTACAAGTAAAGCATCTAAAGAACTTTTAAGCATTGTTGAAGTTGCTTTAAATGGCAAGCAAGTAAATCAAAAATCATCTCCCTGGCATAATAAGCTTGGAGAAAAGGTTTTAAGCAAATCAATAACTCTTAAGCAGGAGCCTTCATTTGGATATATGGCTAGATCAATTGATGATGAAGGTAATATTGTTCAGCCACTAACATTGCTAAATAAAGGTGTGCTTGAAAATTTTTATTATGATCTTTTATCTGCCAACAAAACCACGCAATGTAATTCTACTGGTAATGGTTTTAAGCCTTCATTGGCAACACAGCCAGAGCCAAGTTTATTAAATATGACTGTTGAAAGTGGTAAAAAAACCTTAAATGAAATAATAAAAAACATAAAATACGGACTGCTTGTGGATCAAACAATGGGTGGATTAAGTGCAAATATTTCAGGAGATATTTCCGTAAATGTAGATCTTGGATTTTTAATCGAAAATGGAGAAATAATAGGTAGAGTAAAAGATACAATGATTAGTGGAAATATTTATAATGCATTAAATAATGTAATCGAACTTTCAAATACTCCAAGGTGGTATTGGTCTAATATTTATAGTTCTGATATGTTACTGGATGGCTTTATGATTACCTCAAAGTAAAGCCAAAGCCAGGACAGTAACTCATAAATACAAAGCAGTTAACTAAGATTAAAGAAATTTAAGATTTCTAGCATTGTACACACCACCAATATAATGCTATAAGTTATACACTTCTAAAATTTTAACCCATGAGACTTAGCGCAATTACTCCAAACAAATTACTTGGATCTTTAATATTAGGTTCAGCTTTTTTCATAGGTTCACAGGGTATACAAGCTCAGAATAAAGACACTTCAACAAAAGCAGTTAAAAATCTTGATGAAGGAAAACCAAGTATACATCAAGATAAAACTATAGAAAAATTATTTAAAGAAGTTGAAGAGTTAAAACCACATAGTAAAGGAAGAAAGGCAGCCCTTGACTTTTTAAAAGCAACAGCTATTTCACAAGCAAAATCTCCAGATAGAAATCAAATAACTAAAAAACTAATAGCCATAATGGATAAAAATCGTACTGCAAGTAATTGGTCTGAAATAATCCCACTAGTAGTAGATATTATGAAAGAGCAAGCTATTGCTAATAAGAAATATCTTAAAAGTGATGATTATGATGGTAAGCTTTTTAGGATTTTCCTTGATGAGGGAGTGCTGAAAGAATTTACACCAGTTCTACTTTCAGTATTTGCTGATTCAAAAAAAGATTCTGTAGAATTACAAAAAGAAGCTACAAAAGCTGTTTTGATACTAACAAATGTACCATACTCAAAATCTGAAATAGGTTTATCATGGCATGCTGCATATCTAAAATTGCTTGTAAATCTTCCAGATGAAAGGGCTAATGAAGTGCAAGATGGTTTATATGAACTTCAAGAAATTTATTCTTTTCCATATATTAAAGTCTCAGATAATCCCCAAGAATTGTTAAATGAATCAAAACCATATTTTGAAGAAATATTTAAAAAAAGTATAAGATATTTATCGACCAATGATGTAACTAAACAAACCATTGGATCAGATAATCTTGTTGTTTTACAGCATCATTTTGATCAATTCCCTGATATTTATAGGATGCGAAAAACATTCTTAGAAGTAAACAAAAATTCAGTTGACTTTTTCAATGAAAAGCTTAACAAATTAGAAAAATCTACTGATGATATTAAATCAACCAAAGCATTAGTAAAAGGTTCTCTTGCACTTTTAGAGCTGTCTAAAAATGAGCGCGATTATCATAAAAAGTTTATTGAATGGTTAGGTAGTCAAGTTGAAAAATCAATAAATGTAAATGGTGAAGCAAAATCTAATAAAGAAAAGCAAACGATTTTAGAAATTGCAATTAGAGACGAGTTACAGCTAATACCCAAAACACATAATCATCTTGAGCTAGCTAAATCACTGGTTATACCATATACAAAGTTAATAAAAGAAAATACAGAGCTTCTTAAAGATGGTTTGCGTGGCTATGAGCAATTTAAAGCATATGGAGACAATGAGGTTAATAATACTTCAATAGCTCTATTTGATGCTGTTATAGATGGGTTACCTAAACTCCCTTTAGATGAGCAAAGAAAATTGAAGGCTCAAATTATATTTTTACCACAAAGTTATTATTTTCAATCTGATGATGAAAAAACACAAAATCTTATGATAGAGCACTTGTCAAAAATATATCGTAACAGTCAAGACCCTGAAGATTTTTCACAATTAGTTAAATCAATGTTGTTTACTGAATCACTACCGCCTAATTATCTAAGAACAAAGTGGCATCCATATTCTCTCTATAAGTTAATTGACTATAATAAAGAATATTTTGAAAAAAATATCAGCTCTATTATGGAAACAGTTAAAACTTCTGGGGATGAAAAAGCTAGAATAACTGCAAGAAGTCTTCTTCTAGAAACATACAAAACTTTTCAAAATATTCCAAAATTAACAAATACCTCCAGGATTCACATTGATCCAAAGAAAATCAACTTAGATACACTTGATAAATTAAAGGTTAAAACTACAAGTTGGTATGAAAATAAACTTGAAAGACCAATGTTTGAGACAATTTTAGCTTGCTTAGAAAATGAAACTACAGAAGTTGCCACTACAAGCAAAGGCATAAGATACATTAAAAATGAGAATTGGAGAGAGTTTAACAAAGATCTCTCAGCAATTGTATGCTTTAGTCCCAGATTAAAAAAAGATACTATAAACGTACTTATGAAAAGGCTTAAGAATGATAAAAATCCTTACAACCGCCAAATGACTTATGAACTTTTAGGAGAAACAACATACTCTACTAAAGAGTGGTCGGATAATTCAGAACTGATTTCTCTATTAAAAGATAACTTTGCAAAAGAATCACCACAGGCTGCTTATGCCATTGGTAGAGGATTGCCTTCTGGGTTACGTCCTTATCTATTTATTTTTTTGTTGCAAGACAAAGATGCACTTACAAAGTTAGATATGAAAGAGTTGTCACCAATAGACAATTTTAAGTTTGACTTTATCCATGTATTAAATGGTGATATTAACTTATATAAATCTTACCTCTCGGATTGTTCCTTTGAACCTATATTTGAGCCTGTAAAGAAAGAAGCAAAAGAAAAGAAAAAAGAGGGAAAAATAGATCCTGAAACATTTAATGCTATTTTACGGTTTAGGGAAAATGCTTTTCATGCCATCTCTTCTATAAGGTATATCTATGAAGAAAAAGAGAACTTTGCCCTCATTAATTTTCTTGAAAATAGGTTAGAAAGATTAGGGACTTCTAAGACTCTTCCAGAGACATGGGGTAGGGAAACCGCTTCTTTGATTACACTTTATCTTAGAGCAAGTGATGGAATTGTTAGCAAAGAAGGAAGCAAGTTCTTTTTAGATTCAAGATTAGACTTTTTACAAAAGAGATTTTTTGATGGAGTTGAAAGGACTTATGAGATAGAGGGACAAAGAAGAACTTATATAACTATCTCTCTCTTTAATAAAATATTAGAGAGTGAATTTATAGAATTAAACCCTGACGAAAATAGAAAAATCCTTCAAGAGCTTTATAGTAGAAATGAAACAAATGAACAAATTAGAAAAACAATATTTAAGCAAGTTCCAAAACTACAAAGCAATTATAATGAAATGAGAAAAGTCTTTGCACTAAATATGTTGAGATCACTATGTGAGCGTGATCATAGTAAATATGAAGACTATCTTAGTTACCTCCAAAGCATTGGCTTTATAGAAAGTGAAAGAGAGCGCATAGTCAGAGCATTTTTAGATAAAAAATAATAATCCTGGACTTTTATTCAAAAAAATTATCTTTTACTGACGATTAAAGAGATAGAAGCCTCGTACGACTTGTGAAAAATTATATTCAAAAGCAGCTTAACCCATTTTGAGAATGTATGAGCTAGATGAGCAGCTCTCATTTCAAGTTTAGTGTAAATAGATTTGTAACACCTGACATAACGATTAGCCATATGTTCTTGTAT
>JACQBQ010000055.1 GCA_016201905.1 Candidatus Melainabacteria bacterium | reverse complement strand
TGAGTTCCACCAACTACTCTATTAACAGTACGTTGAGCTATAAGACCAGTAAGTCGTTCAAATGGAGTACGGTTAAGAAAATTTCTTGCAGCATTATAAATCGAGGTCGCACCATTACCTGAAGGATCCAGTTGATTATTTTCCTTGTTTACCTGAGGAGCTCCCTCTGTTCCTTCAAGTTCTTGAGGACCTTGAATGTTTGTTTTTTTATTTGGATCTATCGGGCCTAATAACAAAATTATCATGATTTATATCCTCTTTCTTTTTATTTTACTTATCCTTGTTAACCTTTATTTAACCATCACACCATATTTATACGCTTATATAAAGATCCATGATGCCTGGAATTGATAGCATAAATATTAATTTTTTTTAATATTCGATAAATCTTAATCTTTACAGTAAGGGCAGGTTTAAAACTGTCCTTATGTCATTTATACCTGCATTGCTTGCAGATCGTCTTTTTTACGTTTATTTTCATTTTGGCGCAAATTATCTATAGCTCCATCAATTTGATTTGTAAATGCAAGAGAGGCTGCAAGTTGCGCATGTCTTACTTTAGCTAAGTGTGCAATGTCTGCCATGTCTGCAATTGCTTGCCCATAAAGCCTATCACCTACAACATTTCCTAAATACTTACCAACAGTGTTTCCTATTGAATAACCTAAAGCAACTCCTGCTGGACCACCACCAAGCGCACCAACTGCCATCCCTAATGTACTAGTAAGCGAGCTAATCCTTTGTTTTACTTGTGAGGCTTTAACTTGAAATTGGCTGCCTTGTGACAAGGAATCTACATAATCCTGGAAATTAGCATTTAGCAAGCCCGTATATTTATTCCTTGTGGAATCATTATCAACATACATTGATGTTATTGTTTGTGGATCTTCAATGCGCATTTTGGTTCTCCTTTTACCTACTAGTCTTTAATTAATTCCCAGGCTTTTTTCATACTGTCTTTTTCTTCTTTTATTACATTGAGCCAAAATTGTTCTCTCTGTAATTGGTTACCCATTTGTGCTCTTGCTACTGAAAGAATATTTCTTGCTGCATATGGATCACCATAGCCAAGAACTGCTAACTGAGTAAGTTGCTCAGCAAACGTATTGTCCTGTTGAGCTTGAGCAATACCTTCTTGAGATCCTGCAAGTTCTGAGAGTGGGTTTACATAACTTATGGTTGGCATCTGTTTATCCTCCGATTTTTAGATTTGAATAATCACCCTAAGCATTTCAATCATTCGTTGTTGAACGAACAGTGATATTAACTCAAATGATCATTAAAGCAACGTTATAAAAAATATTAATTTTTTCAATGAGGACATTTGTACTATTAAATATTCGTAAAAACTTAGATTTAAAAAACCTATAAAAAAGACAACACGCAGATGTTTTCTGCGTGTTGTAATGTTTTCTGAAGCTAAACAGATTATTATTATTAACCTGCGCCTTTGAAGAGTTCCTGAGTTTTTTGCTCTGCGGTCTTGTTTGCAGAAACAATTTCATTCCAGAACTGTTCAGCAGTTCTTAGCTCACCTTCTTCGGCTCTTGCTCTATATAATAGATCTCTGATTGCAGATGCATCAGCATTAACCGTTTCTTCACTTTGAGCACGATTAACATATATTTGAACACCGGGTGTGTTTCCATCAACGTCCTGAGTAAACTGTGCAGAATCTGGATTTACGATTATGCTAGTTAACAATGCTTCCAAATCTCTAACTTTGTTTTCTGCAAGGGTTATCTTTGACCTAATTTCAGCCAAACGTTCACTTGGGTTTGAATTGCCCGCAAATGACGTCAGTCCTTGTAATTGCAATATAAACATATTTTCCTCCTTTTAAGTAAGTATTTACTTACTCTTTCTTTCTACTCGCTGACATATTGATTCTAAATCTATATGTCATTTCGATGCGCACATTAAGCCAGCAGAGGTTTAAGAACAGGTAAACAACACCAACAGAGTTTTATTAATTTTTTTTAATCTTTTTTGCCTGACATAGTTATTTCCTCTTCATTTCAGAACAAAATTTAAAATCTTTGCCCCTTATCATTACTTTACAATGATCAAATAAAATAGGGATATTTCTAAAATTAATTAAAAAATATTCACCAACCTCTAAATTACAGCTACAAGTAAAACAAGATTTCTAGTTTTTAAATAGTTTAACTAGTCAAAAAAATAGGTTTTAAAAATTTAATTAAAGTCAAGGGATAACTATAGTCCAAATATACTAAGCGTGGGTATTAAGCAAAACGTGAGCCAACTTTTGTTTGGGTAATTTTTTTATTAATTAAAAATAAGGAGTTAAATATGCACAGTCATAAAAAGATATCTTCACTTTTGTCAGTATTATTGATAATTTTGCTTATTGGTCAAAATTGCCAAATAGTATTTGCAGCTAAAAAGGGTGGAACAGCAACCCTACAACTAAGAACTACAAACATAAATGCAAGTATTGTAGATCCTTCAAAAAATATTTTAGTTATTGAAAATGCTGCTGGATTAAAACCTACTGTATTAATAAAGCCTACTGCAAGAACGTTAAAAAACGGAAAGGCAATAAAGGTAGAAGGAAATTTAGCAGAAGATGGCGCTCTAGAAGTCGATTTATCAAAACTTGGCCCACCAAATTTACTACCAAAAGGCAAATACACTGTTACTGCTCAAAGCGGAAAAAGAAAATTACTAGCACAATTTGAATTTACTCCTCCTACTATCCTAGTAGCTAAACTGCAAGTACCAATACCAAATTCAGGACAAAAAGCAAGGACAATTAGAAATCAAGAAGCTGGTGCTACAACTGAAACAACAAATACGAATATTCCAGATGCAACTGTTGCCCTACTTGATGAACATAGTCAACCAATAGAAGGTTCACCACTTATAGCAGCACCAGGTATACAAAATGGTGATAGTATAGTTTATCAATTAGTAACTGAAATACCTGCGGGTACAGAAAATGACTTTTCAAACTTTGTAATTAGTGCACAAGTAGAAGCACCAACTGCAACAGGTGAAAATAAAACTGTTACTTTAAATGCAGCTGTATTTCCAGGAGATGCAGGTACAAATAATGTAATTCCAAATATTCAAGTCGATGCAGCCAGCACAGCAGCAACAAGTATTCTTGCTGCAACCCTTGCTCAAGTCGAAGCAGCAGCACCAGATACAAGCAATGTTTCACTTCAAAATACATATGATACTGCTGTTAGAGTAGTAGTTCCAGCCGTTGAAAATGCTCCAACAACTGATCAAGCAATAGCATCAGAGAAAGCACCTCTTGCTGTTGGATCATCACAACTATATGAAAGCATAGTTAATGATTTAAAAGATACTGGAAGTATCCCACAAGATGCACTAACTAAAATTGCAGCAGATACTGCATGGAAAGCTCCTGGAATAATAGATAAGCCTCCTTCAGAGCTTGCAGACATAAATACTGTTAATGAGATCCCATTTAATACATATGCTACTGGGTATTTTGATTCAACAAAACTTCCTTCAGATATTCCACCACCACCACTACCAGAAGAAGCTCTAGCTTCTCTTGGCGCTAATGTAATTCCTGGATCATTAAAAGTTTCTGGGGACTCAACAGATGCAATAGCAAGTGGAAACATACCTAAAACAGAATTTAACCCAGAAGCAATTGCAAAGTTACAACAATATCAACAACTAGCTAGTCAAGGTCAATTAGGATCTAGCTCACAAGCTCAATTTAACAGAATACCTATTCCTGCTGGAGTTACTGGAGACGTAGGTGCAATAAGTACACAAGCACAAACTGCACTTACTAATATATCCGGACTTACTATACAAGCAGCTCCTGGAAGCTTTTCAACTGGAAGCTTGCCAACAGGAAATTCTAGTCAAATTGGATTACAAGCATTACCAGGAGCATTTATGCCTCCTGCCTTAGCAAGTAGGGCACAAGTTGTAAGTCAAGGTGCAGCAGGAAGTGAAAGCTTTCAGTCTCCACCAGGAGGATTTGTACCTCCTTCAGTAGGATCAAATGGTAAGGTTACCGCAGGGTTTGTGCCATCTGGATCCTCAGCAGCTCAAAACCTCGCAGGAGGAACTTTTGGAATATTTACCGGACAAGCAGGCGGAAAAACAGAAAGTGTAGCTGGAAATATTTTTCAATTTCAAGCTCAAGGAAAAGGTAGTAGTGATCAAACGCCTCCGCCTACTGCTGGTATAGCAGTTTTTGACCCAACAAAAAATGCAAGTGCACTAACAAATGCATTTCAAAATCTTGGAAGTAATGCTGGGAATGTCTTTGGTAATGCTGCTGTGTTTTTAACTGGAGCAATTAGTCAATCTACTCCATCCACAGGCAGCACACATGGACAATTACTTCCACAAGGTTTATCTAATCTAGCAAATAATTCAATACCTGTTGGAGCTTCAGGAATATTTAATAACCTGAATAGCCCTCCGCCAATCGCTTTGGGTACTATACTTGGAAACATACAACCACAAGGTGGTTCTCAAGGTTCTGGCAGTCCTACTGGTTCTCCTACTGACATAGGTTCATTATTTGCAGGAGGCACAACTTCTATTTTCGGAGGAAGACCACCTAGTGGTGGTACCACATCTCCTCCAGGCAGCGGCGCTCCAACTTCAGGTACTCCAACCGCTGGCACTCCTACAATAGGTAGCTTCGGTGTTCCAACCGCTGGCGCTCCTACAATAGGTAGCTTTGGTGCTCCAACTGCTGGTGCTGTAACTGCTCCTCCTCCAACTGCTGGTACCATAACCGCTCCTCCTCCAACTGCTGGTACCATAACCGCTCCTCCTCCAACTGCTGGTGCTGTAACTGCTCCTCCTCCAACTGCTGGTACCATAACCGCTCCTCCTCCAACTGCTGGTACCATAACCGCTCCTCCTCCAACTACTGGCACTGTAACCGCTCCTCCTCCAACTGCTGGTACCATAACCGCTCCTCCTCCAACTGCTGGTACCATAACCGCTCCTCCTCCCAATGGTAGTTACGTACCACCGCCAACTTCTACGTATACAGCACCTACATATACAGCACCAACCTATACAGATGGCGGCGGAGCACCACCACCTCCTCCTGCTCCTCCACCTGCTCCTCCTCCTTCACCTCCTCCTCCTGGTTAAAGGAGAGTTTATTCAAAGTAAAAAAAGCCCCATACGGGGCTTTTTTATTCGTACAATTCAGCTCTAATGGCATTGCATGCAATGCCATTACATCAATAACATACGTGCTTATACATTAGGCCAATAACAGGCTTTTCAACTTTATTGTCAGGGAGTGTGTTTTCGCGAACGTAATAAAATTCAATACTTGCTAGGCTCTTATTATTTTTATGTTTCTTATTCCAACTCCTACACAGATACTGTCCATAAAAAGGATAAAACTTATTACCACTTACCCATACATTTCTTATATAAGTTCTCCATCTATGATTTTTATACATAGTTGAAAGAAGGGGTTTTGGTTTTTCCCAGTTTACTCTTCCTCCACCTTTAAACAAATCTACTCTTTGCCCATTTTTAAGTGTGCCTGGATAAACATACCAAAAATCTTCTTTAAGAAATTTTGGACCAAACATAATCCACCCTTGTTCAATCCCTGCTAAGTAACTTACTCTTTTTATCCATTCAGGCATTTGGAATTTTGAATCTCCAACACTTTGAACATTCCACATAAGAGTAATAATAAAAAAAGATACAACCAAAACATTGCAAAACCATGAAGTGTTTAGAGTTGAAGATTGAGAATTCTGTTTAAACAAACTTGTTTTTCTTACAAAGTTTGTAAAATAACTTCTTAGTGCTTCAAAGAAGCTCGCAACTGATTTAACACTAAGAAATGGTGGTAAAACCCTATCCCAAAACCAACTTGGCAAAAATGCCAACATAGCAACTGAAGTAGAGAAAGGAAAAATACCAACACTAAGGCATGATCCAAAACCTAACTGCAAACAAAAAAAGCCAGCTATTGTTAATGTCCGTACAGGACCTGTGAAAATCGGAGTAAAGAGCAAAACAGGTCCAAGAATTTCAAATCCATAAACCAAACGAGTAAGCAATTTCATAAGTTGTGGAAATTGCCTAATGAACAAACCAACATGCGTAACATATTGATCTATATGCAGTGCATAATATATAGCGCTACCATCAGATAACCATTCAGGGCTGATTTTACAAATAGCTGTAAACAAATACACAAATACTATCTGCATAAAAAGAGCAAATGTACCAAGTGAAAGTATATATTGAGATGATTGCTGATTTTTAGGATTTAATAAACTATCTACTGAGTAGCAAGTACCTAAAGGTAAAAAGATTCCCCAAAAAAGTATTAAGTGTAATAAAGTATCGCCACCTGTAAGAATCATTGGATTGCGCGCATGTAATGAGACCATGAGAAACCATAAGATTATTGTCATTATTCTTGTTCGATAGCCAATCAATAAAAGCATTGCAAAAAAAATAGTTAATAAAAATAAAATGACCTGAAACAATGGTAAGCCATTAATCATATAAAGAGAGGCATACCAACTATCATACTGATCGATATGAATGCTGCGCGGCAACACACCTTCATCCGAATAAAATGCTGCCAAGTCAGAGAATCTAAAAATTATGTCAAAAATAACTAGAACAGAAATGCCTATACGCAAAATTGCTAAAGAGCGAAGATCAGCACTAAATAACTCTTTAATTTTTAAGCTTAATGTATTATTTGACTTCATGGATTAAATACTTAGCTAGCCAAATAAACAGTTTACTTCTTAAAATTAATTTTTCCTTGCAATTATTACAAAATCTATTTATTAGATTGCTTATCAACTTTACAAACTCTATCCCCTAATCTTATATTATGCCTATTTTCAGCAACAATTTTATAGACTATTCTTCCGGCTTGCACAACCCCGGGTAAAAAGAAAATCCAACTGACTAAAAAAGTAAGTGGTAAAAATAAAGTCATCCATTTAAATGCATCATAGCCACCATGATAGTATTTTTCCTTTTCTATATCACCATTAATTAAAAAAATCTCTTTCTCACACTTTTCTTTTGTCAAATAAATATACTTTCTTAAAACCTGTTCATCTCTAAAAGAAATAAATTCAAACCTGTTTAACCAATCTAATTTTTTAATCAAATCAACAGTTGTTTGACAAAATCCACAATCACCATCGTAAATTACAGGATATGTTTGTCTATTTTCTCTCATAATCAGTAAATAATCATTTTAGCAATCTTATTAAAATCTATGGTCTTTTTCAAGAATTTCTATCATTTTACAATTTTCTCCTTAAAGACTAGGATCTCTGCTAGATGTATTCTATATAAGGTACTATACTAAATCATCATTATGGCCGACACATTTGTAGTAGTAGATGACCATCCACCAATAAGAGCTTTTAGTAAAAGTGTTTTAAAAGAAAACTTTCCAGACTGTAATGTACTAGAGGCTGAAACCGGACTAAAAGCTGTAGAACTCAGCTTAAAAGCTAAACCTTCATTAGTCATCATGGATATTGCAATGCCAGATCTGGACGGCATTGAAGCTACTCAAAAAATTATCCAAAATCTTCCACAGACAGGGATAGTAATTTATTCAAATTATGGTGATGAAGTATATGTAAGGAAAATAAGACAAACAGTTCCAGTAGACAGAGCTTTTGCTTACGTTCTAAAAACTGCAAGCCAAGACCAGTTTACACAAGCCATTAAACAGGTTTATTCCGGGGAAGTATGGTTACACCCAGATGTACAGCAAGTCGTTTGGAAACTAAATGTAAATAAAAAAAGTACACAATTAACTGAAATTCAGCAACAAATTTTAATTGCTGTTGCCATTGGAAAAACAAATGATTGGATAGCTGAAAAGCTTTACATGAGTAATAAAACCATTCAATATCATCTTTACTCAATTTATGATAAATTAGGAATTAACAGTGCACAAAAAAAAGTAAATCCAAGGAATGAAGTTGTATGTGTATCCTTATTAAAAGGATTGATTGATTTGCAGGATTTAAAAGTCGGCTATGAAAAGGAAAATCACTAAGTCGAAGAAAATGAAAATAAATAAAAAAAATATTATTTTGTCTTTGAATTTAACTATAGTTTTTTTACTTACCGTAACAAGTTCAGCCTTTTCAATCCCACAAGAAGCAAGACATAAAGCCGCATCAAACTTAAATGTTGTTAATTATGCAAGAAATCTTTTATTAACAATTGTTGACAGTAATTTCAGGGGGAGCTGGGTTATAGATCCGGACAACTGGGACAAAGCAGCACAAACTACACAAAAAATACAAAAATCATTTGATAGTCTTGCACAGGTTAAGATTAAGAGTTCACCCAAGCAAGTAAAAGAAATTTTAAAGAATCCTACAGAGATTAGGAATAATGGAAAAATCTGGGTTTATGGTATACCAAATGATGACGGGACCTATCAGGAGCTACTTGAAGTCTTTTTTGATGAGAAACTTGAGCATGTGATCGGCATCATATCATTTAACCCTAAAAATATAGTAGAAAATATAGGTGTAAATATAGGCGATCAGATTGATAAAATGATCTCAGCCTATGGAGAGCCAGTCAATGAAAAAGATTTTATTGAAGATCCAGACAACAAAAACTATCTGGGATTATATTATCTCTACCCTAGGTCTGGCATTGGTTTTCTCATTGGACAAGATAAAGCAACAAAAAATCTTTTGGTGCATGGAGTTCTTGTCTATGGAAAACTATAATAAAAAAATATTATTATTTTTAATTCTTCAAGGATTACTTATACTTCCTTCTTTTGCTATTCAAGATGCTCCAGTTATTTATAGTATTACTCCTCAGTATATTCAGCAGGGACAAATAACAACAGTTATAGTAACTGGTGAAAATTTGCCAAACATAGTAGGTGTTACTGGGGATGACGTGTATGCAGTTATTTTAAAAAGAGATGTAACTCAAAAGACACTCGCTATCCAGCTTGCAGCAAAGCCTACTGCGTTAGGACCAAGGAATTTGCTCTTAAGAAATGAAGCTGGTGTAGAAGCTACATTCCCATTTCAAGTAACTCTATCAGGCTCGCCAACAGTTGATAATATAATTCCTGCAGGTGCTTATCCTGGTGATACAACCCTTGTCCGCCTGGCTGGGAAGAATTTAACAAGTCCTTTTATTACTACACTAAGTGAAGAATTTACAATTCTCTCTACAAGACCTTCCAGTGATGGCTCTGTAATTGATATAACCGTTTCATTAAATCCAAACATTGCTCCTGGTTCTTATCCCATAATTATAAGCACGCCATATGGTCAAGCTGAAGCTTCATTTACAGTACTGAATCCTATTAACAAAGTAAAAGATTCAGATTCTTTTAATGCTGATCCGTACTCACCTGGTATTTATTCAATAGAATTTGATCCTTCAAGCAAAAAAGTTGTTCTTAAGGGTTCAATGTTTGACTCAGATCCAAGTAAAAACACAGTCACTTTACTTGAAAACAATAACGGCACAGTTATAGGCAGACAGGTAGATATCGCTTCAGCAAATAACAATGAAATAGTTATTAACTTACCAGGTGATGTTAATTCAGATTCTATAAGCTTTGCTGTTTCCAGCTCAGATGGAAAATCAAGCAATATAAAATCCATTGATCTGGAATCTCTAACCCATCCTGCCAATAGCTCACCTAGTAACGAAACATCCTCAGATAAAACGACCAGTCAAACAACTCATACAGATGTTAGTACAGTTACTGCAAACACAACATTGATAAGCACCACCACATCAAGTATTCATCAAGAACACAACCAAGGCTCAAACCAACACAAGCCAGATAACTCCCAGCAAGATACAAATAAGCAAAATGAATCACCATCTGAAAAAATAAATGAAAAGACCGAGAAGGCTTCCAGTGATCTACAAGCCACTACACATGCTGAAGATGCTAATATCACTCAAAATATTAAAAATCTAAGTCAATATCTTTTTACGAATTCTCAAGGTGAAATAAAAAAAGAAGCAATAGTTCCAACAGTTGAAGGAATAAAAGATCCTGCCAGAATAATTTCAACAATTGAGGAAAACAAACAAATTAAAAATCAGGCTGATCTAATTATGCTTGCTATTAATGAAGCAAAACAAAACCAGGAACTTTCTGAAACCTTAAAAAAATCCGAGGTCTTGAAATCAAAAGTAGAAGAACTTGAAAAGCTATTAACCAGTGAAAAGCAAAAAAATAACCCGAATCCAAGAAAACTGGCAAAATACCAGCAGCTCCTCCAATCAGCAAGCGCAGAATCAAGATCTCAAACGTTTGCACTTTTAAACAATTTACTGCAATACAAACCGCAACTAAAAAACCTTTTTATACAAAAACCTTTTGACTTAGCAGCTATTCAGCCAAATATACCAAATGATTCTGTAATCCTTCAGTACATACCAACAGAAGAAGGGTTAATAATTTTTGTTGTTGATAATAAAAATTTAAAAACAAGGATTAATAAAAATATCACAAAAGATGTCTTAAACAAAGAGGTTCAGGCTTACAGGCAGCTTTTTGAAAATGAAGTTGAAAAAATCAAACTAACAGGCAGAGTAACCCCGATAATAAGCTGGAAAGATGATAAATCAAATACGTACAAGAAGGAAATACTTCCACTAAAAGAAAAAAATGTTTTCTTATACAATGCATTAATAGCTCCAATTGAAAATGACATTGCCAATAAAAGACTTATCGCAGTAATTGCAAATGGCTGGCTCAGATATTTACCTTTTCAATCACTTGCAAAACCAACAAAAGATGGAGACTTAAAATTTTTAATCTCAGACAAATCAATTGTCTATTTAGACAGTGTTATTGCAATTAGTAAAGATTCGGCTACACCATTATCAAACATGGCATCAATAACTGTCTTTGCAAATCCTGACGGTACTTTAAACGGTGCAAATAAAGAAGCTGAAGTAATTACAATGTTATTCAGCATGTCAGCCACCACGCTGGTACAAAGATCTTTCACTGTTCCTCTTATAAATCAACTTGCAAAAAAAGCTGACATTATTCACTTAGCTACTCATGGCTATCTTGACAGTAAAGATATTGAATCAAGCTATCTTGTCTCAGGAAAGAAACAACAAGGCAAAAATACAGTTCAGGAAAAGTTATTCTTAAAAGATATTTATGATTTAAATTTAAACAATAGCAAACTTGTTGTTTTAAGTGGATGCGATACGGGAAAACTAGGGAATCTTTTAAACGAGCCTGATGACATCGTTGGGAGTTTAGCCACAGCATTTAGAGTGGCTGGTGCAAACACAATCCTAGCAAGCCTTTGGAAGGCTCATGATGATGCCACAAAAATCATAATGCAAAACTTCTACGAAAATCTTAAGCTTGGATTGGATAAAGCTGAGTCTTTACGAAGAGCCGAGCTAAAACTAAAAGAAAATCCAAAATATAGTCATCCATTGTTCTGGTCATTATTTAATTTAATTGGTGACTGGAGATAAGACAAAGTCACGAGGTTAATTTTTCTGTAGTTGGTGCTTGTGAGCCATTTGTACTTATTTCACCATTGTTAGTTTTTTGTGTTTTGCCATTTGATTTTCTTGGTTCAAATACAAATGTGCCGGCATCCACCTTTTCAACGATTTCTTTAAACTCATCTTTTTCAATTGTCTCTTTATCTAAAAGTACCTGCGATAAGGCTTCCATGTGTTTTCTTTTTTGAGTTAGTAAGCTTTTACAGTCATCAAATAGTTTATTTATAATCCTTTTCATTTCAGCATCTATTTGTGTAGCAACTTCTTCACCGTAATCCCTTACATGTCCAAAATCACGACCTAAAAATACATGCTCATTAGTCTGCCCAAAAGTCATTGGTCCTAATTTTTCACTCATTCCAAACTGAGTAACCATTTTTCTTAAAAGCTCAGTTGCTTTTTGCAAGTCATTCTGAGCACCAGTAGTAATATCACCAAATATAATTTCTTCTGCAACTCTTCCGCCAAGTAAAACTTTTATCCTGGCTAAAAGCTGGGATTTTGTATAGTTCAGATGGTCCTCTTCAGGAAGAGTCATTGTAATACCAAGCGCCATACCTCGTGGAATGATTGTTACTTTATGCAAAGGATCAGAATCTTTTTCATAATAAGCAACCAATGCATGGCCTACTTCATGATAAGCAGTGATTTCTTTGTCTTTCGGTGTAATAATTCTGCTTTTTCTTTCCGGTCCAGCAAGAACTTTATCAATTGCCTGTTCTAAATCATCCATAAAAATTTCACGCTTATTTTTACGGGCAGCAAGCAAAGCACCTTCATTAAGCATGTTTGATAAGTCAGCTCCTGTAAAACCCGGCGTTCTCCTAGCCAGTACCTTTAAATCTACATCCTGTGCAAATGGTTTACCTTTTGCATGCACTTTTAAAATAGCTTCTCTTCCAGCTATATCAGGTCTGTCTAGAACTATCTGCCTGTCAAATCTCCCGGGTCTAAGTAGTGCACTATCTAAGATGTCCGGGCGGTTTGTTGCAGCCAGCACAATGATCCCACTCGTGGATTCAAAACCATCCATATCAACTAAAAGCTGATTTAATGTCTGTTCTCTTTCATCGTGTCCGCCACCAAGGCCTGCTCCACGCTGCCTGCCTACAGCATCAATTTCATCCACAAAAACAATACATGGTGCATTTTTTTTAGCTTGATCAAATAAATCTCTTACACGTGACGCACCAACACCTACAAACATCTCCACAAAATCAGAACCACTAATGCTAAAAAACGGTACTCCTGCCTCTCCAGCAACTGCTTTTGCAAGCAGTGTTTTACCAGTGCCGGGAGCACCAACTAATAACACACCTTTTGGTATCCTAGCTCCTATAGCTAAGTATTTTTCACCATTTTTCAAAAAGTCTACTATTTCCTCTAATTCTTGCTTTGATTCATCAACACCAGCAACATCAGCAAAAGTTATTTTTACTTTTGTGTCCTGCTGCAGTTTTGCTCTGCTCTTTCCAAAACTCATTGCTTGTGAGCCACCGCTTTGAGCACTACGAATCATAAAAACAAGCATTATTAAAAATAAAACAGGTACAAAAATCGAAGTTAAAAAACTTAGCCAGAAACTACTGCCACTAGGCGGTCGTACTTCTACTTCTATTAATTTTTTTGCAAGGCTATCTGCCAGATCTTTTAAAGATTTTCCATCAGAATTAGGTACACGAACTATTTTTTCACTATTGTCCTGAAATATTACGACTAGATTGTCTGTATCATTTGTTAATATAACCTTTTTTACAGGCGATGAACCTTCTTCAGGCAGAGCTACTCTCAAAAATTCACTATACGTGAGTACGTTATCTTTTTCCTTCTTAGCCATTATGGTAATTACAAATAGGCTAAGAAGCATAAATAAAATTACAAATGGAATTGTAGTGCTAAATTTTTTCATTTCATTCATAATCTTATCATATTTACCACTACTGAACTAACACTAACCAATGTCAAAGACAATCTTATTTCTTCTTACCACTCATAGTTGGTTTCTAATCACAAATTGCAAGGAAAGGTAAATGTCGGAAATTTTCAGCACTATCCAATCCATATCCTACTAAAAAGTAGTCATCAACTTCAAAGCCAACATAATCTGCTTTAATATCTACTTCCCTGCGAGCTTCTTTATTTAACAGACATGCCACTTTTAAACTTCTGGGTTTATATTGATCCCTGATATATTCCTTTAAGAAACTTACCGTCCTGCCGCTATCAACAATATCCTCAACAATTAAAATATCTCTTCCAGAAAGGTTTGGTAAAAGCAATAAAGGCGCATCAATTCTTCCGGAAGATACAGTACTGGATCCATAACTTGATATTCTTACAAATTCAAGTTGAACAGGGAGTTTAATTTCCCTAATCAAATCAGCCGTAAAAATGAATGCACCTTTTAAAACCGATATAACAACTAGAGATTTACTTTTTGTACGCTTATTGTAATCAGTAACAATTTTCTTTGCAAGTAACTTAACCATACTTTGAATACGTGATTTTGAATACAATATTTTTAATTTCTTTTTTTTCATTGCAAATGTTTAATTTTCAATATATGAGTAGGCTTATCTAACACTCTTACTTTTTCACTTAGCGAATATCCCGGAAGCCAAAGAACCTCATTATTGAAGCATAGTAAAGGTAAATTATATCTTTTATCTTGTGGTATTTTTTTATTTATTAAGTATTTTTTCAGTTTTACTGTATAAGGGAAACCAAGGGGGTGAATAGTATCATGTGGTTTCCTATGCCTAACCGTAAGGCTTTTCATCTTATATTTAGAGAAATCTACATATGCGATTTGCTTCTTATCAGAAGGAAACCTACGATCAAAGTGTTTTCGTTTAAAAGGTTCAAACATTAATATACTTTTACCCATTAAGGTAATGACCTTTTTTTTTCCATTGATTAATATTTTTTTATTTACAATATTATTTTGAGTTTTATTTTTTTGCTTTTCTTCCAGGCAAATCTCGTTTTCATGTACCTTGATTAAATACTTATTACTCAAGTCAATTGTTTCTTGATTTTTAATAACTTCATTTAATGAATCTATCTTACTTATGTTTCCTTTTATTCCATATAAAGTCAAAAGCCAATAAAGAAAACATTTTTGCGTATACAGATCCAGTCTTAAATACTGTTTTCTACTCAACCTAACAGGTAACTGGGGTATACAACTATATCTTTTCTCATAGTGCATCAAACCAGTCGATAATTTCTTCAGTAAGGTTAAAAAGTAGTTACCCAAAGCAACATTTTGTGAATAAATCAAATCACTACAAACAAGTATATTATTTAGAAACTCTCCATTGATTTTTTTTAAATTCGGTATTACTTTTAAGCGGATCAAATTTCTTTTATATTTAAGATCATAATTTGTTTTGTCAGTAATATAAGATAAGTTGTTTTGTTTAGCATAGTCAATGATTTCTTTCTTTGTAAAATCAAGGAAAGGTCTAAAAAGTTTTACATTACCTGAAAGATTAAAAAACTTCTTAATCGGCAAAAGACCATTTGGACCTGTTCCTCTAATTAATCTAAATAAAATCGTTTCGAGTTGATCGTCTTTATGATGAGCAGTACAAATAAATTTTAAATTATACTTCCTGGCACATTGTTTAAAGAAAGAGTATCTTTGATTTCTTGCCTCTTCTTCATTCTTAATTACCTTGCCTTTGGTTTCTTTATACAGAAACTTAATATTGTTCTGAATACAATACTTTTCCACTAAATTAGAATCTTTAATAGAGGTCTTTCTCCATTTATGATTATAGTGCAAAACAAAAAGACTTAAATCATATTTGTATTTAAGTTTATTAAAAACATCAAGCAAAACTATTGAATCAGCTCCACCTGAAACAGCTAATCCAATCTGCTTGCCTTTAAAAATATCATCACTCTTCAATATTTGAAGGAAGCTCTTTTGGAGTGTCCTTTTCTTTATGTGTATTTTGTTCTTGTTTTTTTTCATTCGGGTAAATATCTAAGAAGTCTACTTCTTTGTTAAGGATTGACTTTGCAGGTGCTTTTATTATACTTACTTCACTTGTTTGCTCTAAAACAGGTATAACATTAACTCTTCTAGTTAAAAACACCAGCCCTAAAAGTTTCGGTTTTAAAGCACCACCAGTCAAACCTATTGTTGCTGTTATAAGCTCATTTTTACTTAGTTTATTAGCTGACACCAGTTTTTCTAGTTCTGATTCATTTACTAACCTAAATTTATCTTCTGCTGTATTCTGTGGATATATCAACATTTCTTTACTTATTGCTGCCACAGGTTTTATATCACCAGAAAGATTGAACTCTAGTTTAGCAGTATATTGCTGTCCGCTAATTGCTTGTTCAGGAGCTGTTAATTTAATTCTGTTTTGATCCACCAGCTCACTTCCTAACCCATAAGTAATACTTACCTTTTCAAGCAATGTTTTATCACTTGTAATTTTCCACGTAGGCCCAAACTTCTTTAAAAATAAGTTACCTATTGAGATAGCCTTTAAAATACCTTTTGTCCCAACTTCCTGCCTAATCATTGAAGAGGTTCCTTGATAAAGATCAACGCTATCTACGGTTGCATATTCTCCGTATACTCTTACTGTTCTTTCTTGAGATTTATTTTTAACATCAGGATATGCATCCCAGAGCTCTAGAGTAAGATTTTTTACAGCTTCAGCATTTAATCCATCACCATTTACAAAATCATCAGCATAGTGTTTTAAAACTTTTTCAACATTGTGGTTATTCCAATTGTTTTCTAAGTCATCTAAAAGTTCGTTTATCCTTTGAACATCAGTGATGGTATTGATGTCTTTTGTTTCAGCATTAATTGAGAAATAAGCGCTTTGTGGATCAAAAGCAAAGCAAGGCAAACAAAAATTGATAATAAAAGCAAAAATAAACGTTAAAATTATTGAGAAAGGGGTTTTCATTTTGTAACTTGCAAGCTTTTTCTTACAGTAAACATCTTACAATAACCTTATACCCTGTTCATCATGACTAAAGCAAATTTTCCACAACCAGAACTTTTAGCATTTACAGTAAGGGGAGATATTGTTGAAACTTTACATGAAGGCTGGATTTGTGTATTAAATCATAATAAAAAAGTTGTTTATCATAAAGGACGTATTGAGGACAAGGTTTTTCTTAGATCTTCCCTAAAACCAATACAAGCAATACCAGTAGCTGACGATGATAATAAATTTGAAATTACTTCAAAAGAACTTGCTGTAATATCAGGTTCACATTCAGGCTCTAAAAAACACACTGAGTTATTAAAAAAGTTTTTAAAAAAGAATGCTATTCAATTGTCAGGTTTAAAATGTGGAACCCACTTACCACTGGATGAAATCGAAAGAAATAATTTAATAAGAAAAAAAATACTCCCAAGTCCATTACATAATAACTGCTCTGGAAAACACCTTGGAATGTTGTATGTCTGTAAAAAAAAAGGATGGGATCCAAAAACATATTTAAATAGAACTCATCCTCTACAGAAAGAAATTTTAAATATTATTAAAAAGCTTTCTGAAACAAAGAATATATCAACAGCTACTGATGGTTGCGGAGTGCCAACATTTGCACTGCCTATAACAAACATTGCAAAAATGTTTTCAAATTTTACTCAATCTAAAAATAAAAACTATCACCGGATTATTAATGCAATGATTAATAATCCTTACTTTGTAGGTGGGAAAAATCAAATCGATTCAGAAATAATGAAAGCTTCAAAGAAAAGGCTAATAGCAAAAGTAGGTGCTGAAGGTATAATTACCGTCGCATATAAAGGAAACAGTGCTGTAGTAAAGATTTCTGATGGTTCACAAAAAATTCGTTCCTTTGTTATATTAAAATTACTTAAAAAGCTTAACTGGTTAAAAGAAAACGAAATAAAAAATTCCATCTTGGAAAATATTTTAAAAGGTGAAATTAAAAACCATGCAGGAAATACTGTTGGAAAAATTAAAGTATTACTTTAGTCTACTGTCAGTTGAAGATCTTTCTGTAAAACAATCTGCAATTCCTGACCCCTGTTAAGAGTAATATTGTCACCCTGTGAAAAAAGCGCTGTAAGAGTGCCAGCAATTAGAGTTCCAATAACAGGTGTACCTAATGTAGCTACTGAAATTATCCTTCCCTGGCTACTATCAAGAAGCATCTGTGTAGGCTCTATAGCTTTTGTGCCAAAGTTTGTCATTGGATCTAGTAAGCCTTCATTATTTACTACACCTTTTTGTACATCAAGCTCAGCATCCAGTGTCGCGACTTCGCTTAACGGGGTAACTAACTGATATAAATGCAGGCCAATCTTTCCAGCCATGCTAAATATATTTGGTCTTTTTAAATAACTAATTCTTCCTCTTACCCATGATCCTTTTGAAACGATTAACTGGGGGGGATCAGTTGGAATATAAAAATCTTCTAAAACATGTGCCTTAAAATAATCTCCGACCATAGAAGTTTTTGCATCTATAAAAGTATCAACTGACAATCTAAGCCTAGTATCTACTGGAATAGTACTAGCACTTGCCGACACTTTATGCACTGGACTTTTTTTATTTAAACTATTGGGGAAATTAGGAAGTTTTTTTATATCAATTGAAGATGGAATATTCTCTTCAAATCCTTTGGATTCTAATGGAACTCTTAATTTCAAATCTGCTTCTTGAGCTATGCATGAAAAAGTTTGAGCTAACAATAAAAAAAACAAAAAAAGAATTCTGATTTCTGATTTACTGTATTTCATCTTGTATTAAAACATCACTGCTGCGTTTTGCTAGCTCATCTAGTTTAGAACTTATTTTACTTGCTTTTTCCTGAAACGTGCTTGCAACTTTAACTGCCTGCCCTTTACTTATCTCTTGGAGTTCTACAAACTTATCCTTAGTAAGATCCTTTAGTTCTTTTGATTTGCTCGCCAATTCTTCCCTGATTTCCTTACCTGGTTTCGGAGCTACAAGCAGACCAAAGACTATACCAGTAACCACTCCTGAAACCATTCCAAATAAAAACTTTAAAATGCTTCCTTCTTCTTTTGACATCACTTTCACCCCTTACTTAGTCTTATTATTGTAACCGTTTTCACTTGTTTTGTAACTAGACAAATATTCCTTAACCCCAGTTAGGATTCCATATGCAGAAGATGCTACAAATATGCCTGCTTCATCAACATTAGACTCAATGTTTTTAGTACCTTTCTGCACAACACTTTTAACACTCTGTAAAGTTTCTTTAAAATCTTTAACTTCAGGTCCAAAATAATTAATAGTGTCCAATAAATACTGGACTGAGCTCAAAGTCTTAGAAAGCTGCATAGCTACTGGAATCAATATAGCAAACAAGCATAAGGAAAAAAAAGCAAGCACAGCCAATGAAATAACAACTATTAAATTAAAATCAGACATGATCAAGCAATTCTTTTTATCCTGAAGTTATATTACCTGCAAATTTTCTAAGCTCACCGGATTTTTCTTTTGCTGCATTTATGCCTGTCGTAACTGCATGAGATAATTTATCTTTTTGCTCCCGAAAGGCTTCTTTTGCAAAGTCCAGTACTGAAACTGCAAGATCAACTAAACTTTCAAGCAAATTTAAAAAGTGATATGGAACATTACTGGCTTTGTCTTTAAGTTCTTCACGAAGTTCTTTTCCAGCTTTTGGAGCATATAAAAATGCAGAAGCAACACCTACTAACAAACCAAGAAATAAACCATTTTTTAGAGATAATTTCACATTAAATATAATACCATCTTAAAGATAGTATTACCTTGCTTCTACAAGGTTTTGAGAAACTGCAGAAAGAATTTCATTTACAGTTAAAGTATTCATACAGTATCCAGAAGGCTCTTTTGATTTTTTACAATTTTTAACTTCAAGAAAATTACTAATACACTCACAATTTTTTGCACTTATAACCTGATAATTTCCTGTAAATGGTCCAGACCTTTTTGGTAAGGTTGGTCCATAAAGTCCAATAACTTTTACAGATAATGCGGCAGCTAAGTGCAATAAGCCGGTATCACATGAAATAAGATAATTTGATTTAGAAATAATTCTTGCAACTTCAGAAAGACTAAGCTTTCCTGTTAAATTAATAGCTCTATTTTTAAAACCTGGTAGGCTTTCACTATTACTATCCTCATTTTTATAAGCTTCACTTTCCTTAGCTAAATTAATCCAGTTTTCAAAAACCTTCTGCTCATATTTACCACCCAAAAAAACAATCTTATAATCTTTTTCATAATTCAAGATTTTCTTAGCTAAGCTTAGCCAGTTTTCAAACGGCCATCCTCTGTGAGCCCTTATATTTCCCACACCAGGAACAAGACAGATATATTTTGTAGCACTTAAGCTATATCTATCCAGAATCTCTTCCACATTATCAACAAGAACAGTTTTCATATCCAGATTTAAAGCTGAAAGAGATTCATCATAAGTTTTTGCAAAATTTACAACAGCGTGAACAGAGATGTCTTTTTTATATTGAAAAAACTTTTTTGCTTTTATATAAAAAAGATTGAAAAAAAAGAAGCTTAGACTGCTATGAAGATTGAAAAAATAGTCTACATTTACTGAATTATTCAACAGATTCTTAGCAACTTTATGTTTATTTTTTTTATCAAATACCCATGTCCTGTCTACATATGGACAATGATCTTTTATCAATTCAGCCACATCGCTCGATGTAATATATTCTATGCTTGCAGTTGTATGTTTTTTTCTTAAATATTTCACTAAAGGAAGAGTGTGAATTACATCTCCAATCCCACCAAGGCGACACAAAAGAATTCTTTTTATTTCAGTTTCCTTATCTTTCAACTCTGACCTTTTTTTGATTGTTTGAATCAGTTTGCTTTAGCTTTGATGAAGGATTCAAAAAACTCATTTTACTTCTCAGTTCTTTTCCTACCGCTTCAATAGAATGAGAGGCTTCACTTTTTCTTGTAGCTTTAAATGCTGGCTGACCAGCTTGGTTTTCCGAGATCCATTCTTTTGCAAATTGTCCTGTTTGTATTTCATGCAAAACTTTTTTCATGTTTTCTTTTACATGCTTATCAATTATCCGTGGACCTCTTGTATAGTCACCATACTCTGCAGTATTTGAAATAGAATCTCTCATTTTTGCCAAACCACCTTCGTAAATTAAATCCACAATTAATTTAACTTCATGAAGACATTCAAAATATGCCATTTCTGGCTGGTAACCTGCTTCAACAAGTGTTTCATAGCCAGCTTTTATAAGACTAGTTAAACCACCACAAAGTACAGACTGTTCGCCAAATAAATCAGTCTCTGTTTCTTCCCTAAATGTTGTTTCTAAAGCTCCTGCTCTTGTTGCACCAATTCCTTTTGCATATGCAAGTGCTAAATCTTTTGCTTTACCGGAAGCATTTTGATAAATTGCAATTAAACATGGTGTACCATGTCCTGTTTCATATATTTCTCTAACTCTATGCCCTGGACCTTTTGGTGCAACCATAAAAACATCAACATCTGCCGGTGGCACAATCTGCCCAAAGTGAAAACTAAATCCATGAGCCACCATCAATGCCTTATTTTTATTTAAATGTGGTTTAATCTCAGACTCATAAACAGATTTATGCTTTTCATCTGGTAAGAGGATCATTATCACATCAGCTTGCTTTGCTGCTTCACTTACAGATAAAACTTCAAGACCAGCTTCTTTTGCTTTAATAGCACTCTTTGAACCTTCATATAAACCAACTATTACCCTTTTAACCCCTGAATCCCTTAGATTCAGTGCATGAGCATGCCCCTGACTTCCATAACCAATTATTGCAATAGTTTTATTTTTTATTAAATCAAAATCTGCATCATTTTCATAATAAACTTTAGACATTGTTTTACTCCAAATTCTGTATCCAGCGGATAGTTATCATAGCAAACCTCTTTATTTTTTTGTATTAACCCATCTTTAGGTAGGGATAGACCTAAACTACCAATCCATTAGTTGGGTTTATTAATTTACCTTAAAGGGCAAGATTTTAATTGAGCGAGAAAAAATTATATGTGCCTAAGAGAAATAAAAGAAGATTTAATTTCAGAAGCTGAGTTGCTTATTTATCAAATGAAAGCTGCACAGTTAACAACTAACTATGAAATTGTAAATGATAAGGCAGACACCCTTACAAATATTTGTAGAAAACTTGAGTTTATAAGACTTGAAGAAGAAAGACTTCAAAAAGAATTAGATTTTTAGATTTTAAAGCCCAGTCAAAATTACAGATAAAAAAGAATGAATGAAAACACCCAAATTAAAAACCTCAAAAATATAAGGACACAAATTGAATTGTTAAAAGAACGCTTAGACAATATTGATAAGACTCTTAATACTCAAGAAGAAGTTTTAGATTTGTTATTTGAAGATTCAAAATCCCTACTACAAGAAGCATCAATATGTAAGCAAGATAACAATAATGTCGTTGACATTATGAAAAGAGCCTTTACTCAGGGTAAATTGCCCAAAATCCTATTTAAAAAGTAAGCTACATGAAACAGAGTTTAACCCAAGCACAATAACATTTAAATTGGGCCAAAGTCGGCCTAAAAATGCCAATTATCTTTAATTCAATGTTTTTAATTTAAGTATGAAAAACGTTTTCTATAAGCAAGCTAGAGCTTAAAACGTAACGTAAGTATTTATTACTCTTGACAAGTTATCTAAAGTTCGTGATTCTATATATTGCAGTATAAATTTTGGACTTGTTATTAATCCTAAATAAGTTAAAGAAAGTTACTACAAAAAAAAATTGAATGCTGTGGGTATAAAAGAAAACCTAACAAAAATCAAGGAACAAATAGGTAGTAACAAGGTCAAGATTATTGCTGTAACTAAATACGCAAACTGGCAACAGACTCTTGAAGCATATAATCTAGGCATTCGTGACTTTGGTGAAAGTTACGTACAAGATGCAATAGAAAAACTATCCCGAAAACTTCAGAATGAAAATTCTAAAAATTTAATTCAATGGCACTTAATTGGGAGGCTTCAGAAAAATAAGGCAAAGTATGTAGTCGGCAAATTTTTCCTTATTCACTCTGTAGATTCAGTTGAGCTAGCTGAAATCATAAATAAAATAGCTAATTCAAAGGGGCTTACACAAAATATTTTGCTGCAAGTAAATATTTCACAAGAAGCCCAAAAAGCTGGTTTCAACAAAGATGAATTAAAAAGTAGTTTGAAAACCTTGCTCAATCTTCCAAATATAAATATTCAAGGACTTATGACACTGGCACCAAAAACAGAAGATAAAAAAACTATAAAAGATTGCTTTCTGGGTCTTCATAGCCTGAGAGATGAATTAAACAAAGAAAATATATGTAATTTAAAGGAACTCTCAATGGGGATGTCAAACGACTATTTAACAGCAATTGAATGTGGATCAACCATGGTCAGGATTGGAAGAGCAATTTTTAGTAATTAATAATAAATCAGGAGGGTAAGAAATTGAGCATAGTAGAAAGAATAAGAAAAATGTGGTACGGAGGCTCAGATATAGACGTATATGATTCAGATGATTTTGACGGGCTATGGAAAATGGAGGAACAAGAAGGGTTACAATCTGGTCGTTCTTTAAAGCCAAGTCATAAAAAAGATAAAGATATCGTTTATGATCAATTAAAAGGAAACAGGGAGATTACAAACGTGATACAACATCCAAGTCTAACGCCACAAAGCGAAGTAGTAGTTATTGAGCCAAGATCATTTGATGAAGCATTAGAAATAGTTGAAGAGTTAAGATGCAGGAGATCTGTAGTATTAAATCTTCAATACCTGGACACAGAACAGTCTCAGCGCGTGGTTGACTTTTTATCCGGAGCAACCCATGCTCTTGACGGGCACCAACAAAGAGTTGGACAAGGAGTTTTCATTTTTGCACCAAATAATTTCACTATAAACACCGAGTCAAATGAATCAAGAGCATTAAAAGATGCTTTCTGGGGACGCAGAGTCGAAGCAGAAAAAGAACAACAACTTCAATACGCTGCAGAGCCAGCAAAGAAAAGTTCAATATTTTAAATTAAAAATTGACAACTGCTAGAATATAGCTCGTGTCTCGAGAAAATAATAAGTTTTATATAACTTCTCCTCTTTACTATGTAAATGATGTCCCGCACATAGGCAGTGCCTATACAACCATTGCATGTGACTGCATTGCACGGTACAAAAGATTAAGAGGTTATGATGTATGTTTTCTTACCGGGACTGATGAGCACGGACAAAAAATATTTAAATCAGCACTTGAACAAAAATTGCTACCTCAGGAGCATTGTGATTTTATCACTGGTAAATTTCAAGAACTGTGGAAATTATTAAACATAAAATATAATAAGTTTTCCAGAACAACATCAAAAAAACATGAACTAATTGTTCAGGAATTTTTTAATGTAGTCTTTAAAAGAGGTGATATATACGAAGCTGATTATGAAGGTCTATACTGCGAAGCATGTGAAGACTTTAAATCAGAGAAAGAACTTCTGGATGGAAAGATTTGCCCTATTCATAAACTGAAAGCTCAGGAATATAAAGAAAAAAATTATTTTTTTGCATTATCAAAATACCAAGACAAATTAGTCAAGCATTTCGAAGAGAATCCAGACTTTATACAACCTTCCCACAGAAAAAATGAAGTGCTTGGCTGGGTAAAAGAAGGATTAAAAGATTTTCCAATCTCAAGGCAATCTGTCAGCTGGGGAATACCAATACCAAATGATTCCAAGCAAACTATTTATGTCTGGTTTGATGCACTGCTTGGTTATATCTCAGGACTCTTAGATGACACAGAAAACTCAAAAGTTGAAAATGCTATTAAAAAATATTGGCCTTGTTCTGTTCACATCATTGGAAAAGATATTTTGCGTTTTCATGCAGTTTACTGGCCTTGCATGTTAATGTCTGCAAATCTGCCTCTGCCAAAAAAAGTTTTTGGACATGGGTTTTTAACTAAAGATGGTGAAAAGATGGGAAAAACAACGGGTAATATTATTAATCCGCATGAGCTTATAAATGAATTTGGTACAGATGCTGTAAGGTTTTATTTTTTAAGAGAAATTTCTTTTGGGAAAGACGGTGACTTTTCAAGAGATAATTTTATAAATAGAATTAATTCTGATCTGGCTAATAATCTAGGAAACCTTTTAAACAGAGCGCTGAACCTGGTAAATAAAAATTTTAACGGCGTAATTGAAGAACCTGGCTTAGACAATATTCTTAGTTTGAAAGAAAAAACTGTTTCAACAATTAATAACTTTGAAAGCCATATGGATAACCTAGAGTTAAAGGAAGCTCTGGATTCCCTTTGGCAGCTAGTTGATGCTACAAATAAGGCATTTAATAACCTGGAACCCTGGAAATTAATAAAAAACAATGAAAAAGACAAAGCAAAATGCTGTCTTTACGAAACCTTAGAAATCTTGAGGAATATTAGTATCCTGGTAAGCCCTTTTATCCCAGAAACTAGTCTTAAAATGTACAATCAGCTTGGGTGTGATAGACTAGATGAGAATAATGAGTGGAAAAAAGTTGGTTGGAAAAAGCTAAAGGCCAGCTTTACGGTTAAAGAAGGAAAACCAATTTTCCCAAGAGTAGAAGAGCAAAAAAGTAACTAAAGCTCTTATATTTAAAATAAAATATATATATTCAGATCAATATTTAAGGAGTAATTACAGTGGAAAATATATTAAACCCAACTGGCCAAACCTCAAGAGGTAGAGTTGCAATCTTTATAGACGGTAATAATCTTTTTCATGCAGCAAGAACAATAGGCATTGAAATTGATTATGCAAAACTGTTGAAGCTTTTATGTCACGGAGGATCACTGCTTAGAGCTTTCTTCTACACAGGTGTTGATGAGAATGCAGCAAAGCAACAAGGATTTTTACTCTGGATGAGAAGAAATGGTTATAGAGTTGTACAAAAAGAACTAAAAATATTTCCAGATGGTACAAAAAAAGCAAATCTGGATGTTGAGATTGCAGTTGATATGCTTGGCTTATGCGGTAAATATGAAACAGCAATTTTAGTAAGCGGTGACGAAGATTTTGCTTATGCTGTAAATGCAGTGGCATATAAAGGAGCAAGAGTAGAAGTTGCAGGTTTTAGAAACAATACTTCTCCAAAACTTATAGATGTAGCAGACAGATTTATAGATTTAGATAGCTTAATTCCATTCATCGTGAAAGAACCAGACAGTGAAGAACAAAAAGCAGCAATTGCAGCAGCTAAAGCAAACGGACTTTTATTTATGGATGAAGAAGTATTACAAGCCGTCAGAGAAAGAACCTCACCATTTTTAGGAAAAAAGAACAGCAATCAAGAAAAGTCTATGCCAACTGAAGTAACAATACCAAAGCATGGCTCACGAGACTAATAGAATAAAATAACCACTGCCAATTATGACTATCCGCTAAGTACTACTTTGTATTATGCTAGATATTATGGCGGTTAAACAAAAAATTTCTGTACAAGAAAAATTAACAAAGCTTCTTAAAAACAATAAAAGAGAAGAGCTTAAAGATTTCTTAAATGGTTTATACCCTCAAGACCTGGCTCCACTAATTGAAAATCTGAGCGATAAAGACAAAGTAACTTGCTTTGAACTCCTTGAGCTTGAGAACTCAGGAAAAGTTTTTGCTGAACTAAACATCGATACCCAAAAAGATCTTTTAAAAATTATTGGTGTAGAACAAATTGCACAGATAATTTCTGAAATGGATGTTGATGATGCAACAGATTTAATCATTCAATTACCTGATGAGGAAAAAACAGCGCTCTTAAAAGTCTTGCCAGATCCAATTCAGCAAGCACATGTACAAGAATTAATTCATTACCCGCCTGAATCTGCAGGTGGAATTATGTCAACTGATTTTTTAAGACTAAGATCAGATATGACTGCTCATTTGGCATTTAACTACGTTCGCAGACAAGCAGCAGAATATAAGACTCAAATCTATTATTTGTATGTTGTTGATAACGGCAATAAACTTGTTGGAGTAATCAGCTTAAGAAGCCTTATCTGCGCACCATTAAATGATCTGGTCGCAAGCCATATGGGTACTGAAATCATTACATGTAAAGTAACAGACGATCAGGAAACAGTTGCAAAAACAATTTCAAAGTATGACCTTATTGCCATACCAATTGTTGATGAGGAGAATTCACTAAAAGGGATAGTGACAATAGACGATGTTGTTGATATCTTAAGTACTGAAACAACTGAAGACATTTATCAGGGTTCAGGTATCAGTGATGCTTTCCCATCTGACGAACTAATATCAGGTAAAGTGACATATGCTGTAAGAGCAAGATTGCCATGGTTATTAATAACTCTAATCGGTGAAGCAATAGCAGCATTTATAATTGCCTCTTACAACAAAACAATAATTTCAGCTCCAATAGCAGTTTCATTTATGCCTTTACTATCTGGGCTTTCAGGAAATGTCGGAGGACAAACTGCCACAATAATTGTCAGAGGACTTGTTACAGGTGACATAGAATTAAAAAACACTTTAAAACATATTTTTCATGAATTAAAAATTGGTTTTTTAATAGGTTCTATATGTGCACTGTTAACGGGCATTATAGCCTGGCAGCAGCATAATCTACCATCTTTAGGGTTTATAGTTGCATTTGCACTTTGCTGTTCAATGACATTTGCAGTATTACTTGGAACAACAATTCCAATATTTTTACAATACATTAAAAAAGATCCTGCTACAGCAAGTTCTCCATTTATTACGACCTTACTTGATATATTAACTTTCTCTTTCTATCTGGCTATTATTTCAACTACCTTAAAACACATACGTTGAAACATAGTTTTACCTACATTATCCCTACTTATTAGGGCATGTTAATATATTATTCTGTTATTTGGGTAAATTTAAAAAGGAGGTAACTTTGTCTGAAGTCAGAATAGAAGATGGTGAAAGTTTAGAATCTGCTTTAAAAAGATTTAAAAAAAAGGTTCAAAAGGCAGGTATCTTAACTGAAATACGCAGAAGAGAACATTACGAAAAGCCAAGTGTTAAGAAAAAAAGAAAAAGAGCACAAGCCAGAAGAAAGAAAAGGTTTTAGTCCTTTACAAAAAGAATTTTTTTTCCCGATATTAATCATTTTAAATATTTATCTTGTAGAGATTTCATTCCAATTTCAAAATAGTGTTTTTGCAGAAGAGACACAAAACACTCAAGCAGTTGAACAAAAAAACATTGGAAGTACAGAGATAAAAGCAAAAGATTCATTACAAAATTTAGATACTTTAGAAGAAAAAGTACTTCATCAAAAGTTTAGCAATGACTCAAAAGAAGAAAGAATAGGAAGGCTGGAAGAATTTATATTCGGTACAAGAACTCCAAATCTAAGTATTGAGAGCAGGATAAACAAATTAAGTGCTGCCATTGAGCCACAAAAAAAAGAAGAAAAAATAAAAAATGAACCAGTTAAGATAGAACCCAAGCAAACTGAAATAAACAATCCAATTGAAGATCCAAAGGTTATATACGATGCCCCTGACTCAGGAGTAATTGGTGCAATAAGTCAGATTGAAATGAAAGTCTTCAATATGACTTTCAATGACATTCCTTTTAATAAAAGAGTCGAAAATGTAGAAGATAAAATATTATCAAAGAGCGAAGTCTATAAAGCCAGGAAAAAGTCTTTAATTGAAAGGATTTCAATCCTTGTAAAAAAATCACAGCTGCCTGTAAACCAGGAAAAAATTCCACCAACTAATCCCTCTAATAATCAGCCTCAAAGTTACACAATCGATCCAAGAACTGGATATTTAATTAATGAACTAACTGGTGAAGTAGTTAAAGATGGTTCAGGAAACCCTGTAACAGTAAAGATCCCTCGTCAACTTGCCATACCACAACAACCTCTTCCACAGCCAAATTACAGATATCAACAAAACCCAAGCTCTATACCTTATGGAAATAACCCTCTTCAACCAGGAGGTCTTCCTGCGCCTGGACAACTTCCTTATGATTTTCTTTTTAATCAGGGTAATTTTAATCTTGATCCTGGAGCTGATCCTGGGTATTAAGCAAGTAAGCAGAGTCTATTTGGCTTTCTCTAAGAAAAATCAGGTGGGAAACACCTTGTTACACCAGGTTTCCAAGATTTTAGCTCTGTTTAAAAAGATGACATTCCTCAATCGGTTTATTTTCAAAAATCAAGTTTCTAACTAACGCTTCATCCTTTTCAAAAAAATCTACACTGAATAGTCTCTCAATTTCTTTACCATAATGTTCTTCTAAAAACTCTTGCCAGGCTTTTTCTACCTTAGTATCTTTTTGTCTTATGTCCCACAAACCAGTTGATTGTAAACCACTTCGTATACGATCTAAAGGGAGATATGACAATCTATCTAAATCCAATAAAAGAGGTGCTGCTTTATGCAGCTTTGAAAGCCTTTGTTCATACCATTCAAATGTTTCCGGGAAAAACAGAGCTGCAATTGCTTGTAAATATGCAGAATATTCTTTATCCCAAAGTTTATCAATGCACTTAAATCCAGTGTCTTCATACTTTGGATCTACTCTTGTCATTTGAGCATAGTGCTCTGGTGAATTTTTAGATGAAATAAATATTCTAAGAATATCTTTATAATCTTCTAATTTTTTTAGAATCTCAGGATTTTTAACAATGTCTAAACCATTTGTATCAATCCAAATGTGCTCTTTGTTTTTTCTAATAAATGGGGCTAATTCACGTATGAGATCTATTGTCCATTCTGGTGTTAAAAATGGTTCTGCAGCTGTTATTTGAATTCGTTTTGGAGTTTTATTCTCCTCAATAAACAATTTTGTCTCATTAGCTAATTCTCGTGGAGTATAAGGTTTTACTGTACCTTTTTTACTTTCTTTGCCGAGCATATTTTTAGGACTTGGTTTACCAGTTAAAAACGAATCATCTACATAACAATATGAACAGAGCATATTGCAGCCAATTACATCAATAGTAGTAGAACCATTATAAGATCTTCCTTCTCTCAATCTCCTAACTAAGCGTTGATTAGTCAAGTTATTATAAACACGTTCACGTACTTTTTCGCCGTGTGCAATTGGATCAATTACATTTAGTCCTTGTACTTTCATAATGAAAAAAACTTACGGTTCAATAGTCCTAAAATTTAGTTAAATTGTAACTGAAGCAAGAATTAATAAAAAGGTGATACAGCCAAAGGAGCTTTATTAGCTAATTTTTAAGCAGCTTTCAACCCATGGTTAAGAAAAATTAGGTGGGAAACGTTAACTAAGCCTCTACTTAGTTTTCATAAACAAATTTCTAAATATTTTTTGTCTGCGCCAGTTAATGATACATGCATAAAACAAAGCAATAAATATCACTACCAGAGATAAAATTAAAAACCTACAGGATGATCTTAGACTAATTAAATAACTTGCAAGTAAGCCAAGTAAAGCAGAAAGAAGGTATAAAAGATAAGAGGCAATTTTTTGAGAAAATCCAAATGCCAGCATTCTATGATGCAGGTGTCCTTTATCAGGTTCTAAAATTGATTTTCTGCTTAATGTTCTTCTAATAACTGCAAAGAGGGTATCTCCAATAGGAAAAGCAAAAATTAGAAATAGTACCGGCGCAATAACTGCAACTGCTATTTTTTTTGTAACACATGAAATAGCAAGAGCCGAAAGAAAAAAGCCAGTTAGATAAGCACCTGAATCACCTAAAAATATTCGCGCTGGATTAAAATTCCATCTTAAAAAACCTAAAAGAGCACCAGCTAAAGTAGCTGCCATTAAAGCTCCAGCTGGCTGGTTAATCCTATAATCAACTGAAACTGCCCATATTGCTATTGCACTAATTAAAGAAACACCTGTTGCAAGTCCATCCATGCCATCCACAAGATTTACAGCATTAGTAATCACAACTATCCACATAAGAGTAAGAAAGTAACTTACCAAAGGGGTGAAGTGAATTGACTGTCCACCCATAGAAAACTTAAAAAAGTAGAAATCAGCATGGTAGAAGGGATTTGCCAGGTATAAAATTTTAATTCCTAAAAACCATGCAACAGAAGCAGCTAAGATCTGAATTAAAAGTTTTAAAACCGGAGATAAAGGTTCTATATCATCCAATAGCCCCAGAAAAAATATAATTGTTCCGCCAGAAAAAATGCCAAGAAGAGTAAAAGTCGAAAATAAATTATGTCTATAAGACCAGTATGCTGACAAAAACAAAAGAGAAGTTAAAAATAAACTTGCAAAAACACTAACTCCTCCAAGCCGTGGGATTGGCTTATCATGTAATTTTCTCTCAGAAGGTTTATCCAAAAGTCCAAGCTTCATGGCACGACTTTGAATTAAAGGTGTTAGTAGATAAGCGATTGTAAGAGCACATAAAAAAGCTGCAGCTTGAACAAATTGAATATTAAATAAAATTTTATTTGCTAGCATATTGAATATATAATGGGAAAGCCTTACATAATGACTCTATAGCATGTTTTGTACTTTCTTTGACCGCTTCACTGCTTGGATCTTTTAAAATTTTTGATATTATTTCACCAAGCAATTCCATTTCTTTAGTACGCATCCCACGAGTTGTAATGGCTGGAGTACCAAGCCTGATACCGCTAGTTACAAACGGAGACTGAGGATCACGTGGGATTGTATTTTTATTACAGGTAATTCCAACTGAGTCCAAAAGAATCTCTGCTTCTTTGCCTGTCAAATTTACTTTTCTTAAATCTGCCAATAATAAATGATTATCTGTTCCACCACTTACAATATCAATTCCATTTTTTATAAGAGTTTTTGCCAAGATTTTAGCATTTTCAACAACAGCAATCTGATAGCTTTTAAACTCAGGCATCAATGCTTCTTTTAGAGCTATTGCTTTTGCTGCAATAACATGCATTAACGGTCCACCCTGGCTCCCAGGAAACACAGCAGAGTCAATTTGCTTGGCATATTTTTGTTTACAGAAAACCATTCCTCCTCTTGGACCTCTAAGAGTTTTATGAGTGGTGGTCGTAACAAAGTCTGCATGTGGAAAAGGACTTGGATGTAAACCAGTAGCAACGAGGCCAGCAATATGAGCCATGTCCACCATAAGCAACGCACCGATAGAATCTGCAGTTGATTTAAATTTATCAAAATGAATTGTTCTTGAGTATGCACTTGCTCCAGCAATTATAAGTTTTGGTTTTTCATTTTTTGCTATTTTTGCCAGTTCATCATAGTCAATAAATCCACTTTCATTTACACCATAGAAAACAGATTTAAACCATTTGCCTGAAACATTTGCTTTTGAGCCGTGGGTTAAATGTCCACCCTGATCAAGCGACATTCCTAAAATAGTATCGCCAGGATTAAGTGCTGCTAAAAAAACTGCAAAATTAGCCTGAGCACCACTGTGGGGCTGAACATTTACATGCTCAGCACTAAAAAGTTTTTTTGCTCTTTCAATAGCTAGCTTCTCAATCTGATCATAATACTCACAGCCACCATAATATCTTTTATCCGGTAGACCTTCTGCATATTTATTAGTTAAAACAGTACCTTGAGCTTCCATAACTGCCAGGCTTGTAAAATTCTCACTGGCAATCATCTCTAACTTGGTTTGCTGCCTATTAAATTCTTTTTTTATTGAACTAAAAACTTCTGGATCTACTTTTTCTAAATTTTCAAGTGACATGAATTCATTTTATAACTATTTCACCTCAACGAATATTTCATCACCTTGAACCTTTACAGGATAAGTACCCGTAAAAACATCTTGTCTCGGGTGAGTAATGCATTTCCCTGTGGCTAAATCATATCCCCACCCATGCCAGTTACATGTCACTTGACATTTTTCTTCATCAATCGCTCCGTCATTTAAAGTTCCACCTGCATGTATACAAATATTATCGATAGCATAAAGCTTACCTTTTATATTAAAAACTGCTATGTCTTTTCCATTAGCCTGAACACATTTGGACTGGCCATCTAGAAGTTCACTTACCTTACAAACTTTTATTGAATGCGATGTCGTTTCCATAAGAAGTAAAATCTTATCACAAAATAATTAGCTTTGGATTCTTCTATTAGATTTCTTTTCAATTTTTTTAATGCTATCAACTGTTGGAAGATTTTCTGGCATCTCTCCACCAAGTTCTTTTATGGTTTTTCTTACCTTTAAACCTACTTCATAATGAGTCTTATTTGCCTTTTCTTTTCCTTGAACATTTTCTTTTCTCAATTTTTCTTCTGCCTGAGTAGCCCTAAACAGATTTGCAGCCAATTCTGTACTCCCCATATGGTCTAAGATTTGCTGACCTTTCATTAATCCTTTTTTCTTATGGATGCCTTTTTGACTTAAACCACCATAGAGCCCTTTATAGCCATGATCCTGAAAAACAGCATAATCCATTGGCTCAATAACTCCTGATTCTCTCGCTGTAGCAGCAAGGATTTTATTGTGACGTTTCATTTCACTTCTTAGAAAAAGTCTTTTTTCTTCTTCAGTTTTTAATTCTTGATATTTCTTAGATTCAATTATTTCCTGTTTTCTTGTTTGAACTGCAAAATATGTTTGCCCAAGAGCTATTATTTCTTTTGACGGATCTGCATTTTGAATAATTAAATAACATGCATATCTGGACAAATGAACTGTATCTAGCTCTCTTTCAGCTCCTGAGCCAATTTGAACCATATCGAGCATATCCTCGAAATGGTCATAAACCTTTTGCCTACTATTCTTACAAGCTTCTTTTGCTTTCTCAACAACTGGTATAAAATGCCTGTACTCAGAATACCCAAGTACTCTTGACAATTCCCTACTTGACCAATATTCTTGGCCGTATTGTTTATGTGTTTAATATTTTCAAAAGTTAACTTGTTTACTTTTTCAATGTCTGCCATATACTCTACCTATACAACTAATACAAAATCAATTTTATCTATCCTTGGCAATTTAATCAAATACGTAACCAAAGGTTACATCACTTTATATTTCTAAACACTTTTGAAAAAATAATTTGAAAAAAGATCTTAAAAAGCAAATAAGTTAATGTAACCAAAAGCTACATTCAGAGATTTTATCTTAGATAAGTTTTTAGATTTTCATCTCACATATTTTGTTTATTGTATAAAATTTGATTTTTATAAAATAAAAGCTTGTTTCCATCTTAACTGAATCAGAGAGATTACCTGAGTTTAAAAAATCTATATCCTTTGATTAAATATTTTGACTGTCAACAATTTAAAAATAAAGGAGTCTATTAAAATGAAGGTTTATAAAAAATCAAAACTAACCGTTTGCTTATTACTTGGTCTTACTTTTATTCATGTTATTTTGCTATTTGCAATTTACATGCCAAAAGCTTCTGCACAAACAGTTTCTACAGCTAAGGTTACACTATATGCAAAAACAGGCAACGGAGACTATTACACTTTATATCCAGATGGAATTAAAAAAGAAGACGCATATATTGGGGGGCTAAAATCAGTACAATTAGATCCTCTTGAAGAAAACATTTACTTTTTTGATACTGTCTTAAAAGTAATTGGGAAAATTAACCTACAAAGTGGAAAAGTATATAAAGTAATTGGTAAACCAAAAAGTTCTTCTGTAATAGATTATTCAACACCTGTCACATTTAGCAATGCAAGCTTATACAAATTAACTGATTTCACCTTTGATAAATATGGAAATATTTTTATCCTTGACTCTACAGACAAAAATGGAAATCTATCTCCGAGAATATTAAAGGCTTCCTTTAAAGACAGCACGATAAAAGAAGTTTTTAAAGTAAATGATTATTTTTTATCACCAACTTTAACCAACACTACCTTTACTTTAAATAGCTTAAGTTATGACAATGACAGATTTATTTATATCTCTGGCACTTTAACTAATAATGGTTCGGTAGTAATTAAGTTTGATCCTCTGACAAAAAGTGGGAATATTTTTGCAGGGGTAAGTGGACTCAGTAGCATTGGCTATACTCCTGCAGTAACTTTATCCTCTTCACCTTATTTAAAACTGCAGGGGTTAGCATTTGATCACAGTAACACATGTTTTTTGCTAACCCAGGATTATCAAAATTCGACCTGGTCTTACTACACCACAAAGCTCATCCCAAACAATGACACTTTTACACAGGAAGCATTTATCGGAGACGGCACAGGAAGTCCTGATGACATTGGTGACGGTGGCTCAGGTAAAAATGCTTATGCAAACCTAGTCGGTGCAAGATGTCTTTGTGGTGACATCAACGGAGATACATACATAGCTGACAGCGGAACAAATAGAATAAGAAAAATATTAAAAGATAGTGGATTAATTACAACTGTAATTGGCAGTGGTACCGAATCATTGTCATTTGGAGAATTTAAATCTTTAAAATCTATATCTTTGCAGTCTCCAAGCTCTCTTCTGGTAGATAAGTCAAATAATTTATATGTGGTCGAACCAACTAGGATTCTACTTATAAACAATTTAACTACCCATGAAGATAAACCGCTGCAGCAAGTAAAAGTTGCAAATCTTGCAATAACAAAAATCGCAGGAAATAATGTGGTAAATCCAAAAGGTCTTACTACAACTCCAGACTTATCACTAGACTATACATATGCAGGTGATCAAACAGTAGAAGTAACAGGTCAATTTATCCCGGATGGGACTAATGTAAAACTTTTAACAATTAATCCTGATGGAACAAGTACGCCAAACCCGCCAAACAACAAGCTTACAGGTGGAATAGCATCAATTACTGTAAAAGCTGAAGCTGGCACTACAAAAGTTTTAAAAGCAGAAACAGATCCATTTATCCCTGCTCCAGGAGTTTACCTTCCAGAGGCAGCACCAGTAATTCAAGCAGGACAGCTTCCAAGTGAACCAGTAATATCCACTCCAAAAAGAGATGATGTAAATGCTAGTGGAAATCTTATACCGCAGACATTGAGATTTAACTTTAAACACTCTACTAGTGGATGGCAAAGATATGATAACTGGTATGAAAGTAAAACAAAAGCAAATGTAGCACCTGATCCTGAGAATATTTTATCTGATTCTACTTTTCTTGACATAGAATCTTATGCAAATGGAAAAAATTCTGTTTCATTTGATTCAATGGTTGGAGCAGGTAAAAACCTTACATTCAGTGTCTGGATGCGAACAGACTCTGGCAACGTGACTTTGCCAATCGGAATCGGTGCAAGTGAAACTACTTTTAACTCATACATATTTGCTAATAATAGTTACTTAGAGTATCTCGAGAAAGTTATTTATAATAACGTAACTATAACTCCTGTCTGGCAAAAATTTACTTTGACAAGTAATCCAAGTTTTATTAACAGCAATAAAATTATTTACCTTGGTGGCTTTAGTGGACAGAATCTGCAAAAGGTTTATATCTGGGGAGCACGTTTAGAACAAGCTCAATAATATGCGCATATTTAACTGCGTTGAGAGCTCGAAGGCTTCTATGAAAAGAATATTGATTATATTTTGTTGCCTAAAGTTGCTTATTGATCCATTAATCCACTTACAGGCAAAGGCTCAGACAACATCTGACCTTACAAAATTACAATCACAACCTGTAAGTTTTAAGATAAACAATTTACCTAATACAGTTTCATTAAGCTCACTATTAGTTAGCTATACTTTAAGTGACCTGGCAGAGACCGTTCAGCTTTCCTCACCACCAGTTAGCTTTAACACTATAAATCCACTAAGCAACTTGTCGGTTGCTTCACTTCCTGCAAGCTATTCATTATTAAAAAGTGCTGATTCAATTAAACTCAGTTCTAGTCCAGTAAGCTATTTTCTAAACTCATTTACAGGCAGTCAAATCAAACTTGCAAGCTCAAATGTTTCATACAGAACATATAATGGGATTCCTATCTTAGAGTCAATTTCACCAAATGTTTTGCCAATTACTACAGATGGCAGCACATTTTCTCTTAGCTTAATGGGAGATAATTTTGTAAAAGACTCTGTTGCATCTATTGAAACATCAACAATAACTACAAAATATATTTCATCAAAAGAATTAACTGTAACTATCCCATCAAACTACGTTAAGACCACAAACAGTTTCTATATCTATGTAGCAAACCCACCACCAGAAGGAGGAGTCAGCGATGGAGCTAACATAAAAGTAGTTGATCCAACTCCTGTTGTAAAAATAAGTGCAACGCCAAGCATTGGCGTTGCACCTCAGATAGTAACTTTTGACGCAAGTGGAACCGATGACATTTTAGCTAAATATTTTAGACAAACACTAAGTTATTCTTGGGACTTTGGAGATGAATTTTCATCCCTCGATAATCTAAACTCTTCTACAAATGTAACTACCACACATAAATATTTAAAACCTGGGAAATATTTGGTTTCTTTAAATGCATTAAACTCTTACAACAAATCATCTGGCGCTACACAGGAAATTGAAATCAGGGAAAAAAACTTTGCACCTGAAGGTACTTTTGAAACCAACATAACCACTGGTGATGTACCTTTATTAGTTTATTTTACTTCTAAAGCAAGCGACAAAGAAAATGACAAGATTAACTATCTATGGGACTTTGGGGATGGAAACACAAGCAAAGAAACAAATCCAACACATATTTATACAATCCCCGGGATTTATAAACCATTACTTACGGTCACTGACTCTCTTGGTGCAAAAACAAATATTACCTCAGCTAAACTTACACTACTTCCACCAAACAATAAACCAATTTCTCAAATTGCAGGAATTCCAAAAGACAGCACTTTAAAAGTAAATAAAGATGGGATTTTTACAAGCATTGTTCAGTTTTCAAGCAATGGAACATTTGATCCCGATGGAGAAGACTTGACTTATAGCTGGGACTTTGGAGATAACTCAAAAAGTTCTGAGTTAAACCCAAAATACGAATATGTTAATTCTGGCGAATATGTAGTAAAGCTTACAGTAACTGATCCACGCAAAGGACAAGATACTAAAGAAATAAAAGTGTCTGTTTCAAAGCCACTTCCAAGTGCAATTGCAACTATAGACAAAACTACTGGTAATTCACCTTTTGAAGTTAGATTTGATGGCAGCTCCTCACAGGATTTTGATGCAAAACCAGTGACTTTAAAATGGGATTTTGGAGACGGATTATCAGAAACTGTTGACAGCTCAAATGGCATCGTAAAGCATAATTATGAAAACCCAGGAGTTTACCTGGTTACACTAACTGCAACGACTAATGACAATAGGTCTAAAAAAATAACTACAGGAAATATTATTGTCGGACCAAACAAAGGTATTGTTGGTCAAATTAAAAAATTGGAAGGGGATGAAAAAGGTGTTCTTGGCAAAGTAAAAATAAAACTCTCAGCTAGTGGCAGTTTTGATCCTGAAGGTGGCACACAACTCAAATACAAATGGTCATGGTCAGCAAGAACCTGGGATGTAACTGGAAATCTAATTGATATTTCAAAAGATGTAAATAATGAATTAGAAAAGCAAGGTATAAATACCCAGGAAATTTTTGATTATACATTTACCAACTCTGGACAATTTACACCAGTTCTTGAAATTGAAAAAAGTGATGGTACAAAATCCCAGTTTATTGGAGAAACATATACTATTACACCTGAACAAGCTCCTGTATCAGTGGCAAAAATAAGAAGTGAAAATATTACAGGAGAACCAGGTCTTGAAGTAAACTTTGATGGAAGCGAGAGCTATGATCCAAAAGCTGGTGGTAGAATAAAACTTTTCACATGGGATTTTGGTGACAATGAAAAGTCAAATGAGATTTCACCAAAGCATATTTTTAGCAAGGAAGGAACATTTACACCTACACTTATTGTTATTGACAATGATAACCAAATTGGTTTTTCTCAAAGCAGTTCAATAAAAATTTCAAAATCACCAAATATTAACAATAGTACTTTGCTTAGTAGAACAGCTTTAGCCAATACACGTCATTGCGAGGAGCAAAGCGACCCGCTCCGACTCGTCGGAGACGAGGCGAGCAAAGCAATCCCAGACTTATCTTCACAAGACAACAATCGGGATTGCTTCGCGCCTATCGGTGCTCGCAATGACACCAAAAGAAATATCTTATTTCAAACCAAGGAAGAAACTCAAGAACCAACTGACTCTATGTTAAAAGAAGCTATTTCTTCTTATATATCCACTGACAACACAAAGCCAGAAATTGGACCAATAAATATATATCCAAAGACAGTTAAACCCGGCAGCGCTGTTAAATTATCAGCATTTGTAAGAGATGACATTGCACTTAGTAGCTTTGGCTATTCGGTAACAGGAGCTGACAATAAAATTATAATTCAAAAAGCAATTGATTTAATAAATCAAAGTGACGATAAAGTTTTAAAAAACGAATTTTATATTGAAGAGACAATTCCAATTCCTAAAGACTTACCATTTGGGATTTATAAAATAAAGCTTACTGCAAGCGACACAAGCAATAATCAGGTTGCAAAAATAAACTTACAAGATAACAAAGAGGAAATAAGTGCAACATTTGAGGTCTCAAGCAATGATCATTCAGGCAGTAAAATTATTTCAAACTTTGACAATGTTATTGAACCAAATGAAGTAAAAGAGATAGAAGATAATTCTACGATTACAAAAGCTAGAACTATTGAATCAGCCACAAATGAAATTGTAAGCAAATACAGGCTGCACTTAAAAGGAAAGAATATTACTGACAATCACAATGAAAAACTTAGATTATTGAATAAAGAGTCAAATAACAAACTTCAAACTTCTAGCTTCCAAGTTACTGGAATCTCCGGTGTAAGTAATCCATACTACCCATCTAGTGGCACAAGCAGCATAAACTCGCTCAGTCTTACAGTAATTCCAGGCACAGAAAGAGACGGCTACATAGCAGTTGGCACCAACGGTTCTTTGCAGTCAACATATTTCAATAACTGGTTTAAAACCAATATCTATGTTGATGGCAGTTTCATCGGTACTATAAACTGGAATCAAGCAGCAGGAATTTCATATACAAGCAACCAAGCAAGCACTACTAAATATATACAATTCAGACCAGTAAATAATTCTGGGATTGAATTATCATCAGCTACCTGGACAGGAAATTATTTTACGTTTACAAAAATTCTCTCACCAACTGTAACATCAATTTCACCAAGAGAACAAACTGCTGGTCGTGGTTCATTTGACCTTTATGTTTATGGAGACAACTTTACTCAGTCTTCAAAGATTTACTTTGATGGAAATCAAATCACACCATATGCAAGCGGAGTTAATTTACTTATTTCACGAATACCAGCAAACTTTTTAAATAATCCAGGACAAAAATATGTTTATGTCCAAAACAGCGATGGCTCAAAATCATATGCCAGCTATTTTATAGTAAATGCAAACACAAACGATCCTTGTTCTCTAAATAAGAGTTTGCCGCAAACATATTGGGGAGCAGATTCAAGAACAATCTTAAATGGAAACAATGTTTACCTTACATCCCCAACTGCCACAATAGAAGGAACTGGTTCAGTAATAATTCCTTTCTGCCTTGACAAAAATTATGATGTAAAAACTTCTTTAACCGTAACTAACTATAAAAATAGTTCAGCAAGTAGCAACATTATTACTGTCTGGCTAGATGGAAATTATATTGGTGGAAAAATATCTTATGGTTCTGAGGGACTAAGCTTTAATAACTTAAACACTTCTTCACTTGCTCAAGGAACCCCTCACAGACTTGAAATAAGCTATAGTGCTTCAAGTGCAGATAAACTAATCATTCAGGATACTACTTTTTCAAATGGTGGTGGTCCAAGGCTTGATTCAATTAACCCAACATCAGTATCACTTGAAGGGTTAAACAGAACTCTGGCAATTTATGGCGATAATTTTGATCAAAATACAATTGTTTATTTAAATGACAAACCAGTAAACAAAATTAATTTTTCAAATAGTCAAATCACGATTAGCCTGCCTGACAAATTTGACAGTCCAGGATCTAAGAGTATTTATTTAATCGGAAATAATAAAAGATCATCTACTACTTCATTAACTGTAAGAGATAAAATTGAATTAGTTCCAAGCTCTTTTAAAGTAAGTCCAATTCAACCTTTCCCAGGAAATAGTTTTAGTGTTGAGCTTACTGCAACTGACAAAGTAACACTTAACAATAATCCTTACTATGCTGCATTAATCGGGGTAATTGACCCTGACGGAAAATTGCTTACGATTCCAAATATCTCAAATAGCTTTTCAACAATTATTCTTTCTGGCATAAAAGATTCTACTGGACAAATTTTATTTACTGGTTCAATACCTCTTAGTATAAATACTAAACCAGGCAATTACACTATAATTACTTCTGTTATAAGGCTTTCAGATTTTGGCTATGACTATTCAGATCTTGAAGCATATAAATTTTTCACTGACAAGCTTTTAGGATATTCAAATTCTGGGGAACTTGTACCTGCATCACACAGGCTTACCTTTACTCCAAAGCCTGCTGTGCTTACCCTTTTTGGAATCGAGGAAACTAATTCCGAGAACACAGGTTTTATACAAAGTGTAAATAAGGTAATTCAAGATGACCAGTCAATTAAATTTAAAGTTCAAATACCAAGTGGACAGGAAAATATTTCAAAATTAAGATTCAATTTTAAAGCTGGTGATGGAAAAGAGACAGGGCTAATAAGCACTGACAGCGCCATATTTACGTATCACAATCAAGTGTCAAATACAACAGTGCCTCTTACTTTTAGTCCAAGCCTAGATGTCTTTTGGATAGAAGATGGCATCCAAACAAAAATTGGAAATTATAATGGTCCAACTATTCAAGTTTATCCAAACTATAAACCAGTTGCAAAAGCCAGAGTTTTTAGTGAACAATACCCAATCTTTGCAACGAATCCTCCGCTTAGAACTGCATTTATAGATGTAGGCAGCTATGATCCAAATCAAAGATTTTCAAGCACAATTGATTATGTCAATTCACAAAATAATATTTGGGAATTATATCAAAAGAAATTTAACCAGAGTGAAAACTTGCTTTCACCACCTATAGATTCAAAAATCTCCGATGATAAAAAGACTTTTCTTTCTGGAAGCTTAGTTAATCCCGGCACTTACTTTGGAAGATTAACTGTTCGCGATCAAACCGGTCAAACAGACACTGCCTCCACTGAATCTGTGACTGTTACTTATCCACATCAGATGGTAATTGTATTTGCTACCACTGACCCTAATGATAAAAAAGTTTATGATCCAAATACAGTTGATTCTTCTAATCCCGGAGTACCAGTTCAATTCATGTCAAATGTAACAATCTTAGGAGGAAACCCAACTTCAACAGTATACAAATGGGACTTTGGCGACGGTTCTTGTTCCACTCAATCTTTGCCGAGTGACTGCACACAAGCCAATCCAAAACATTATTACTTTGATGGTAAAAAATCTTTTAATGGGCAGCCATTTATAGACAGAAAATCAATTACTCCTAAACTTACAGCCTCTACAATGTTTGCAAGCGGCATATCTGAAATTTGGGAAGCATCAGCTGGAACAATTACTTTTAATGCTGAACCAAACTTTATTTTACTTGACATAAAGTCTGATGAAACTTCAGGCATTGTTCCATTTACTGTAAATCTTATGATTGATCCACAGACTGCAAAACAAGTTAATGCAACAGTTACAAAATATGAAATCGATTACAGCGATGGAAGCATTGAAAGTGGAAATATTACTTACAATGATTTAATAAATAAAACTTTTACTCATACTTATACAAAACCAGATACATATTCACCAAAACTAAAAGTAAGCATAAAAGAATCCGAAAAAGTATTTGTGTTTAATGTGGCAAACATTATAGCCAGTGGGACAGGACAAGCGGGGATTTACCTATTAGATGACTTAAGCAAACTTGCTTACACTAATGAACCCATTGTTACTTTTATGGTGCTTAGTGCTTTCAGCAATCCAAACGATATAAACAACAGCCTGAGAATAAGAATTAAAGATGAGAATGGAAATGAAAATATCACTGAATTAGATCCAGGCAATTCATCTCAGACTATTTCACTTTCTGAAGGAAAAAATACTTATTATTTTGAAACAAGCGACAGCTCAAGCCAGGTATTAATGAGTGAAGTAAGAGAGATTGTATTAGATAGTATAGAACCATCATTGAATATCTTTACACCACAGGACGAAGATATTCTAAAAAATGAAAATATAAAATTGTTTGGTTCCACATCCGATGAAAACTTTGATCACATTGAATATCAGATAGACAACAATGCTCCAATAAGAATCCTTGAGGATGATTTTGAAACAACAGAAGATGGAAATATTATTTTCTTTAAAGAAATCAGCAGCATTTTAAATGGCAAACACAAGCTTACCATTAGGGCATCTGACAAAGCCGGAAATACTACTGAAGAAGTTTTTAACATTGGCGTTGGCAATAACACATATATCTTTAACAGAATATTTTCTCTTAGAGATAATTCAGAGATTCCAATTATTGGCAATACTGAAGGAGAAGAAGGTTATTCAATAGGCATAGGCTCACCATTTAAAATCCAAACAAGTGTTAAGTTCTACGGAGATACTGCAGGAAAAAATGATGCTTATGCTGACTTAATATTAATGGCTACAGGATCGTATAAAGGTAGCAATTTACAATCTCTTGATAAAGAGCTTTTTGAAGACAATAAAGAACTGACTGCCCTGCACAATACATTTAATGCAGGTGATTTAGATGGTGCTTCTCCAAACACAAATATAATTTACAGATCAAGTCAGCTAAATCAAAATGATTTCATAAGTCCACTTTATAATCCAAGCACAAATAAATATCTTTCCAAGCCATGGAATATTGGCACACATAATATAAAAATCATGATTGGGGTAACAAGCCCAAGTGGTGGAGTTTCACTTGTAAACCTTGACGATCCAAATGACATATCAACTCAAAGAGAGCAAAACTACAATATTAAAATTATAAGACCAGTTGAGGTCTCTAAATCTCTTGAGCCAAATGTAGCTTTATTAAATGAAAATACAGCTTTTACTTCAACAGTTAAAGTAAAAGATTTTCTTACTTTTAATCTGCAAGATAAAAAAATTAAACTACTCCTTGATCAATCAACTTTAATTAAGCCTGTTGGTTCCCAGTCAAAAATTGAAAACTTAATGATAGTTGATAGTAGTGAATCTATTGATCCGAACAATAATAAAATCGGCTTAATTAAAGTTTCATTTGATTTTAAAGCTGACAAACTTCCTTCTTCTGGTGAAGAATATAAGTTAACTATTCCAGTTGAACTTACACAAGACAGTGAAAATCCCAATGGTTATAAGACTAAAGTTGAGATCAATATTCCTGTTCAGGGACAATTCCCGGCAGAAATTATTAATCCATCTAGCGGAGAAATAGTCACTTATCAAAACATCATCTCTGCAAAACTTCTTGGGGCAGCAAGCAATATAAATCAATTTGAAAAGCAAAACGTAAAATTTGCTTTATCCATAAACGGCAAAGGCAAAATTCAAATTAAGGCAAATAATGGTGATGAGCCTATTATAAGGGTTACAGGAAACAGCAAAACAAATGATGATATTAATTTCCAGACAAAATTGCCATTTGATTTACACACATTAGCTAGCTTTAAAGATTTATTCACAAACGGAGAAGCCTTTGGACTTATAGAAGTTTATAGCACTTATACAAATATAAAAAATAATTTAACTTTTTCAGGAAAACCTCAAAAGCTAATTTTAATTGATAATCCTCAAGTTACTAAACAAACAAAACTTAAAAAATTAAAAAGTGGAAATAAAGAATTAAATCTGGTTGTTAGAAGCAACACTTCCTTAAATAAGGGAGATGAACTAATCGTAATGCTTACACCATTTGACGCAAATAATAATGAAATCAAAAGTTTAGATGAAACAATTAAAACTCAAAAGTTTTCATTTACAAACTCAACTGGAGCAGCAAAACTAACCGAATCTAAAATTATTATTCTACTACCAGAAACAGATAAAGTAAAAATTGAAATTCAAAGAAGTGACATTTTCTTAAACAGAATCAAAGAAGAGCTTCCTAATGAATGGAAAGAAAACTTTATTCAAAGGGTTAGAGAAGAAGAAAAGCAGTTTAGAGTTTATACAATATCAGTCAATGATTTACTTAAAGCACAATGTGATGCAATAAACACTTTGCTAAATGAAAAATTAACCAATGCCCAGGAAATTAGCGCATTAAGTGGATTAGCAAAATGCCAACTTCAGGATAAACAGTTTTTTACAGAGTCAAGCAAGGAGACTGATTCTATAAAGCTTCCATTTGCAAACAGCGGAACAGCCCTCATACCTAATGATCCAGGATTTAATATTCAATCTGTTAGTTTTCCATTTAAAGATCAGATAACTCTTAGTGAACTTAAGCAATTACTTAAAGATTTAAAACTTTTAAGTGATGACAATAACAATGGCTATGATTTAGAAACCGAGGAGGCCATATACGAGCTTCTAAATATCATTGATAAGTTTCGATGTAATCTGGCAGACAGCGGAGAATCCAGCTCAAATCTTAAACAGCAAATTGTTCAAAGTACTTTCCAGTGTGGTATATCTACTTCTAATTTTCAGGAGTATATTTTAAGTTCAATAAAACAAGATTTGCCACTAGTGGTGTCATTAATTGAGCTATCAAAAACACTAAAAGAAATTGGTATACAAAGTCCAATTGCAAATATTGATCTTCCTGACAGTTTGCTTTTAAGAGCAATTGCAATTCCGACACTACCCAGCAGGTTACTTCCATGGCAAATACAAGCCATTGGTGCTGCAGGATTAATAATTTATAATGCTTTAGCTAATTCAAAACTAAAAGTAGAAACCCAAGACACAACCTGCAAGAAAACTTTTGGTATTATAGATAGAAGATTTATCATTGGAAAAGATTTAAATAATTTAGATATAAAGAGGACAAATACAATGGTAGGAATTAGTGTAGAAGGATACACATTTAATCCAAAAGTCATTGAGCCATTTGCTCACATACCTGCTCAGCCAGGTTTATACTATGCATGCTTACCTGAAGGAACTTATAATTTCCAGCTACAATTTAACGGTCAAAACACTTTTAGCATGAGCGTAACTATTCCAAGTAATTCAGAACTTAATTTCATAGAACCTTTTGTGGGCGGGGTTTTTAGGAAGTATGGGAAGACGACAGCAATAGAAAAGATCATTCAATCTAAAAGGATACTTGATATTGGAGAAGGTGATATTAAAACAATAATAAACCCAACAGGTACAGGTGCGTACATTACCACCCTATCCCTTGCACCTAATATTGAATCTAGGAGTCACGGTTTTAATTAAGCCCAAGTGAAGGCAGGACGCCAGGTTGCCAACCTAATCTCATTGCGTATCGGCAAAAGTTTCTGCTCATTAAAGGAAATACCTCTTTTAAGTCGATTAATTTCAAACTTTAGAAAG
>JACQBQ010000056.1 GCA_016201905.1 Candidatus Melainabacteria bacterium | reverse complement strand
ATACAAGAACATATGGCTAATCGTTATGTCAGGTGTTACAAATCTATTTACACTAAACTTGAAATGAGAGCTGCTCATCTAGCTCATACATTCTCAAAATGGGTTAAGCTGCTTTTGAATATAATTTTTCACAAGTCGTATGAATGTTTCAATGTGCTATGACTGTCTTGCACATTTTAATAAAACACATTGGATAGTAGTCGAACATAGGTTAGCAGGTGAAACTGAAGTACCACACCAGCCACCACTCTATTATTTAATAAATTCACTTATAGCAAGAGACACACTGTTTCCAAATCATTATCATGAAAATCCAACGCTACATATAAATATTGTAAGAGCATTGTCAGTTGTTTATGGGGGATTAACGCTTTTTTTTCTGTCATTTTTTTTACAACAAGTCACAAAGTGTGAATTAGATAAATTGCTTGTACTTTTATACCTTTGTACAACTCCTAAATTTGTTAATATTTTCACCTCTTACAACAATGATACTCTGGCAATCCTTTTGATTGCTGTCTTAAGTATGATTGCCTACAAGCTTTGTTATAAGCCATCACGATTACTTGAAATCTGCTTATTTATTACAGCAACCGCAAGTATTTTTACGAAGTATACTTCTGTATTATTTATTATTGCTGTTATAACAATCTGTTGTAAGAATTTTTTAAAGTTAAAACTTCCAACAAAAAATGAACTTAAAATAGTTTTTATCCTTATTTTTTCTCTTACTTCTTTAATTCCATGGGTTCACTATTGCACAAAAATATCTAACCCACCAATACCATTATTTCCTCCTTGGGATTCAACTGTCTTTAATGGTATTCACAACACAGACTATAGATGGCTAATGAGAAATACCAAGCAAGCTTTAAAAATGGTAGTAAGAATACCTATACTTCAATTACCAAAACAAGCTTGGGAGGATCCATGGACTCACACCCTAAATGAACCACAAACTAAAAAAGGTGATTACTGGGCTTACTCGTGGATAAGTTCAGTAATTGGAGCAGTCATCTATAATAAGCCATCACAACAGGTTATATGGTTGCTGTTATTTATACATCTTATAGTTTATATACTTGCTTTTAGAGAACTATTTAGATCAAAAGTTACTCGGCTAGCAACATTTGTAATTTTTTCTACTAGCTTTATGCATCTGGCATATTTAGTTAATAAAGATTTTACAGGCTCTGCTTTTGATTATCGCTATCTAGGGTGGAATTTAGGTTCTTGGACTATTTTAATACTAAGTGCATTATCTAATCCTTCTTTTAGATTTATACCAAAAAGGATGTTAATGATAGTAGCTATTTTGATAAATACTTATGTGGTGATGGTAGGAGATGGACATTTATCGTAAATAATGAGTATCACAACCATAAATACAGATAGGAACTTTCATCAAAAGAAGCTCCTCTTAAATTAATTGGAGAAACAACAAAAGATTAAATATACAGTAGATAAATTATTTATGCAATTAAGTATTAAGAAAATATTTTTTAGATCCTTGCTTATCAGCTTTGTATTGCTTTTCTATTTTTGGACAGCAACGGGAGGATACAACTATTTTGATTTTAAAAGTGATCACAATAATCGTTATAATGATCTTGCACAGTCATTTCTTGCAGGTAAGCTTCATCTTTTATATAAACCTCGTCCAGAACTATTGTCATTGAGTAATCCTTATGATCCTTCTATTAATGGTGCATATAGAGTACATGATGCTTCTTTATACAAAGAAAAATATTATTTATATTTTGGACCAACACCAGTACTAACCACCTATATACCATACCGACTTATTATGCAGCATGGTATGCATGATAACCTTGCTATTTTCATATTTTCAATAGGAGCATTAATTTGGGCAATTTTATTGTTGTTTTATCTTAAAAAGAAGTACTTTAATAAGATTCCTGAATGGATAATGCTTCTCACAATTGCAGTAATAGCATTTGCAAATGCTACACCAATATTAATGCGAAGACCTCAAATTTATGAGGTTGCTATTTCTTCGGGTCTATTTTTTTTAATGGGTGCTATCTACTTTTTTATTACAGCTTTTTCTAAAGAAGAGCCATCTAAAAGCAGACTTTTTTTTGGAAGTTTTTTTTTAGGATTAGCTGTTGGTGGTAGACCTCAAATTGCCCTATGTTGTATTTTATTCCCCATTATATGGTTTAAATTATGCAAAGTATCTAACAAAAAATGGGGTTCTACATTGATTGCAATTTTAGCTTCTCTTTTACCATTTATGTTATGTCTAATAGGTTTATTGCTATATAACTACTTCCGCTTTGATAGCATATTTGAATTCGGTACTAAATATCAGCTTGCCGGAAAACCAATGACTGTAGTTAAGCTTTTTGACCCTGCCAGGATACCTATAAGTCTTTATTTAAATGTATTCCAACCACCATTTCTAAATTTATTTTTTCCATTTGCACATTTAAAATCTAGTATACCCTCATACATTGTCAATCCACCATATTATGACTATGGACAAATTGCAGGAGCCATTCCAGGTATTCCTTTTGTTATTTTACTTTTCTTACTTCCTATTGTATTAATACTCCAAAAGGTTTTCAATAAAAAATATTTATCTGAAAAGAAGAGCTTTCCTTATTATGAATTTCTTCTTCTCCTAATACCTGCTGTTTTAAACATTTCAATCCTTTTATTTATGCCAGGTACGGTTATGAGATATACTGCAGATTATGCAACATTTTTAATCCTATTAGCAGCTATAGCCTGGTTTTACATTTACAGCAATTCAGCCTATGCTTCTACTAGTAAACTATTTTTTAACACAATTGCAGTCTTATTTTCTTCTATCTGCAATGTAATTTATAGAATTGCATTTTGCATTGAATCTAAAGAACATAAAAAAACTGAAAGATTGTCTAAACCTAATTTGTCTAAATCCTTAACTTTTAATGATTTAGGTACAGCAAGCGAAAAAACACATTTTGTGCCCGGTAAACTATTTTTTAATACAATTGCAGTCTTTTTTTCTATCTACAGTATCTTCTTTGGAATTGCATTTAGTATTGAATCACCAGAAGCTACTCTTAGAGGTCAAAATACCCCTGTTTACAATGAAGTCATTGCATGGTTCAAACCTATATTATTTTTAGATCACGGTAATTGGGATCTTATTAGGGAAAGGATATCACCTTCTTCATTCACTGTTACATGCACAAATATATTTAGTCCTCAATATGATATCAATAACATAATAGATGGCAGATTAGATACTGACTGGGCTCCGATAGGCAGTAAGCCGGTTTTTGTCACTGTTACACCAGCTAACCCTTCCACAATTAAATCATTGTGGCTACTATCGCGAAGTACTCATCTTTTTGAAACATGGGAAAAGCTTGTTGCTATTTTATATATTGGTAACAAGCCAATATCAGTTCAGACTTTTGAGTTTCCAAATGCTTACAAACATAGGATACAAAATGCTAAGTTTCAACCAGTACTTGCAGACAAGATAGAACTCATCTTTCACAACCCAGTTACAAGAAACCAAAAAGGAAAAGAATTAGATCCTACTAAGTTATACCCTGGTTCCCCAGCTGATTTTTGTCCAGGTTATACTGAAATTGCAATTGAATGGCAATAAAGTCTTAAAAATGTTTTCAAACCAAACTATTTGCCTCCTAATACCAACTTTAAACGAAGGGGAAGGACTGAGCAAAGTTCTTGAATCTGTTCCAAATTTTGTAGACCGGATAATGATTGTCGACAGTGACAGTACAGACAACACCGTAAAAATTGCTGCAAAGTTTAGGGCTGAAGTAATTAATGAATCAAGAAGAGGCTATGGAAGAGCACTTAAAACTGGATTTAAAAATGTTAAAGAAGATTGGGTTATTACTTTAGATGCAGATGGTACTTATCCAACAAGTGAAATTAAAGGACTTTTAGAATATGCACTTAAAAAAGATTTTAAATTTCTGTCAGCCTCTAGAATGCCTCTTCTTAATCCAAGTGCAATGTCGCACAGAAATTTCTTAGGAAATACATTTATAACTTGGATTACTAACTTTTTATTTAAAACAAAAATGGTAGATGGTTCATCTGGAATGTGGTTAATTCATAAAAGTGTTTTACCGTTCTTAAACCTGAAAACAGATGACTGGCTATTGTCAAATGAAATAAAAATTCAAGCAGCATTAAATCCAGGTATTGGCTTTCATGAAATGGCTATTGAATTTATTCCACGTATTGGAGAGACAAAAGTTCAACACCCTTGGAGAATAGGATTACAATTATTATTTTATATAATATGGAAAAGGCTTTGTGAATTTAAAAATTAAATTATGAGCAATAATGAATCAATAGTAAATTCTCCAATTTATGATAAGGTCTGGAAAACAGATGCTTACATGGCTAAAATTAACCCAGCTCAGATACATAGAAGAAGACTTACTAAAAACATCTTAAAAAAACTATGTTCAAAACCAAAAAGCATACTTGATATAGGATGTGGCACCGGTGAGCTTTTATTTAACTTAGCTCAAATATTCCCAGAAGCCAAGTTACATGGTTGTGACATTTCAACAGAATCAGGAAAACTAATGAAATCAATTCTTCCTAATGCAAAGTTTTATTGTTTAAATGTCGATGAAGTCAGTTCATTTTCACTTAATGAACCGGTTGATTTAATTACATGTTGTGAAGTTTTAGAGCATTGTACAAATCCTGAAAATATGATTAGAAATTCATATCAGAGTTTAAATCCAGGCGGTATTTTTTTTCTTTCTGTACCATCAGGAAAAATGACTGACTATGACAAGGTAGTGGGGCATAATCACCATTATACAGTTGAAGAAATAAATTTGCTTTTATCTTTTCATGGTTTTAAAAATATATCTTCTCAATATTGGGGAGCACCATTTCATACGATTTATAGAGAAATTGTAAGAATCGCCTCTAAAGGAATAGATAAGAAAAGTACAAAAGCGAGCAAAGTAACTTTATTTTATCTGGTCTTTTGCATGATTTTTAATTTCTTGTTTTATTTTAATTTTTTCAAGAACTCCGGTCATCAAATTTTTGCATGGGGTATAAAGTGAGTCAAAAAAAATAAATCATTTAGGAATCATTCATTGTTAGTTTCTATAATTCTTTTGAGAATATTATGATAACCACTTTAAAAGTTTGATAATACCCATTTTTGCTGCTTGTTTATGAGCTGATACATTAGATCTATTTTTAATATCATTTATGTTTTCATGATAGTATTCATATGCTTTATAAAGCATTTCTTCATTTGTAAGGGTAGGTTTCCAATTTAATTTTTCTTTTATTTTATCTGTATTAAAAATAAAACTTTCAGCAATCATTTTATATTGGTATGGACCAAGAGGTGATAATTTTAGAGCATAACAAACTTTCATAAAAAATAATGTCAATGAGCATGGGAGGCTTTCAACTTTTGCACCAGTGTTTGCTTTTTTTATAACAAACTCATAGACTTCTTTAAATGTTTTTACATTGTCAGATCCAATATTGAAAACATCTGACTGATTATAATCTAATGCTTTAATGCATGCATTGATTAGATCCTGAGCATAAATAAATTGATATTTATTATCACCAGATCCTAGAACCCAGACCTTACGACCTTCATCTATAAACTCAAATAAGATGGCAAGCAAGCCAAGGCGTCCATAATCAACTATAGTAGGGCATCGAAAAATTATCACATAAAAATCCTTAGTATATTGAAGAAGAATTTCTTCAGCTTCTAATTTTGATTCACCATAGATTTCTACAGGTTTAGGTATATCTTCTTCTTTTACTTCTCTTTGAAAATTCTTGCCCCAGAGGCAATTTGAAGATGTAAAAATAATTTTTGGTACTTTATATTTTTTTGCTAGCTCAGCTATATTTCGTGTTCCTACAACGTTAGATTCCCAAAGAAACTCCTTGTCATTTACTGAATGAGCAAGTATTGCAGCACAGTGAAATATAGCATCAAATTTATTTTTCCTAAAAACACCTTCTAGAATATCTTTATTTCGAATATCACACTTAATTGAGCTCAGATTTGGATGCATGAAATCATCATTTTCTAAATCTATACTTATGCAATCAAAGCCATTATTTAATAACGTTTGTTTTAAAAGTCCACCGAAAAAGCCGGCTCCGCCTGTAATAAGCAGCCTCTTGTTTTGTAAATTCACACAAAGTATTTTAACAAACTTGATTCTTTAAAATGCAACTTGTATTATGAATGAGCATAGCATCCTGCAATGTGTTATATTTTTCATAGCTCTTTTGCTTCTTAAGCAAGCAATGAGAAGGAAAACACAATAGTAAATTTAAGATTTGTTCCGCCTTGGGCGGACAAATCTGATCCAACTAAAAAAATTAGCAGAAGGAAGCTCAAGCTTGTCTTGAGCTATAAATAGAATGAACATTACAACAATCGGTTTAGGTTATGTTGGTCTAGTAACTGCGGCATGCTTAGCCGAGTTAGGTCATGAAGTGCTTGGCATAGATATAAACTCAAACAAAATCGAGATGCTGAAGGAAGGTCAAATACCTATTTATGAACCAGGGCTTCGTGAACTTGTATCGAAAAACACCCTGGAAGGAAGACTAACCTTTACAGATAGATTTACCTCAGATATAGATAAATCACTTCTTATATTTCTGGCAGTAGGAACGCCTTCAAACAAAGATGGTACACCGGATATCAGCGCAGTTTATCAATCTTTAGATTCACTAACACCATTTATAAAAAGTTATAAGGCTTTTGTCTTAAAATCTACAGTTCCAATTGGAACAAACTCCGAAGTAAAAAAATATTTAAGCAAAAAGCTAAAAACAGAGTTTGATGTAGTTTCAAATCCTGAGTTCTTAAAAGAAGGAACAGCAGTACAGGATTTCATGAAGCCAGACAGAATTGTAATTGGTACAGATAGCATAAAAGTTATCGATATCATGAAGGATCTATATTCACATTTAACAAGAAATGGCCATCCAATCTTAATGATGGATCCTATGTCTGCTGAAATAGTGAAATATGCAAGCAATCTTATGCTGGCTTTAAAAGTATCATTCATTAATGAGCTGGCGCTTCTTTGTGATTTTATTGGCGCTGATATAAGAAGAGTAAGAGAAGGCATCATAAGTGATCCGCGGATTGGAGCACAGTTTTTATATCCTTCAATTGGTTTTGGCGGTTCCTGTCTACCAAAAGATGTACAAGCACTAAAGCACTTTGCAAAACAAAGTTCTATTGATCTCTTAATTCCTGACACTACTTTAAAAGCTAATGAAAACCAATCAAAGTGGTTTATAAATAAAATAATAGGTTATTTCGGGAATGAAAAAATTAAAAATAAGACCATAGCTGTCTGGGGCACCAGCTTTAAGGCTGGTACAGATGATATCAGAGAATCACCATCCATAAGAATAATTGAAGAGCTAGCAAAAGCTGGGGTAAAACTAAAATTGTATGATCCAATTGCATTGAAAAATACAAAAAAATATTTTGCTGAAGCTCTTTTTAAAAATAAAATTGATTACGGTACAAGCGAGATGGACTCAGTTAAAGGAGCAGATGCTTTAGTAGTATGCACAGAATGGCTACAGTTCAGAAATCCAAATTTTGAAAAGCTTGCTTCTGAACTAAAAGACAAAGTAATCTTTGACGGCAGAAATCTTTATGATCCTGAGAAGTTGAAGCTATTTGGATTAAACTACGTTGGTGTAGGAATATCTTCAAGCAAAGTAAAAACAAAGGTAAATTGACGTTTTTTGTTGTAAAATATAACCATGAATCAAGCCGCACGTACTACTTTTCAGGATGAACTTATTAAATTACAATCATTGGTTTTAGATCTTGCTAATGAAGTCAAGGCAAATGGTGAGCTTTTACTTCACTATTTGCAGGACAAAAACAATATCAATGAGGTATTTCTAAAAATAAAAACAAAAGATAAAGAAATAGACAAAGTACGATGGCAGGTTCATGACTTTGGAGATCAGTTAATTGTACTTCAGCAGCCTGTAGCAAAAGATTTTAGGCAAATCATCACATCAATCCAAATCACTGATAATTTAGAAAGAATTGGAGATCATTTTAAAAAGACAGCCCGTTTACTGGAAAAAGTTTCTTTATCAGACATTGAAGTTCCACAAGAAATCATTAACATGGCAAAGCAAGGTATACAGATGCTTTCCCAGTCTATATATGCATACAGTGAAGTATTTAACGGGAAAACAAATGAAATTGCAGAGCTTGATGAACAGGTTGACACTCTTTATAAACTGACCATTACAAAAATAATAAATCTAATTAAGCATGCTCCAGAGGAAAAAATTGATAGCCTTTCTAAATTATTTTTCATAGCTCAAAGCTTTGAAAGAGCTGCTGATCACGCTGCAAAAATTGGACAGTTAGTGAATTTTGCTATCACAGGTGAAAGAAGTAAGTAAATCACCACTTTCGATTTTTAGTAATTAACTTGCTAAAGCCTTTTTTATTTGTTTAACTGGCTGTTTTAAAACTTTCTTCGTATCAAAGTTATGAATTATTCTGTGTATAAGAAAATAAGTTGAAAATTTTCTATTAGGATTAAAGAACTGATCGCATAAAAAGTGAGCTAATAATGAAAGGCTGATTCCAACTCTCCATGGGGTTAAAGAATCATCAAGTGTTAAAAGGAAAAACAAAAGTAAAAGTTCATATGAATGGAGAGGTACATATAATTTCCCGCTAAACCGCTCATGATGTGCACCATTAACTTTTTTCCAATCCCATCTTTTCCCATGAGCATAAATGTAATCGATTATATGATCAAGATCTATTAAAGTACCTACTAAAAAACTTGCTACGGCCGGTCCAGCCTCACCATAAGCATAATAAGTAATTAAACCAATTACTGCCGATACTGCTATATGTCCAGATGTCCGCATTTTGTTATTAAGATCTGCTCTCTATATACATACCCTGCTCTTAACAAGATTATCAACAATATTAGTTAAATATTGTTTAAGGATTAGGAACAGCAATATATTTTTGCATGTCTAGCTAAAAATGAAGCACATTACCGTGCTATTACAACATTTATTTTCCCGGGAGATATTAAATGCAAATTGGCCATGGATATGACATTCATAAGCTTGTTCCAAACAGAAAACTGATACTTGGTGGCATAGAGATTCCATACTCAATGGGCCTATCTGGACACACTGACGGAGATGTTTTAATACATGCAATTATAGATTCACTTTTAGGTGCAACAGGACATGGTGATATTGGTCAACATTTCCCTGACACAGATCTAAAATGGAAAGATGCGAACAGTCTGGATTTGTTAGATATTATATATATAGCACTTAAAAATAAAGGATATAAAATTATAAACATTGACACTACAATAGTGGCAGAAGAACCTAAGCTAGGAGGTTACCTCCCGGAGATGAGAAAACGATTACATAGAGCACTGGAATTAAAAGATATTTCTCAAATAAATATAAAAGCCAAAACAAATGAAGGGCTTGATTCTATAGGACAAAAAAAAGCAATCAGTGCCTGGGCTATAGCACTTATACTTTAAACTAATCAATCTCTTTTGCACCTAATAAATCTTTTACTGTCTTCGTAAACTCATCTTCATCAGCTGATGGAGTGACTTTTTTTTCTTTATTTGAGATTACTTGATTTGAATTATGATTCAAAACTTTATGAACATTATCATTATAACCATTTCCATCTGGCATCAAGTTATCACTTGATTTTATTTCAATTTCTTTTTTAATGACTGGCTTTGGCAAAAAACGAAACTTAATTACCTGTGGTCCCATACCACCAGCTAATTTAGCAGCTTTCAAAATCATTTCCTGTTTCTTTGTATCCTGTCCTAATCTTGGTAAAAACATATCTTTTGATAAACCTATTTCAAGGAGATCATTTGAAAAACTAAGTAAATAGCTTTCTGATTGCAAAAGCAAAGTTTTGGTAGGATTACTTTCTATGAGGCTTATAATTTTTTTCCACATGGTATCTAAATCAGTAGATGCCGGAGTATTAGGGCTTATAGGCTCCAATATCTCTACGTCTTTATGTTTCAATGTTTTGGCATTCTGAGACATAGCTGTATTGGTTTGCTCATGTGTCAATTCGATGGGTTCTATTTTCTTTGGTACAGCGTTATCCGATTTTATTCCATTTTTACCTTCAAGCTTGTTAATTCTTTCTTTTAATTCTTGCATTGAAATTAAAAAATCTTCATCTAGCATACTCATGATTTCAACCATAAACTGTAATTCCTGACTCAAGGCAAAGCGCAGTTTTGACTGAGAGTCATGTAGTCTATCAATTATTTTAAGTAAGTGATTATGCTGAATTTTTTCAAGTATTTTTAAATCATTTCCTAATTCTGAACTTAAAATCTTTCTATATTCAGTATCGATCTTTGCTTTTGCAAGATCGATAACAAGTTCAAGCAAATTTTTAAAAAGCTCGCTTACATCCTTCCCACATTTTATTAGATCCTCAGCAAACATTACAGCTTTTTCCTTGTCAAAATTCAATACAGATTCTAGAAGCTTAAATAAAAAAATCTTGTCAACTGTACCAAATAATTCGAAAACTTCTTTGGAGTTAATTGGTTTATCTTCAGTTTGTAAAACACTAATTTGATCTAAAAGAGATACTGCATCTCTTAAACATCCTTGAGATTTCTTTGAAATGAAACTTATGACTGACTTATCAAGATTAATCTTTTCTTGCTTTGCAATCTCTATAATTCTTTCATCAATTTCATTCTGCGAAATAAGCTTAAAATCAAGCTTTTGACAGCGGCTGATAATAGTCAGGATTACTTTATATTCTTCTGTTGTAGCTAAAATAAAAATTACATTTGGAGGCGGCTCTTCAATTGTTTTTAAAAGAGCATTAAAAGCATGATCGGTAAGCATATGAACTTCATCAATAATATAAATTTTAAATCGTGAACCATATGTACCCAGATTAACCCTGTTTATCAAGTTTTCTGCATCTTCAACTTTTCTATGGCTGGCTGCATCTATCTCTATGACATCGAGAGAATTTCCTTCGGTAACTGACTGACAGCTTACACACTTACTGCATGGCTCAACCGTAATACCGCCTGCACAGTTTAAAGACTTAGCAAGTATCCTTGCACAGGAAGTTTTTCCTGTTCCTCTTGGTCCACAAAACAAGTAAGCATGAACAATTTTATTGTATAAAATTGCATTTGTAAGAGTCCTTGTAACTACTCCTTGTCCAATCAGTTCAGAGAGCTTTTGGGGACGGTATTTTAAATATAATGGTTGATATTGTTTCATAATGTTATTTATATATCAAATTGAAGTGATCTCCTTTCCATTAAACTTATTCATTGCTTCTCCTACGTTTTTAACAATTATTGTTTCAATTGCTTGAATGGATGTGTCCATTACATTCCCTAAAAGCTTTTTTTCATCTGGTGAAAACTTTCTTAGCACATAATCTGCCCTTTTATCACCGCCAGGATCAGGCCCTATACCAATTCTAAGTCTTGTAAATTCTTCTACTCCTCCAAGCATTTGGATTATTGATTCTACACCATGGTGTCCAGCAGCACCACTGTTAAAACTTATTCTTATTTTTCCAAGATTTAAAGCAACATCATCATGTACTACTATTAGATCGTTGGGCTTAAGCTTAAACCAATTTAACAACTTTACAGCTGCATCACCTGAATGATTCATAAAAGTTGTAGGCCAGGCTAAAATCACATTAAAATTAATATTATCAAATTTTAACTTTCCCTTTCCATACCAGGACAAAAGCTTGTCTTCCTGCTTGCCCACTATCTGGTACTTTTCACCAAAAGCATCAAGCAGCGCAAAACCCACATTATGTCGAGTGTTTTCATGCTCACCTGACGGATTACCAAGTCCTATAATTAATTTAGACTGCACTGTTTGTTAATTCACTTACTCTTTGTCGTGTTTCTTTGTCAACTTCAAGTATTTCATCTAATGATTCTGGTTCAGTAGCATTATGGCTATCCATAGCTTTTAAAATAATCTTTTCAATATCACCAAAAGAAATCTTTTCTTTTAAAAATAAATCAACTGCTATTTCATTAGCAGCATTTAAAACTATAGGATAACTTTTGCCTTTCCTTGCCACATCATAAGCAAGCCTTAAGCATGGAAACTTTTCATAATCTGGCTTTTCAAACTCAAGCTTTTGAATGGCTAAGAGATCACAGAATAAATTAAAAGGCAATTGTTTTCTTTCAGGATAATAAAGAGAATATTGAATAGGTAATTTCATATCTGTGGCACCAAGCTGAGCAATAATATTTCCATCTATAAATTCAACAGCACTATGCATAATGCTTTGAGGATGGATAAAAACATCAACTTGTGAATGATTTACATCAAAAAGGTACATTGCTTCTATAATTTCAAGACCCTTATTCATAAGGGTAGCTGAATCAATAGTAATCTTTTGTCCCATAACCCATGTAGGGTGTTTAAGAGCTTGTTCTTTTGTAGCTGCATGTATTTTATCCTTACTCCAAGTTCTGAAGGGACCACCAGAGGCTGTTAATATTATTCTTTTTATATTTTCTTTAGATGAATTATTTACACATTGATGAATTGCTACATGTTCACTGTCAAGCGGGATAATTTCACCATGATGTTTTCGTAGAAGATCCTTAATTAAATTTCCTGCTATAACTAAAGTCTCTTTGTTTGCAAAGGCAACTCTTTTTCCATGACTAAGTGCAGATATTGTCGGCTTTAATCCTAGCGAGCCTACAAGTCCATTTACAACAATGTCACATGAGCAGGATGAAATAAATTCAAGCCCGACATCATTCCAGAAAATTTCAATCGAAGGGTTTTTTAAAATTGATTTTAATTCCTGGGCTAAAAAAGCATCTTTTACTGAAACAAATCTTGGATTATGTTCTTTTACCTGCTCCACTAAAAGCTGTATATTTGAACCAGCTGCTAAGCCAATAACTTCAAAGTCATCTTTAAAAGCTGATAAGACATCTAAAGTTTGTTTTCCTATCGATCCTGTAGAGCCTAAGATTGCAACACGTTTTTTTTTCATAATGTTTAGAAGTTCAAAATATAAGTTGTCATTGCGAGGAATGCAGCGAGATTGCTTCGTCGCTGCATTCCTCGCAATGACGTATTTTCGTTATTTTTATTTATCGACCACATACTATTTCAATAATTCTATCTGTTCATTGATTGTTTTTATTTGACTCTCTAATTCAGACACTCTTGCTTTTACTTCGTCTATTTTATCCGGTGCTGCATTATTAATAAAGTTTGTATTATTAAGCTTGGTTTTCTGACTTTCCATTTCTTTTTCAAACTGATTCTTCTTTTTATTAAAACTGTTTAACATATTGTCAAGATCAACCAGACCTGATAGAGGAATTAAAACCCTTGTCTCTGAAACAAGAGCACCTGTTGAAGGTTTAACTGGTTTAAATTCAGACAAAAGAGATATTTTTGATTTAGATAAATATTCTATGTATTCTTTGGAAGACTTTAATATGTTTTTTTCATTTTCATTTTTCGTAAAGAGTCTTACATCTATTTCACTTGTCCATGGAATCCCTGCAACCTGACGTCTATCTCTAACTGTCCTTGTCACATCAATGATGTAAGAAAAGTAATATGAATCATTCATAAAATCACTAAATAACTTTCTATCAATATTTGGATAAGTAGCATCTAAAATGAAATCATGCTCTTTATTTGACATAGGAAGTAATTGCCATATCTCTTCAGTAATAAATGGCATAACTGGATGAAGTACTCTGATTATTCCTTCTGCAATGTAAAAAAGAATTATCTGGGTCTGTTTTTTTAAATCTGGATTATTTATTTGCTGTTTTGAAATCTCAAGATACCAATCACAAAACTTGTCCCATACAAACTTATCTATTTCTCTTGAAATCTCGGAAAACTGATACATGTCAAAAAGATCTGAGATACTTGAAACTAGATTCCAGTACTCAAATAAAATCCACCTGTCAGCTATTGTTAGTTTTGCTTTGTTTATTTTCTTAAAAAGTTCTTCATAAGTTAAATTGGCTTCATACTTTTCATTTGGTTCTAAGTTTTGCATTACAAAGCGGACTGCATTCCACAGTTTATTTGCAAATCTTTTATTCTGCTCTAAAACATCAGACTCCCACTTTCCATCTTTATCTTTTCTTCCTGGAAAACGTACATCCTGGTTTCCTGCTACACCAAGGCTAAAATACCAAAATCTATTTGCATCAGCTCCATACTTTTCAATCATTTCAAGAGGATCAATTGCATTTCCTTTAGACTTTGACATCCTTTTCCCATCAGGTGTCTGAATGACAGGATGAATAAGAACCTTCTTAAAAGGAATGTCACCAGCAAACTCAAGTCCCATAAAAACCATTCTTGAAACCCAGAGATTTATTATTTCCCTGGCTGTTGCTAAAACACTTGTAGGGTAAAATGCTTTTAAATAATCATTTTTTTCAGGCCAACCAAGTGTTACAAAAGGCCAAAGCGCTGAGCTAAACCAAGTATCAAGTACATCAGGATCTTGAAAAATATTTTTACTTTTACATACTGTACATTCCTGCACAGTATTTTCATTCACGGTAATATGATTTTCTTCTTTGCAATACCAAACAGGTATTTGATGTCCCCACCAAATCTGACGGCTTATACACCAATCTTTTATATTCTTTAGCCAGTTTAAATAGTGCTCTTTATAGCGCTCCGGTACAAACTGAATACGGGGTTGCACAGCGCCACTTTCTACAGCTTTTATTGCAGGCTCGCTAAGAGGTTTCATTTTTACATACCACTGCCAGGACAAATATGGCTCAATCACTGTTCCACACCTATCGTGCTTAGCTAATGATTGATCATATTCAGTTACTTGTTTTAAAAGTCCAAGTTCTTCAAGCTTTTGTACAGTAAGCTCTCTTGCTTTAAATCTATCCTGCCCTTTTATATCTGCTGGAATTCCAATGTTTTTTTCATCAATTATTTTTCCGCCCGGTGACATAATTTCAGGATAAGGGGAAAAATGTGTGCCAAGTTTTTGAATTATTTCTTTATTTCTCTCAAAGATTTCATAGTCTACAGAGTCATGAGCCGGCGTTACTTTAAGACAGCCAGTTCCAAAATCTGTCTCTATGGCTTCATCTCCAATAATCGGGATTTCTTTATTTATAAACGGAAGAAAAACTTTTTTATTGATTAGTTTTTTATATCTTCCATCGTTTGGGTTTACTGCAACTGCAATATCTCCAAACATTGTCTCAGGGCGTGTTGTAGCTACAGTAATTCCACCTTTTGAAATATCACTAATGTCAAATGGATATAAAATATGATAAAGTTTTCCTTTAATATTTTCAGTTTCAACTTCAAGATCGCTTAAGCTAGTTAAGCATTTCGGACACCAATTAACTATTCTTCGTCCCCTATAAATTAGATTTTTTTTATATAGTTCAACAAAGACCTTTTTAATAGCTTTAGTATAGTTTTCATCCATTGTAAAAACCAGGCGACTATAATCCATGGCACAGCCAAGTTTTTTTGTCTGATTAATAATTTCATTGCCATGTTTTTCTTTCCACTGCCAGACTCTTTTTAAAAACTCTTCTCTTGTAAAATCTTTTTTTCTCTTTTTTTCAATTTTTGAAAGCTCTTTTTCTACAACTACTTCTGTACCAATACCAGCGTGGTCTGTACCGCCCTGCCAGAGAACATTTTTACCTTTCATTCTTTCATATCGAATTAAAACATCTTGAATAGTATCTCCAAAGGCATGTCCCATGTGAAGGCTACCAGTCACATTTGGTGGCGGCAGTGCTATTGAAAAGTTTTTTTTATCTGGATTTATCTTTGACTTAAAAAGTTTTTTATCCAGCCAAGTCCTTAACCATTTTTCTTCAACTTCTTTAGGATTATAGGTTTTTGAAAGTTCAGTCATAAGTTAATTTTGTACCACACAAGTCTTTAAACGTACAAAAAACGTACAAATGGCTTGTTTAAGTGGATTTCTCTTAACTTGATTAAATGTACTTGATGTGTTGAAATGTATATCAATTGGCTTTAAAAAAATTAAATTAATTTTAGGAGGTTATTATGGTATCAGTAAGTTCTTTATTAACTTTAGGATTAGTAAATCTATTTAAGTCTAGGAATGGTCATGCCGATTATGTTGCACCAAGGGCCACTAGTAGTAGTAATAATCCTAAAAACATACAAAGAGGTTTTTCAAACCCAACTATTCAAAAAGGAAAGAATTTTACTGCAGTCCTTACAGCAATTGATGATTCTGCAAAATTAGAAAACTTATTTAACGCTAAAGAAGGATATTCACATGGCAAAGAAGCTCTCCTGAAAAGAGCACAATATCAGCTTACTAAAGATGATATATGGACTTCTAAAGGTTCTCCGATTGATGGTTTTCATCTGCTTTTAACTTCTGGTGGTGAAAGCACAGCACTTATAATTAATACCGACGATCCAAAGCTAGCAGAAAGTATCTTAAAGACAGTAGCAGATATTGCTAACAAAAAGCCTGCTTCAGAAATTATAAGGTATATTTTTGAGGAAAGTGATTTTGGAACAAGAGGAAGTACTAACAACAAAGGAAAATCTCTTGTTGACTAGACTAAACCCACTTAGACAAGCATTAATTGAAAGAATACAAAGACCAGAAAATAGACATCTAAGAAGAGATGAGCAGCTAGAAACAGCAGCAGAAGAGATAGCTCATCTATATACAGGCGATTTGGATGCTATTAAATTAGGTACATATTCAGTTGAAGATAGAGACCTGCTGTGGAGAGAACTTGCAGAAGAGTATCCTGACTTTGCTGACAGAATCTTAGAGCTTAGAAAAGAGCTTAAAGAAATACCTACTGGTTTATTTGAAGGATATTTCTATGCTGTAAAAGATAAAGGTTCACGTTTTTTGCTTAGCGACTTACTCTGTATAAGATTAGGTTATCCAAGAAATGACAATGATATAAAAGAAAGTGAAGCTAGAATAATGCTTAGAGAGTTAGGGATTCCTAAAGAACAAATTGAGCAACCACTAGACATATCTTTGAAAACAATTACAAGTAAAGTTCTTAGCGGAGAATTGTTTTTTTAGATTTTTTATTCAGGTACTAGAACCTATAACTTTCTAAATATGGTAATATTTTCTCCAGCGAGGAAAAATGGCTGATTCAAAAGATCCAATAGTTGTTTTCATGACCACAAAAGACATCACAGAAGCAGAAAAAATTGCTGGTGAGCTTGTAAAAGATGGTCTAGCTGCCTGTGTAAACATTATAAATAAAGTCCGTTCAGTTTATAGATGGCAGGGTGAAATCTGTCGGGATACTGAAGCTTTATGTGTGATTAAGACAGTAAAAGGCAATTTTGAGGCCTTAAAAGATAAAATTAAATCCTTGCATAGTTATACCGTACCAGAAGTTATTGGACTACCTATAGATATTGGTTCAGAAAAGTATTTAAAGTGGTTAATTAAAGAAACTAAAATCTTAGCTAAAACATAACAGAAACTTACTTTGTTAACTTTACTTCTAGACACAAAGAAAATTTTTATATAAAATTATTCTTAATTAGTTTCGATTGAAATAATTATTGTTTGATCAAATAACAGGTTCTTGTACATAAACAAAGAGGATTATGTCAGGTAGTACAGTAGACGTTATTATAGGCAACCATGCTTATCAACCTTCAGGCAGGTTTAAAAGTGTAGTTCAACGCCGCCCTTATTATGATACTTTAGCTGGAGTTAAACCACCTGATGATTTAGTAGCTGATCCTTTTAATGGTTCAAAAGATTGGACAGGTGTTGTTACAGATGAATGCTATGGACCTTGTGCAGAAAATGAAATACTTTCATTAGCAAGTGTAGACTTTTCACCGACTACTTTATCTTATTTAGAAGAAAGAAGACCAAGTATTTATGAATTAATTAAAGAGAGTTACTGGGTTAGCAAAATAAATTTTAGTACCCATGCATCTGCTTTAATGCAAGGCGGTTACGATCATCTGATATTTCCTTTTGAATCCTTAGAAGTTAAAGACACACAGGTTTCATGGGCAAAAGAAGGTTTCAGGACACATTTTGGAGAATATCCAAAAGGCGCATGGGCCCCTGAAGCTGGAATTGACATGCCTACACTTGAACTTTTTAATAGTCATGGAATAAACTTTACAGTTCTTGCACCGTGGCAAGCAGAAGGCATTAAGAAAATTGGAAGTGATCACTGGGAGTATGTTGGTGGAGCAATAGATCCATCGCGACCATATAAATGCTGCTTAGATAATGGAAAAGAAATTGCTATTTTCTTTTTTGATAATCCACTTGCTGAAAAGGTTGCACATAATAAATGTGGAATATATGATTCAAGTGAAAACTTTATAAACCATATAAAGATGACAAGGCAAAGTGGTCTTACTGTTACTTATAATGACTTAGAAACTTGGGGGCACCATCATAAGGGTGAAGTTCCAAAAACAGTATCCAGTGCACTTTTAGACTTGTATGAAGGCAAGGTAAAAGATGGAAGCACTTACAAACTAACAACTTTTAGTAAGCATTTAAAAGAACACCCTCCTGAATATGAAGTAAAAATTAGACCCTGGACATCATGGAGCTGTAAAACAGACAAAACAGATCATGCACTCGGCAGGTGGGGAGATCATATCAGGACAGACTGTAATTGTGGAGACGTTTGGGACTCCAGGTGGAGAAGTGCTTTAAGAACTGCTCATGAATATTTAAATCGTGAAATTGAAAATATTTATTTTAGGGAAATAGGACCAAAATACTTTAAAGATCCAGGGCAAACACTTAAAGATTATGTTCTGATTTTATTAGAAAGAAATAATCTGGGTGAATTTTTAAAAGCACACGCTAAGCGAGGTATTTCAAAAAATCACTTTGAGATTATGTACAATCTTTTAGAACTACAAAAATTCTCTATGTTAATGAACACAAGTTGTGGCTGGTTTCACAATAGTATTAGAAGGATTGAACCAGTTATGAATATGGTTAGTGCAAATAGCGCACTAGAAATATTAAAAGAAATCCTGCCAAATGGTCGTGGTCAGGTGATTGAGAAACAATTTATGCAGCTTATGTCCCAGGTTAACATTGAAAATGGGGGTGACAATGTTTTTAAAGAAGCAATTGCTGCAAATCCTTACTACAAAGGCAAGCCAGGGTCTAATTCAGCTGCTTGATTGCTAGATTAAATAAATCTAATCTAAACTTCTATAGACAAGAGCACAAACTAGCTTTACAATAAGTGTTAATTAATTTATTAGGATCTCTTAATAAAGAAATTTAGTACCTATAAATTACAAAGAGGTAAATATATGGGAGCACAACCTATAGGATTACAATCAGCTTTTGGTTTATTTAATCCAGTACAAGTAGCAAAAACTAAAAAGAGTAATGAAACTATCGAAAGCAAAATTACTCCATATAAAGCTGTCTTTGACGACACAGTTTGTGAATCAATTAGAGGAGGTTGGCAGGTTTTAAAAAATCCAGCTAATGTATTAGAAATTGCTGGTACTTATGTCGTTGAATTTAATCCTTCACAAAGAGATCTTTCATTATATAGCTGTAATGAAAGAGGAAAGCTACTAAGGTTACAAAACGAGCTTACTCAACTAGCAAATTCTTCAAATGTAAAACATTTAATTGTTAGCTTTTTTGGGTGTCATTCATTAGATAGACTTGAACAGCAAAAACCGCTGTCCAGTGAACGATCAAATATAGAAATGGTTAATGGACCTAAGTACTTTGCAGATTACTTAACTTATCTAAGGAATTATATGGCAAGTTCAGATAAAAAATTAAGCTTGGTTCACCTTGAAAAAAGTCTTTATGAAAACTTACAGGGGTTTAGTTCATTCATACATGAAACAGTAAGTGATGCAATTCAAAATAACCTTAAGGTTGAAGAGCCAGAAATAGAAGATCCAATTCCAATATCAAGTGAAAACTACAGGAACTTAAAATTGTATACAGGCGATGATAAAAAATATGATGACTCACTCCCAAGTGATACATACCTTCCATAAATAACATTCAGTTCTATTTTTATTCATTAAGATTAAAAAAATCTAATTTTAAACAAGTGTTGATATAAGTTACATATTTATATTCCAAACTTTTTAAAATGTCCTACTTGTTTTTGGAAAGTGAAAAATAAAATTTTGGGAATGAAGTTGGTTTGCAATTGTAGAATTAGTCTAATTTGTTTGGTGCAAACTAATTTAAGAATTGTAATAAAAAAGGAGAACAATTAATGTCAGGTAAAGTAGATTTTAGAAACATCTATGAGAAATCATTACAAAGTACTCCAAATGGAAGATATTTTGATCGTTATGGATATAGCAGACGTAGTGGAATAGCAGTACCTGCTTTTGCACTGTACTCTGACAAAGTCCCTATTGGTAACTATGGTATTGCAAAGCGTATGGTTGATTTTTGTCATGAAACAAAAAGTGGCATTTATCAATTTTTACCAATGAACTGTACAGGATTTAACCACTGTCCTTACAGTGCTGAAAGTGGTTTTGCATTAGATGGAATATATTTATCTTTAGAAAATATTAAAGAACTTACGAGATCGTTTAATGATGATGTAGAGAAGCTATATGAAAAATTCCCGATTGTAACTGGTTTAGATGGAGCCTCAAGAGTAGACTATCGTTTAAAGAAAGAAACGTTAGCGATTGCTTTGCAAATGTTTAGAAACAAAGATATAAGAGACTGGCAAAACATAAAAGAATTCCAAGAGTTTAAAAATAAAACTGCAAAATATTGGCTGGATAATTATGTTTTGTACAGAGCACTAAAAGAATATCATAATGAAAAAAGTTGGGAAGATTGGGATAGTAAATATAAAAATGGTGATGAAGCGGCTCTAAAAGAATTTATATCTGCAAATAGTGAAAAGCTTGAGTTTCACAGATGGACTCAGTGGCAATTATTTGAACAAGCAAAAGAACTGAAAGATTATGCACATGATAAGAAAAATGTTCTTCTTATGGGAGATTTACCATTTTTGCCATCTCGTGATAGTGCAGATGTGTGGACAGACTTTGTAAAAAAAACAAACTATTTTGATTTAAAGAAACAAGCAGGTGCACTGCCTGACATGTATTTTGCTAAGGGTCAGTTATGGGGAAATCCAGTTCCAAATTGGGATGAAATGGCAAAAGATGATTTCAAATACATTTGCGAAAAACGAAGGTATGCTTCAAACTTTTATCACATTGAAAGAAAAGATCATGAAATTGGTCAGTCTCGCCTATACATTAATGATGTAGATGCACAAGACGGAAGGTTTGGAACTTTTCTTCCTCCTGGAAAAGTTGGAGATGAGAAAAGTGAAAGAAACTGGCAAGCACACCATAGAAAGATTTTACTAACACAAATAGAAGACCCAGGATCAACAATGCTATATACATCTGAAGGTTTAGGTGTCCCGCCAAAATACATGAGAGAAACATTGTCACAGATGGGTTCACTAGATATCTCTGTACAAAGATGGACTAAGAATGGTCCTGTATTTGTTGATCCAAATCCAATTGGGATTTCAACTTTAGCAACTCATGATTGTACTACTTTTGCAGGTTGGTTTGAAAAAGAAGCTGGCACAATAGACAGAGGCATGTTTAAGAATTTGTGTGAAGCTGCAAATATACCTGCTGACAGAGTGATTGATAAACTGTTTGACTTAAGTAATTCTTCCAAAACCAGATTACGTTGGAAATCAGGATTAAAAGGTGATGAAACAGAATTAAAAGCAATAGCAGGGTTAGAAAATGAATTCCAAAGCACCATTACTGAAAAAAAAGAGTTTCTTAGATTTATTAGTATGTTTGTGAATCCAGAAACACTAGTTTCACCTGAAATGGTAAAACTTGCACTTGAAAAATATGCGCTTGGACCTGCTATATTCGATATCCCAACTATATATGATTTAGAATCTATGCAACAAGAAGGATTAGAAGTTGCAGTTAATTGTCGTCCAAATACACCTGGAATATATGACCCAAGAATAAACTGGAATTGGAGAGCTCAACGTCCTATAAATAAAATGCTTTTAGACGATAAGTATATTGAATATCTAAGAAAAATACACGAGCAAAGTGGAAGAACTTAATTTTACTTTTACTGATTAGTTACAACTTCATCTTTTTCTGGGTTTAATTCGTATAACTTTCTCATTGTATTTTTATCACGCTCTGAAAGTCTCAACTCTTTTACTTCACCTTCAAACATAAGATCGTCAGGGTTTGGGCTAAATCCCCAGAGACCTAAAACATGTCCTATTTCACGAGCTGCAATGATTTTTAATTTTTTAATTTGATCATCTGGTTTTAGCTTAGACAGTGGTTCAAGCGGAATAGCAATTTGAGATTGGTAATAAACAAAAGGACTAATCATAATTACACCAAGCACTCGAAAGTTTTTCTTGTCTCTTATAATAGGAAAGCTTTGAGCATCTATTTGTGAAGCGATGGGATTATTTGGATCTCCCTTCACTTTAAAGCGAGAAGGGAAAATGATTTTTATCTGAGCCTGTTCAACTAGCTCTTTTTCTTTTTTATCTTTATCTTCTCCTTTTAAAATTAAAAGGACTGAATTATTAATTACTTCCAGTTTTAAATCCGGCAAAACCTCCTGCCAGATCATTGCACCTTCTAAAAATGCCCTCTGAAACTCATTTCTATAACCTGGCACATGAGCTGCCGGATAAAAATAAAGTTTTAAAGGACTACTTATGTCCCATCTAACATAATGTTCTTTTCCCTGATGTTTCGTTTTGACAATAGGTAAGTAGTCTTCACCTGTTACAGCTTCCTCTCCATTTCTTAAAAGGTGTGAAAGGTATTTAACACTTTCAGTAACACTTTGTCTGTCAGGAGCATTTTTTGGTGCTAGTTTTAAATATTGGTTATAAGCCTCAAGAGAGTTTTTGTATTCTTTTTGACTGTCATATGCTTGACCCAAGCCTAAATAAGCAATCCAGAGGGTAGGATCAATATTAAGTGCCTCTTTCCACTGGCTTATAGCTTCGTTAGTGCTTTTAGCCTCCCATTTCTTTACAGCATCATTAAACTTTAATATAGCTTCCTTCTTGTAGTATTTTTCAGAGATTTCAAGTGGAAGGTCAGGATCAGCGTATGTATTGCATACTGTACAGATTAATACAATAAAAACTAAAGAAATCAGATGAGAAATTCTCAAAAAGCTTTCTCCCTGGCATGGCCTGTTCATATTTCTTAACATGAGCTATATTAGTCATTAACCAAATTACTAGTATAGCTCAAAAATATTTGTAACTGCGGTATTAACTTATGGAAGCAGCCCTAAAAACTCAAAATGAAACTGCTCAAACACAAGCTGCGCCATCTACTGAACAACAAGTAGAAAAGGAACCCAGAACAAAAGTATTAATTGTAGATGATGAAACTACAATAAGAAGAATCCTTGAAACACGTTTAAAGCTTTCTGGATATCAAGTGGATATAGCAGTTGACGGCGAAGAAGCTATAGAAAAATTTAATACCTATCACCCTGACATAGTAATCCTGGATATTATGCTTCCAAAAGTTGACGGTTTTGCGGTTTGTAAGGAAATTAGATCTTATTCAGAAGTTCCGGTAATTATTTTAAGCGCAATCACTGATGTAGCAGATCGTATTAAAGGACTTGAGATGGGTGCAGATGATTATGTAACAAAACCATTCAGTCCAAATGAACTTGAAGCCAGAATCAGAGCTGTTCTCAGAAGAGTAACAGACAGACCTATGGAACAAGCTAGCGGACATTCAAATAATGTAATTGTAATTGGAAACTTAAAAATTGATACAAGCAAAAGACAAGTTTATAAAAACAATGAAAGAATACGTTTAACCGGCATGGAATTTAATTTACTTGAACTTCTAGTTAGTAATTCAGGGAAGCCGTTTTCTCGAGCTGAGATTTTACAACAAGTTTGGTCATATCCTGCTGACCACAGAATTGATACCAGAGTAGTTGATGTTCACATAAGCAGATTACGATCAAAATTGGAAGAAGATCCTGCAAATCCAGAACTAATTCTTACTTCACGTGGAACTGGTTATATGTTTCAGAAGATATAAGATGCTTTAATATAAAGTGTCATGAGCAAAACTAACGACAAGAAGCTCTGGTCAGGGCGTTTTAAAGAAGAGACTGCAACCATACTTGATGAGTTCAACTCAAGTTTTAATTTTGATAAAAGGCTTTATAAGGAAGACATAATTTGTTCAATTGCTTTTGCAAAAACGCTTGCGCATTGTAAGATCATCTCTTCTCATGAGTCAGAGGAAATAATACGTGGCTTAAATAAAATCCTCGAAGAAATTGAAACAGAACCTCAAGCATGGTTTGAAAAAAATAAAAATGAAGATATTCACTCTGCGGTTGAAAGTAGATTAATAAACTTAATTGGCGATACAGGGAAAAAACTACACACAGGAAGAAGCAGAAACGATCAGGTAATAACTGACTTGAGATTTTGGCTCAAAGAAGAGGTTAAATTAATCATTTCTCTTCTAAAAGAGCTTAGAGGCACATTTCTAAATCTTGCAAGAAAACACTATGACACTATAATGCCTGGATACACTCATCTCCAGCAAGCTCAGCCTATTACACTGGGTCATTATTTATTATGCTATGAGCAAAAATTACACCGGGATCTTGAAAGATTTTTCCAAACCTTAGAAAGAACAGATGTGCTTACTTTAGGTTCTGGGGCATTAGCCGGTACAAGCTACCCGATTGACAGAAAGTTTCTTGCTTCTGAGCTTGGTTTTAAAAATATTTCAGAAAACAGTATTGATGCTGTATCAGATCGAGATTTTCTTCTTGAATGCCTTTTTAATATTTCACTTTTAAATATTCATTTAAGCCAATGGGCTGAAGAAATGATTTTATGGAACACTGAAGAGTTTAAATTCATTTCAATTTCAGATGCCTATGCTACAGGAAGCAGCATGATGCCACAAAAGAAAAATCCTGACATACCTGAACTTATTCGTGGTAAATCTGGAAGACTCATTGGTAATTTAACCGGCATGCTAACTATTTTAAAAGGGTTACCACAAGCCTATAATAAAGACTTGCAGGAAGATAAGGAATTAATTTTTGATTCAGTCGATAATATAAAAATTGTTTTGCATATTTCAAATGAGTTCTTACAAAATATCACTTTTAATAAAGACAAAATGTACGAATCAGTTAACAGAGGTTTCATAAGTGCAACTGACGTAGCCGATTATCTAACTAAAAAAGGTGTGCCATTTAGGATTGCACATGAAGTGGTCGGAAAGATCGTTGCATATTGTATAGAAAGAAATCGTCAGTTTAAAGATTTAAGCATGAGTGAGTGGAATAGTTTCCATAAATTATTCGGCGATGATATTATTGAAAAGATTAAAGTTGAATCTTGCATAAACTCAAGAAACATTTATGGTGGGACAGCTCCAGAAGAAGTTATAAAAGCCATTCAAAGGGCCGAAAAAAGAGCAATATAAAGTTTGAAACAAAAATCTCACAACCAAGCAATGATACTAGCAGCTGGCGTAGGTTCCAGGCTTGATCCACTTACATCACAGCTTCCAAAGCCACTTTGCCCGATTTTAGGCAAATCTGTAATGGAGCATATAGTTTTGCTTTGTAAAAAACATGGTTTTATAAATCTTGCTGCAAATACTCATGTAATGGCAGATAAAATATCCGAGCACTTTAAAGATGCAGACAAAAAACTAAATGTACAGTTAAACCTTGTCTATGAAAAAGAGTTGACTGGCGTAGGTGGTGGAATAAGAAGTTGTAAAAAATTTCTTACCGATGAAGTAATTTTAGTAATTATGGGGGATGCGCTTACTGACTGTGATTTAAGTTATCTCTATGAAGCCCATATAAAAAGCAAATGCGAGGTAACCATAGGTATGAAGGAGATTCCAGATACGTCTCAATTTGGCGTAATTGTAACTGATAAAAATAATCGCGTTATTTCATTTCAGGAAAAACCTAAACCAGAAGAAGCTAAAAGCCATTTTGCAAATACAGGGATTTATTTTTTTAATCAAAGTGTTCTACGTGAGATGCCATCTGAAACTGAAAGTCCAAAGTTTGACATAGCAACAGATCTGTTTCAAAAATTAATGTCAAAAAATATACCTATGCAGGCAATAAATATAAATGCATACTGGGCAGATATTGGGACATTAAAGCAGTATCACCAGAGTATTAAAGATACACTTGAAGGAAAAGTAAAAATAAATATGGAAGCAGAAAAAACAAGTTATGGTTATAAAGAAAAGAGAGTTTTAATTGATCCTTCTTCTAAGATTGAAGGAAAAGTATACCTTGGTGAAAATGTAAAAATTGGATCTAATGTAGTCATAACTGGGACAGTTTACATAGAAAAAAATTGTGTGATTGAAGCAAACTCTTACATTAACAACTCAACAATTTGGTCCAATTCTCACATTGGTAAAAATGTAAAAGTAATAAATAGCATTCTGGGGAATAACTGCAGGGTAAATGAAGGCATTGAAATGATTTCAAATTCTGTTTGGGCACCAGAAACCTTGATAACAGGCGCTACTAAGCCTGCTACTATATTCTCTTAGGTATAAAGCTATGCTAGAGAAAAAAATAAGCGAAGAATGTTGCTCACCGCAACATTCTGAGCGTCGGGAGGAAAAAGGAAAAATCACGTTTGAACCGTGATTTTTCCGGTATAAAAATGTTCTTAGTTGGGACAATTGTTGGGACGTTTGGTAATAAAGGCGATGTTAAAATCACTCCTTTAATTAACCCTGCTGATTATCTTTTAGAATTAAATTCAATTTTTGTAGAAAGTACTGACAGTACAAAACAGGAACTCACCGTTGTAAGGTCAAAAAAACATAAGAATGTTTATTTGTTTACCCTAGAAGGTATAAATGATATGGATGTAGCTGAAGATCTGTGTGGTCTGCAAGTTTATGTACCAAGTATTGAGTTTAAAGAGCTACAAAAAAACGAATATTATTACCACGAGCTTGAAGGACTAACAGCATATACAGAGTCAGGAAAAGTAATAGGAAAAGTAGATCATATCATGCAAGGTGGAAATGATATTCTTGTAATAAAAGATGATGCCGGGAAAGAAATTATGATACCTTTTGCTGATGAATTAGTGCCTGAAGTAAATTTAAAAGAAAGAACAATAATTGTAAATGCCATAAACGGATTAATAACATGATTAACGAATGAAAAATTTTAAGCGAAGGATGTTGCTCACTGCAACATCCTGAGCGTCGGGAAGGAAAAGGAAAAATCTTGTTCAAAGCGAGATTTTTCCGAGAAAAAAATTGCAAAACATAAGAATTAAAATATGCGGGATAACTTCAGTTTATGATTCAAGGCTGGTTTGCTCATTTCCAATTCATGCTATTGGTTTAAATTTTGTTAAAAGATCAAAAAGAAAAATCAATCTTAAAACCGCCAGGGAAATTCTGGACAAATTACCACCGCTTGTTGAACCGATTCTAATTTTTGAAGATGAAAAAATAAGTGAAGTAATGTATATTTGCGATACACTTGCAGTATCGTCTGTTCAGCTTCATGGGCTAGAACCAGTTTCATACTGCAGTGATCTAAAAAGATTTAACAAGCGCTTAAAAATAATTAAGGCATTTCCTACTAAAGAAGCCTCTGTATCTTTGTTAAACGCATACAGGAGAGTATGCAGTTGTTTTTTGCTTGATTCATATGACAGAAAAGGACTTATGGGTGGAACTGGAAAACCTTCAGACTGGAATATTGCTCAGGAAATTGTTTCAAAATCAAGACTCCCAATCATTCTTGCTGGTGGATTAAATCCTTATAATATAAATAGTGCTATTAAAAGAGTAAAACCATATGCTGTAGATGTAAACAGCGGAGTCGAGTCTCGTATTGGTAAAAAAGATAAAAGCATGATGGAAAGATTATTTGAAGAATTGAATTCGTAAAATGTCATTGCGAGCGAATGTAATGAGCGAAGCAATCCCGAATGTAATACAACGATCGAGATTGCTTCGTCGTCCGCCTAGGCGGACTCCTCGCAATGACATAATTCGCTATAATAATTCTGTATGCATATAAAAACATCAAGTGAAATCCGCCAGTCATGGATTGATTTTTTTTCTCGTGAGCACGGACATAAACATGTTAAAAGCAGCTCTTTAATTCCAGACAATCCAACTCTTCTTTTAACTGGCGCTGGCATGGTTCAATTTGTGCCTTATTTTCTAGGGCTAAAAGAATCAGAATATAGACGTGCTGTAACCATTCAAAAATGCACAAGGGTTGGCGGAAAAGATTCAGATTTAGAAAACATAGGAAGAACTACAAGACATCATTCATTTTTTGAAATGATGGGGAATTTTAGCTTTGGAGATTATTTCAAAGCTGAAGTAATTCCGTGGGCATGGGATTATGTCACAAAAGTCTTAGGCTTACCAAAAGAAAAACTTATTGTCTCAATATTTGCAGGTGATGAAATAACACCATTTGACAGTGAAGCATTTGATATTTGGACTAAAAAAGTTGGCTTAGATGAAAATAAAATAAAAAAAATGGGGAGAAAAGACGTTTTCTGGGGACCTCCAGGACCAACCGGACCATGTGGACCGTGCTCTGAGATTTATTTTGACAGAGGTCCAGACTTTAAAGACCCTGATGAGAGATTTCTTGAGATATGGAATCTGGTCTTTATGCAGTTTGAGAAAGATGAAAAAGGAAGATTTAAACCACTTGCAAAAAAAAATATTGATACTGGTGCTGGACTTGAAAGAGTTGCTCTGATTTTACAAAATAAGCCAAATACATTTGAAACAGATCTCTTAAAACCAATTTTAGATGCCGTATGTGAAATAACAAAAACACCATATAAAAAAAATGAAAAGGCGGATTTAAGTTTAAAGATTATTACCGATCACATACGCTGTATATCATTTTTAATTGCTGACGGTGTCAGGCCAAGTAATTTAGGACGTGGTTATGTACTGCGCATGCTCATTAGAAGAGCAGGAAGATTTGGATATTTACTAGGAGCCAAAGAGCCATTTTTATATAAATTGCCAAAAGTAATCAGTGACAACTATTCACATACTTATCCTGAACTTTTAAGTAGCTTAAAAACAACTTCTGATGTAATTAAACAAGAAGAAGAGCGATTTTCAGAGACTATAGAACGCGGACTTGTTTATCTGGATAGCTTACTTTCAAAATCAGGTTTAATAATTTCTGGTGAAGATGCATTTGATCTATATTCTACATACGGTTTTCCAGTAGAGCTTACTATTGACATTGCAGGTGAAAAAAATAAAAAAGTGGATCTTGTTTCATTTGAAGCCAGTAAAGAAAAGCATTCAGAAGTTTCAAATAAAGATGTCTTTGCAGTAAAGCTAACAGATAAAAAAATATACGGGGATCTTTTAAAGGAGTTTGGTCCTACAAAATTCCTAGGTTATGAAAAAGAAAAATGTGAAGCAAAAATACTTGCAATAATAAGTTCAAATGGTAATAGAGTTGAAAGGCTAAAAGAAGGTGAAAAGGGAGAGTTGATTTTAGACGAAAGTGTTTTCTATGCTGAATCTGGCGGGCAAGTTGGAGACGAAGGACAAATTATCACTGATCATGCAACATTATTTGTTCTAGATACACAAAAACATGAAGGGTTATTTGTTCATCATGTAGAAGTAAAATCTGGTGAAATTAAAACCGGTGAGAAAGTTTCATGCATAATTGATTTATTTAAAAGAACACGTACTAAACACCATCATAGTGTTACACATCTTATGCATTCTGCTCTTAGAAAAGTTTTTGGGGAAAGTCTTCAACAGGCAGGTTCAGAAGTAAACCATGAAAGAACAAGATTTGACTTTACTCTTGATCGTGGAGCAAAGTCAGAAGAAATTGAAAAAATTGAATCAATGGTAAACTCATGGATTCAAAAGAAGTTACCAGTAGAGATAAAAGAGATGTCATTTAACGACGCTATGAAAACAGGAGCACTTGCATTTTTTGGTGATAAATATGGAGATATCGTTCGGGTAATTAAAATGGGAAATGATAAAGACCTTGCAAGTGTAGAGCTTTGCGGTGGTACTCATATAAAAAACACCAATGAAATCGGTGGTTTTAAAATTGTCAAGGAAAGTTCAATAGCTGCTGGTATAAGAAGAATTGAGGCTGTAGCAGGAGAAGCACTAAAAGAATATCTTAAAAAACTTGAAGAGGAAAAGACTGTTAAAAACAAAGAACTTGAAGAAAAGTATAAGAAACTCCATGAAAAGCTTATCAAACTAAATGCAGTCAGCGAAGTAAAAGAAACAAACAACCTGCAAGAAAAGATTTTACAGGCAGAAAAAGTGATCGGAAAGCTAGAAGCTTCTCAAAACATTGAAAAGCTAAAAGCACAAGAAGACAAAATTCAAAAATTGTCGAATAAAATATCTCTTTTTATTCCAAAACCAGACAGTTATGGTTCAAGTGCAATTAAAACCTATATTGAAAATAAAATTAAATCTGAATCAAGCTCAGTTTTTATCATTGCTGATATAACTAGTGAAAATAAACTTACATTTTTTGTAGGAGTTACAAAAGATCTAATTCAAAAAGGCATTAAAGCAAAAGATCTTGTAAATAAGATTGCAGAAATTACAGGCGGGCGTGGCGGCGGCAGAGATGACTTTGCTCAAGCTGGTGGAAAAGATATTTCTAAAGTGAATGATGCTTTAGAGTTTGGAAAGAAATTAGTATTTGAATTTAAGTTGTCGAATGAAACCAAGTTTTCGTAAGCTCTTTGTAAGAATTTATTTTCTTGACTCAGGAATTGAACATTGATATTATTCTTCTTAATCACCACAAGGAGAAATAAAATGAGGGTTACAAGCATACCAAATGATCCAAAAATAGATCTGGCTTTGAGAAGTGCTTTTATTCGTCAAGGACCAAGCAGAGAAGCACATTTCATACTAGAGTCCATTAGAACACTTGGTAATTCAGAAATAAACCAATTAAAAAAAGAAGGATGTGAAGTTACACCGCTTGCAGGAAATCTTTACTCTGCAATTGCAAAATTAGGTTCTATTTTCCAGATTGCTGCTCTTGATTTCATTAAATACTTAGAGCTTAAAAAAGAAAAGCAAATGCATTAGCTAAGAAGATGCTATTCTTAAATCAATTAAACTATAGGAAGAAGCAAATATGAGAATTACAGACCTGAAATCTCTTACTACAACTACCACTTCTAATCTTAATAATCCAAAGTTATCAGGTTTTGATTTTGATTTGGCCTTACTTAAAGAAGATCCAAATAAAGAGGTACGTTTTTTTGTAAAATCTACTCATACACTTACTCAAGATGAAATAGAAAAATTAAAAAAGGAAGGGTGCACTATAGTTAACCCTATAGCTGATGGTATTATTTCAACTGCATCTGCAAAATTAGGTTCTATTCTACAAATATCTGCTCTCGATTTTGTGGACTGCCTTCAAATGGGGAGCAAAGTAGAAGAGTCATAAAGTTAACCATGAAAAGCTGTCTTTAAAAGCGGCATCACACCATTAACAATGTACTGAACTCCAATACACAAAAGTATAAATCCCATAATCCTATTAAATGATTTCATCATGGTAGTACCCATTTTCTGTGTAATAGTGTGAGCAAGCCGCAAGAAAACATAACATAAAAATGCAACAAGGCAAATAATAATTAAAATAATTGAATAGTGTAACCATGATTTTGCATCTGTTGTCATTCCAATCATTACTGCAATAGCTCCCGGACCGCTTAAAATGGGCATAGCCAGTGGTGAAAAAGCAATGTCTTCTTTTTCTTCAGATTCCTGCTGTTCAACAGGAAGTAATCTATCTTTTTTTTGAAGCATTTCAATTGCAGAACCTATGATCATAAGTCCGCCTGCAATTCGAAGGCCTTCAAGCGATATTCCAAAAAACTTTAATATCAAACCTCCTGCTACAAAAAATACAAGTAATACTCCTAAAACATAAATGCTTGCCTGTTTAGCAATCTGCATTCTTTTTTTTGAAGAATACTTTTCTGTCAACGAAACAAAAACAGGTACTGCAAGCAGTGGATCCACCATTGAAAACAGTGAAACAAATGAGCCGGCAAAAAATAAAAGCAATTCATTTGACACAACAATTAAATTATAATCTAATTAGTGCCTGGGTTTAGTTGTTTATCAACCTCTATAAATTTAGCTCGTGGAATTGAGGCATTATACTTTGAAGATTGTTTTTGTATTTCTTTCAGTGTTTCATGATTTTGTAGCCATGTGTACTTATAAGAACCATTCTTATTCCCATCTAGAAGAGCCTGGGTATACCTTTTTACTGGATGTACAGTATATTCATAGCCAGTATAATCCTGAAACAAACTTTTACTAGCAAAAACATTAGTAGGAAAGTCATATTTATTCTTTTCCAGGGTTCTTTCTACTAAATCATAACCTTTCTGTTCATCTTGGAATAATTTTTGGAAGATCTCTATTATTTTTTTATCAGAAGAAACCTTACGGAGACGCTCTAAAATAACTTCATCGCTAAAAATATTAGGGAATTCTTTTCCATCAAACCACAAGGTTTTAAGCATTTCATTCATTTGTTTTCCTAAGTCTTGTGCCTTCTTTTTTTCTGTATCACATTTTAATAAACCAACATTATTTAATTTCTTTAGAGCAGAAGAGGTAATATCTGCTTTAATAGTTAAAAACACTACAAGTTGTTCTTCTGCATCTTTAAGCTTTTTATTATCAGCATCAACTATTTTTTGGATCTCAACAGGTTTCTGGGTTCTTAAAGTTCTAGTTGCTACTTGCTTTTCCTGACCAGCAGTTGCAGCTAGAAGTGCAGAAGAAAGAGTAAGTCCTGTAAAAAATCTTATTAGCATTTAGATTGATCTCTTATAAGTAAATTAATTCTAACATGGCAAAAATTACCTTTAAAATTTACTCAATACAATCTTAGTTTAATCGTCTGCTCTCTATCTTCAGAAACACCCTGTGTCAAAGTCCATGATTTTGAACTGTTCATACTTATATCTCTAAGCTCCTGTCCATCTACAGAATGCCACTTAAAGTTTACTGAAATATTTTTAGGATCATCCTGAGTAATAGTTATTTCTCTAAAAGCGTTTGGATACTGCACTACAGCAGGACAGCTATTGTGAATCTTGTTTTTAATTTTAAATAATCTTGCTGCATGATAGTGTCCGGTAAAAACACCGATTACATTTTTATAACTATTAATGAGATCTAAAACTTTTGTTCTGTCAGGTTCAAGAACAAAGTGCGTGTCACTTTTATATGGTTCAATCAGTGGGAAATGAAGTGCAATGATTACATATTTATCTTTATTTGCTTCAAGTTCACCTTTTAGCCACTCTAACTGTTTATCATCTATTTGGCCATGAGCTGTAATCAGCTTATCAGTAGTGCCATCCAGACAAATAACAGTAAACTTTTCATTTGGCGAAAAAGAATAGTAAGTCATTTTATTTGTAAAACTCGTGGCATCATCTAGCTTATAAAACTTTTTAATGAAGCCTTTTTTACCTAAGCCTCCATTTACACTGACATCATGATTGCCAAGTAAAATATAGAAAGGGTATTTTAAAGACATTGTAATTTCAATATATTTGTCTACGAGTTTTTCTTCTGGTACATCTACTTGATCACCTGTCGACAAAACAAAATCCAGGTCTTTTATCTCATTAATCTCAGCTACAGCATCAGTAAGAAGTTTTTCAGAGCTACCTAGAAGTCTTTCAGCATCTTTAGCATATGAATGCTGTAAGTGAGTATCAGAGATTTGAACAAAATGCAAAAGTGGTTTTGGTTCATTTGCTTTTATAGTTACAAAAAAGCTGGATAAAAAACCAAAAACGCTGAGCGTTATTGCAAGAACATAAATCCACAGCAATCTTTCTAACTTGTTCACGTTTTTGAGATTGCTTCGTCGGTCTTCGACCTTCTCGCAATGACGCGAATTAATATTTAATTTTTTTGTCACCTTGTTTCCTTTTTAAACAGTAACTGCTTCACCGAAAGGAATTGATAATGCCATTTCCAGTCTTTCCTGTACTGGTTTCCAATTCAGATTCATAACAAAAGCATCAAGGTACTTCTTTCTGTCAGTACTATAATCAATCATATATGCATGCTCATATACATCTAGAACTAAAATTGGATAAACCATGGTCGGGACGTTTAAGTTATGCCTTTCAAGCCCGTAAACATTTATTTTCCCTGTTCTAAAGTTTAATGCTGCAAGCGACCAGCCATGAGCTATCTTACCAACTGTTTTCAAATGACCAATAAAATTTTGAACACTTCCAAAATCTCGATCAATCATTTTCTTTAAAGCACCACCTGGTTCTTTTTCAGCAGTTCCAAGGTTTCCAAAATAAAGCTCGTGCAAAACAGCACCGTTTAACATACTTGTCTGTTCCAAATGCCAGCCGCGATAGTTAATAGTGTCTGGATTATTAGTGTCAAAGCTTTTAATCCTTGATTCAAGCTCATTGATTTTCGTTATGTATCCTTCATACAGTGCAAAATGAGCTTTTAATTGATTATCACTTATTCCATTTAATGCACCACCTAAAAGCTTGTCATATTGTTTTGCAATGTATTTTTGAAGAGGTGGTTTTACTTCTGTTTTACCTGTTAGTGGGGTAGCTTGTGAAGGCTTAGCACTTAAAGCTGCTGCTGTCGTTAACAAACCTAACTTTAAAAAATCTCTACGATCTACATTCTTAGATGATTTTTCTTCTTGAAGATTTCTATCATTCATGGGTTTAACTCCTTTTATTACTACAAATATTATATGCTGGAAATAAAATCAATACACTTTATTCATGAAGAAAGAAGGAAAGAAACAACGTATAATTCTAATTATGAACGTTTTAGTAGTAGGTGGTGGTGGAAGAGAACATGCAATTTGTTGGAAATTGCATCAAAGCTCACATGTAACGCATATATTTTGTGCACCAGGAAATGCAGGAATTGCAGAGATTGCTACATGCGTACCAATTAAGCCTACAGATATTGAAAGATTAGCTGAACTTGCAATTGCTCAAAAGATTGATCTGACAATTGTTGGAATGGATGAATCATTGTCATTAGGAATTGTAGATCTTTTTAAAAAAAAGGGACTTAGAATATTTGGACCAACACAAAATGCAGCAAAGTTAGAGTGGTCCAAATATTTTGCTAAAGAGTTTATGCTAAGGCACAATATTCCAACTGCTCCATATGCTTGTTTTGAGCAAAGGGATTTTGCACTTGCATATGCAAAATCACAAGAACCTCCAATAGTTATAAAAGCAGATGGGCTTGCTCTTGGAAAGGGTGTAACAATTGCAAAGTCATTTGAAGAAGCAAAAATCGCAATTCATGATTGTTTTGATGGAAAATTTGGAGAGGCAGGAAAAGTTGTAGTCATAGAAGAGTTTATGAAAGGACAGGAAGTTTCAGTCTTTGCAATTTGTGATGGAAAAGAAGCAGTTACTCTGGTACCAGCACAGGATTATAAAAGATTATATGATGGGGACCTAGGTCCAAATACAGGTGGCATGGGAGCTTATGCACCTGTTCCTTTTGTAACACCAGAAATGCTTGGAAAAATAAAAGAAGAAATTATCATGCCTACATTAAATGGAATGATAAAAGAAGGTTACCCTTATCAGGGCATACTTTACTGCGGACTCATGCTGACTGAAAAAGGAGAACCAAAAGTTATTGAGTTTAATAGCAGGCTTGGAGATCCTGAAGCTCAGGTTGCTTTGCCACTTTTAGATGAAGATCTATTTGAAATATGCTGGGCAGTTACTGAAGGTGATCTTGGAAAATATAAAGAAGGCTTACACAGATTAGGTGGAGCTGCTCTTTGTGTTGTAATTGCTTCAGGTGGCTACCCACAGAAATATCAAAAAGGAATACCGATTGAATTTTCAAGACTAAATGAACCAGTGGAAGTAGTAAGCGGGAAAAATCCCCAGACACTGGAAGCTATTTTACGCGCCAAAGGAATTATTTTCCACGCTGGTACTGCTCGTGATACAGATGATAAATTGGTTTCAAATGGTGGAAGAGTGCTGGGTGTAACAGCACTTGCAGATAGTCTTTTAGATGCTCAGGTATTAGCATATAAATTATGCGAAAGAATTGATTTTGAAGGAAAATATTATAGAAAAGACATTGGTGACAAAGGAATGGTTTAGGTGTTAGTAGTATCACCACTATTCATTCTTCTAGCAGTAGCAGCATCTTGTTCCTGTGTAGAAACAACTTGATCTTGCTGAGGATTTGTAACAGCATTTCCATTTCCTGGTGCAGTACTTTGATCCGTCGGTTGATCTTGAGTAGCTCTTGCGGTTTGTATTGCCATGTTTTGCTGAGCAAGTAATGCTGCATTTCTTGCAGCTTCAGCCTCGTTATCAGTAGTGTGAGGTTGAGTTTGTGCGGTTTCTATAGCTTGAGCTTGTCTTCTAGCAGCATCTCTAGCAGCAGTTTCCCTAGCAAGTCTAGCTCTTTCTTCTGCTCTTGATCTTGTATTTTCTGCTTGCTGTTGTGCAAGACGATTTTGTTCTGCTTCAATTTGTTCTCTAAGATCAGCAGCTCTATTTTGAAGAGAACTTAATCGAGACTGAATTGCAAGACTTTCATTTTGTCCTGAAGTTTGATTTGTACCATCCGTATTAGACGATGTAGGTTGTTGCCTCATTTGAGCTACTTGTTGTTCTTGTTCCGTTTGTTCTATTTCTGACTCTGTAGATTCAAGTTCGCCCTGAAGATTTCCTAGATTAGTCCTATCAACTCCACCGTCTTCTGCTGGCTGTGCAATGCTAGTATCAGTTGAGACACTTGCAGCCATACTTGTTGCTCTTGTATTATTCATAGAAGATAAATCTAATATAAACATAACTAATCTCTCCTTATTTATTACTTTTGCGTGCAGTTAACCAGATAGTAGTTAAGTCAAGGTTAAAATACTAATATTTTTCTACTACTTTTATTATTACCCCTAAAAACAAAAACCCTGCACGAGCTCTAGTACAGGGTAGTTATTTCCTTAATAAGTTTACTTTCTCTTTTAATTAAAAAGATTTCGACCTTTACTTGTGACCTTAAAATATGCCGGCTAGCTAGTCCTTACGGTTAAATTGTCCGTTCCTTTTGGGTCAACTTGTTGCCCACTTTTTAGGTGCTAACCATGCATGTTTTTAGTATGCCATATGAAAATTAAAAGATAGTTAAATAATTTAAAAATCAAAACTTGATAAAGTAAAATCATTCTTACAAAAAATTGTAGCAGCGACCTAGGGAATTCTAGCTGAAGATTCATCCTGGTCGTTTTTGTTTCGTATTTTGTTCATTAATGAAGTAACAGCTTCAAGTTTTAATTTTGTAAACTGAACAGCAGGAGATTCATTATTATTTAAATTATTATCTGATTGTGTTTTATCTAGAACTCTTATTACACCATGTTGACTTTGCAGTCGTGTCAGTTGGTCAGTTAATTCTTTTTGTTTTTCTATAAGTAACTCAAGCGTACGATCGGAAGATAGGCCGGAAGAACTTTTAGCTCCTTGAGTCTCAGAAGAAAAATTATTATTAGAATTACCAAAATTAATAGGTTCGGTTGACATTGCAACCTTTCCTACCCCTAGCGTGGAAAGTTACCTCATATTAATTAAAAAAAGATTAAGTCTTGCTATTTGTACTAAAAACAAAACCCCCTGTACGAGCTCTAGTACAGGGGGTTAGTTCCTTGTTATATTACTTTTTCATTTGACTCCCCTTGAATGCAAAGCTCTTTAGCTCTCTTCTCCAGGGACTCGACCTATTACTTTCACTACTGACGGTTGGTTGAACCTTGCGGTTAATTTTTCCGCTCTCCTTTGGGTCAATCTTTATTTATGTTGCCCACTTTGTAGGTGCTAACCGTTCAGCTAATTGATAGGATACCCACATTACCAGAAAAATTCAAGATCTATTTAACCTACTTAAGAAAAATTTATTTTAATAATTGAAGGTTAGTCCTTTACATTAAGGATTTCACAGAAAGCCAAAACCAATTCTTACCAAAACTTAACCTCTGCCAGGCCTTGCTTTAGAAAAGTAAGTAACTAAATTTGTTTGAAAACCAACGTTATCTTTTCTTTTAACACTTACAGTTACTTCTTTCAACCCTGTATCCTGAGATATCTCAGTAGGATACGTTTCAGGGGAAACCCCTGTTTTTGGATCTATATATTTAACAGTAACTCTTACCAAAAAATTATTCACTGCTTTAATGCTTACCATTCCATTTACCCCGCCAAGTGCATCAAGCTCAGGAGAAAAGTAGCGATGTGCTCTCAACTCTTCTAATTCATTTTGAGCAATATTGATTTCTTGGTTTTGCATTTGAATCCTGACATTTTTTTGAATTATGTAAGGAAAGATAGCAATAATACCTGACAAAGCTGTAGTAATAATTACTATGCTTACCATAAGTTCAATCAGAGATTGCCCAGATTCATTTCGCATAAATTTGATAATAACAGAGAAGATGCCTGGAAGCAAGAAACAGATCTTTTATTTTCTCATGTTATTCTATTTCATATGAAATCCGAACTAACGCACATAGCACTTCTAGTTTCAAATGTGGACAGTACTGCAGATTTTTACATTAAATACTGTGGTTTAAAAGTTCTCCAAAGAAGAGTAGATCCAAAAACTGGTTATAGAGTTATCTGGCTTGGTGCTGATTTAAATTTTGTAATTGTTGCACTTGAAAGTGAAAAAAAGCCTATACAATCAATTGCAAAACCACTAAGTCACCTTGGTTTCTCTTTAGAATCCAGAGAAGAAGTGGATCAAATTGCAATGGTTGCAAGAGAAGAAGGTTTATTAAATTACGGTCCGGTTTATTTTGATTCTGTTGTTGGCTACATTTGTGAAATCCTTGATCCTGACGGAAACTCAGTTGAGTTCAGCTATGGGCAGGAACTTGGAAAGAAAAACTAAGAATTAACAATGGGTTTGCGCATTATCATCCATGTCTGCAATGCCTGAAATAAACCACTTACAACAAAATATAAAAGAACACCGCTAGGCACAGGAAAAAGTAAAGTCATCACACCAACCATGGGAGGCATCATTCTTTGCATAGTTTTTTGCATTTCAGCTTGTTTTGGATCACTGGATGGTGGAGAAAATCCAGTGGTAACTTTTCCTGAAAGCCAAATGGTAAACGTAAAAAGAAGAACTAGAATAATTACATCCCAGTTCAATTTATGCGTAGCTGGATCCACACTGCCTGTTTTACCAAGTCCGCTAATAAATAAAAAATTGTCTTTTGCTGAAGTACCCGGCAAAATTGCATTCAAATAAACATGGCCTGGTTTTTTTGTTTTTACTGTAACACTGTTGTCTGGATTTATAGAAAGATCAGCATATGCATCCAAAGCTTTTGGTGTATATGCTGGCGTATAGTAAGCCCTGTCAGTTAATTCCCACTGTGCGTTATTTGTAATTCCATTTATATTTCCTTCCAACTTGACAATTTTATATGTGATTTCCTTAATAGCTGGGATTTTTATACTGCCAGGGTTTAAAACCAGTCTACCCTTTTCACCATTTTTACCAACGTAAATCGTAGGTGTAGAAGAACCTTTGACTTGCTCTTTTAAGGTTTCATTTTGATTTAAAATTTCAATTGGTACAGTCACAGCAACAGGTTTAAAAGGAGAACCATTAAATGCCCAAAATAAAGCTATTAAAATCGGCAACTGAAAGAGCATAGGAAAACAACCACCAAGAGGATTAACTTTATTTGTTTGATAAAACTCCATCATATCTTTTTGAAAACTTTCCTGGGCTTCTTTTAATTTTGCTGGTTTATCTTTATGTCTTTCTTTTTGTTGGTTAAATCTCTCTTGAAGAATTTTAATTTTGGGCTGGAGTGCCTGCATTTTTTGCATTGATTCAGTTTGATGTTTTGTAAGCGGGAAAAGAATTACTTTTACAAGTATTGTCACAACAATGATTGCCCATCCATAACTACCTAAGTGGTTTTTAAAAAACTCAAGCATAGGCAAAATAAAATGATATGTAATTAAACTAAAGTCCATAGTATTTTTAATACTCCCTTATAGATATTGGCACTTCATCAATACCGCCTGCGCAAAGTGGGTTGCACCGAATTATTCTTTTTAAAAAAAGGACCAGTGTTGAAAGCAGGCCAAATCTTTTTAATGATTCTAAAAAATAATCAGAGCAACTTGGATAAAATCTGCATTGAGAATAAATAAAAAAAGATCTGAATAATCTTGTTTTTTGCCAAAGCTTAACCAAAAATGAGAGTACAAAACAAAATGTAAGATAAAAATTTGTAAATAGTTGCTTAGCCATTACTTATTCCCTGATTTTTCTAGTTTGTTTAAAAGTCTCTCCATTGAAGATTTAATCTGCTCAAATGTAGCATTTTTTATATTAGGATTTGCAATCCAAATTAAAGCTTGTAGGTCATTTTTACTATTTTCACTAAAATACTTTTTGCGAATTAGTCTATAAGCTGACCTCATTCTCCTTTTTATCAAGTTTCTTCTACTAGCTCTTTTATCTATCCTCAAGCCAACTATAAAGGCAGCTTTACTTAAAACAGAAGACTTATTTAATTTGTTAATATCCTTTCTTTTAAATAAATAATAAAGACTCAATAGGTCCGAGCTTACTTTTTGTCTTTTCTTAAATGCAATATTAAAAAGGTATTTTTCTTTTAATCTTTCAGGCTTTGCCAACATGAAATGTTTATTAACTAGCTAAATGCCAGCTTTTTTCTTCCTTTAAGTCTTCTTCTTTTCAGGACATTCCTGCCAGATTTAGTTTTTAGCCTTGCTCTAAAACCACTTGTTTTAATTTTTTTTCTTTTTGAACCACCCAGTGTACGTTTCATTATATTTCACCAGAAAAATCTCGCTTTGAACAAGATTTTTCCTTTTCCTTCCCGGCGCTCAGGATATTCTTCCTCAGAATATCCTTCGCTTATATTTTTTCCATACCTAATTATTTATAACATAAAGTATTTGATTGTTTTCTGTTTTACAGAATATATCTTTTTAATCAAAATCTAAAAATTTACCTTAACTAATTATCAATTATAAACAGTCAATTATTAATTCATGCTGTGTTAAGCTCTTAGTCCACTTTAAAAAATTTGTTTTTAATTACTTTAAAAAACAGACTATCGAATTAAATAATGATGAATTACGAATTAGAGAAAATCTGGAGTGACGTTCAAGGCCATTTGTCACGAGAAATGAAAGGCCCAAGTTTTCAGACATGGATAAAGCCCTCAAAATTAATAGAACTTATAAATGATAGAGCAATTATAGCTGTTAAAAATGAGTTTAATAAAAATTTTCTAAAACAATACTACTTTGACAAGATTGCTGCCTGTATTGAAAAAACTATTAAAAGGAAAATTCTATTGGAAATAGTTGTAAAGGGAGATTTAAGTTTAAATGAATTTATACCCTCTATTGCAAACTTGAAAGAATCAGAAAAGCAAGAAAATAAAAATGAAGGCATTTTTGATCATACTTTCAAATTTAAAAGCAACTTAAATCCTTCATATACATTTGAAAGTTTTGTAGTCGGGACAAGCAATCAGTTTTGTCATGCAGCTGCACTTGCAGTAGCTGAAGCACATGCTGAATTATATAATCCTCTTTTCATTTATGGAGGAGTTGGCTTAGGTAAAACCCACCTTGTACATGCAATTGCAAACTATACTCAAAGTCAAAATAAATCTCAAATAAAATACTTAAGTTCAGAATCTTTTACAAATGAGCTCATTCACTCGATAAGAACAGACAGCATGAATAAGTTTAGAGAAAAATATAGGCAAGTAGATCTGCTGATGATAGACGATGTTCAGTTTCTTGCAGGCAAAGAAGCTACACAGGAAGAATTCTTTCATACATTTAACACACTGCGTGAGAATGGAAAACAAATTATTCTTACTGCTGATAGACCCCCAAGTTCATTATCATCTATAACTGACAGACTTAAAAACAGATTTGAAGGTGGTTTAATAGCTGATATTCAATTCCCTGATCTAGAAACCAGAATTGCAATTTTACTTCTTAAAGCTGCCAAATTAAACATTGACTTACAGATAGATGTTGCTGAATATATTGCAGCTGTTTTTTCAAACAATATAAGAGAACTTGAAGGAGCTTTAAAAAGGGTTCATGCATATCTTTCATTTACACAGGAAGAATTAAATTTAAAAAACGTTCAAAAAGTTTTATCTTCTACCAACAGCTCCAGTAGTGTAAAACCTTCACCTGACAGTATTCTTAAAACTGTGGCTTCTTTTTATAACACCACCTATGAAGATCTAATCAGCCCAAAAAGATCGTCTGACTTAACATTGCCAAGACATGTTGCTATTTATATACTTCATGACTACTTTAAGTTTAGTTTTCCAAGAATAGGGGAACTGCTTTCCAATAGAACACATAGCTCAGCTATTTATGCTTATCAGCAAATAAAGAAAAAACTGGCAAAGGATTCCATATTATCAGAACAGGTTAATTCACTCAGAGGATTGCTTGAGAGAAGAAAATCGAGCTAAGCTATTTCTTTTCCTTATCACCTAGTTTATTAACCAATGTAAGAAATATTTACTCTTAAATAAGAATTACAGGTATTAAAGACTATAATTTATACTACATGAAACAATCATTTGTGAATTCACAAAGAGACTAATCAATAGAAGTTTCAGCTTGCCCGACTAGGCGGGCTTGTCTGAGACATTATAAACAAAAGGAGAAAGGCCATGGCAACAAAACAAATGGAGTTACACCCACAAGTAGTTAAGTTTTTAAGCACTGCACCAAAAAAGATGCTCATCAATGGTGAGTTTGTAGCTGCTAAATCAGGAAAAACGTTTGAAACGATAAACCCTGCAACAGGCGAAGTAATAGTAAAAGTCTGTGAAGCAGATAAAGAAGATATTGAACTTGCAGTTAAAGCAGCAAGGGCAGCTTTTGAAGGACCATGGAAAAAAGTTACACCATATCAAAGACAACAGCTTTTATTAAAGGTAGCTGACCTCATTGAAAAAAATGCAGAAGAATTTGCTCAGCTTGAAACACTGGACAATGGCAAACCAATTAGAGAATCAAGAGCAGTAGATGTACCTGCTACAGTAGAACATTTCAGGTACTATGCAGGATGGGCTACAAAAATTCACGGTGAAACACTTCCTGTTTCATGCGGAAATTTTCTTACCTACACTTTGCGTGAACCAGTTGGTGTTGTTGGTCAGATTATTCCGTGGAATTTCCCACTGCTTATGGCAGCATGGAAAATTGCAGCAGCAATTGCCTGCGGAAACTGCGTCGTTTTAAAACCAGCAGAACAAACACCACTTACAGCACTAAGGCTTGGTGAGTTAATCATGGAAGCCGGCTTTCCAAAAGGTGTTGTAAATATTTGTCCTGGATTTGGTGAGACTGCAGGTGCAGCACTGTCAAACCACATGGATGTAGATAAGGTTGCATTTACAGGAGAATACATTACAGGTAGAAAAATCATTCAGGCTTCAGCAGGAAATTTAAAGAGAGTTTCCCTTGAGCTTGGCGGCAAATCACCAAACATTGTTTTTACAGATGGTGATATGGAAGGTGCTTTAAAAGGCTGCATTGGAAGCGTGTTCTTTAATCAAGGACAGGTCTGTTGTGCAGGTACAAGGCTTTTTGTAGAAAAGTCTATGTATGAAGACTTTGTCAGCAAACTTTCAGATAAAGTAAAAAAGATAAAGCTTGGACCAGGACTTAGTGAAGAAACACAAATGGGTCCTCTTGTAAGTGAAGATCAAATGAAGCGGGTAACAGGTTATCTAGACACCGGTAAAAAAGAAGGTGCTAAAGCAGTCTGTGGCGGAGACAGAGCAAAAGATGGTGAACTGTCCAAAGGATACTTTGTTCAGCCAACTGTTTTTGCTGATGTAAACAATAAAATGAAAATTGCACAGGAAGAAATTTTTGGACCTGTTGTAAGTGCAATTCCATTTAAAGATCTAAATGATGCTGTATTCCAGGGGAATGAAACTACTTACGGACTTGCAGCCGGGGTTTGGACAAACAATCTCAAAAAAGCCCATTCTGTTGCAAGAGCACTGAAAGCCGGTACGGTCTGGGTTAATTGTTACAACGTCTTTGATCCATGCACTCCGTTTGGTGGTTACAAACAAAGCGGCTTTGGACGCGAAGGTGGAATGCATGCACTGGAGCTTTATACACAAGTGAAAAGCGTTTTTGTAAACTTGGATTAGTTAAAAAAGTAAAGATTTCATACTATACGTTTAAGAGTTCTTTCTGTAACAATGACATCTTTGCAGCCTTATAACCAGCTTCAATAAGTTCATTAATTTGAAAACTCTTCAAATTAAAATCAAGTGAGCTTATATTCCATACAGGAGGATTCACTACAAATAATTCACCTCGCTTCTTACAACTTTTTTCAAAATCCCATCTTTCAATATCTTCTTGTACCCTAGCAAATGAAGATATTTCAAAACCACGAATTATTTTTGATATTCTGCCGCCTTCTTTTTCTTTTAATCCAACATAACCTAGATTTACAACTATAAGTGGCAAGAAGTTTTTCTTAAAATCAAAAAACGTTGGACAGTTATCCCAATGCCCGCCATCAATATATGTGCAATTCCCAACTCTGTGTTCTTTAAATACACCGCTTATTGCAGAAGATGAAGCAATAGCACCTTTTAAATCAGTGATCTGTAACATATCAGTGTACATTGCTTTTGTACCACAGACCGGATTTTTACAAGCCATTATGTGTAGTTTGCTGGATGATTGAATCTCATTAAGTTCACTTTCAGTAAATTGTTTTTCAATCCACTGACCAAGCTTCAATGTATCTGGCTGAATAAAGAAAAACTCAAATTTATCAGGTACAAACCAAGCTGGAAATAACATCCTATGTATTTTTGCTCTTTTAAAAAATTTAATTACTTCATTTGGATCTTTTCTAAGACAAATAAAAGGTGCAATTAAAGAGCCGCCTGATACAGCTGTTATTTCATTAAATATAATCCCGCTTTCAAAACAGTATTTATAAACACCAAGATGGGCATATGACCTTACCCCACCACCTGATAAAACAAGATTAAATGTTTGCATGGGAATATTGTAGATCATCTTTGACGTCATTGCGAGAAGGCTCGAAGAGCCGACGAAGCAATCTCAAAAACGTTAGAAGATTGCCACGCTCGCCTAGGCGGACTCCTCACAATGACAGTTACTCAAAAATATTAAGACACTCTCTTAGATTCTTTTTTCGACAATCTGCAAAATATCTTTGCTTTCAATGTTACATCCATCCACAGAAACAACCTTTCTCTTCTGCCCATGTCCCTTAACAATCTCAATCTTTGACTTTGGAATTTTCAATTTCTCAGATAAAAATTTAATAAGTTCTTCATTTGCAGCATTGTCAACCGGTGGTGCTTTTAATTTAATTTTTAAAGAGTCATTATAAATGCCAACTATTTCAGACTTAGAAGATCGCGGAATTACATAAATATTTAAAATAAATGTATTATTTTTTTCTTGAAACCAGAGGCTTACCATGGTAAATCTCTACTTGATTTTCTGGTTTTGTAATTTTTGTTCTTCTTTTATATTTTCTTCATTTGAAGATTCACCAGAAATGTTCTTTGTGCGAATTATACTTGCTCCAAGTAAACGCAGTTTTTGATCCATGGCTTCATAGCCACGATCTATGTGCGTAAGTCCTGTTATTTCTGTCTTACCACCAGCTATGAGCCCTGCTATAACCAGGCCAGCCCCACCCCTTATATCCGGCGCAATGATTTTCGTACCGCTTAATTTTTCAACACCATTTATAACAGCAACGTGGTTATTTACTTTAATATCTGCACCCATTCTGACCAATTCATTTACATGGGCAAACCTATCTTCGTAAATAGTCTCTTTAATTGTGCTTGTACCATTTGCAATAGACAATGGCACAGTAATCATTGCCTGCATATCAGTAGGAAAGCCTGGATACCAGCCAGTATTTATACTTACTGCATTTAGTTTTTTTATACCTGCCTTGCCATATAAAGTTCTAGAATCAGGAAATTGAATAATAACACCGGCTTCTTGAAGTTTGCTGAGAGTGGCTTGCATGTGTTCAGCTTCAATATTTCTTAAAATTATTTCTCCATGGGTTGAAACTGCGGCAATAAGATAAGTACATGCTTCTAGCCTGTCACTTATTGCGGTGTATTCTGTAGAATGTAAATCTTGTTGTTTAATGCCATTTATGACAATCTGATGTGTGCCGGCACCTTGAATTCTTGCACCCATTGAAATTAAAAAGTTTGCAAGGTCAACAATTTCAGGATCACATGCTGCATTTTCAATTACTGTCTCACCTTCAGCCAAAATACTTGCAAGCATTATATTTTCTGTAGCACCATTACTTGGTAAATCAAGATAAATTCTTGTACCTTTTAATTTCGGTGCATGTGCAATCATATATCCTTGATCAAGTTTTACATCTGCACCTAAAGCTTTTAAACCTTTTTCATGAAGATCAAGCCTGCGCGCACCAATTTGGCAACCGCCCGGCATAGCAATTTTTGCTTCTCTAAATCTACCAACCAATGGACCCAGTACATTAAATGAAGCCCGCAATCTATTTACAAGCTCTTGTGGTGCAAATGAGCCAGAGATATCCGAGCTATCAATTTCCAAAGTGCTATCTTTAAACTTTACTCTTGCACCTAAAAATTCTAAAACCTCAAGCATGCTGTAAACATCAGCCAAATTAGGAACATTATGTATACAAACTGGACCAGCATATAACAGTGCTGCTGCCATTTGTTTTAAAACTGCATTTTTTGCGCCAGCAACGATTAGTTCGCCAGACAATTTTTTTCCACCAGTTATGACTAATTTTTCTTCCATTTTTATTTGAAAAAATCTAGGTTTAGATTTTTTCTCTTTCTTTCGGTGCTCAGAATGTTGCTTATCGCAATATTCTTCGCTTATATTCCTAATCTACTGCCTTTCTTTATGATCTGTCTTTCTATGTCATTCCTTGCTCAAGATACAGATGGCATTGTATCACCTATGTGTAGATTCTTTATACCCACATTTTATAATAGTTTCGTAAAGGCAAATATAATGGCATACAGAGATTTAAGAACATTTTTAAAAAAACTCGAGGAGCTTGGAGAGCTTGTCCGTATAATTTGTCCAGTTAGCCCTTACCTTGAAATTTCTGAAATAACTAATCGCCTCTCAAAGGGTGCCACTGAAAAAAATAAAGCCTTACTTTTTGAAAACGTTTCGGGGTATCAGATTCCACTTTTAATTAATACCCTAGGTTCTTATAAAAGAATGAATCTTGCCTTGGGTGTCAATTCATTTAAAGAGATTGCTGAAAGGATTGAAAAGTTCCTAGATAAAAAAATACCTGATGACCTCCTTGGAAAACTAAGCATGCTTCCAAAGCTAGCTGAAGCTGCTTCATTTCCTCCAAAAATTGTCAGCAGTGCACCCTGCCAGGAAGTAGTGATAACCAATCAAGAGGAACCAATGCTGGATAAGCTGCCAATCATTACTGCATGGCCTGGTGATGCTGCCCCATTTATAACAATGACAGTAGTAGTTACAAAAGATCCAAAAACCGGTACTAGAAATGTTGGAATGTATCGCCTTCAAAAAATTAATAATACTACTACCTGTATGCACTGGCATAAGCACCACGATGGAGCACAGAATTATCTTGAGAAAGCAGCCGGGGAAGAAGGAGTAGAAGTAAGAGGTCAAAAAACAGATAAGTTAGGACTAGAAATAGAAGCAAATGGTGATCTTACCAATGCTAAGTCATCTGTTTTATTAAAAGAAAGACAAGCAAAAGATAAAGAAAAATCTCGCCTTGAACAAGATTTTTCCGGTAAAAGGAAAATGGAAGTAGCTGTAGCTATAGGCTGCGATCCGGCTGTTATGTATTCAGCATCGGCACCACTTCCACCAGGAGTAGATGAGTTCCTTTTTGCAGGATTTTTAAGGGGTTCACCTGTTGAGCTTGTAAAGTGCAAAACTGTAGATCTTGAAGTTCCAGCAACAAGTGAAATTGTTTTAGAAGGTTATGTAGATTTAAACGAGCTTACGACAGAAGGGCCATTTGGAGATCATACGGGTTTTTATAGTTTAGCAGGAATGTTTCCAGAGTTTCACATTACAGCAATGACACATAAAAAAGATCCCATTTATACAACCATCATTGTAGGTAAGCCACCAATGGAAGATTGTTATATGGGCAAAGCTACAGAACAAATATTTTTGCCATTAATTAGAGTCTTTTTACCAGAAGTTGTAGATTTAAATCTACCTCTTGAAGGAGTTTTTCATAACTGTGCCATTATAAGCATAAAGAAAAAATATCCTGCTCACGGGAAAAAAGTTATAAATGCAATATGGGGTATGGGGCAAATGATGTTCACCAAGTATGTCATCGTGGTAGATGATGACATAGATATTCATAACCTATCTAATTTAGCATTTCATGTTTTCTCAAACACAGATCCAAAAAGAGATTCTGTTTTTACTGAAGGTCCTACAGATATTCTTGATCATGCTGCAAGCACTATGGCTATATCCGGAAAAATGGGACTGGATGCTACACGTAAATGGAAATCAGAAGGATATATACGAGAGTGGCCCAGTGAAATGGTCATGGATGAAGCAACAAAAGGCTTAGTAACAAACAGGTGGAAAGAGTATGGATTGTAAGCCATAATATATTTTATATTATGTATTTTTTACTCCATCCAATCTCATCACTAAACCATTTTGTCGCAAGATTAGCAACAGATCAAATAACTTTCTTAGCATCAATTGTATTATTTATAATTTTAGCTTTTAACTATAAAAAACCTTTCTGGCAGTCTCTTGACAAATCAGTTTCCCAGTGGGCATCCAGTACAGAAGAAAGTTTTATTAAAACTCATGCTGAAGATTTTTCAATTTTTGGAAATGCAATATTTCATATTTTATTTTCAATTATACTTTCCATTATTTTTTTCCTTGTAAAACACAAATTTTCACTGGTTATAGCTATTTTGTTTGTATTAATTTTTTCATGGGGTTTCAATAGGCTGCTAAAACTTGTTTATAAAAGGACAAGGCCAGAACATATGGATCCTGGTATTAGAAGAAGGCTTAGCTACTGCTTTCCAAGTGGTCATATTATGGCAAGTATACCAATTTACTTTTTTAGTGCTGTGCTTTTACAGGGGCTTATACCTTTTTTACCATGGTATTTAATAGCATTATTCATGTCATCCATTATAGTAGTTTCACGAATATACTTAAACCATCATTATTTTACTGATGTCTGCGGTGGTATTGCCATGGGGATTTTTTGTTTAAATATTTCAATCTGGTTTTATTTTTTTATAGGGCTGGTTTAAAAATAGTTGAGTTTAAATTTATTTTTTAGAAGCCAAATCTCTAAAAAAGCTAGCCACTGATGAAAGAGCAAATTCACTTCGTAACTGATTAAGTGCCTGGAATTGTTGTACTTCTTGCGGTTTTATATTGCCTAAGATACTGTTAGAAACACTGGTGGAAAACAGTTCAAGTATATCTGCAAATCCACCTGCAACATCAGGTGGAAGATCATTAAATATTTCTGAGTTATTTTTTACAGCAGTTAGAATTTGTCTTAGATCACGTGCCGGAAAAGTTAAAAATGGTGTAATGCTTTTAGCTAAATTACTATGAGCAGCAAACACTGAGTTAGCATGATTTGCAACTTGTCTTTGTGTTAGTAAATCAAGCTCATTATGATCTTCTATAGCAGTATGAGCCATTGCAAATGAAAAATTATTAAATGTAGAGGTATTCCCTTTTTTTGCCTCTCTTGCTTCTAATACAGGTTTATGTACAGCATTAACAAATACAGTTGTTTTTTCTAATATTCCCTGTACTTGTATTTGCATGCTTTACCCTCTATAAAATATTGTTCTACTTAAAGTACAATTTGATAATAACAAACAAACATGGTAAAAAATAAATTATTAGAAAAATTTAATCTGAATTATAAAGAAAAGATAAAAATGTTAAATGCAAACAGAACTAAAACACTCAAAACTTGAAAAAATATTAAAGCTAGCAAAAAACAATGGTGCATCTGAAGCTGAGATAATTCAGTCTTCGTGGACAGAAAACCCAATAAATTTTGAAAATAACAAACTTAAAACCCTTGAAAGCAATCAAAGTACAGGTATTTCAATCAGGCTAATTAAAAATAAAAAAATAGGAACTTCAAGTACAACAGATCCTGAAGCTCTTGAAAAAGTTGTAACTACAGCAGTTGAAGCAAGTGAGTTTGGACCAATTGCTACATTTGAGCTTTCAAAAGAAAATCTTAGAACTCAAAACCAAAAACTCACAAATCCAGAACTGCCTCTTGAAAACCTTGTGGAAAGAGGAACTGCTGTAATTGAACAACTAAAAACGTTTCATAAAGATTTGCTTATAAGTGGAGGATTTAATCTTGGATATGGTGAAACTATTTATTTAAATTCAAATGGTGTCACTGGTAAGAGAGAGAAATCTGTTTATTCAAGTAGTTTGTATGCACATCTGGTGAGGGGAGAAGATTTTTTAGGGATTTACAAAGGTAAAAGTAGTTTAGAAGATTTTCCAGATGAAAAAGAAATAAGCAAAAAAATATTTGAAAAATTAAACTTCTCCAAAGAAAATATTTCTTTGGAAACGAACAAATACCAGGTCTTTTTTACACCTGATGCAACAGCAAGTATTTTTGGATATATTCTGGCTGTCATATTTAACGGCAAAGTAATCCAACAGGGCATTTCTCCCTTAGTAGGTAAACTAAATAAAGAACTCTTTGACAAAAAGCTCACGTTTATAGAAGATCCAGGTATTGGAGTACAAAAGGCGGATTTTGATGATGAGGGAATAAAAACTCAAAGAAAAACTTTAATAAAAAATGGCGTAATAAACTCTTTTTATTTTGATTTGTCATCAGGCAGTAAACTTAGATCACAAAAGCAAGATTACGTAACCTTGACTTCTACAGGAAACGGATTTAAGGCATCTTTAAGTACAAGTCCCACACCCGAGCTGACCTCTGTTTTAATAGAAGGTGGAAAAACAGATTCAAAGGATATTATTAAAAATATAAAAGATGGGATAATTATTGACCAGGTATTAGGTGCTGGTCAATCAAACACCCTAGCTGGAGAGTTTAACGTAGGCATTGACTTAGGGTTTAAGGTAAAGGATGGGAACATCCAGGGTAGAATTAAAAATTGTATGATTGCAGGAAATATATTTGAAGTTTTAAAGAACATTCAGGAAATATCAAGTGACAGGGAATGGGTTGGTGGAGCAGAGCTATTCCCAGGATTTCTAATAGAAAGTTTAACAGTGGCAGGAAAGTAGATGATAAGCTTAACTATACAAAGATATAAGTCAATAAGCGAAGGATGTTGCGAGAAGCAATATCCTGAGTGCCGTGGAGGAAAAGGAAAAATCATGTTTGAGCCGTGATTTTTCCGGTAAAACAAATGACAATTAAAACAAATGCAAAAGAACATTTAATAATTGCATTAGATACTTCAAGGGAAGATGAAGCTCTAAAGCTAATAGAAAAACTTTCTAGTAAAGTTGGGTATTTTAAGGTAGGACTAGAACTTTTTACAGGCCTTGGACCAAAAATAATTGAAAGAATCAAAGAGCATGGAAATAAAGTTTTTTTTGATGGGAAGTTTTTAGATATTCCAAACACTGTCAGCAAAGCTGTTTCAAACATGGTAAAACATAGAGTGGATATGTTAAATGTTTATATGTCCGGTGGAAAAAAAATGTTAGAGGCTGCAAAAAACTCATTAATTCAAACTGCAAATGAAAATGATTTACAGACACCTAAGTTACTTGGAGTTACAGTTTTAACAAGCATTACAAATGACGTTTTACAAAACGATTTAAAAGTAAAAGCTCAGATTGATGAATATGTTTTACATCTTGCACAGTTTGCCCTGCAAATAAACTTAGATGGTATCATTTGCTCTCCAAATGAAGCAAAAATAATTCGTGAGCTGAGCAAGAATAATAAAAACTTTTTAATTGTCACACCTGGAGTAAGACCTCTGTGGGCAGAAAGTAATGACCAAGAAAGAATTGCTACACCAAAAGATGCTATTAATAATGGAGCAACCCACATTGTAATTGGAAGACCAGTTACAGGAGCAAGAGATCCAGCAGAAGCTACAGAAAAAGTGTTGGATGAAATTGAATCTGCATTAAAAGACAAATGTTAAATGTCATTGCGAGGAGCGAAGCGACGTGGCAATCTCAAAATCGTGAAAAAGCCAGTGAGATTGCTTCGTCAGTACTTTGTACTTCCTCGCAATGACGTATTACTTTAGATCTATTCCTCCGGTATAATAAAAACCATGGCACAAGCAAAAGATTTATATGAAATATTGGGTGTAAGTCGTGATGCTACAGACGACGAGATTAAAAAAGCATTCAGGCAGAAGGCAAGGCAATATCATCCTGACAATAAAGAAACAGGCAATGAAGAAACTTTTAAAGGAGTAAATCAAGCATATGAGATTCTGAGCGATCCACAAAAAAGAACTATATACGATCAGTATGGCATGAACGGCTTTCGTGGCGCTGGTGGCACTGAGTTTGATTTTGGATTTGGGGATTTAAGTGATATTTTTTCACAGTTTTTTGGGCAAACAAGAGCCCATCGAACAACTACTGGTCCTGAACGTGGTACAGATATAAGATATGAACTTGTAATAGAATTTCTTGAGGCCATAAATGGCTGTACAAAACAAGCTGTCACACAGCCACTTGAAGAGTGTGCTATCTGTAAAGGGACAGGAGCAAAACCAGGATCAAAATTAAAAGACTGTAGAAGCTGCAATGGTCTAGGTGAAGTAAGGATGGTTTCAGAATCATTTTTTGGTCAGGTTACACAAATCGGTACATGCCCAAGCTGCAATGGAAGTGGAAAAATTGTTGAGCAGGCTTGTTCAGAATGTAACGGCAAAGGACAAAAAAGAATTAAAAAGACAATTGATGTTAAGATTCCATGCGGTGTAGACGATGGTGCAAGGCTTCGCTGGGGTGGAAAGGGAGATGCAGGAAGAAAAGGCGGACCACCAGGAGATCTCTATGTCATCATAAACGTAAAAGAGCATGAAGTATTTAAAAGAGATGGAATGGATATTATTATTGAACACAAGATTTCATTTGCTCAGGCAGCTCTTGGCGGACATATAAAAGTCCCAACAACAGACGGTGAAAAAAGCTTATCCATTCCTGCTGGCGTCCAGACAGGAACAGTACTTAGAATGCCAGGTCTGGGTGTACCAAAACTAAATAATCCAGCAAGACGTGGTGATGAGCTTGTAGAGATTACAGTTGAAACTCCAACCAAACTTTCTGCTGAAGAAAGAAAAATATTTGAAAAGTTAGCTGAGGTCCAGCAAGGGAAAAAGAAGGGGTTTTTTCCTTAAGATTATGCTTTTGGTATTATATTAAACAAATTTAATCTCCCAAATCTAAAGAAATTCTAAGAAAAAGGAAAAGTTTTAATTTTTATCTGCTAGATTCAAATTGTTATGGGAATTAACTTTCGAGCTATAAGTGGAGCAATAAAACTATATCTTCCAACACTGATAGGAAACCAACTGCCTACGGTTTATAAAATTGGAGACAAAATTTATTTTACCGGTAAAGATACAGAGGATCTTCCAAGGTATCCAAATACCGTTAATAGCGCAGATACTAGCTTTGTTTGTGGGGATGGGGTTAAATTGACTTATAAAGGCTGGAGCTATGGATATTATTCTAATGATGGCAATTTTCATAAAAGTAATAATCCACTAAACGAAGTTTATTATAGATTTGAGGGAGCATTGATTGCTCTACACTCTTTTGAACCATATGAGAAGAAATCAGATGATTTAATTCCAGATGTAATTCAATCTGAATCACTTGATCCAATAGAACAGGTTTGTAAAAATGAATTAGGAATACCTGACAGTTTTGAAACTAGCTATCATCCTGATATATTGCCTTTCAATTCTGAACCTCTAACAAAACACGCTGACACTAATAAAATTACAGATTCCAATGGGCAAGGTGAATACATAAACACATTTGATGGAAGTAAGCGAGGTACATTTAGGTTATATGACGGTGAATTTTATATAGCTGAAAGTATAGTCTTAGAAAGAATAGCCAGCAATAGAAGCTGGTCATTAGTACAAAGAAACAAAGTACAAGAAGACCCAATCATTACAAAAAAGAACAAGGCAGCATAAGCAACTTTTGTATAATATCTATGTCATGTCTGATATAAAACCAGAATACAAAGAAGCAGCTAAAAAAATTGAATCTGCACTATACGAAGTAAAAAAAATTATCGTAGGTCAGGACTATATTTTAGAGAGAGTTCTGGTTGGACTTTTAGCCGGTGGACATATTCTTTTAGAAGGGCCGCCAGGTTTAGCTAAGACACTTATCTTAAAGACTTTTGCAGATGTACTTGACTTGCATTTTCAGAGAGTTCAATTTACACCGGATCTTCTACCATCTGATTTAATCGGAACACAAATTTATAATCAAAAAACAAATGATTTTGAAACAATTCTTGGACCAGTTTTTGCAAATCTTATTTTAGCTGATGAGATAAACCGTGCCCCAAGTAAAGTTCAAAGTGCGCTTCTTGAGGCCATGCAGGAAAAGCAGATAACCATTGCAAAAAAATCTCATAAAATCGAAGAACCATTTATTGTTTTAGCTACACAAAACCCTATTGAGGCCGAAGGGACTTACCAGCTTCCAGAAGCTCAAATAGATAGATTTATGTTTAAGCTTATAATTTCATACCCAAGTGCAAAAGAAGAAATTGCAATCATAACTAGATTCTGTACTGAAGAATTACCTAAAATAAAAAAAATAATTACAAAATCTGAGCTTTTAGAATTTCAAAGACTAGTAGAGAAGGTTTATGTAGATCCAAGCATTGTAAATTTCATCGCTGATTTAATTTCAGCTACAAGAACACCAATGGATTATAAACTAGAAAATGTTTCACAGTTTATAAGTTTTGGTGCAAGTCCCAGGGCATCACTAAATCTTACTCAGGCAGGAAAAGCACTTGCACTAATAAACGGAAGAGATTATATAAAAATGGAAGACATTGAAAAATTAATTTTTGACGTATTGAGACATAGAGTCACATTGAGCTATGAAGGCATAATGGCAAAAGAAAATGTAGGAAGTATTTTAACTGCTATATTAAACACAATAAAACCTAAAAAGATTATCCACTCTAGATAAAAATTATTTCCAGAAGTATCCACTAAACGGTAAAACCCCGCGGAGTTCAAAATTACCATAGAAAGTTATACCTGGATCTCTTTGATGAATGGATTGCCTAAATGCTGCCCCATAAAGATTGTTTACACCAAATGTTACTAAATAACTTTTTGTTCTTGGAGATTCATAGGAAAGATTTAAATCTCCAAGCAAATATCCTCTTATCTTATCCTTTTCTCCTATAGTTCCAAATTTTGGTCCTATGTATGTGTTTATGTAATTTAAGCTAAAACCTGACGGGCTATGCCATGTCCAGCCAAATCGCATTCTGTTTGGTACTTGAAGTGTTGGGATTTTCCCATTTACTATGGCTAATGTACTGGTTAAGTCATCAAATATTTTATATGGAGTCCTGTCTCTGATGTGCTGGTAAACATAACTTGCAAAAAATCCAACTTGTTTAAACATTAACTGGTTATAGCTAACTTCAAATCCCGGGGCTCTAACTCTTTGCACCTGATAACTTGCCAAGCTATCAAAATTCCTTACAAGCATTCTTCTGTAAAATGGTTTGAACTTTACAAATGATTCAAGCCAGGACACTATCTGAGGCATTCTATGTTCCAGACTTGCTGCATGCTCCCAGCCTTCAGTACCTCTTGTAAAGAACTCGCCTTGATCACCAAATGGCAGACCAGCAACATCCTGTGGTGCAAGCTCTGGTAAAAAAGTATTGTAAAAAGCTTTGTGTTGTGAACCAAGCCTAAGAACAGTATTTGTGCCAAGATTATAAGCTACTCCTACCTGAGGACTAAATGAAACTCTGTCATGGTTCCTTTTATCGAAATCAAGAAGAACTGAACTCATACTATCAGTCAATGTTTGAGTGAAGGTATTATCGTTTGTTCTTTGAAAAATTTGATCATATCTGAATCCAAGAACTAAATCGGTTCTTGGGTTTACCCTAAATAAGTCCTGAGTATATGCAGTAAGAATGTCATAGTGAGATCTTTCTTTTAAGTAACCAATTGTCTGAACTGGTGGAATAATTCCTGTGCTAAAAAAGTTAGTGCTGACCTGAGCAGGATTTACTGATCTAATCCATTCACTACCCCAGGTAAATCTTTGTTTTTTGAAATTTGAAAGGTGACGAATTTGATATCCATAATTTCTCGGGAATATACCAGCAAATATCATTGATTTGCCAAGCTCAGGAGTGCTGGAGTCTAATCTGGTAGAGCTGATTTCGCTAAAAAACCTGTTTAAAATTACATTGTGAGTATTTGGATGCCAGTTTAAAGCTACATCAAAATCATTTAGGTCGGGGGTAAATAGTGATCTGCCAGCTGGAAATTTTTTGTCAAACACTCTCATGTTTACATCAGCTCTTGTATAAGAACCAATTACATCAAGAGTTTTTAGTGGACTAAAAGCAAAGTCACTTTTAAAAAACGATCTGTTTCCTTTACCTGTTAAGTCACCAAGAACATCTCTGACCAAACCGCCCATAAACTCAGTGTTTAAATAAAGATTCCATGGTGTACCCAGGTAACCATTGGCCATAATTGAACCTTCATTTAAAACAGAGATTTGTTGCTGACCAAACAATCCGTCAGTAGTTACATAAAGTTCTGGTGCTCTAAAAAATCTATACCTTCCATTCGGAGAGCCAATAATACTGGGTGCAAGTAATTTACCTATTGTTCTTTCAGAATCAGATGCAAAGTTTAAACCAAGATCATATTCATTTGTAGAAGTCCTGGCATTTATACCTGTTAAATTAGTCCCACGTAAACCTCTTACCTGACCTGTACTGAGCTGTGCCTGACTAGCACCAGCTCCTTCGCCTTTTGGAATGACAGGCTGGACTTTATTGCTGCTATAAATAGTACCAAGTGTGAAATGGCTGGCACCATCTATAGGATTTTCACGGAGGGCTTTATTAGCCTGAAAAAATGCCCAGTCAGTTAATCCAAATCTAAGAGGCTCAATACCAAGGTTTCCACTTGCAACTGAAAGATTTCTGCTCTGTCTTGCGCCAGATTCAAGTAAGTTCGGTGTAATCTCAATCGTCTTTTCATCAAGTTCAAGGGCTTTTCCGTATTGGTGAGCCACATCATAAATAATAGAAAGGCTGTTTAGTACCAGAGGATCTTTTGGATCTATCCGCATTGCTTCTTTTATTTCATTAATTGCTTTTTCTGTTTCCCTGTTTTGGTAATAAGCCTGCCCCAGATAAAGATGTGCTCTTGCTAGCCCAGGTTCTAAAAGAACTGCACTTAAGAACTCATCAATTGCTTCATTATTATGAAACTGGCTGATTAATGCTCTGCCTTTACCAATGTGTGCTTCAGCAAAATTTGAATCTATATTAATGGCTTTATCAAAACTTTCTTTACTGGCTTTTACTTTTCCAAATGCATACTGTGTTTCACCAAGACTTATCCAGGACTCAGGAGAATTTGAGTCAAGCTTTATTGCTTCTTTAGCTTCTTTTTCTCCTGGTATTAAATCTCCCTGAGCTATTAGAAATTTACTTTTTTCTGCTTTTGGCAAATACCAGCTGGGTTCAAGTTTAATTGCTTCATCAATTTCTTTTAGTGCTTCTTTTTGCTTGTGTAAAACAAACAAAGTTCTAGCTTTCATGAGGTGATTTGTTGCTGAAGCAGGGTTTACACTATTTGCTTCATCAAAAAGTTTAAGAGCTTCTTCATATTTACCGCTAATTAGTTTTTTTATTCCAAGAAATGTTTTGGGCTCTGACTCATTTGGTTTTTCTTGATAATTTTTTGTAAGCACATCCAAAGTAGTGTCAAGGATATCCTGTTTAAGATTTAAGTTTTTAGGAAAGTAAAATATCCATTGAACTGCATTATCGGTTTCCTCTATAGTAAGTGTTCTCTTTACTGGTGCAGAGTTAGGTGTTGCTTCACCTTGTTCATTTTTACTAACTGTAACTGAGCCTAAAGAATTTGAAAGTTCAGCGACTCCATCTACAAGTGTTAGTAGAGTTTTATTTTCATCTGCATAAATATTAAATTCTGTTCCACGGATAGCTGCAGAGCCTGACTTTGTATCTATTTCTAACTTTCCAGGCCTGTTTTTTGTTCTAATCCACATTTCACCGGTGTCATGCCTTATTTGTGTCTTATCGTCAGCACCAGTTGAAACAGGTTTTACGGCAGATAAAACATTGTTAATAGTTATCTGAGAATTTGAATTTAGTTTAATCAGACTTTCATCACGCAATAAAATCGCAACTCGTGAATTTGGTCCTGTGATTACAACATCACCTGCATCCAGGTTCTGAAAAGGTCTTGCACTGCTTGCTGTAGTACCTTTTTTAACCGTAACAGATCCAGACAAACTTACAATTCTTCCTGCTGGTTTTTCTATACTGGCTGCTTGCAAAGGAGAAGCATAGTTTATAAAAAATACAGCAGTTAAAAATATAAAAAGATACTTAGTGATTTTCATAAAATGTAAAAGGCACTAAAAAGTAGACGAATACAGATATGTTATCACACATACTTTTCTATAAATTTACACAAATTGTTTTATCCAAGCAAATTAGGGCTAGATATCCTGGTCTATTTATTTGTAATAAAAACTTATCAATGAATAAATTCAGGAACAATCCTGAACCTGCTTTCTTTTTTATTCTCGAGTTAGTTTTCTTTTAGTTTTTAAATTTCTTTAGAAAGCCGCCATTTTTTTTATTGTCAAATGTAGTCATATAGCTTTGAGCAGCAAGGAATTTGTCTTTATTCTCAGAAGAGATATTACAGGTCGGGTCAAGTTTAATCAGCTCTTCAACCAAAGCATTTGATTCTTTCTTCCTGTGCATAGCATATAAGGCTCTTGCTCTCATAAGATGATTTGTCGGAGAACCAGAAAATATTTTATTGGACGCATCAAATAGATCTAATGCCTCTTTATTGTTTCCATTTAGAAGCTCTGTTATACCTTTTAAAGTTAAGAGAACAGGTTCATTTGGATTTTTGTTTAAAGCAGCTTCAAGTTTCTTAGTTGCAGATTTTAACCTGCCAGACTGTAAATCATTAGTAACCAGAATAGAAGCAAATTCTGGTCTTACAGGAAAGTGCACAGCAATCTGATTAACAACACCTTCAGCTTCTTCTTTGTCTGACTGAGGTAAATAATTTTTTATAAGGTACAAACCAAGAACAGAATATACATGATATGGCATCCACATACCGGATCCCTGACCACTTTCCCAGAGAGAAAGTTTTTCTCTGGCAAGCTGCATCCATGGATCTCTGGCCTGACTATAGTTTCCTTTACTTGCATCCACCCATGCTTTAAAAACTTTTGGACCTGGATTATTAAAAAAATCTTTTGAGGCTCGTTCCCACACTGCTTGAGCTTTATCCAGTTCTCCAAGATCTATCAAAACCAATCCATATTCAACAGCTGTGCTAAAACCATCTGGATGCTCTGCATATTCTTTCTCAAGATGGTTTTTGTAAGCCTTAGTCCTTTCCAATGATTCAAGAGTAAGCGGCAGCATATAAAAATCTTTAAATCTTAAAGATTCTGTCCATTTAATTTTGCCTTCAGGCTCTTCTTGTTCTTTTTGCTGAGGTTTATTAATCACAACATTACTATTTGTCTCTTTTGGAGTTGTATCTTTGCTTTGATCAATGGCTTGTTTGACTGGTGCTATCAGTTGTTTTTCTTCAGAAGCTGCATTTATTGATAGAGCACTACCCAGAAAAATTACTATCAATGAAAAAACAATTACCAACTTTATGCTTTGAAGAAATAAGAATTGCTTATAACTTGTATTCATTTGTTTTATCCTCCATAGAATTAGACTAAAAATTAAACCTTCTGTAGTTTATTTAAATGATTTCGTTTAACATGTTATCACAGCGAAAGCAAGTAGTCCTGTCCTTACTGCTGGTAATTATTTATGGCTAATACAAATAACAAAAGAAGAGAAATTGTCTTAGCATCTGCTTCTCCAAGAAGAAAAAAGCTATTGAAGCTAATCGGATTAAAATTTAAAGCAGTTAAAAGTAAAGTGAATGAAGATTCGCTAATAAAAAAACTTAAAAAAAGCAATCCAGCTGAATTAGTAAAAATCCTAAGTCTTGCAAAAGCTGTAAGTGCTTGCCATGGGAAGCACTTACAAAGAAATGAAATTATCGTTGGTTTTGACACTATTGTTGTCTGCAAAAATAAACTGATTGGTAAACCAAAAAATAAAAAAGATGCATTAAATAAAATTTTATTTTTAAGCGATAAACAACATGAGGTTTTTACTGGGATTGCACTTATAGATCTAAAAAAGAAAAAAGTGTATGTTGACTATGAGATGACTAAAGTAAAAATGAAAAAAATCTCAAGACAGAATGCTATAAACTATATAAAAACAAAAGAACCAATAGACAAAGCAGGTGCATATGCTATACAGGGGATTGGAAAGAAGTTTGTGAAATGTATATATGGAGACTATTTCAACGTGGTTGGATTACCATTAAATAAATTTCTTTTAATGTTAGGGTCTTTGTAACCATAGGTCAAATGAACTATTTTTAGGGTTAACCCTAAATTAGAGGGTATAATATTTAAGTCTAGATAAGGGACTTATGGGAATATAAAAGGTATCTAGGGCTAACTATAATAAAGGAAAAACTAATGTTAAAAAAATCAATAGCTGTGGCTTTTTTGGCCTGTGCATTAATTTATAGTATAAGTAGTGTATCCGCACAACAAGCTACACCAACACCTCAAGATGCACCAACAATCACTATATTTGATGATCTAACCAAGGATTGCTGTTGTGATAAAAAACCAGATATTTATAATAAACAATATTGCTCTATAAAAACAAAAGGTGAATGCGCTAAATATAATCTCTCAAAATTAGGAGGATTAAAAAATAAAAACAACAACTCTATTTGTCCAAGTTATATTATAGTTAGTAACAATCAACCATAAAGCAGTCGCTTTTTTTTATTCTTTCAAAACTAATAAAATAATTTAAACATTACAAGAAGTTTCTAAACAAAATAAGTTTAGTTAGAACACTTTTATAGAATATGTTTGCCTAATATAAAATAGAACTAATGGCTTATTTAACTCTTAAAGAAGAATGGGTATAACCCTTAATAAGGCTCATGGATAGTAGGTTTGAGGATTTTATTGTGAGAACAAATAAAAGAATAAAAAAACATAAAAGTAAAGCTATTTGGCCATTGATTTATACCATGCTGTTAGGGCTAATGCTTGTTTTTAATTGGTGCTTACCTTCTTATGCACAGACTTCTGGTGGTTATCATGACATAGCTGATAATGGAAGGCCAAGAGCAGCGTTTAGTTCATGCTGCTGCAAGAAGGGCAATGAAATAAATGATCAGGTTTTTTACAGCTGTAATTACGTTGAGGCAAATATATGCCCAGAGGATTCAAAGCAGTATAAAGTATCCCTAACAGAATGCCCTGGCAGTTTAATACTTACAAAATATGTGCCTCAAATACAACAATAAAAAAGAGGAATAAGTGTTATTTTCTAATCACTCCTCAATTTTCTTTGATTTTGTACTTTTTTCTTTTCCATTTAGCTTTTTTCTAAAGAGTGTAGTGCGTTTATATTCGCCAGATCTAAAAACATTGAGGACATCACCTACTCTGCTTATACTTGACATTATTTTTCTAAGGTCATAAAGATCGACCACATCAACAACTATTTTTATAACAGCAGTATCATTTGTAGTTCTGGCTACAACGCGTAAATCCCTAACATTGATTTTTTCATCTGCAATTTTATTTAAAATATCCCTTGAAATACCAACACGATCAATGCATTCAACTTCTATTGCAGCAGTATATGATTTGCTTTTATTTCCCTGCCAGTGAATTGATATGACTCTGTCTTTTTCTACAGTATCTAAGTTCTGGCAATCAAATCTGTGCACTGTAATTCCTTTGCCTTTTGAAACCACACCCACTATTTTTTCACCAGGCAAAGGCGAACAACACTTAGCCAAATGATGCATCATTCCATCTAAAGCTGCAACTTCACCCTCAGAACTTATTGTTACATGCTGTATTTCTTTTTCTTCTTCTTTTGGTAAAAAGTCTTTTAGCTTGCCACGCAACTGAGCAATCGTTACATCCCCACAACCAAGCGATGCTAAAAGATCTTCTTTTGTAGCCCTGTTAAGTTTTCTAACTGCTTCAAGAAACTTATCCGAAGATAGAATTTCATCTACTTTATCCTCGCCAAATGCATTGTCAAGAAGCTTTTTACCTTGTTCAAGATGAACATCATGATGTTGTTTCTTAAACCACTGTCTGATTTTGTTTTTTGTGGAGCTGGTGACTACATAGTTTATCCAGTCCAGACTTGGATGAGCATTTTTACCGGTAATGATTTCAACTATGTCACCATTTTTTAACGTGGTACCAAGCGGCACAATTCTGCCATTAACTTTTGCACCGGTACATCTATTTCCTATATCCGTATGAATCCTATATGCAAAATCTATCGGTGTTGAATTTCTTGGTAGATCAATAACCTCACCCTTTGGAGTTAATATAAAAACTTCATCAGATAAAAAATCCAACTTAACAGCATCGACATATTCTTCAGGATCTTTGAGATCACTTTGCCACTCAATGAGTTGTCTAATCCATGCAAGTTTTTCATCGTACATATCATCTGCTTTTGTAGATTTGCCTGATTCTTTATATTTCCAGTGTGCAGCAATACCGTACTCTGCAATCTGATGCATTTCATTGGTACGAATTTGGATCTCTACAGGTCTCCCATGAGGTCCCACTACAGCAGTATGCAAAGACTGATACATATTTGGTTTTGGAATTGCAATATAGTCTTTAAACTTTCCCGGTATTGGTCTGAATAAATCATGAATTATTCCCATGACCTCATAACACTGTCTTTCTCTTTCTACGATTATCCTTATGCCAAGCAAATCATAAAGTTCTTTTGTACCTTGCCTTTGCATCTTTCTATAGATACTATAAAGATGCTTTGGTCGCCCATAAATTTCTGCTTTAATCACTGACTTTTTTAACTCAGTCTCTATCTTTCCGATGATTTCTTTTATCTTCCTCTCACTATATTCTCTGTCACCCATTACAAGTCTTTCAACTTCTTTATGCTTGTCAGGTTCAAGATAAAAGAATGACAAATCTTCAAGTTCATTTTTTGCTTTATTTAAACCAAATCTGTTTGCAAGTGGTGCAAATATATCCAGGGTTTCCTGTGCAATTCTTTTTTGTTTATCAACCGTTAAGTGATTCAAAGTCCTCATATTGTGAAGTCTGTCAGCTAGTTTTACTAAAACAACTCTTAAATCAATTGCAATTGCAACGAGCATCTTTCGAAAGTTTTCAGCCTGGTGTTCCTGCGTAGAAATAAAACTAAGCTTTCCAAGTTTTGTAACACCTTCAACAAGCTGACTTATCTGTGGTCCAAATTCTTTTTCAAGACTCAAAACATCAATATCTGTATCTTCCAGTGTGTCATGTAAAAGGCCAGCACAAATTGTTTCAGTGTCACAATTTAAGTCAATTAAAATCCCTGACACAGATAAAGGATGAATAATATATGGCTCATTACTGACTCTTTTTTGCCCGCCGTGAAGTTTACAGGCAAAATCAAGCGCTTTTTTTACTAGCTTAAGATCAGCATCAGGCCTGTCTAGCTTAGAAAATTTATCTAAAAATTGGTTTATTAAATTTGTTTCAGAAGTTTCTTCCAAGGCTTTCACAATATGGTTTTGTTGTAAGGAGGCTCATCTTTGAATCTCTTATTAGGAATTATAGACAAATAAGACATTTTTTAGTCATACCTTTGTAAATTCTTTAAAGTTTAGCTAAACAGAGCAGATAATAGAGGCAAAACAGGTGAAAATCTAAGCTACTAACTTAACTCTTGAGCCCTCTTCATTCTTAGTAACTTGAATCTGCACAGGGAAAGATTCTTTCAATTCATCAATGTGAGTAACGACTAAAATTAATTCAAACTCATTTTGAATGGATTTTATTACTTCAACAAGCCTTTCTCTACCGCTTGAATCCTGCGAGCCAAAACCTTCATCTATAATTAAAGTCTGTAACTTTGCACATGCTCTGTTAGCTAGAAGTCTAGAGAGTGCAAGTCTCAGGGAGAAATCTATTTTAAATGCTTCGCCGCCGCTATAAAGCTCATAGTTTCTTGTGCCCATATTGTCAGCAATAACTACATCCAATGTTTCAACAAGACCAGTTGTGCTTTTCTTTTCTCTCTGTGTTTTTAAGGCAACATGCATTTGGTTTTCAGTCAATCTGCTTAAAATTTTATTTGCTTCTTTTTCAATTTCCGGAACTATAGTCTCAATAACTGCCACCTGAATACCGTTTTTACTAAAAGCTTTTTCTAATATTTCAAAATATTTTTTATCATTCAAAAGTACCGAGAGTTTATTTTTCTTGTCTTTTATTAATTGCTTTGAGTTTTTTATCTCCAACAAAGACTGCTCAGCAAGAATTCGCTGTCTTTTTATTTCATCTGTCTTGTGATTTTTTTCTAATTGTTTACTTTTAAGTTCACTAACTTCAGAGAACAAAACAGTTATATTTTCAATTTGTTTTTTACTGTCCTCAATCAGGCTCTTAAGTCCTTCAATCTCACTACAGCCGGATTTTATTTTCTCTGCTAATTCTTTGCTTTCACCTTTAAGCAGCAGGACTTCAGACTCAGCCCGAAGAAGTGAATTATAAATCAACACAATATTTTCTTTTTCTTTCAGACTTATTTTTAAATCTCCATATGCTTTAGGATCATATTTTAAATTATTTAGTTTTCCTGTGATAATGCTTAACTTTTCGCTTATTTCTTTAACAAGGCTTCCACTCACTAAAAGATTGTCAAGTGAATTTACTTCATTTTCATAACCAGAAATTTCTTTATCCACAACTACAAGCTGAGATTTGGTTTTTTGAAATTCGCTTTTTGCAATTTCAAGCTGGGATTTAAAAGCTGATATAGCCTTTTGTCCTTCTATCTTTTCAAATGTCTCAATATCAATATTTTCAGCCTTGATTTTTGAAAGTTCGGGTACATATGCAGCAATTACTTTTCCAAAACCATCAATCTTCTGTTTAGTTTCAGTATACTTATTTCTCTTTTCTTTAACCTCATTTTCTTTTAATTCAATATCTTTAGTCAGGGATTGTTCTTCTTTATCAAGATTTTGAATCTCTAAATTATAAGATTCAATGACTTTTTCTCTGTCTTTTACAGGGCTTTTGCACAGTGGGCATGGCTCAGAGTGACTGTGAGAGCTTAAAGTCTGGATTTTACTTTTTATTTCTTTTTTTCGTTCACCAAGTTTTTCTAGATTTGAGAGTAAAAGCTCTTTTTTATGTTTCAACTCAAGCCCTTCTGTTTCAATTTTCACTAGTGATTCCTGAAGATTGTGAAAAGTTTTTATTTCACCTTCAGCACGTGGTAAAAAGCTCTCAAAAATACTTTCATTTTTTAACATATTCTGGAGTTTATCTCTCAGCGTGCTTCTATCAGTGATTTTTGACTTATAAACTGCCAACTCCTGCTCAGTTTGTTTTATTTTATCTTTTAACTTTTGTTCAAGCATGCTCTTATCCTGCAAAAGCTCGCTGTAGAGATCTTTTTCCTGTTCAATAATTTCAAGCTTTTCTTTTAATTTTAAATAATCATTGTGTTCTTTTTGTATCTGAAGTTTAGTATCAATTAACTGTTTACATTTTTCTTCTTTGTCTTTAATATTTTTTAGTTGCCCTTCTAATGTTTTAATTAAAGATTCCTGATTAATTTTTGACTTTTCTAAGGTCTGAATTTGTTTTTCTTTTTCTTTTTTTTCATTAAGCTCTTTTTCTTTAGACTCAAGCAATTGATTAATGTTTTTTAGTTCACTTTCATGGAGACTTAACTCACTATTAACACTTTCAAGACTTAATTTAAGTTCGTCTTCCTTTAAAATCTTTTCTTCCAAGTTTAAAACAAGGTTTTGTTCTAGTGATAAAGTTTGTTCTGATTCCCTGATTTTCACTCTGGCAGATTCACAAAGCCTGTCATATACTTCAAGTCCAAGGATATCAGCTAAAATTTGTTTTCTTTCATTTGGCCTTTTAAGAGTAAACTCATCTGCTTTACCTTGCCTCAGATAAACACTGTTTACAAACGTACCGTAGTCCATCTTTATAGTTTTTATAATTAAATCCTGCGTCTGGCGTACAGAGCTCATGCTAAGTGAAGTCCAGTTTTGTTCTTTAGGGTTAAAAATCTGAAACTCAAGGTTTGATTTGCCCTGAGAATTTTTAAACGCTTTAGAACGGGATCTGTAAACCCTATAAAGTTCTCCTTCTATAAAGAACTCAAGCTCACAGAACATCTCATCTTTGCCTAGTTTAATTAATTCATCAGTTCTTGCTCTTCCTTCTTCCCATAGTGCCCATGTGACTGCATCAAGCAGACTTGATTTTCCTGCACCATTTGCACCACTTAAACATGCAACATGAATTCCTGAAAAATCAATTTCAGCATTTGAATAAGACATGAAATTTTTTAAAGTAAGTTTCTTAAATATCACGATCCTCATTATAAAACTTTGAACTGTAAGTTATTTTCTTAATTATTCGTAAAGCATTATAAACCGTAGATACTTAAATAGAACTATACAAAAACTCAATCTCAAATCCTAGAATGTTATAATCCTCTAGGTTAAATTGATTTTATAAAGGAAATACGGAGGAATTCATGGATCCAGTTTTAATTGCTCAAGCTACAGAAGCTGTCGGTAGTCACGGGGATTCTTTAACAAAAATGGGACTAGCTATTGGTGCTGGTTTAGCAGTCACCGGTGTTGGTGGCCCAGCTATTGGAGTAGGTCTAGCTGCCAGTAAATCATTAGAAGGAATGGCACGTCAGCCTGAAGCTACAGGAAGACTCCTTGCAAATACACTGATTTTTGCAGCTCTAGCTGAAGCACTTGGTTTGTTTGCTTTCTTGATTGCAATTCTTTTATTCTTGCAATTACAATAAGTCCTACGGGCAATTCATGGATTGCCCTTGCTGATTAACATAAGGAGTATTGTATGCTGCTTGAAATAAATTTTACTCTTATATTATTTGCACTAAGTTTTTTGGTATTCATTTACCTTTTGAACCAAACTTTGTACAAACCTGTGGGTAATATCATTGAAAAAAGGAAAGATGCAATCGATGGTGATTTTTCAAAAGCAAAATCACTTTCAGAAGCTGCAAACGAATTGCTTGAAAATTATAAGAGTGAAATAAAATCAGCCAGGATTGAAGCACACGATATCATTCAGGAAGCTATTGCCCAGGCACAAAAAACAAAAGAAGAAAAAGTTGCAGTACTTACAGCTAGCCTAGTTAAAGAAAAAGAGGCTGCAATAAAACAAATTAAAGAAGAAGAGAAGGCTGCATTAAAGCAGCTCGAGGGTCAAATAAAAATACTTACAGATTTAATCACAAGTAAAATACTTGGCTCAGGGGAGAAAACACTTGTCGGCTCACACTAACAACAACCAACATTCAGCTAGCATTGAACACCACAAGGCAGGACCATGGCAAATCCTTGTCGAATCTGATCTTTTGAATGTACTTATTCTTGCGCTTGCAATGGTTTATTTAGGAAACAAGTTTTTCCCGCAGATATTGGACCAGAGAAAAAAACAGATCAGTAAAGAACTTGAAGAAGCAAAGTCTGCCAGGATAAAAGCAAATGAAGAACTTGAAGCCATAAAACAAAAAACTGAACGTGTTGCTCTTGAAATTGAAGAGATTAAACAAGAAGCTAAAAAAACAGGAATGACAATAAAAAAACAAATTGAACAGGATACAGAAAAAGAACTTGAAAGTCTAAGACTTAAGGTAAAAAGAGAAATTAACTCAAGCCAGGAAGAGGCGATTCAGGATATTAAAAAATCTGCAAGCTCTGCTGCAATAAAGCTTGCAGAGGAAGCACTTTCAAAAATTGTAAAGAATCAGGAGGTTCAAAAAAAATTGATAACAGAGTTTCTCTCTGAACTAGAAAAACCAAGTAAAAACTGAAGGCTGGGTTGCACAACCTAGTCTCTAAAAACATATGCAAGAATCAAAACAAGTCTCAAGAAATTATGCACAAGCCTTAATAGAGCTTTCAGGAGGTGACTTAGGTTTGCAGGAATGTTTTTTAAGTGAAATTAAAGCTATAAATGAGTCCATAAGCCAGGTCAAAGGAGCTAAACAGATTTTTGAAAATCCCAGCATTTCAAAAGATGAGAAAAAAGAACTGCTAAAAAAATTGCTGGACGGAAAAATAAATCAAATCAATTTAAGCTTTTTGTTCTTACTTATTGACAAGCAAAGATTTAATTTACTTCCTGAAATACAAAATCAGTTGATTAAAGTTGTAAATAAAAACAAAGGAATGTCCATTGCTAAAGTTACTTCAGCCAGTGAATTAGACAGCGTTACTCTGGAAACCATTAGGCAAAAACTAGAAAACCTCTTAGGAAAGAGTGAAAAGGTTACAATAGAATCAAAGATCGAACCCGGATTACTTGGTGGTGTTGTAGTTAAAATAAATGATCTTGTTTACGATGGAAGTATAAAAGGGAAATTAGAAAATTTAAAACGGAGGTTAGAATCCTAAACAATGACAATAAAACCAGATGAAATAGTTAGTATATTAAAGGAACAAATAAATCAGTATCAGGAAAAACTTACAGTAAGTAATGTAGGAACCGTCATATCGATTGGCGATGGAATTGCAAGAATTCATGGTCTTGAAAAAGCCATGTCCAGCGAGCTTGTAGAGTTTGATGATAAGGAAAGAACTCTTGGTATGGTCTTAAATCTTGAGGAAGAAAGCGTTGGTGTGGTTTTATTTGGTGATGCAAGAGAAGTTCGGGAAGGAACTCAGGTAAAAACCACAGGAAGAATTACATCTATACCTGTAGGTGACGCTTTAATTGGCCGCGTTGTAAGTCCTATTGGAAAGCCTCTTGACGGTAAAGGTGAAATTAAATCAAATAAGTTTAGACCACTAGAAAAAGTAGCTCCAGGAATTGTAAAAAGAAAATCTGTTTGTGAACCACTTCAAACTGGAATTGCAGCAATCGATTCAATGATTCCAATTGGTCGTGGTCAAAGAGAGTTAATAATTGGTGATAGGCAGACAGGTAAAACTGCAATTGCAATCGATACAATAATAAATCAAAAAAATCAGTCAAATCGTCCAATTTGCATTTATGTAGCTATAGGACAAAGACAGGGAGCAGTTGCACAAATCAAAAAAGTTCTTGAAGACTCTGGTGCAATGGAATACACAGTTATAGTAAACGCTTCATCTACTGATCCACCAGCGCTGCAGTTTATGGCTCCATTTGCCGGTGCAGCTATTGGTGAAGAGTTTATGGAAAATGGAAAACATGTTCTTATTATTTATGATGACTTAACAAAACATGCCTGGGCATACAGAGCTATGAGTCTTCTTCTTCGTCGTCCGCCAGGTCGTGAAGCTTATCCTGGGGATGTTTTTTATCTGCATAGCAGATTACTTGAGCGTGCAGCAAAACTAAGCGATAAGTTAGGGAGCGGTTCAATGACAGCTCTTCCTATTATCGAAACACAAGCCGGCGACGTTTCTGCATATATTCCTACAAACGTTATTTCTATTACTGATGGTCAGATATTTCTGGAAACAGATTTGTTTAATGCCGGTACAAGACCTGCCATTAACGCTGGTATTTCAGTAAGTCGTGTCGGTGGTGCTGCCCAGACAAAAGCCATGAAAATGGTGGCAGGTAAGCTTAGACTTGACCTGGCACAGTTTAGGGAAATGGAAGCATTTGCACAGTTTGCATCAGATTTGGACCCTGCTACTCAGCAACAAATAAAGCGTGGTCAAAAACTAACAGAGGTTTTAAAGCAGTCTCAGTACAGCCCGCTTTCAGTTGCTCAGCAGGTTTCAGTAATATATGCAGCTAATGAAGGCGTGCTTGACAATGTAAGTACAAAAGAAATCCAGAAATTTAAAACTGATTGGTTTAAATTCTTTAGTGCAAGCTATAAAAAACTTGAAGATAAATTAAATAGCGGAGCTGCTTTGGATGATACTGAAAAGAAAGAATTAAGAGCAGCACTTGAAAAGTTTAGGGATAGTTTGTTTGCAAGCTAAATCTTAGCTCACTGAAGTGAGCTAAGAGCGTATTCTAAATTTATTTTATTAGAAAGCAATAAGTCTTGTCTTGCTTTTTCAGTTGCTATCCTCAACTGTTCTAAATCAACTACTCCATTTTGTACAGGAATAGGAACTTCATCTTTTTCTAGTTTAATAAGTAGCTTTCCAGCTTCTTCAGCTTCTGTTGATTTACTAAGGCGTACATTATATTGTCCAAAGCTTGTCACGATTTTTACTACTTCATTCATTGTTTACCTCACTTATAGTTATATGTTTCCGAAAAGAACTTAATTGATTATAGTATAACTCACACAGAACAGGATCATTACAGTATTATACCTTTATTAGAATATTCTTAGTAAACCTGAAAAGCCCAAAAGGCATATAGGTTTTTGTATGAATTAGTCTGTTACAATATTCCTATGGAACTAATTCAAAACTTCTTTGAAACGCTTTCTACATTAGTCTTTCCAAGCATCTTTAGGCTATTATTTATAGTTTTTATAGCTTTTTTTGCAAAACATTTAATAAACCTTGGTACTGACAATTTTGTTAGAAAGTCGAAAAACATAAGGCGAGCTGAAACACTCAGACAAATTGTTCATTCAACCAGTAAAGTAATTATCATCACAATTGCTGGCATGATGATTTTGCATGAATTGGGGTTTGATATAAGACCGATTATTGCAAGTGCTGGTATTTTAGGTGTAGCTTTTGGACTTGGTGCTCAACACCTTATGAAAGATGTAATCAATGGATTTTTTATTTTGCTTGAAGATCAGTTCGGTATAGGAGATTCAGTAAAAATTGGTGATCATTCAGGAATTGTTGAAAAGATGAACTTAAGAACAACTACGCTTAAAGATCAAAATGGTAATGTTCATATAATTCCAAACAGTCAGATAAATCAGGTGACAATTTTAAGTCCAAAGATATAGATATAACTTAATGCGTTAGAATATTCATATGCCACAAAAAGAAGTCAGAGTTCGTATTGCACCAAGCCCGACAGGTAGTTTACACCTTGGCACTGTCAGGACTGCTTTTTATAATTATCTTTTCGCTAAAAAAAACAAAGGGAAATTTATACTGAGAATTGAAGATACTGATCAGCAAAGAAATAAAGACGAATACACAAAAGAAATTTTAGATGGTTTTAAATGGTTAAAAATAAACTTTGATGAGGGTCCATATTACCAGAGCGAAAGATTAGATTTATATAAAAAAATTGGACAAAAACTTTTAGATGAAGGAAAAGCTTACCAATGCTTTTGTACGCAGGAAGAGCTGGACGAACTTAGAAAGATTCAAAGAGCAGCAAAAGTACCTGAAAAATATGATAACCGTCATAGAAGCTTAACAGAAGAACAAAAGAAAAAGTTAGTAGCTGAAGGAAAAAAATCAGTTATTAGATTTAAACTGCCGGATAATACAGACATAAAATGGAATGATGAAATCAGGGGGCATATTTCAGTAAACACAAATGATCTAGGTGGAGATCCAGTAATAATGCGTGCTGATGGAATCCCTTTATACAATTTTGCTGTTGTTGTTGATGATGGTGATATGAAAATAAATTATGTAATCCGCGGTGATGATCACCTGCATAATACAGCAAAGCAAATTCCAATTTTTCAGGCGCTGGGATATGAAGTGCCAACCTTTGCACATGCACCATTAATCTTTACTCATGATCGTGAAAAATTGAGCAAAAGAAAACACGGCGATATAGCAAACATCGACAAATACCAAAGAGAAGGCTATCTGCCAGAAGCACTTGCAAATTATCTGGTCCATATGAGCTGGACAAAGCCTGATCGCCCGGAAATCGAAATATTTAAAATAGACGAGGTGATAGATCAGTTTGATCTTGGAAGAATAAGTAAAAGTTCTGCTGTTTATGATCTAACCAAACTAAACTGGTTTAATAATCATTATATAAAAGAAAAAAGCCTTGAAGAAATGTTTGACATGTCAAAGAAGTTTCTTGAAAAAGAATTAAATTTGTCACTTTATCCAAAAGAGCAGGTTTTACAGATGATTGATTCAGTAAAAGCTGGACTAAACAAGTTAGATGAAATTCCAGGATTAATAAAGTTTTTCTTTGATGATAAGTTTGACTTAAGTTCTGGTGAAAATCAAAAGATTATATCTACAGAAAGTGCAAAGAAAATTTTTGACAATGTTTTGAAAGCTATAGATTCAATTAACTTTCAAAACCAAGCTGACTGTAAAAAAACAATTGACAATATCGGAAAAGAATTAAGCTTAAAAGGGAAGGATTTATACTGGCCACTCAGAGTAGCACTATCTGGTTCAAATAAAGGTCCTGACTTGGGTTTAATCATCTCACTTCTTGGAAAAGAAAAGGTGAAAGCTAGGATTGAAAAAGTGCTTAAGGTTTTGGTGTAACGTTTAAATCACTTTATTGAAAAAACAACTTCTTTTTCCAGTATGGCATGCAACTCCACCCACCTGCTCTACTTTTACTAAAATCGTGTCATTATCACAGTCATAATAAAGCTCTTTTACTTTTTGTACTTCACCTGATTTATGACCCTTATGCCAGAGCTCATTCCGTGAGCGGCTATAAAAATATGTTTCTTTGTTTTTTAAAGTGAGTTCAAGTGATTCTTTATTCATGAAAGCCACCATGAGTATTGCACCATCTTTATAGTCCTGAACAACTGCTGGGACAAAACCAATATCTTTCCATTTTATTTTTGAGAAGTCAATTTTATTTATTATTTCTTTAATTTCCATTAATCTTATTTTAACCTCATCTTGTCATTGCTAGGAGGCACGAAGTGCCGACGTGGCAATCTTCTTAACGTTTTTGAGATTGCTTCGTCGCTAACGCTCCTCGCAATGACATTTTTAACCATCTCTTAGTTGACAAAACAGGACTTAATTTGAGAGGATAATAATATAAGGATTAACCAACAGGATTTATGAAGTAGGGATTTTGCATGCAAAATCCCTACTTTGTTTTCCTTGTATATCCAGGTAATTTTCCTTAGCTACTCCAAAGTGCGGCATAATTTCAGCTGAAGTTAAGGTTCCTCTTACACCAAGACTATATAACCACATACCGCTTTTCATAAAACCTAAAATAGGTCCATTTACATTTGCTGCCATGGTTGTTTCATCTCCAAGTACAAACTGATGCGTTGAGATTTTCCCTTCAAAAGTTCTGCCTGTAACTTTTACATTTGTTGAAATTGGTTTTTTGGGATTTTTGGTATCCACTATTCCACCTGTTGTAACCCTATCTCTAGTGCAAACACCTGCAAGCTCAAGCATAATATCATCAGCATGCTCCATGTGATGAAGTTCTAAAATACCATTGCGTTTGTTTAATTCTTCAACAATCTCTTTATCAGTCATCTTTGCAACAATCTCAGGATTAAAGCCTTCAAGATGAGCTATATCTTCACGAATTGTGGCTTTGTAGGTCTCCCAATTATTTATGCCAACACCAAAAGTTATAGTTACATCTAAAACCTCTACAAAAGATTGAGCTGCAAGTGCTGCTGCAGTGGTAAGTAAACCAGGTGTTGCACCACAACCTGTCAGATAAAGAATATTATGAGCCTTGAAATCAGTATCAAGATTTTTTACCATTTCAACTGCTCTTGTCCTTTTTAAGGCATCAACGATTACTCCTTTATAACCAGTTTTTATAATTTCTTTTGCAACATTTGGAATAAACTCATTTGGCAGGTTGGGCAATGCAATGAAAATTGCATTTATTTTCTCTTTGTGATTTGAAATCATTTCAAATATTGAATTAGACGAGATGTGTGAACCTTTTATTTCGTCAATTGTTTTTGATTGTTTAATGGTAATGCCTGCTATTCCAGACTCATTAAATAAATACCCACTTCGATCACATATACCTACCAATTTAAAATCCTTTTTTTGTTCTATAAGTAAGGCCATATTCTGACCTAATCCACCTGAACCTAAAATTGCTACATTGATCATTTTATTTATCGCTCCTTTTCTAAGACAGCATTCAATATTGTATAACGATCTGTAAGGACACGCCATGGCGCGTCCTTACATCTTTTATTTTTGAGATATTCATTGTATAAAATAGATGCCTTCATAAAGACAAAACAAAACGTCTCAAAGCCCGTCATTTTGAAATAATTAAGGATGATTCAATTATAGGAAAAAGAAAAAATGGACAACACTGAAAAAATTCATGACGTAATAATAATCGGTGGCGGGCCAGCTGGATTAATGACTGCATTTTACTGCGGAACAGGCGGCATGAAACCAATGATTCTAGAAGCACTTGATTTTTTAGGTGGGCAGTCAGCAGCACTTTATCCTGAAAAGCCTGTCTATGATGTCCCAGGAATTATAGAGTGTACTGGTCAAGAGCTTTCAGATAGTCTTACTGAGCAGGTTATGCAAATTGAACCTTATGTAGAGTTCAATCAAAGCGTGGACGAAATAAAACAAATCGACGGAGTCTGGGGTCTTTTTTGCAAATCAGGAAAAATTTATAAAACAAAAGCTGTTGTCATTGCCACTGGAAAAGGTGCTTTTGCACCAATAAAACTTGGCATTCCTGGTGAAGATGATTATCTTGGCAAAGGGCTTACTTACACTGTTAAACACATAGCAGATTATAAAGGCAAGGACATTTTAATAGTCGGTGGGGGCGATAGTGCAATGGATTGGACATGCACATTAAAAGATGTAGCAAAAAGTGTAACCTTAATTCATCGCAGAGACGGGTTTAAAGCTCACATTGGAGCAGTTAATCAAATCAAAGCAATGGCAGAAGCAAAAGAAATAAATATGTTTATTCCTTATGAAATAAAAAAAATTGAAGGCAAAGACAAAGAAGGAAAAAACAAAGTTGAAAAGGTAACAATATTCAACAATCAGACAAATGAAGAAAAAACTTTTCCTGCTCAAAGCATAATCATTTGTGCAGGTTTTAAGCCAACCGTTGATGCTTTAAAAAAATGGGGCGTAGAACTAAATGAAAAAGGACTAATTAAAACACATGATATTTGCAAAACAAATTTGACTGGTATTTTTGCAGTAGGCGATGCTACAGAATACATTGGTAAAAGACATTTAATAGTAATGGAGTTTGGTGAAGCAGCAAGCGCTGCAGGAGCAGTCTCTACACACATCTACGGCAAAGGCAAAGGCGGTGCAGAATGGTGGGCTGGACCTAAGAAAAAGAAAACCGGAAACGTCGAAGTCGATAAAGACGATGACGCTAATAAACAACCCGTTGGCGCTAAATAGTAGATCTTTTTTGTATTACTACAAGTGAAGGTTTGTTCATAAGCAACAAACCTGAACATCGCTATGTGAGATCGCAAAATAGCGAGGTGATCTGCGTAGCAGTCACCGAAGCGTTACAAAAACGGTGGGCTGGACCTAAGAAAAAGAAAACCGGAAATGTCGAAGTCGGTAAAGACGATGACGCTAATAAACAACCCGTTGGTGCTAAATGATTTCTCTTATGCAGGCTATGGTATAGGAAAGTATTTTTTGTAAAACAACGCTTCCATTTTTTCGTATTGATCTTTAGAAAGCAATTTAAATAGGTTTATAAGTCGAGTGGCTGTATCGTTTCCAATTTTTAGAGTATTTCCTGGTATTCCAAGCGCTTTACAAAAATAATTTAAATTAAGATATTTATCTTCTAAAACCAAACCTTGCTCTTTAGATTGAGAACTATTTTTTGATCTTCTTTTAAGGTATTCAGTTGTAAGTAAGTCCTGCAGTATAGTAACCTCAGGATTATTTTTTGCTTTTAAGTTTAAGTGTAATTCCTTCTCTTGAATCTTTTTTAGAAGTGCTCTACCAATGCCATGTCCTTCAGGACTAATAAATTGCAAGACTGTATCATCAGAATAAGGCTTTTCAGCTAGGCTTAAATCTTCATCAGGTGAATCTGAATAAGCATTTTCTGAAGACGCATATTGTCCAAAATGAACCGGGGCAGGATCATACCCATTTATTAAATCAAAGCTTCCGTCAGTATATTTTGGTATTGGTGAATGAGCAAAATTTTGTTTTCTTCTTATTATATCTATGAATGAATTCCTTTGTCTGCTATGGGAATTAACTTTAGTTTTTATATTTGATGTATTATTTACAGACTCACCTGCAAGTAAATTTGTAGAGGCTTTCGAAGCACAAAGCCCTATAAACCCAAGAAATGCAAACAATCCAGGTACTATATATTTCCTAAAATATGATGAGTCATTTCGTTCAGTAAAAATCAGATTGTTTACAAGATCCGTCAAGCTTAAAGCTACTGTTCCAACACCAAGCACTTGCCCATAAGTCACATTTATTTTTTCACTAGAAGGCCAAACTGCCCTTCTAAGCCATGAAATACTTAGTTCTGGGACTTCTTTTATTTTTCCTATAGCCGGCATGTTAATTAGAAAACAATTAAAAACAATTTATAATTAATCTTTTAAAATATTCTACTCTCAAGTAGATATTTAACCTGCTTGTTCCATAATGAGAAATTATATTTCTTTACTTAACTTAAATACTTAATTTTAAAAGCACTTAAAATGCAACAATTATCTGATTTACATTTTTTAAGTTTCTATTTGATTTTTTCGTTATCGTCATTTTCATTTAAGCCAGCTTTCATTTCATTAGCTGCTGAGCTCAAAGATTCTTTAAAGTTTTTTAATCCTTTTCCTAAATTACGTCCTAATTCAGGAAGTTTCTTAGGGCCAAATATTACTAAAGCTACTCCTAAAATAACTATTACTTCTGGAATTCCAAGATTGAATGGAAGCATAACAGTAAGATTCTAGCATGGATTGTCATTGCAAGGAGCAAGGCAACCCGCTCCGACTCGTCGGAGACGAGTCGAGCGAAGCAGTCCCAAAGATTTATACATGAATTCCTTCGGGATTGTTTCACCCTTCACTATTGTTCAGGGTTCGCAATGACACATCAAAACGTAAATGCCCAAATTGATCCGGGTCTTTGGTACATTGACGCACGAAAGTTTCCATTTACATCCCATGCTTCAGGTGTTCTAAACCAATAGCCTTTTTTTTCATAGACTACAGAGTAAATTCCATGCGCTGTTTGTAATGCTTCATTTTTTAATCCTCTAATATTCATGTGTGAAGCCAGAGCTAAAGTTACTCCTGACCATATTTCATTTGACTGTGTATTTAGTTTCCAGATTTTACTTTCAGGCAACAAAGTACCATCAGGATTAATACCATTTATTGCTCCAATATTTCCAGTGCCAATTTTATTTACATTAAAATCAAAAATCTTTTGTAGGGTTTTATTTACTCTGTCTCTTTGAAATATATCGCCAAGTCCTAAGAGATCCGCATACCACTGTCCGCAAAGCTGGTCTGCCATTATGTTTTCTCTGTGAGGGTTTTTTGTATCATATAAATAATAATCTCCATACCACAATTTAGTTTCAAGATTCATCTTGCCCATCTCAAACCAGGCTTTAAAAAGACTATGGTCTTTATTTAATACTTTTGCTATTTCAATAGCTGCTTTCAGTGATGCAAGCCAGAGTCCATTGCAGTAAGTGCTCGGTCCATACATAGTCCAGTTATCATATGTCTGATCAGGAATATTATCGTTTTCAATTAAGCAGTCATTATCCCTGTCAAATTGTTTTAAATATTTAATTGCTTCTACTACCGGGTGCCATGCATCTTTTAAAAAACCAATGTCTTCTTTTCCGGTTAAACAAAAATCACGATAAACCATAAGAACAAATTTGGAGTTTAAGTCTTTCCAAAGGTTTATATTCACATGGTTATATGAGTTCACCATTACAAATGGATCCTCATAAGGTGCCCCAAGATCATGTGGCATAGCTCCTTTAAGTTTTCTTTCTGCTGTACTTTTATCAAGCGGATGATTGAAAAATATTTTCTCTTTTATTTCCAAATCTATTATTTTAAAATAATCCCTCATTACTACCTTTTCAAGCTCAGGCCAAAGCTTTAAAAGCGGGAAGGAGCCATAAAAACGTACATCAAGTGTTTCATAAAACGGATAATCAAAACACTCAAGAGTGCCAAAATGTTCTTCCTGTTTTATTACTGCCTGCTTCTGTTCTTCTAAAACTTTTCCAAGAGTCCATATCGTTCCGCCATCAGCTAAAAAATAAAGTTCATTAATCAAAAGGATTTTAAACCAGTCAGGTTTTTCACTTTTTAAAAATACTTCTTGCCATTTTTTAATTTCATTAAGCCATCGTTCATGTTCATTAAACGCTTTACGTGCAACTTTTGCAACGTTTCTTCCATCTCTCCCAAAGAATTTTGTGTAGCGCTTATACCATTTTGTACCAAATCCTGACTCCAAAATAGGAAAATCCCATGCTAAAACAAAAGTAATCGGTTTATTTTCAAATGGTTTTAATTTTATTTTTGCACAAATGGCACCAGGAGAGTCTTTTAAGTCTTTAAGATGAAATGGATCGCCGCCAGTTTTCGTAAGTGTTCCATCTCTTGAAAACTCATCCCAGACATCTTTTCCATTGCCACTTCCTGGAAATGCATTTAAATAACTTACCTCAACATCTTCTGTCTGTACAAAGATCCCCATCTGTCCACATTTATAATTTTTTTCATTGATGGATAAATTATCAAAAACTAGACCACAAAAGGCATTTTCCTGATAAAAAATATTTTCTTTACTTCCAAAGATACTCTCCCAGCTCCACAAAATCGAAATATTTCTTTCTTTGTTTTGCGGATTTGAAATATGCCATTTAAAGATAGCTACAGGATAACTTGTCTCTTGATAGTTATTTGGAATAATTGGAGAAAATTGTTCTTGAATAAGATTTAAATCCGGATATTCAAAATATGCACGCGGATATAAAGCATGATAAGTACCGTTTTGTTTTAAAAAGTTCCATGATGAAAGTGAACCGTCATTTGGTTTATAGTCATTTAAAATAAAAGCTTTTCCGTCTTCATAAACTCCAAACTGGCAAGGAAATATTGTTTTATAAATATGCTTACCAATTTCAAGATGCCACCTTGAAAAATCTCCTCTGTATGTTTGAGAAAATGTCCCTGCTCCAAAACCACCAAGCGGCATTCCTTGCCAAATGCCATCATCAAAGTTTGGCAAACCTCCTTCAGATCCAATTACTTTTACTACGCCAGGTGATTGAAGAGGCTCACCTATTTTTCTTTTCCAGGATATTTGTGGAATTATCATGATGTATATGACAGATATTTTTAAATTTGGTTCTCATCTTGAAGGCTAGGTTGCGTAACCTAGCTTTCAGTGCGCAACCTAACCTTCAAATAAATGTATTCCCTATTTAGGGTTAAACTCTATCAAAAACTTTATAATCTTTTAATTTATCTTCGGTTAGAAAAATCTTTTTCTGAGGAATGTAGTTTAAGCAATGAAGCAAAAAAGAAAACAGAAAAAGAGGGAAAAGATGTTAGGAACATTTAATGGAAAACTTGATAAAAGTACATGCATAACAAGCTTACTTATAATTTCATTAATTACACTTACAATACTTTCATCAAATTTATTTAATGTGTTTAATATTAGTGGTGTGTTTAAGCAGTAAGTTCTTTTCATGTTGCCAAATCATTAGCAATAAATAACTGGGACATCGTGGATTGTGTTAGCCGCTCAAGCAAAGCTTGAGCGAGCCTCGCTCATTTTGTGAGTGGGCGGGAACTAAAATTAGAGAGCATAAGGAGTATTTGCAGATTCCTGAGTTGGTTTGTGCTAAAAGTTTTTAAACCCTTTGGGTATAAGAAAAGCATAGTAGTGTGGCATAAAAAATATTTTTCTGTTTTTATATAAAGATACTTTAAATAGATCATCATTTAAAACTATTGCATAGCTAGATTCAGGATATTTATCTAAAAATTGTTTTACTCCTTGAGGTATATCTGCTGTAACTAATTTTGATTTAACTTCAATTGGTAACGGTATCCTATCTTGAACAAGTATCAAATCAACTTCTTCTTTTTCTCTGGTACGCCAGTAATAGAGTTCTTGTGATACCTCAAGATTTTTTTGAATCTCGTGTAGAACAAATGATTCTAAAAGTGCTCCTTTATCTTCACGATGTTTTAAGCTTCTGAAATCATGTAAAATAGCATTTCTAACTCCACTATCGAAAAAGTATATTTTATTGGTTTGCTTTAGTTCTCTTCCGCGGTTTGTAAAAAATGGCTTTAAAACATCAAGCAAGAACATTTGATTTAATATTGCAATGTCTTTTCTAACTTGTCTAAGGGAGTAGTTAAGTGCTTGTGAAACACTGAGTTCACTTAGCATTCCTCCTTCTTGACTAGCCAATAATGAAAGCAATCTATTGAAAGAAAGTATATCTTCCTCACGCAGAAGTGCTTTTATGTCTTTTTGTATATAAGTTGCAACAAGATCAATCAATAGTCGCCTCCTTGCCTCAATTCCTCTTTCATGGACTAAGCCAGGCATTCCACCAAATATAATGAATTCCTCAAGGTATATTTTTAATTTATTGTGAGTTTGCTTTTTTATCTCAGAATGTATATTGCTCGGCAATTTAATAGATTTAGATTTACTTGGCAACCACTCAGAAAAAGAAAGTGGATAAAGTCTGTACAACCTTCTTCTTCCGGCAAGACTTTCCTTTAAGTGTTTATGCATCTCTATTGCAGATGAGCCTGAAGCATAAACTTTTACCCTTTTTAATCCATCATATATAGCCTTAAACAACTTTGTAGCATTAGGTAAGTAATGAAACTCATCTATAAAAATAATTTGCCTTTCCTTTTTTTTCGCTATGTCATTTAATATATTTTGAAAGTCTCTTGCAAAAAAATTGGTATCAGCTGGCATTTCAAGATTAAAATATTCATATCCAAGTTTTTTTTCTTTGCAGTGTTTTGCAATGCCTTTTAACAAGGTTGTTTTACCTACTTGTCTTGGGCCAATAATGATTTTTATCTCTTTACGAGTAAGGTCGTATATTACTTCTTTAAAAATTGACCGCTTTAGCTCCATGTAGACATATTATACACAAGCGTATAATTTATCAAACACTAAAGCTTAGAACTAAAATTACAGAGCATAAGGGATATTTGCACATTCCTGATTTGAACGTGATTACTTAAAAACAAGAGTGCTGTGTGAAACTCCCTTATCTCCCAAAGTTATTCTCTTATTACTGTTTCTTAATTGTTTTGAATAGTTACTTCGTCTGTATAACCAACTGATTTAAGCATTGCAGGAAGTATTCTGACTGTGTCTCCATCGCACTTACTAAAATCCCAACTATCATTGGTTCCATAATCTTCAATTACTGCTAGTGGTTTCCATCCCTGTCCCCATACTCTAGATGCAATCATTATGCTCTCTGTATGTCTTGTTAAATCACCTCTATCTTGATTCAGTAATATTTTTGGCCTTTCAGTAAGTCCAATAAACTGCATAGATGCTTTTTGTCCTACTCTATCTACCGGTGGAATTGTGTTAATTCGCATATAATTCTCCTTTTATAATTTGTTAGTTACAGAACCCAATTATAAAACACATTCACAATTTGAGGATTTGTCTGGGCAAATCCAATCCCACGAAAAGATTATAAAAATTGACTTTAATTAAACGACCTTAATTTGGTTCGAACCATAATTCTTTGAATAGATGCTAGTTATAAGCTTTGCTTTTCAAAAACGGGACATCGTGGATTGTGTTAGCCGCTCAAGCTTTGCTCTCGCCTCGCTCCGCGAGTCGGAGCGGGTGAGCGAGCCTCGCCCATTTTGTGAGTGGGCGGGAACTAAAATTATAAAGCATAAGGGGATTTGTACATTCCTGAGTTGGCTCTTGTTGCTTGATTTTTTTTACTTTATTCCGAAAACCAACCACTTTTAATATAAATATCTTTTCCTACTTTGTGACTTTCTTTTCCGGTTGTTGCAATAATAAGCTTCTCTACAATATTATCCCCATAGAATTGTTTCAAAGAATTATAACCCTTTTTTATTTTTTCTATATCAGGTTTTTCAGAATATTTTACTTCAATAGCTGTTAGTTTTCCCCCAGTGTCAATTAAAAAATCAACCTCTTGTCCGCTTTGTGTTCGCCAAAACCAAACGTTTGTGTTTAATCCATTTTCTTGATATGAACTAATCACCTGATTTAGGACATATGTTTCCCATACTGCTCCAATATATGGAGAAGAATTTAATGTTGTTGAGTCTTGTATATTTGCTAAATGACAAAATAATCCTGTATCCCGTATGTAGAGTTTCGGTGATTTAAATAGTCTCTTTCCAAGATTTTTATGATAGGGTTTAAGTAAATAAATAACCTGAGATGCTTCAAGTACTGACAGCCAGCTCTTTGCAGTATTTACTGCAATACCTACATCTCTTGCAAGATCACTATAAGATAAGATTTGTCCAGATCTAAGAACTACAGCTGTTAAAAACGTAGAAAAGTCTCTTATATCTCCAACTTTTAAAATGTTTCTTACATCCCGTTCAAGGTACGAAGCAATATAGCTTCTATACCAGTCAGTTTTATTGAAACTTTTGTTTGCAATTAATTCAGGATATGAACCTCTTAATAAAATTTCAGTATTTGCAAAAGGTAGATTATTGTTTCTTCTTTCCACACCACTTATGCCAGACATAGTTATAATCCCACATCGTCCAGCAAGACTTTCTGATACATTTTGCATTAATTGAAAACTTTGTGAGCCAGTTAGAGCAAATTGTCCTTTCTTCTTGTGCTTATCTACAAGAAGTTTAATGTATTTAAAAAGTTTAGGGGCATATTGCACTTCATCAATAATGACTGGTAATCGATATTTTGTAAAAAAAACATCAGGAGCTTCTTCAGCTTCCCGGGCAAGAATAGGATCTTCAAGCGAACAAAAATTAAAGCCCGATAAGTCTTTTTCTAATAATGAGGTTTTACCCACTTGACGAGCACCTGTAAGTAAAATAACAGGGAATTGAGCAAGATTTCTACGTAACAATTTTGAGTAATTTCTTTCAATCCACATGCATATATTTTGCAATATCATTGCAAATTTGTCAAGAGATAATTAAACCTTCTTTGCAACGGGGGACATCGTGGATTGTGTTAGAACCTAAAAAAAATAACTGGGAGCTACGAGACGATTATCGAACTTTTCTACGCAATAATACCATGGAATTAGAAAGGTTGAAAAGGATGCTGGCTGCTTAATTTAGGTTACAAGAGATTTATATAACCTTCACCCCCTGGAGAAATTAAATTGATGATGTGTAGGTAAGTTATGTTGGTATTTATGTGAGCAAAGGGAGGATATCAAGCAGCATTACTTTTTCAAAATTTCATCTATCAGCTTAAGAAGACTTTGTTTAGTTTTACTGATTATTTCTTGGTCATGTTTCCAATTAATATGATCTTCTATTGTAAAAACTTTACCAACTAATTTTAATTTATCAGAGCTTATCCAAATTGAATTTATATATTTGCTTGGTTTAGTTTGTGTAATGGACAGTAAATCATTAGAAAAATTTAGATGGTAGTATTTGTTTATAATCTTGACTGTTTTATCTATAATATTCCCTAAAAATGCCCAGTTTTCAGGATACGAGGAAGATTCTTGAATAATATCCTTATAAATATTTAATATGGTACTTGCTTCGACTGATTTAATCATGACAAATGTTATTATATACTAAATTAATTTTTACTTTTCAATCTCAAGCTCTTTTTCTTCTCTTTCAAGTCTTGTATATTTCTCTTTTATTATTGGACTGTAAATAGCTTTCATGCCCATCATTAGTCTCATTTCTTTTTCATAAGCCTCTTCGTCTGTCAGTTCAATACCAAACTCTTGTTTGTAAATGTTTTTGAATTGTTGAAGTTGTTCATAAGGTATGTGCATAGATTGATTTTAGCAACAAAAGAAAGCTTGTAATTGTTTTAGGAAAAATCAAACTTTAGGACACTGTTTAATTTTACTTGATTCAACCCATCTCATATCAAAGATGGCTGGATCTACAACTTCTTCAAAGAGTTGGTTGATCAATTCTTGAGGGTAACATTTTGATAAATCATTCCAGAATCTTTGTTTTGGCAAATCTTGCTTGTTTTTGTTTTTCCTTAGTCCTGGCTTTTTTCCTAGCGAATATACAATCTCCAATTCCTCAGTAGAAAAATTCAGGATTCCAGCACCATTATAAAAAGATAGGTTATTACTTATAGTAAATTGACTAATTGAAAACTTCCAAGATGGTGGCCCTAATACAATTCCACAGATTTCCTTACCAAGTTTATCTCTCTTGACAACAATATCCCCTGGATAGTATTGCTGCCCTTTTTTATCTTTAAGAACATCCATTGTTCGCCATTATACCCGAAATTCTAAAAAAATATACTTGTAAACAGAAATCTCCCCCAATTAAACTTAGCAAAATATTTGTAATAATAGCTGCAAATACTTGTAGGTTAATGAATATTATTTCACTTGCATATAGTAGGAATCTTTAGTAATTCAGTTATTTAAATCTGCCAAAGGACTCTAGGAATTTCTTAGATTTAATTTTCCCAAATATCATGATTTGTTTTTTCTAGTTGATTCTCAATTACTATATAGTTATCAGTACCACTTTCTCTAGCTAAAATATCAGTTTTGAAGACACCAGTTCTTTTCTCGATCGCCTCCCATTCAAGCTCTATACCAACGGCTTTGCCTAATTCATTAAGACTTACTTCTTCTGCTTGCCGTGGTTAAAATTTCTTGCTTCATCTTCCCAGCATTCTTTTAAATCAATTTGTGTAATCTTTCCAAGTGTTTTTTTTATATTACATTTATCCTTTGTTTTACTATCTTACTTTTGTTTTACCCAAAAAGTCATCCCATCCCTTCCAATCTTTTTTGTAAAGCTCTTTAGGATGAAATGGTAATCTTGGATTTTCTTTATACCTTTTTCGATATTCTCTTCGACCTCCCTTAATTTTCAATTTTCTAGCTGCAATTCTAGCCTCTTTATATGATGCATATTTTTCTTTCTTTTCTTTACCAGTAAATAAATATGTCCAATCCTTCCAATCTTTATATTTTTCTTCGGGGTGAACTGGAAACCTTTTGTTCTCCTTGCAGGCTTTTCGGTAATTATAGATATTATTTATCCTCTTTGCTCTAACCGCTTCCATCAAATCTTTAAGAGTTGAAAATTTTTGAATGCGTATTGGTATAAATAGAAAATCCACTGTAAACTTGAACCAGGGGTCATACTTCATGAAATTGTAATAAGATTTATAGTATCTGTGCTTTTGGGGTATATAAGTACCACTGTTTTCCATTAACTTAATCAATAAATTTTTAACTCTCTTACTTGCCTTATCAACTTCTATATCCAGCTTCCGATTAAACTCATGATAAAGTGCTTCCCTATGCCTATAAATACTGCAAGCAATCCCCAGTGTAGTTCCTGGAGGCGGATAAATACCAAATTCTCTACTATATGCAATAATTTCATTTTGTTTTTTCTGCACTCTTTCTTCTTTTGTTCTGAATATAACATTTTTACTTTCAAATGCCTTTAAAGCTTTATCTCTAAAAATAGGATATTTTCTCATATATTCATTAAATAATTTCCCTTGTGGATGATTTTTGGCTGTTGGTTTTTCTCCAGTTTTCTTTATAAATTTAAGGAAGTCTTCTTGGTTTAGCTTTGTCCTTTCAAACTGGACAGGATTTTTATGTTGTCTACGAATTTCATAAGCTTTTTTCTTGAAATTTTCATCACTACTCATACGCCTATAAAATGCCCTGCCTATTTCTGAATCACTAACAGGAAATCTACCGGTCTCTTTTAAATAACTTAGACCTTGAATAACTTTCTCTTGGGCTTTTTCACGTTTGAAAAGGATTTTCTTTTCTTTTATTACTCTTTTTATATCTTTGTCTTTTTTACGGTACGCCACCAAAAATCTATACAAAGGTGTATCTGTTGGTGGGTTCTCTCCTTCTTCATCAAGGTACTTAAGTAATTGCATTTTTGTTTCATGTTTATTCTCAAACTTAGGTAACTCGCCTCTCTTTTTTAAGATTTCATTTGATCTAATCTTGAAATCATCATCACTTCCTCTGTACCTTATATAATCTTTGTACATTGGTGTATCAAGTTTTGGTTTCCCTTTTTTTTGTAAGTAGATAAGTAATTCAGCCTTCTTTTGTTCTGCAGCCTCATCTTTTAACAACACACCTAATTTTTCTAAAAGCTCATCAGTTTGCCTTTTGAAATCCGGGTCTTCATGCCGGTAGTCTCTGCAGGAGTTATTTAACTCATGTCCTCCGGGAGGAGGACGCTTATATCTTTTAATATATTCAATTATTTTTCTCTTTTTACGAATAGTAGAAATAGCGGCAGGTTCTATTTTCTTAGTTATTCCAAATTCCTTCTTTCTCTTTTTAACTACATATGAAATTTGTTCAGTTGGATTCCCTTTTGGAAGGGGACCTGTTTCATCCAAAACTGTTCTTGTATCTCGATTTCCTGAAGGTAGCTCTCTAACTCCTCCCTTGCCTTGAATTACTTGGTCAAAATAAAACGATGATCCCAAAACATCTTCCATGTAACTTCGGTATTTTTCAATCCCTTTTTCTACTTTTGCTTTGTCAGAACAAATACCATAGAAAGCAGTTACACCGCATTTTTTCCCAGGAGCATAACGCACAGCACGACCCATGATCTGTGTCATAGGAGCATATGATCTTCGTGATAGTATAGCTACTGCACTACAATCAGGTAAATCAATTCCTTCTGTTAAAATTTCTGCATTAGTTAAAAATATAACCGAACTTTTACTTTTCTCAAAAAGAGTTATTGAATCCCTAAGATGTTTTTGTGCTGACTTATTCTCATCATCTGATGTTCTTCTGCTACTTGATACTGCATAAGCAATATCTTTTTTTATTTTTGTTGTCCTTTTCTCTTTTCTTCCACCAGTACGTAAGATATTACGTACATTAATTGCTTCAGTAATTGAAAAACAAAATATAAGAACCTTTACAGAATGATTTCTTTTCCACTTGTTTTTTGCTCTAACAAATCTTGGTAATCTTTTTACCAGAAAATTATATATATCTTTATCCCCATCATTTTTGTGAGCTAGTCTTAGTAAACCCCACATTCCACATAGTCTTGCTTGTTTACCTTTAGTTAAATATTTAGAGTATCTTCTCTCGTTAAGTGCTTGGTCTAGGTTCAAACTACAAGTAGGTTCTTTTACACCAATTCGTTTGCTTAATTGTGGAGGCAAGGTTGCTGATGCAATAATAAGTTTCGTATTATCTGTTTTCTTTAAATTAGACCAAAGATTTTTACCTTTTAGTTTAAAAACCGGGCTTGATCTATGTGCTTCATCAGCAATTATAAAACGAATTTTGTACTTCCTGTTTCTTTTTTCAACAAGTTTTGACAAGGATTGGTATGTTGAAATAATTATTTTCTTTTTAAATGTAGCTAGAGAGTTTAGTATTTCATTAACATTAGTAGTTCCATGCCTGTCCCATTGTTCATCTGAATCTTTATCTGTTTTTAAATCATCAATCTCTTTGTCAAGAGGTGTATCTTTCTTACGTTCATATGTTCCAAATATTTCTATTCCAACATCATTAAACTCTTTGTACTTTCTTGCTTTTTTCCTCCACTGACCAGCTAAAGAAAGGCGTGGAACGCCAACAACTGCTAATTCATTCTTTTTTTGACCTTTTAAAACTTCATGTAAGACATCTAACCCAATGATTGTTTTTCCATATGCAGGACATAAGTGCCAACTAGCTGCACCACCCTTTAAAAGAGCTTTATCAGTGGCTTGTCGGTGCTCTCTCTGAATAGGGTTCAAATTGAGTTTCTTCTCACCTTGATAAACAACAACGCTAGCTACTTTTGTTGCTTCTTTTAATGCTGGAACAATTTCTCTATGAAAACGCTTATCGAGCCATTCATATAACTGTGAACCCAAAACTACTTTGACAGACTTCTTTAAGTCAGCTACTAACCTTCCTCCAACGGAGTGATTAACAACGATAAAAGGCTTGGCATTATTGAATTGAGAACATGAATGTAGTGTGCCCCATGCTCCTTGGACGAGGTGTAATGCATCTTCATCATTTAGAGACCACTTGACTTGGTAAAGTACGCTGGGCTTATTATTTTTAAAAGTTACAAAATCAACATATGGTTGATTCGGACTTCTTGCAATATTTGTACTTTCTAAGCCATGCTTGGGGCTTAAATAGTCTGTTACCACAGCATCAAGAAGGATTATTTCATAAAAGTGTCCAGCAAGTTGAGGATCATAAATCGGATCATCATTAACAATTGCATCAATTATTGAAACGATTTTTTCATGTTCGACAATGTTAAACAGCTTAGCCCTTGATAGGATCTCATTATGAGCATATCGGGGGGAATATTTCTTAAATAGACTAGGAGTTATTTTATAACTACTTTGGTACATGCTCATATTTTAACAATTTTTAATTTTTGCGTAGTAATTTCATTTTGTTTGTAGTGTTTACTTCAGGGACTACAAAAGGATATTTGATGATTATTAAATACTACGTGGTTAGAGGGATGCAAGTGGGGTAACTTCTTACTCCTTCAAATCCAAAACCCAATCAGCACTAACTGAATAAATATTACATAGAGCTCTAAACTTATGTACTGGCATTTCGCTTTGCCCTTGTTCAACTTTATACAAATTAACTCTATGCATTTTTATTTTATGTTCTTCGTGCAAGAGTTTTACCGCACCTTCTAATGATAGACCCATAGCCTCCCTAGCTTTTTTTAACCTTTTATACCACTTAACCAATTATTTTCCACCTCTGTATTTAAAGGTAATTGGCTAAAATCTTTACTGTTATATGTCATATAACAGCCTTGTAGTATACTGAACTACAATAACGTTTTTATGCATATAGTAGGTTAAAAAATATATGAACAAAAATAAATTGCTTTTCATAGTATTCGCAATTCTCTTAACAAATACTTCTTTTATTACAGAAGTAGTAGCTTGTAATGGTTTTAAAGCTGGTCCTGGTTATACCCTTGCTAAAAGCTATCATGTCAAGGTTATTCAGTCAGGGGTTCAGGATACTGGAATAGGTACTCTTGGAAGTGCAATTTTTGATTATAAAATGAAGGTAACTAATCGTGTTCCTGGTGCACTTGTACCTTGTTGTCCTAGAAAAGATCAGTTTGCCGCTTCAATTGAAGAATTATCTACCAGCGCTGTTAAAGAAAACATTGTAATCACGCAAACGGCTTACCAACTATCATTTGATATTCCGCTTAGTCTTAAACTTAATGTACAACCTCAAAGTCGTCAAGAAATTGTTCATTTTATGTGTAATACCACCTTGGGTGCTGGCTGTTCAATTAATGGCGATTGTACCCTCAGTTTCTATATACCGGAAACAAATCAGCAAATTAATATGCCAGCAACAGTACTTGCTAAGCCAAGAAAATAAAAATTACACCAAGAGTAATTTGCTGAAGAAACAAGCAAGAGAATGCCTACTATCAAAAAAAACTTAATTCTAGCTCTCTTTTTGTCAATTACTTTTATTTTGACTTCAAATAATTTTGCGGTTAGTTCTCAACTTACGTGTAGTGGAAGCTTAATTAATTGTCCAACATTTGACTATAACGTAAAATGTCCTACAAGGTCAGATGGCAGTCCTTATGTACCAGGATGCGACACTGGAGTGCCCTGCTGTGAAGAAGTAAGCTTGAGTTCTTTCACATTGGTATGTGTTCCATCAATAACTCCCACATGCGAGTGCGATTTATTAGCACTGTCTCGCCACTGTTCACCTCTCGGTTTGAATTTTGACCTTGACACTTGCAGCTGTAAACCATTTGTGCTTCCAGCTCCAACATATACATGCAATCCTGGTTTTATATCCTGCCCCGATAACATGACTCAGGGTTCTTGTTGTTCAGTTACAGTAGGTTGTTGTCCTTCAAATCCAACACAATGTAAATGTCCTAATAGCAATCAATGTCTCCCCAATTGCACAGCACCTGCACCAACTCCACTACCACCTATAACATATACATGCGATCCTGGTTACACTATTTGTCCTAACAGCACTAATCCAGTTACATGCTGCCTATATGGCTGTTGTCCATCTGCTTCAACTGAATGTCTATGTTCTTCTAATAACAATCAGTGTGGTCCAAATTGTTCTATTTCAACTCCATCAGGTGGTTCTTCAACAAACAACTCTCCTGTTAACACTAGTCCTGTATCAAACAATAGTAATCCGCAAATAGAAATAACAGGGATAAATAATATAAATCCATTTGCAGGACTTAAGCGGTATGCAATAGATCTAACAGTTACAAGCACTAATTTTGATTCACGAACTAAATGTAGTCTTTATCCGAGAATATCAGGTCTAGGAATAAGAACCCGACCAAATAATTTCTTTTTAGGTCCCAGCAACACTAGTAAACTAGTTAAAGCCATTATTCCAATATCAAGGAATCTAAAAAAGTTGGGAACGTTAACTTTCAAAGCTAATTGTGATAATGGTGCAACAGCCCAAAAAGATATAACTATAACAGCGCCTGCTTCACAACCTAGTACAGGAAATGGAAGTCCACCTGGTAACAATAACGGAGTAAATCCTTCCAGTACAGGAAATAGTAGTCCACCTAGTAACAATAGTGGCGTAAGTCCTTCACAAGTAGTTATATCTGTAAGTGGTGTTCCAAGTGGTACAACAGGACTTGCTGTTCCAGTTACAGTAGACACATCAGTTATAAAATTAGGTCCTGCTATAAGCGGTGTTAGCAATGCTTTTGCAATAACTGGTGCTAAGTCAGAAGGAGTTGGAATTATTAGCACTGGCAATAGTCTCCCATCCAGCTTTACAATTACTGTTCCCTTGACAGGAGTAATGCCCGGAAGTTCTACTTTTTCAATCGGTGTTGTAGTAGATATGCTTGGTGGTTCAATTATTACAGGAGCTTCCGCTACTGCAAATGCTAGTTCTGTGATAGTTCATTAAAAGCGCCCCTAATAAATGACCCATTAATAAACTAAAAATCTTCCAACCTGTAGCCGTCTAACTAAGTCTGGTTGAATAGTTTAACCCCAGCCATCTTTTTTACCAGACTAATTTATTTATATAATATAGTTAGAGGATTATATGAGATTATATTTAATATTCTTAACCTTTTTACTTTCATTAGCTTTATTGCCAGTAAATGCCAACTGGAAAATAAATAAAGATGAATGTCAGTGTACTTTAAAACCATTGCCTACGATTGTTAAAGCATTGCTTCCTGATGGTGGGGCAGGTCAAGCATTTATAGATATAAAGACTGGGAAATATTTAGGTCTTGCTAAAGTAGATCCAAACGGTTGGTATAAAGTACGAGGGAAATATCTGATGGCAACTTTCGAGTTACCTAATAATTTGCCAATAGCTTATGGTGGGGTTGCTTCTTATCCGATTGCTCCGATTTATGATCCATTTCTATTCTCTTATGCTTTCTCTCAACCATTTAATCAACCATTCTCTCAACCGTCATGGCTTTATCCACCAGCACTTCCACCAAATATTTATTTGTATAATTTAAACCTACCTACACAACATTGCAAACCCAGATTTTAAATCCACCTTTACCACTTATATAAACTTTTCACTTCAAGCATTAACAAGTAAATAAAAGGCTTGTCAATCTCTCGCAGAGGTTTGTTTTGGTATCATTGTTAAGTAGCTTGAAAATAGGCAAAAAATTACTATGATACATAAATTAGATGAAAAGAGAAAGAAAAAATGGATTATATTGATGAATATGAGCTAAGATTTTTAAAACTTATATGCTCAGATAAATATAAAATTAGTAAAAGTGTCCTTCAACTTAGATTCTCAGAATTTAGAGATAGTCTTATACCACAAGGAAAATTAATCCAAATAAGTCAAGAATCTGCTGTTAAAGGTATAAAAGTAGGTAGGAGGCTGTATAAAAAATATGACGAAGAAAAAGATAACATCCATAGCCTGACTAGAGAATCCTTTAAAGCTGGAGCTTTAACAAAAATAAAAGACTATATAGATGTCTACAATAAAATATATAGGTTTATTTGGTTTATACAAAAGAACTTAAAGTGGGAAATTGAACTTGATTACAAAAGGAATAAAGTAAGCAAACATTCTTTTACTGGTTTGCCTGAACAAGCATTTTCTGAATGGCTGAACTATTTAAGTAGCGAAGAGTTTAAAAATTCAAGTAAAGAAAATCCGGGTTATGCTTTGTGGTTAACTGATCTGGATAACTTTTACACCGATGCAGAATGTATGTTGGAAGAAAAGCTCGCAGACTACAGAAGGCATTCTAGTCAACTCTATCACTTGGTTGTAAAACTACATGATATTTCAAAAGAACAACTATCTTCATTTATTGATGACTATTTAACCAAATATCTTAGATTTAACGACAAGAAAGCAAGAATATACTACGGAGAAAAATATTGTCAGTTTAAATTAAATAGCATTGAATACGATGTAGCAGCAGCTATTTTCAATTATCGTAATTATCCAAGAGTTCACAAAGATGAAATTATAGATTTTGTTAATGAGAAAAGACTTAAAAATCCAATAAAGAAAAGAAAAGCTATAACTGATGCAATTAATGGAATAAATGAAAAATTTGTTAGATCTTTTCAATTTGTTAATGAGCTAATTAAGAAGGATCCAAAAAAATTGTCCTCGTTTTGGCTAAATAAAGATATTGTAAAAGTCTAATTCATTGTATTTCGCTCTATATCTGTAGAATTCTTGAACTTCATGTGACTCACAGAGCACTGTTTCCATTTAGTTAGACTTCTAAATATAAACCAAAAATTATATTTAGGAGTAGATTAAATTGACCAAAGTAACCTTTAAATCTAATAATGAATCTAAAACCACGGACTTTGGGCTAGCTGTTGCCAGAATTACTAAAAAGATATCTTTAAAGAGAATAGAAAAAGATTTTAACGAACATAATAAATTACTATTTGTTTTTGACAATTCAGAAAAATTACAAGAAATTACAGAAGCATACTGGAACCATAACCTTCAAGTTGATGCATTAGAAATTCAAAATAACACTAAGCTATTGAAAAATCGACTCAAGGAGGAATTACGCAATGGGTAATTTTTCCCAATCCTATTTGGAAAAAACTATTAAGGTTTGGCAGCCTAACTATCCAGACAGAACTCTTACGATCGGGGACGCCATGATTATCGCAGAAAATGTAATAGGGTTTGTTGAACTTTTAATTGAATGGAAAAAGAAAAGAATCAAAGAGGAACAAAAATAATTTATGGTTAATTCTGAAAAAACATATTTATATGAAATTAAGTTATCAGCAAAGCTAATGGAGCAGGTTGAATATTTTGCAAACCAATGGAATGAAGAATTAGATTTATGTGTTCAGCGAACACTTAAATCAGGGTTGATCGCACGTAAGGAAACTAAAGAAAGAGTTAGAGATGAATTGTTACTTGTGAGGGAAGAAGCTAACAAATAAAAAATTACAACAACTAAACAAGGGAGAAAATGATGAAATTAGACTATAGCAATTTATTAAATGAAACAGCTGGTGAAATAAAACTGAGTGAAGAACAGCTTGATATAAAAAATATTATAGAAAGCACTAATAAACATCTTTTCATTACTGGTAAGGCTGGCACTGGTAAATCAACATTATTACAAGATATTAAAGAAAACACAAAGAAACGTTGTGTAGTTGTAGCACCTACTGGTGTTGCAGCTGTTAATGTGGGTGGGCAAACTATACATTCTCTTTTTCGATTGCCGCCTAAATTCATTACTGAAGAAGATATAAATGTTGGAGAAAGAACGAAGAAACTGTTAAAGGCAATTGATATGGTCATTATTGATGAGATTTCAATGGTTAGAGTAGAACTAATGGATGCTATTGACATTGTCCTTAGGAAAGCGAGATCAAATAATGATCCATTTGGTGGTGTTCAAATAATTATGGTTGGGGATTTATATCAACTGCCCCCAGTTGTTAAAGAAGAAGAATTGCTTCAGTATTTTACGAGAAAGTATGGAGGAATTTATTTTCTCAATGCCAAAGTATGGCAACGCAGTTCATTTGAAATGTATGAACTTAAGACCGTTTTTCGCCAAGAAGATATTCAATTTAAGCATATGTTGGATTGTATCCGTGAAGATCGTTGCAGTTCAGAAACATTCAACTCGTTAAATGAGAGGGCTAAAGTTTCAGTACCAACAAATGGTGTAATAACTTTAACTTCAACTAATAAAATAGCTGATCAAATTAATGAAAAACATTTGAATCAACTTTATAGCGATCTGTTTATTTATGAAGCTCATATTAATGGGGATTTTGATCAGTCATCTTTTCCTGCAGAATTATCACTTAGGCTAAAGAAAGGTGCCCAAGTGATGTTTGTAAGAAATGATCGTAATCTAAATCGCTGGGTTAATGGGACACTAGGACATGTTCATTCTTTGACAAGGGACGAAGTTAAAGTAGATATAAAAGGTGAAATCCACCTTATAAAAAAAGAAACATGGGAGAAGTATCGTTACAATTTCGATGAAAAAACTAATTCAATAAAAGCAGAGATAGTAGCATCATTTACCCAATATCCACTAAAACTTGCTTGGGCAATTACGATTCATAAGTCGCAAGGAAAAACCTTAGATTCTGTACTTATTGATTTGGGTACCGGGGCTTTTGCCTGTGGTCAAACATATGTAGCTCTAAGTAGATGTACAAGTTTAGATGGGATCTATCTAAAACGTAAAATCACTTCAAAAGATATACTTGTCGATCCTAAAATAATTGATTTTATGAAGAGGGAAAATGAAAGATATTGTTAATGACATACTTAAAAAGCTAGATAGTACTGTCTTTTATCAAAGCTTTGGCTTTGAACTTAAAGGTAAAAACACTTCTGTTTGGTGCCCCTTGCCTGGGTGTAATGCTGATAATAAAAGCTGTTCAATAAGAGATGATGGAATATTTAATTGCTTTAATTGTGGTGTTCATGGAGACAAGATTGAGTGGTATAAGCAGTTTCATAAGGTTGGATTTAAACAAGCAATAGAAGAAATAGTCCAGAAGTTTAATTTAAAAATAAGCATATCTAAAGAAAGAAAGGGGAAAGACTGGACTGCAAAGAAACTTAGACTTGTTGATATTAATCTTGATCATGAGAAGATAAAGAACTATTTTGAAGAAAAAAATATTACTAAGCCAGAATTTATTGCTCAAAAACATGGGCTTAAATACTGTGAAGCAAATGATTGTATTGCAATTCCTATTGGTAAAAGGTGGAAGTTAAAACCTTTAGATGATAGATCTGACAGATGGGACAATGATTGTGAAGATAAAATAGAACCTCAATTTATTGCACTTGGTGAATATAAACAACAAAAGAATTTAGTCTTACTTGAAGGATTTACAAACCTTTGGGCGTTAGATTGTGTTGCAACAGATGAGTTTAGGAATGATTTTTATGTAGTGATTTCTGTGCATGGAGTTAATAGTACTCATAAACTAAATACTCCTTCCTTAAACTTCGGATTATTTGATGATGTTTATCCTCTATTTGACAATGATGAAGCTGGTAATAAAGAAGCCTTAGCAATTAAAGAAATACTAGGTGATGCAAATATTGTTAGATTATCCGATGGCTTTGTTGACTTAAGAGATTACCTAAAAGAACACTCTTTCGATGATTTTTATAAATTATTAACAGGAACTAAAAGTTTTAATAAGCAAGTTAAAGAAGAACTTGAAAAGCTAAAAAAAGAAAAAGATAAGTTACCTATTCTCTTGCAAGATCTAAAAAAATTAGATGTGGTAGATGAAGAAGGAAATAGTATTTTACTTACCTTATGTATGGCTTCACATAAGCAAGATAAGTGTACCGGTTCAATTTTAAAAGGAGGCTTTTCCTCTGGTAAAACTTGTCTTGTTGAAACTGCTGCAAAGTTAATGCCAAATGGCAAAGTGTTATTTATAGGTACTTTTTCAAATGAATCCTTAGAATATATGGATAATCTACCTCACATGATAATTATTGAAACTGAAGCACATAAGGCAAACGATCCTAAGTACGAGAAGATTGAAAGGACTTTTAGACAGTTAATTTCTGAAGCCAAGGTTGGTAAAGCTGTAACTATTAAAGATCCAAATACTAATAGGTTTGTGACTGAAATTAGAACGGCTTATGGTCCAATTGTTTACATAACTACTACTACACAACAACACTTAAATGAGGAAAATGAAAGCAGGTTATTAATACTGCACACTGATGATAGCCCAGAACATATAGCAAGAGTTAATGCAATGCTTGATCGAAGGGCTATGGGAATTCGTATCTCAGAAACTGAAGAAGAATTAATATGTGAAAAGTGGCAGAGGTATATAGGCGAGTTACCAGCTATAAAAACCAGAGATATTTTAGTTCTATTTGCTAATAAACTGCACATGCAAGTACCAGGCTCCGGTGGAACCAGAGAACGGGAAAAGCTATTAAAAATTATTAGTTTAGTTGCATGGTTCAATAGGGGTATAGACTTTGCCAGTACTTTGCCAAGCTGTGGGCAAAGTGCAGAAGGTTCTAATTCTCAAGAAAACAACACTTTAGGGAAGTTTGCCACTTTGCCACCTACAGAGACTGAGAATAAAAAACTTTTTGCAAAACCAGAAGATTATAAACACATATATCCGTACGAGATGTGAATAATTCACAAAAGGCCACTTTTCAATAAAAAAGCCTGTCAAAAGCTTTGAAAGTGAGCTAGACAGGCATATGATTTTAATTAACGAAAAAGACCTTTTAAGGGTCTTTCACAAGATAGAAGCTTTAT
>JACQBQ010000054.1 GCA_016201905.1 Candidatus Melainabacteria bacterium | reverse complement strand
ATTGGCTTGATTGTAGTAGCAATGATTACTGTGCTCAACACATTTCAAGGCAAACTTGCTGGTACTTTCAATGCAGCAGGAAACAAACTACCACAAACTTTCTAAATGCAACTATTTTGTACTCTACTTTTTTGTGCAGGGATTGTTGTATAAGAAGTTGTTAAAATTATTTGCTAGAGTTTCACGGTTTTTTGATAAACCAGAGGAAACCCTAGCTTATATTTTTTTACAAGTTCAGCAAAGATGTAAAACTTATAAGATAATTTTTAAGTGAGTAAGGTTGATTAATATTTTTGATTATTCAAAAGACTATGATTCAAAATATAATTTTGCTTATTGTTTCACTTACAGGTGGGATTTTTGATTGGACAACAAGAAAGATACCTAACTGGCTTACATTTGGTACGCTTGCCTTTATGTTGTTGTTTAATACAATTTATCTTAGAAGTGAGATTTTAAATTCTCTACTTGGATTTTTGGTAGGGTTAGCACTTTTGTTTATTCCATATTTGCTTGGTTTGATGGGAGCTGGTGATGTAAAACTTCTTGGAGCAATTGGTTCAATCGTTGGATTTAAAAAAATCGTATTAATTTTTTTATATAGCTCGATCTGCGGATTATTTTTAGGTATTGTTTGGCTCTTATTTTTACCAAATCGTCTTAAATTCCTGATAACAACCGGACAAGTATTACCTGCAGTTGATAAAAAACAAAAACTTCCTTATGGTATTGCAATATTCTTGGGTACATTTATATATATAATGTTTGGAACGAATAATTTTTTAAAAGAAATTTCAATCTTACATATATGGCAATAAATCCAACGCCACTAACCCCAAAAACAAAAAACAAAATGAATCCACTTATAGTGATGACTGTTCTTGCTGTATTTTTAGGAATGGTTGCTGCACTTGGCATATGGCAATATTTAAACAAGGCCCAGCAACAGGTGAAAGAACTTAGTGTTACAAGGGCAGTTGTTGTAGCAAACAAACAAATTTCAGCAGGTGCAAAACTGTCCGAGCAAGATTTAGCTATCAAGCAACTTCCTGTTCATGCAGTTCCAAAAGATTACCCAAGTTCTATTAAGTTAATAAATGGAAGAATAGTAAAAAGTACGATTCAGGCAGATGAAATTATTACTGAGGCTAAACTAGTTGGTAAGGGCTCTGCTGGTGGTATGCCAGTTGTAATTCCACCAGGGTATAGAGCAATAACAGTCAAGGTAAATGAGGTTGTAGGTGTAGGAGGATTTATTAATCCTGGGGATCATATTGATATACTGGCTACTGTAAAACAAGATAACGAAAATTATTCTAAAACAATTTTACAAAATGTTTTAATTCTTGCAGTCGGAGATAAAATTCTAGATCCAAATTTAATACCAGATCCATTACCTAAAGTTGTTAGTCAGGTAACTGTTGCTCTTGGCCCGGTAGACTCTGAAAAACTAGCACTTGCACAGGAAACAGGTCAGTTGCACCTGGTTTTGAGGCCTTACGGTGAAAGTAAAGTGTTATCTACCAATGGTATTGGGTTGGAAGATGTCTATGGTTCTATTATTCAAAAGCAAATACCAATGAACTCAATGCAGCCACCATCTTTAGTTGCAGCTGGTTCTTCAAGTGTAATTAAAAATTCAATAGAAGTTATTCTGGGTGACGAACGGACTTATTTCTATTATTAGTAAACTTAATTTTACTTTACTGGCATTTGTTTTCAACACAGTGGTTACTATCTTGACAGTCAGTGTCTTCTGAACATTCTACACATGTTCCGTTTATACAGATAGCTGATGCACATTCACAGTCTTCAAAGTGACATTCTGCTCCAATTGATTTTCCTGTGCTATCACATTCAGCAAGTGCAGAATTATTTAATGAATTTAATGACAAAAACCATGAAGCTAAACCTATTAAAAGTAAACTTCTACAAAATGCTCTTCCCATAGCTTTTCCTCCACTATTTTTGAAAAGACTTCTATGAGAAGTATACCCATCTTTTAAAGTGTTATTGTGTTTTTTCTGTCACAAATTTAAGACTTTAGCAAAAAGAAGCAAGTGTTAACCCTAACTTTCATAATGTACATTTTACTTATATTCAGATGCATTTATGTGGATGATTCTGAGACTAAAGTTGGTCAATTAGGATAGAGCTTGTTTTCTCGTGCAAGCCTCATCGCTTCTTGGGCTTTGGCATAATTTGCAGCTTCTTTTTTCCATAGTTCTTTTAATGTTTCTTCGTCTTTAATGAGTTTGGACTGGTTTAATTCTTCTGTGAGTTTCTTTTCTTCCAGTCTTTTTGCTTCTTTAGCTTTTCTTTTTTGTATTAAGTTCTCTTTAAGTTTTTTCCAGGATATTTTTCCTTTCTTGTCTTGGGTTTGAAAGTCTACATCCTCATCCCCATTAAATTTATCTTCAAATTTGCTTATTGCTTTTTCTGGGTTGTCTTTAATTTCATTTTTGTTCTTGGGTGGATCTAAGACCATTGTAACTTCTGTTTGATTTGAAATTATTTGTTCAACTGGTTTTTTAATCTCAATTTCTTGTGGCTTTGATTCGTCAGTTTTATTTAAGGTTATCTCTTTAGGATTCATTGATGACATGTCAGTGTCGTTTGACTGAGGTGGTTCATTATTTTGTGGTGGAGGATTGTATTTTCCGGCATCTATTGAATCTTTAATTTCAGGACCTTTTTCATCATCTTTTTTAGTATATGGTTTTAGTGGTGCCAGCTGATCAAAATCATGATATGGAACTTCTGGGATAGATACTTTTGCGATTTTATTTGCACTTGTTGGTCTGATTATTTGTGGACTTACTACGATAAGTAATTCTGTTTCACCTTTTCTAAATGACTTACTTCTGAATAATGTACCAAGAATCGGTGTATCACCTATTCCTGGTACCTTTCTTAAATTTCTTGTATTGTCTTCTCTGAGGAGTCCACTGATAGCAAATGCCTGTCCTGATTCTAGCTCTACTTGTGTCTGGGTTCTTCTTGTTTTAAAGGCAGGGGGTCTTACAGTTGTTGATCCAGGTGGTGCTATAAAGTTTGAAAGATCGTTATCGATGTCTCTAATTTCAGGAATAAGCTGCAAATAAATTCTATTTTCTTTTGTAACTGTAGGTAGTAAATTAAATTTAATTCCAAATGGTTCATAAGTTACATCAGTACTTGCGCCACCAGCAGTAAAAACTGATCTTAAAATCGGTACTTCACCGCCTGCAAGGAATGAAGCAGGTTCACCATTTGCAATTACAAGATTTGGTTCAGCAAGTGTTTTTATTTCTCCTCTTTCTTGCAGTGCTTGAAGAACAAAACCTATGCCATTAGTGGGATTGAAGATCACACCTGTTACACCTTGCCCAATCGATTGGGATAGGGAAGAACTTGCTCGTGAACCAAGTGAACCAAGCAACTGACTTATTCCGTTACCACCTACGAAAGTCCCTCCCTTCAAAGTACTCCCACTAAAGTTTGAATTAAAACCTAAATTTCTGGCAATGCTTCTTGAAATCTCATAAAATCTTATTGCAACTGAAATTTGTGGAGGATCTTTTACCATAAGAAAACTTACAACAGATCCTTTTTGAGTTGTAGCTATAACACCGCGACTGAGATTTGCATATCTGTTTGATGTAAATCTCATCGGATCACGTGCCCCAAAAGATGTTGCTGAGCCCTGACCTGTTTGTGCTGTTTGTACATCTGAATTACTGTAAATGTCATACCTTCCTGCTAAACCATCTACTATTTGTCCTCCAGGCTGACTGATTATTTTTATCCCTTGATCACCTACATAAGCTCCTGCAATCTGAAGAGCCCTTGCAATGATTTCTGCATTTGAAACTTCACCTTTTAATATAATTTTTCCTGATACTGACCCAGAAGCGTCAGGTGAAGATGAACTTCCACTTTGACCCTGTGCTGTGGATGAAGCACCTGTACTTGGTGCCCCTGGAGCAGGTGGAGCTGATAATCCCTGACCAGGTGATCCTTGTGAATTGCCAGAGGTTAAATTACCTGCAGGTGGAATATACTCTACGATTATATTTTGATCTAACTCATGTAATTGTTTTGTCAGATAATCTATATCTGGCAGAACTAAAACATCAAACCTTGTTGGATTGGGTTTTTCTTTTTCCCATACCAGAAGAGTACATATGCCCAGTTGTTTTGCTCTTACAAAGATCTGTTTTTCACTTAATACCTGAAGATCAGCAATATTAGGATCGCTTACAGCAACTCTTGTAACAGACTTGTCACTTGAGATAATCTCACCTTTCCCAAGAATAATTTTTCTTTCCTGAGTTTTGCCCTGATAAAAATCAGCTTCCAGGAAATATACTTTTGAGATTGCTGGTAAAAAAATAGAAATAGAGCTCAAGAAAATAAAAATAAAATATGGTAAAAACCTTCCAGTAGAAAAATATTTTGTGATGTTGTTAGTGCTCAATTTCAATTTAAAAAAAATATTTTTAATTCCTTAATTACTCACGATAATCATATGAGAATAATAAGCAAGATTATTTGTTCCTATTTAACTCAGACAATGAAATGAGAGTTAAGCATGCTCTTAAATGAACTGTAGTACAGTATAGTTTTTTATCTTGCTCAAGATAAGAGAAAAATTATTTATTGACTCAGTTTTCCAAATGTTGAAGCAAGCTTTAACATTGGAGGACCAAGTGTTACCGCCATTATGCAGGGGAAAATAAAGACTGCCATTGGTATCATCATTTTTATAGCCATTTGTGCGGCAGCTTCTTCTGCTTTTTGTCGTCTTTTCACAATTAAAAATTTTGACTGGTTTCTAAGTACATCTGCAACGCTTGAACCAACTTTTTCTGACTGAATTATTATTCTTGCAAGATTTTTAAGTTCTTCTGAGTTACTTCTTTCTCCCAGATTGTTCCAGCAAACACTTCTTTCCTGACCAAGATTCATTTCCCTGTTTGTAAGAATAATCTCTTCAGAAAGAGCTTTCCCTTTTGTACTACCAAGATTTGATGCTACTCTAAGAAGTGATTGATCTATTCCCATTCCTGCTTCAGTACAAATAACGAGAAGATCAAGTGCATCTGGAAGTATTCTGTCAATGCTTGCTTTTCTCTCTGTTGCTCTTTTGTCCAGAATGTAATTCGGTAGGATAAAGCCAATGATCCCGGCTACAAATGTTAGCGTAATCGTGGATTGAAGATCTTTACCGGTAATAGAAATAGCAAGAAACGAAACTATTCCAACTATAATTCCAATTACAACTTTTATCGCATAAAAAATTTGAATTGATATTTTTTCTCTGTAACCAGCTTTAATTAATAATTTTTTAATAGCAGAAAGTTTACTGTATGGAACTTTTTCTGCCATCCAGGCTCCAACCTGTTCTCCAAGCGGCATTATAACTCTTTTTGTAAAGCTCTCATCCTTATCTTCTTTCTGTTCACTATATTCCTTACTAGCACTTTTTTCTGACAACCAGAACTGTAGTCTTTTATTTATTTCTTTTGATTCAGTTCCTATTTGTCTCATTCTAAAAATTACTATGCATATGAGGCATATAGCACTGAAAGCACATAAGCATAGTAATAATATCAATATCATTTTTTATACCTCTAGCTTTGTAATCTTTTGCATAACCAGGTATCCAAAAACCATGGAAACAACAGAACCGAGAAGAATCTTTTGCCCTACTGGATCGGTGCTAAATGAGTTGTATAAAGCTGGTGACATGATGTTAAGTATAAAAAACAGTACAATTGGAAGTCCAATAAGTAAAAGTGCAGACATCTGATTTTCTGCAGTAAGTGCTTTTATCATGCCCTGTAATTTAAATCTTTCTCTTACTGTATCGGCAATGCCATTAATTAATTCTGAGAGATTTCCTCCAAGCTCTCTGTTTATAATAATTCCGGTACACAGTATCTGGACATCCATGATATTGACTCTGCTTGAGAGATGATTTAATGCTTCACTTAATGAAAGCCCCAGATTTATTTCTATTACAACTTTGCCAAACTCTTCTCCTATAGGGGGTGGGAACTCTTCTGATAAGTGTTTTAATCCTGTTTGAATATCAAGCCCGGCTCTTAGATCACCACTTAGTAAATCAAGTGCCTGTGGCAACTGTTTTGCAAAATCTTGACATCTTTTTACTTTTAAAAAATTTAATATAAACAAAGGCAATATTGCTGCTGCAAAGCCGACAATGGGAATGTGCAGAAATATATCAACAGCAAGCTCTCCAATAAATCCAATAATAGTTGTAAATAAGATAAACTCACTCACTCTAATCTTTAAGCCGCTTTGCTCGATTAAGATCATTATAGACTTTGTTCTCCCTTTTAGAAATTTTGAAAGCAACTTGTCTAGCCATACGATGTTACTGATACGCATGTCGCGTCTAATATTTCCTTCAGAATTATCAGTGTTGCTCTCCGGACTTTCACTATGAGCTTGAGTCTGTATGTTGATTGCTTTTTCTAAACGCTTGTTTTGAGATTTAAGATTTTCTGCATTTTGCCACAAATAATAACCAACCATACAGAGCATTATCACTGCAAAGAATGAGACTATAGAAAATATTAATGGGCTAAGCATTTTTTTTAGTGATTAAAAAACTAGGTAGGATTAAACATTGCAGGTGGAAGTTTATATCCCATAGCTTCAATTTTCTTTGAGAATACAGGTCTTATTCCTGCCGGTTTAAATATACCCTTTACTTTACCGTTTTCATCTACTCCTTTTTGTTCAAAAATAAATATATCCTGGGTTGTTATTATGCCGTTTTCCATACCTGTTACTTCGGCTATCTGGGTAACCCTTCTTGAACCATCAGAAAATCTGTTCAGTTGGCAGATTAAATTTACTGCTGATGCAATTTGTTCACGGATTGCTCTTTGAGGTAGTTCAATACCAGACATAAGGCACATTGTTTCAAGTCTGCTGAAAGCATCACGTGCAGTGTTTGCGTGTAGTGTTCCCATGCTACCATCGTGTCCTGTGTTCATGGCCTGTAATAAATCCAATGCTTCACCTGATCTAATTTCTCCCAGAATTATTCTTTCAGGTCTCATTCTAAGAGCATTTTTAACAAGATCTCTCTGTGAGATTTCGCCTTTGCCTTCAAGGTTTGGGGGCCTTGTTTCCAGTCTAACAACATGGTCTCTCTGTAGTTGTAATTCTGCAGCATCTTCAATTGTTACAACTCTTTCATGATTAGGAATATATCTTGAGAGTGCATTTAAAAATGTTGTTTTTCCTGAACCTGTACCACCAGAGACGATAATATTTAGTCTGCACAGTACACAGAGTTTTAACATTTCACACATGTTTTCAGTCATGGCACCGAACTTTATAAGATCATCGAGTATAAATTTCTTTTCAGAAAATTTTCTAATTGATAAAGCTGCACCATCTATTGAAAGTGGTAAAACTATTGCATTGACTCTTGAACCGTCTTGTAGTCTGGCATCTACCATTGGAGAAGATTCATCTACTCTTCTTCCGACATTGCTTACGATACGTCCTATTACTCGCATAAGATGTGTTTCATCATCAAAAATAATATCAGTCTTTTCAAGTACGCCTTTTCTTTCTACATAAACTTTTTTAGGTCCATTTACTAAAATATCATTGACAGCGGTATCACGTAAAAGAGGCTCAATTGGACCCAACCCCAGAATGTCATCTATCAGTTCTTCTATCAATTTCTTTCTATCACTTAATCCTAATGGTACTCCTTCTTCTGTAAGAAGTGTTTCAATTAAATTTACAATCTGATTTTTTACTTTTTCATTTGTTTTCACATCATCATTATTTACTTTACTTGTGTCAAGCTCTGCTAGGAGTTTTGTATGTAGCTTTTTCTTTAAGTCTTTATAAGCATTTTCTGATTTTGAACTTGTATTAGTAGTCTGTTTGTGAGGCAATGTGGCTGCTTTATCAGCGTCGGAAGTTTGTTCTCCTTCTTTTTTTGAAAAAATACTTTTTTGAAATGGTTGATTTGGTTGGTTTGGTTGGTTCATAAATTCTTAAAACCAGTTTAGAATACCTTTCTTTTTAGCTTGTTTGTCGTCAGTGAGTTCAGCTTTTTTCTCTAATATGTTATTGCTTTCTTGAACGGGAATATCTGATTTTGTAAACTTCCCGGCAAGAATTTTGTAGGAAGTTGCAAGCTGAGAATTAGGAGCTACTTCTAAAAGTGGTCTGCCATAATTTGCAGATTCAACACACAGGTTCCAGTCATTTGGAAGAGCATGGAAAATTGTGTGATTTAGTTGCTTCTGGATAAGCTCAGGCTCTAAACTGCCTATATACCAGTCTTGCCTATTTATAATGGGTTTAATTTTATGTTCAGATATTCCAAGATCTTTTAAGGTTTGAATATAAAACCTGTTATCCCTTATTGCTAAAAGATCAAATGTAGTCATTAGAAGCAGATCACTTGCTTTTTGAATAAAGAACATTGATACTTCATCTAATAAATGTGTAGAAGTATCCACTAAAATATAATCATAAACTTCGCTTGCAATTTCCAAAAAATTTTCCAGGCAATTTAAATTAATGTCGTTTACATCACTTATTTTTATGTAACTGCCTATGATTGCCAGATTTTTACCGATTGTACTGACAGCATTTGTCAGGTACTGTTCATCGATATCCTTACCCTGCTTACAGATGTCTGCCAGTGTGCATTTGGGAATAATATTCAGTAAAACAGTTGCATGATTTGAGAATCCTGCAGCATCAACTATTAAAGTTTTTTTCTGATAGACATTTGATAGTGTGTAAGCCAGATTTACTGTTGCTGTACTTACGCCTGTCCCACCCTTATAACTAATCATGGTAATTATTCTTGATTTTCTTTTGGTTGGGATTTGGCCTGTAGGTGCTGTATGTAAACGATCAAGGCTTGAAATAAGCTCAAATCTCTTAAATGGCTTTACCAAAAAACCAATAGCACCTAACCTTATTCCTTCAATTGCAAGATCAGCGTCTTTTTTGTCAGATACTATTAGAAAGTGCTTACCAACAAGACTTGGACTTATATCTGTTAAAAGCTCATGGGTATTTGCTTCTATCCCTGAAAAATCTAAGATTATTAAATCAGCAGGTTTTTTTACTTCATGGCTGGTTTGTAGAGAAATATCAAGAGGTCCTTCCCAGACATTTCCAAGGGTGTCCTGCCAGTATTTTGTATCATTTTGTTGCGTGATAACTGTTACTTTAAGCATTTTTTGTTTAATATCCAAATAAGTCAAGTGGCTTGGTAATAATAATGTGCCCGTATAAAACATTCGACAAACTAAACCTAAAGAATAGATGTGAGGCAGATCACATCCTCTTGAATTAGAAATAATTTTTTTATTGAACACTTAATATTTTAAGCTGCAAATTATTATTGATTTTTTTAAGCATTCTTAGTGATAGCCCTCTATAAATGCCTTATAAGTCATAAGGAACCAGGGGCTTACCCTACGTCCTTTAACTTATGAGAGTTTTGACAATTTTTAACTGTTTCTTTTTTCTTTTTATTTTTTGTTTATCAGTAATATTTTTTTCTCCTTTTGCACTTGGAAATGATAATGATAACGTAAGGCACTCGACTTTATTTCAAGGCTATATTACAAACAAAATTTACACTCCAATGAAATTAAAAGTTTTTAATGTAGATAAAGAATTCTTTTATACAAGTGATAGAAATCTAGATGATGGTTCATATGTACCAAAGTTAAATTTAGAAGTTACTGCAGAAAACACTTTGGATTATTCGCTGATTTTAGAAGATGAAAATATTTTTATTCCTGAGTCTACTAAATTCACTGGTCATATAAGTGAAATTGATCCCCCAAAAAAGTTTAATAAGAACGGTTATTTCAAAGTTACATTTGATAAAGCAATTTGTCCAGATGGTACAGAAATCAATTTAAAATCCAGTCTAACTTCAAAATCAGAACATAAAGTTTATAGCCCGCTTCAGCATTTAGGGAAAACTGCTTTAAGTCTAGTGGGTGGCTCGCTTGCTGGTGCTTTGGTTACACTAAATCTTGGTGGACTGGGTTTAGCTGCTGCTACTCATGGATATTCACTGGCAGTAGGTGCAGGTGCTGGAGGTTTTCTTGGAACAGTTGGTGGTGTTGTAAGCAGTGGTAAAAAAGCCAGAATAGAACCTGGCAGTGAACTTACTATGGTGCCAGTAGATGATGTGAGCTTGGAACAGTTAAAACAAGTTACCTGTAAAAAAAGTGAACCTAAAGAAAAGGAAGAAGTTGTAAAAAATGACAAAAATGAAAAAGTAGATCTAAAAATTCTTTCTGTTAAAAAGAATAAGTATGCTTTAGGTGAAGCTATGCTTAAGATTAATATTCGAATTACAAACAATTCAAAAGATATTTACCGCCTAAACAATTTTTTCTTACTTGATTCTCAGGGCAAAGAATATACTACTTCAATAGTTGATGTGGATGAAGATATTTTTAAAGACTTTCCGCCAAAAATAACCAAGACTGCAAACCTTGAGTTCTTTGTAGATCACCCAAAAGCCAGCCACTGGCTTGTTTTAAAAGATAGAAACTTTAGTGAAGAAATCGGAAAATGGAAGATTGTTGCTGAGTAATGATCTTAGCGCAGAGAACTGAATACTTTTATAATTTTATATAAGCTATAAGCTATAAGCTATAAGCTATAAGCTATAAGCTATAAGCTATAAGCTACTTTTTTGTTTTTTAACTAAGTTCTATCTCTTTAACTGTCTTAGGTATTCCATTTGTGAGTACTTTATTTCCATTTTCTGTAACTAAAATATCATCTTCAATTCTTACCCCAATACCTTGAAAATGCTCAGGGATACCCTCTGAATGGTTGGGAATATATATGCCAGGTTCAATTGTTAAAACCATTCCAGGAGTTAGTTTGATTGAATTACCACTGTCATCAATATAAGGACCAGCATCATGAACATCTAATCCAAGCCAATGACCTATATTGTGCATGAAAAATTTTTTATAGTCTTCTTTTTTTATAATTTCTTCAGTGCTTCCATTTAGTAAGCCAAGTTCTTTTAATCCTTCAGCAATGATTAAAGTAGCTTTATTATATGGATCAATAAATCGGTTTCCTACTTTAACTTCTTTTATAGCCTCTTCTTGTGCTTTTAAAACAATTTCATAAATATCTTTCTGAGCACTATTAAACTTATGGCTTACTGGAAAAGTTCGTGTTACATCAGAAGCATAGTAATTATATTCACAACCTGCATCGATTAATATAAGATCATTTTCCTGAATTTTCTTATTGTTATTTATATAATGTAAGGTAGTAGTATTTTTTCCTGAACCAACAATTGTAGAGTATGCAGGACAATTTCCTCCAAGAGCTCTAAAGTTATCCTCGATAAGTGCTTCAAGCTCGTATTCAAACATTCCAGGTTTGGATTTGTACATGGCTAAAATGTGAGAAACTTTTGAAATGTCAGAAGCTTTTTGAATAAAATCAATTTCATGGTTATCTTTTATTAATCGCATTTTATGAACAATATCTCTAAAATCAAAAATTCCAAGAGGAGCTTTTACCCCACTTCTGTTTTTTAGCTTTAAGTCACCTAAAAGACTAGTAATTTTAAGATCCAGCTCTTTGTTTTTTCCAAAAGGGAGATAAATATATTCTGTCCCTTTAATCAGTTCTTTTAACTTACTATCAAAATCAAAAATTGAATAAGATTCATTAGCTTTGTATATTGATTGTACCCCTTCTAATCCAACTCTTTTTCCGCTCCAAATCTCTTTCTCTTTGTTGTTTGGCTCTACAAACATTGTGTAAGTAAAAGCCCCATTGTCTTTTTTTAAAACACAGATAGAATTAGGTTCTTCAAATCCAGTTAAATAATAAAAATCGCTGTCAGGTCTGAATTTGTATTCAGTATCATTTGAGCGAATTGAAATATTGTTATTTGGAATAATTACTAATGATTTCTCTGGCAGCTCTTTAAATAATTTTTCTCTGCGACTAGTAAAAATTGCATCATTAAAAGTGTAATTAGTTAGATTATGATTAATTTTATTTGTACTAGATGTTACATGCATTAGCAGCCACCATCCTATCGTGAAGAGAAACAATTAAGGATCTATTTTAATCTAATTCTTCCTGTGGGGTAAGATCCCTCGCCTTTAGGCGACCCCTTCAGGTCAAATTGGCGGTTTAGTAAAATGGAGTAATGGGAGAAAAAAGATATAGAAGAACATCACATGTAATATTTGACAACAAGTATCATCT